>JAEXLD010000046.1 GCA_023445445.1 Bacillota bacterium
ATATTGAATGTGTTTCCTTGGCTATTGTTGGATTTATCTTAGGTAATCTTTCTGTCATGTCTTTATGAATTGTACTTTTACTTACTCCAAATACTTTTGCAGTTTTTCTAATTGTATCTTTTGATTCAATAATGTATTTTGCAACTTCTAAAACTCTTTCTTCTATATAATCCTTCAAAAATATTACCTCCCTTTATAATAAAATTCACTCATATACTTAAATATTTACTCTTAATACAAAATCAATAATGAAAATGTAAAATTGAAGTGAAAACTCATTAGAATATCTAAAATCAATATGCTTTAAGCAAGTTAATATAAATAAAATCAACAATTTTACATTTTCCATTCTACGTTCTTTAACTACTTATACTATTTCATTTAATTATTCTTCATTAAATGTAAAATAAGTTGTTGGATCTAAATCTTTACCATCTGAATCTTGAATTTGTATATTTAAATGTTCTCCAAACTCTGAATTAGTAAATATTTTTGAGCTACTTCCAACAGTTCCTATAACAGTTTCTTCTGTAACTCTATCACCAACATTTACTCTAATGTCATTTGATAAATTGCTGTATTTTGTATACAATCCATTTGGATGAGCAATAACTACATAATTACCTTCTTCTACTTTGGTTGATATCTCTTTTACTTCACCAACTGCAGCTGCCAAAACTTCTGTTCCTAAAGCAGCACTTATATCTATTCCCCTAATATTTCTACTTGTTCCATCAGACATAGCTTGAGGCTTTGGATATGTATATCCTCTTGATATAACCCCATTTATAGGATTTGAGAATACAACTTGAGTATTTGTTCCTGATGAAACATCAACCCCCTCTTCATTAGAAGCTATATTTTTATCATCTTGAGCTAATTTATCATCTCCATTACCTTCAACTCTTTCAGCATTTTGCTTTTTCACTTCTGAAGTTTCTTTATCATCAATATTTAAAGTAAATTCATTCTGTGCTTTATTGCTTTCTTCTAATGACTTATTTCTTCTGGTTGTCACTACAGCAACAGTGGCAATCACACATAAGCAAAGAAATAATACTAAATAAAAGCCCTCCTTTCTGAAAAAGTCTTTTACCTTATCTTTTTTGTTTTTATTCATATCAACACCTCCTTCTTGTATTCTTGCCTGTTATAGTAAATTAATACAAATGAAAGAATATTTGTTTACACCAAATTTCTACAATTATCAACATTGAGATTATCTCTCTATATGAATGGCCATTTTCATAAATTTTAATACATAAAAATAAGGCTATCTAAATAACAACATAATAAATCTGTTATTTAGATAACCTTATCTTATTAATATTCTATTTATAAGTTATTCCTTAAATATTGCCTTAGTTATATCTACCCCTGTATAATAATGAGTTAATATTTCCTTATAATTAGACCCATTCTTAGCCATAACATTTGCTCCCCATTGACTCATTCCTACTCCATGTCCATATCCCTTGCATTTAAATACTATTTCATTTTCATTTATATCATATTGGAAATTAGTAGAAGTTAATCCTAAAGCTAATCTAAAATCTAATCCCCTAACCTTAATTTTACCTATTCTTATTTCTTTAACACCTCCAGCTTCACTTCTGCTTAATATTTGAATATTATCCTTTAAATTTTCAGCATTAATATTTGCATCTGGATATTTATCATTAATTTTATTTATAAATTCACTTATACTAAAAGGGAAATCAGATTGGAATTTTGGTGCTATTTCTTCACCTTTACTTTCTGTAGATACTAAATAAGGAACAGAGTTTGAAAATACATCAACAGCATTCTCTGTCATTCCAGAACTTGTAGAAAAGAATTGAGGATATAAAACTAATTCCTTGTTATATGTTAATACCATCCCCTTAGTATCATCAACAGCATTAGAAATTTTATTCCAATATTCCTCTGCATTACTTCCCCATTTTTCAAATCTTTCAGCCTTACTTATATATACTTGACAATGAGTTGTATCACATACATCTCCACCATTAGCAATATCACAGGGCCTAAGCCTTTTGGAAGCAATATATGTTCTTGCTGCAATTGCTTGTGCCTTTAAAGCTTCCTCATCAAAAGTTGCAAGCATTTCCCCCGAAACAACACTCTTAACATATTCCTCTATAGGAACTTCCTCTATTCTATTTTCCTTTGTAATATTTACTCTAATAATTTCTTTTCCCTTCAATATTATATCCTTATTTTCCTCTGTAGTTTCTAATACTTCTTCTTTATCATTGGCTTTTGCCGGTATAGATTTAATTATAAATGTTGGTACAAATATCATTAGCACTAATATTAAAATACTGGATACTACGTTAGAAATAATATCTCTTTTCATAATGATACCTCCCTTTTTATTAATACAATTAAATATATGTTTTAATTGAAGAAATATACTTTATGTAATTTTTATGTTAAGTTAAATTTAATTAGAGGCTGTTAAAACAGCCTCTAATTAAAAATGTAGAATATTAAATTTAAATATAATATTGTTTAAGATAAATTATTTTTCAACTCTATATATATTGGCTCCTAAGCCTCTAAATTTTTCTTCTATATTAACATAACCCCTGTCTATATGATATAACTCACTGATTTCAGTCTTTCCTTGTGCTACTAGCCCTGCTAATATCATAGCAGCACCAGCCCTTAAATCTGTTGCTTTAACATCACATCCCGTTAAATTGCCTACACCTTCTATAATAGCTGTTCTTCCATCTATTTTTATATTTGCTCCCATTCTAACTAATTCAGCAACATGCATAAATCTATTTTCAAATACAGTTTCAGTAATAATACTTGATCCTTTTGTAACTGACAATAATGCCATCATTTGTGCTTGCATATCTGTTGGAAATCCTGGATATGGCAATGTTTTTATATCTACAGGTGATTTAATTCTTGTTCCATCTACTAAAATAGTATCTTCTTTTATATTTTCAAATATAACTCCACATTCTTTTAACTTTTCTATTGTTGGCCTTAAATGATCTTCATTTGCACCATTTATAGTGATCTTACTATTTGTTATAGCTGCAGCCACCATAAATGTACCAGCTTCTACTCTATCATAAATTGGTTTATAAGTTACTCCTTTTAGGGAATCTACTCCTTCAACTGTAATTTTACCAATTCCAGCTCCATGAATCTTTGCCCCCATTGAGTTCAAAAAGTTTGCTAAGTCCCAGATTTCTGGTTCTTCTGCTGCATTTTCTATAATGGTTGTTCCTTCTGCTAAAACAGCTGCCATTAATATATTTTCTGTTGCTCCAACTGATGGGAAGTCTAAATATATTCTATTTCCCTTTAATCTTTTTGCTTTAGCCTCTACATAACCATGTTCCATATCTACTTCTGCACCTAAAAGTTTAAAACCTTTTAAATGCAAATCTATAGGCCTACTACCTATGTTGCATCCTCCAGGCATTGATATTCTACATTTACCAAACCTTGATAGCATTGGTCCCATAATTAAAAAAGAAGCTCTCATCTTTCTAATTAATTCACTATTCATATCAGTATTTTCCAAATTAGATGTATTTATTTTAAGATTATTATTCTTATTACTTTCTATATCACAATTCATACCTAATAATAAATCATTTAATACTACTACATCTTCTAACATAGGAGCATTTTTTATAACTATGTCATTTGGACTTAAGATACTTGCAACTATTATAGGCAAAACAGAATTTTTAGCTAAACTAACATTCACTTCACCCCTTAGTTTATTACCACCTTCAACTATAATTTTTTCCATATTATCCTCCATTATATATTGTTAGTATGTTATGAATATCACTGGTGTTCCTATAACTAAATATTTTTCTTCATCATATGTCATAAAAGAAAAATTAATTTTACTTCCATCCATTAATTTTCCCTTTGAAACTTTTCCATTTAAAATATCTAGTTCTTCTAGAGTTTTTTCATCTATATTGCTCCTTAGTATATCTAAAATATTCTGCTTCTCTTCCTCTATTATTTTTACCTTTACAAATTCAAAATATTTTATATTTTTAGCTGGAAATTTTCGCATTTGTTCTAATTCTTTCTTTATTTGGTTGTTAGTGATATCACTCTTCTTATTTATATAAGTGATTTGGACTTTTGTATCTTCTTTATCCTTCCATACTATTATTTTAATTTCTCTATAATCTTCATTTATAGAAATAGTATTTCTATCAATATTTATTTTTTCGTTATATTGTTTTTCAAAAATATTTTTTAATCTAAGTATCTCGTCTTCTATATTAATTTTTGTAATATACTCTAATCTAACTCCATTTTCTTTAAAAGTCCCATAGTTAATAAGCTTATCTTCTAAAAAATAAAAATCATCTGAAATTAGTTCAGATTTTACTGGAACTGTACTAATAATTAATAAAACAAAGGTTAATATAGGCAGTATCTTTAAATATTTCTTCATAAATCCCCCTACCTTTCTTTTATGATTATTGTCCAGTTTTTTTCTTTTTATTCAAAAATATTTTTCATATTATAATATATAAAATTAGTTGAAATTTGTGATTAATTGTCAATACTTAAAAATTTTAATAAAAAAAACTCCTTACGGAGTTTCTAAGGAGACTTTTTTGTATAAAGTCAAATAGGAGCTATATAACCAGCTCCTATTTATTAATTAACTTAGTTATTAATATCTAAAGTCTTAATTCTTGCATTTGCTCTTGCTAATGCTCTCTTAGCTCTTTCTATATCAATATTTTTCTTTTCCTCTAACCTTTTTTCAGCTCTTTCTTTTGATTGTAAAGCTCTTTGTCTATCAATATCTGATGATACTTCTGATGAGTCACAACAAAACTTAAGTTCATTATCCTTTATATATACTATTCCAGATGATGTAAAGAGATTAATCTTACTTGACCCATTTATTATGGTAGTAGTTGTTGGAATTGTACTAATAATTGCAGGAGCATGATTAGCTTTAAATTCAATCTGTCCATCAATAGTAGATGTAATTAATGCTTCTCCTTCAAATTCTAATAAACTTTTTCCTGGAGAAACAATAGTTATTTTAAAAATATTACTCATAACCATATCCCCTATTCTAAGGCTTTAGCTTTTTCTATAACTTCTTCTATACTTCCTGCAAAAAGGAATGCTGATTCTGGTAAATTATCATATTTACCTTCTAATATTTCTTTGAACCCTCTTACTGTTTCTTTTACTGGAACATATCTTCCTTGCATTCCTGTAAATTGTTCTGCAACAGTAAATGGTTGAGATAAGAATCTTTGAACTCTTCTAGCTCTTGCAACTACTTTCTTATCATCATCAGATAATTCATCAACACCTAAAATTGCAATTATATCTTGTAATTCCTTATATCTTTCAAGTATATTTTTAACTTCAGTAGCAATATCATAATGCTCTCTACCTACTACTCTTGGATCTAGTATCCTTGAATTAGATTCAAGAGGATCTACAGCTGGATATATACCAAGCTCTGCAATACTTCTTGATAAAACTGTTGTTGCATCAAGGTGGGTAAATGTTGTAGCTGGTGCTGGGTCAGTTAAGTCATCAGCTGGAACATATACTGCTTGAACTGATGTTATAGATCCATTCTTTGTTGATGTAATTCTTTCTTGAAGTGCTCCCATTTCAGTTGCTAGAGTAGGTTGGTAACCAACAGCTGAAGGTATTCTTCCAAGTAAAGCAGATACTTCAGAACCAGCTTGTGTAAATCTAAAAATATTATCTATAAATAATAATACGTCTTGACCTTGATCTCTAAAGTATTCAGCCATAGTTAATCCAGTTAATGAAACTCTCATTCTTGCTCCAGGAGATTCATTCATTTGTCCAAATACTAGGGCAGTTTTATCTATAACTCCTGATTCCTTCATTTCATAGTATAAATCATTACCTTCTCTTGATCTTTCACCAACACCTGTAAATACAGAAAGACCACCATGTTGTTTTGCTATATTATTAATTAATTCTTGTATTAAAACTGTCTTTCCAACTCCAGCTCCACCAAATAGTCCTATTTTACCCCCTCTTTGATAGGGTGCTAAAAGGTCTATTACTTTTATTCCTGTTTCAAACATTTCAGGTTCTAATGATTGTTCTTTAAAGCTTGGTGCTGGTCTATGAATTGGGTACATTTCTTTTATTTCTACGTCTCCAGCATTATCAATAGGATGGCCTAGAACATTAAATACTCTTCCTAATACTTCCTTTCCTACAGGAACAGAAATACATCTTCCCATATCTAATGCCTTCATGCCTCTTTTTAATCCATCTGTTGATTCCATAGCTATAGTTCTAACTATATCATCACCCATATGCTGTTCAACTTCAACAATTAATTCTTTATCACCCATATCTATTCTAATTTCGTTATAGATATTAGGTAAACAATCTGAATCAAATTTTATATCTACTACAGGTCCAATTACTTGAACTACCTTTCCTACTTTTCCAGGCACAGTAATACCTCCTTACTATTTTTGAGCTTCTGCCCCTCCCACAATTTCTGATATTTCTTGAGTTATCATTCCTTGTCTAATTCTATTATACTTAAGGTTTAATGCATGTAAGATATCATTGGCATTTTGTGTTGCTCCGTCCATGGCAGTCATTCTAGCACTTTGCTCACTTACCTTGGAATGTAGCATAGCTCTTCTTATTTTACTCTTGAAATATATATTTAAACTAGAATTTAAAACCTCTTCTAAACTAGGTTCAATTAAGAATTGTTCTGAACTTTCACTTTCTATTTCTAATGGAAATAATCTTTCAATTTTTACTTCTTGCTTTATAGGAGATTTAAATTCAGTAAATACTAAATTAACTTCGCCAACTTCACCATTTTTAAACATAAATACTGCGTCGTCATATATAGCCCTTACCTCTTTAATTGTAGGAAGATCTGGAATTTCTATATATTCTTTTACAGTATCAAAACCATATTTTCTTACATAGGAAATCCCCTTACTTCCAACTACTACTATTCTAGCTGAACCTTTGTCATCAATCATCTCATATAGAGTATTAACAACATTTCCATTAAATCCTCCACAAAGACCTGTGTCTGAAGTCATAACAATATATAACTTATCTAAGTTATTAGACTTTGTATTAAAGAAGGAATTCTCGTAACTTTCTGGTAGTGAGGCTATTAATTTATTTACTATCTCTTCAGATAAATTAAAATAATCCTCACTACTATTTAATTCTTTCCTTACTTTTCTAAGTTTAGAAGTGGCTACAACATTCATAGCTTTTGTTATTTTTCTTGTACTTTCAACTGACTTTATTCTTCTCTTTATTTCTATAAGTCCTGCTGATCCCAAGATTCCACCTCCTAAAGAATTGGAGCTGCCTTTTAGACAGCTAATTTAATTATTTAGTTCAAAAAAACTCCTTTAGGAGTTTTTTCCTCAATTCTTCATTTTACATTCTTCATTTTCATTATAAAGTTATGCATCTTGTAAGAATAATTTCTTAAATTCTACAATAGAGTTATCTAATTCTCTCTTTATCTCATCAGTTAAAACTTTGCCTTCACATATTCTCTTTAATAAATCTCTATTGTGAGTATCCATATATTCTAAAAGTTCTCTTTCAAATTTTCTCACATCATTAACTTTAATATCTGATAGCAAATCATTAACCACAGCATAAAGAATTGCAATTTGCTTTTCTACAGCCATAGGTGAATATTGATCTTGCTTTAACACTTCTACTAGTCTCTTACCTTTTTCTAATCTTTTCTTAGAATCTTTATCTAAGTCTGATCCAAATTGAGCAAAGGATTCAAGTTCTCTATATTGAGCTAATTCTAATCTTAAAGTTCCTGAAACTTGTTTCATCGCCTTAATTTGTGCATTCCCTCCAACTCTTGATACAGATATACCAGCATTAACTGCAGGTCTTTGTCCAGAATGGAATAAATCTGATTCTAGGAATATTTGACCATCTGTAATTGAGATAACATTTGTTGGTATATAAGCAGTTACATCACCAGCAAGGGTTTCAATTATTGGAAGAGCTGTTAATGATCCTCCTCCATTTTCTTTAGATAACTTTGCAGCTCTTTCTAAAAGTCTTGAATGAATATAGAATACATCTCCAGGATAAGCTTCTCTACCTGGCGGTCTTCTAAGTAAAAGTGACATAGTTCTATAAGCCACTGCATGCTTAGAAAGATCATCATATATTATAAGTACATCTTTTCCTTGATGCATAAAGTATTCACCCATACTACAGCCTGCATAAGGTGCTAAATATTGAAGTGGAGCTGATTCTGATGCTGTTCCACTTACAACTATTGAATAATCTAAAGCACCAAATTCCTCTAAAGTATTTACTATATTTGCAACTGTTGATTGTTTTTGTCCAATAGCAACATATATACAAATTACATCTTTTCCTTTTTGGTTTAATATAGCGTCTATTGCTATAGCTGTTTTCCCTGTTTGTCTATCACCTATTATAAGTTCTCTTTGGCCCTTTCCAATAGGTATCATAGAATCTATTGCCTTTATCCCTGTTTGTAATGGTTCATTTACAGAACTTCTGTCAATAATACTAGGTGCTGAAACTTCTATAGGTCTATACCCAGAATTATTTATTGGACCCTTTCCATCAATAGGTTCACCAAGAGAATTTACTACTCTTCCAAGTAAAGCTTCTCCAACAGGAACTTCAACTATTTTATTAGTTCTTTTTACTATATCCCCTTCTCTAATGCCTTCTTCTGATCCTAAAAGAACACAACCTACATTATCTTGTTCTAGATTTAATGCCATACCGAAAACATTATTTGGAAACTCTAATAATTCGCCTTCCATACAATCATCTAACCCATAAACTCTAGCTATACCATCACCAATTTGTATAATGGTTCCTGAATCTACTGTTTTTATTTCTTTTTCATATCTTTCTATTTCCCTTTTAATTATGGAAGTTATTTCTTCAGGCTTAATATTCATACCTTCACCTCTATTCTGTTTTAAGCATTAATTCTTTTAGATCATCTAACTTAGATTTTACTGTTCCATCTATAACATCATTATTAACTCTAACATATATTCCACCTAGAATTTTTTCATCAATAATTTGTTCTAAGATTACATGCTTTTTATATTTTTCCTCTAAGGTCGATATTAGATTACTAAACTCTTCTTCAGTTAATGGAATTGTAGTCTTAACTATACCCTTTAAAGTATTTTTTCTTTCTAGATCTATCTTTTCCATTTCTACTAATTTTTCTTTTAAGTAAAGTATTCTATCTTTTTCAATAAGAATTAATAAAAATGATAATAATTCTTCATCTATATGACCTTTAAAAATATTAATAAAGGTCCTCTTTTTCTTTTTCGTACTAATTTGAGGGTGCTTGATTACTTCATAGAAATCTTTATTTGTCTCTATAAGATTACATATTTCATGTAAATCATCTAGATACTGTTGAACTTTACCTTTTTCTTCTGCTACCTCATATAAGGCTAGAGCATACCTACGGTCTAAATATTCATACATTATGAATTACCTACCTTAGTAATAAATTCTCCAATAATCTCTCTATTCTTTTCTTCATCAATATTCTTTTCTATAACTTTTTTAGAAAGTTCAATAGCTAAGTCTATAGCTTCCCTCTTTAATTTATCTTCAACTTTTTCTTTTTCTCTATTAATCTCAACCTTAGCTCTCTCTATAATTATCTTAGCTTCTTGCTGTGCTTCAGCAACTATTTCATCATATACCTTTTCGGCTTTTTGTTTATGTCTTTCTGTAATTAATTTACCTTCTTCTCTAGCATTTTTTAACATTCTTTCATTTTCTATAGCTATCATTCTAGCTTTTTCTGCTTCTTCATCAGCATAATCTAATTTATCGTTTATAAGATTTTCTCTCTCATCGATAATGCCTTGAACTTTTTCAAAGAAGAAGTGCTTCATAACTGCAAAAAGTATAATAAAATTTATTATAGTCGCAATAAGGGTGCTAGGGTTTATTTCCATTAACATATATAATCGCCTCCCTTCTGGAGTACTAAGGTACTATTTTACTCCAACAAATATTAAAAGGATTGATACTAATAAACCATATATAGCTGTTGCTTCTGCGAATGCTGCTCCAAGCATTAATGCAGTTGTTATTTTTCCACTAGCTTCTGGTTGTCTTGCTATTCCTTCAACAGCCTTTCCTGTTGCATTTCCTATTGCAAGGGCTGCTCCTATACCTACTAATACAGCAATTGCTGCTCCTAATGCTCTCATTGATAATTCCATAATAAAATCCTCCTTAAAATAAATACATTTTTATAATTTAAAATAATAAACTTTTTTTGTGATTAATGTTCTGTATGACCTGAGTGATCTGCTATCATTTTTATATTTATCATAGTTAACATAATAAATATAACTGTTTGGATACCACCATCAAATACGTCAAAGTATGCATGTAATGGTACTGGTATTCCTAGTTGTGCTATAAATCCTATATGACCTAACGCTTCATAACATAACTCAACTAAAAAAGTTGCAGCAAGTATATTACCAAATAGTCTCAGTGCCAATGAAACTGGAAGCATTATTCTTTCCAAAATATTAATTGGTGTTATTATTGCAATAGGGAAGGTATATCCTCCAAAATAGCTTTTTAATCCGTATTTTCTTATGGTGTAATATTGAACCATATAGAAAGTTACTAAAGCCATTCCTACTGTTACACTAAAACTTTTTGTTGGAACTGGTAGTCCAAATAAGCCTGTTAAATTCATAAATAATAAGAATGTGGCTAGACTCCCAATGAAAGGAAGAATATCTAAAAATTCTTCTCCCATATTAGCTGTAACTACATTTTTTAATGTAGTATAAATATACTCCACTACCACTTGCTTTTTATTAGGTCTAAGTTTTAAATTTCTAGTTGCCCATATTGCAATAGCTGCAACAATAAGAATTATTATCCATTGCATAACTATTTCTGGAACTATATCAATTTTTATGGGTCCAATATTAAAAGACCATAATGGTTTCAGTGGTTCCACCTAATCACTTCCTTTCTCCTTCCTTAACCAATAAATTACTACTAATAAAAAATGGGTTAAGTATCCTGAAATATAGAATAAAAGTTGTATTAAATTATTTAAAAATGGTAATGCTATTAAAATAATAGCAATTATTCTAAATACATAACTTAGTGGTAATAATATCTTTTTATCCTTTAACAAGGAATATTCAATAACTAGTCCATTAATGGAAGTATTAATTAAAGAAATCATTAAACCAAGAAAAAATATAAGAGCCACTTTTAAATTAAAGACTAGAGATAATATAAGTACAAAAATGAAACCAGCTATTAAATCATATTTCATCATATTGAAAATAGTATTTTTCATTTCTCTACTCATTTTATCTTCACTCCTAACTAACTCCTGTTATTATATTACTCTAAAATAATTAATGAAAACCTTAAATAAGTTTATTTAACAGATTATTACTTAATTTTACATGATTATAAGAATTTATATCTGTTTTGCTTAAGTAAATTCATTATTTTTCCTATTATCTTTAAATATAGCTTAAATTTAGCCCTTTCCTTCATTTTTCTGAATATTTATTTTTAAATTTATTTTTCAGTCATCCTCTGATAACATTTTCATATTTTTTTTTTAGTTTTTACTAGTTTTATTTTTGCTTACTTTTATAAAAAAAATGTATTCTTTATATAATTAAAAATTATTTTTTTATTTGAAAAATGCATAATTAATTAATAATTTATGCATTTTTATTTTTAATTTATTTTTATTATTCTCTAAAACAAAATATATAATTCATAAAATTTAAAATGCCCTCGAATAATCGAGGGCATTTAAATAAATCTTAAATCTATTCTCTTTCAACTATAAGTGCAGTTCCCATTCCTCCACCTATACATAAAGTTGCTAAACCTTTTTTAGCATCTCTCTTTTGCATTTCATGAAGTAATGTTACTAATATTCTTGCACCTGATGCTCCAACTGGATGTCCTAACGCAATAGCACCTCCATTTACATTAACCTTATTCATATCAAAGTTTAAATCTTTTGCAACAGCTAAACTTTGAGCTGCAAAGGCTTCATTAGCTTCTATTAAATCTAAATCTTCTATTTTTAAGTTTGACACTTCTAATGCTTTCTTTGTTGCATAGAATGGTCCATATCCCATAATTGCTGGATCTAATCCTTTTTGACCATAAGATACAATTTTAGCTAACGGAGTAATTCCTAACTCTTTTGCTTTTTCAGCACTCATAACTACAAATGCTGCAGCTCCATCATTTATTCCTGATGCATTACCAGCAGTTACAGTACCATCTTTAATAAATGCAGGTCTTAATTTTGCTAAGCCTTCTATAGTAGCACCAAATCTTGGGAATTCATCTGTATCAAATACCTTTGGTTCACCTTTTCTTTGAGGTATTAAAACTGGAACTATTTCTTCTTTGAATTTTCCAGCCTTTATAGCTGCTTCAGCCTTTAATTGAGAATTTAAAGCAAATTCATCTTGTTCTTCTCTACTTAAGTTCCATTGTTTAGCTATGTTTTCTGCAGTAACACCCATATGATAATTATTAAAAGCATCCATTAATGCATCATTAAGCATTGAATCTACCATTTTTCCATCGCCCATTCTTTGACCCCATCTAGAAGTCTTTAATAAGTATGGTGCTTGAGACATATTTTCTGCTCCTCCAGCAACGATTATATCAGCATCGCCTGCCTTAATCATTTGAGCTGCTAATGAAACAGTTCTAAGTCCTGATCCACAAACCATATTAATTGTCATAGCTGGAACTTCTACAGGTAATCCAGCTTTAATAGTTGCTTGTCTAGCAACATTTTGTCCAAGACCAGCTTGTATTACATTACCCATTAAAACTTCTTCAACTAATTCGCCTTTTATCCCTGCTCTGTTTACAGCTTCCTTTATAACTAAAGCGCCTAAATCTGCTGCTGAAACATCCTTTAAAGTACCACCAAATGAACCTACTGGAGTTCTTACAGCACTTGCAATTACAACTTCCCTCATATTCACATCTCCTTTAATTTAATCTTATGAATTGTCAAATAATTAACACAATTAAATTATACCACTTTGTCCCTTTTATTCAACCCAATTATCTTAATTATTTTATTTTTTTAATTATCTAATAAACTCTTTAATGGCTATATTGCTTATTCCAAAATAATTTTCTATAATATCTACAATTCTTTTTGATGCATATCCATCTCCATATGGATTAGCTGCTTTACTCATTTTTAGGTATTGGTCTTTATCTCTTATTAAAGAATTAGCTTCGCTTACTATTTTTTCTATATCTGTTCCAACTAATTTAACTGTTCCATATTCTACTGCTTCTGGTCTTTCTGTAACGTCTCTTAATACAAGAACTGGTTTTCCTAAGTGAGGTGCTTCTTCTTGTAATCCACCTGAATCAGTCATTACCATAAAACATTTATTCATTAAATTATGAGTTTCTTTAGTATCTAATGGTGGAAGTAAATGTATTCTATCTTTATTTCCTAATTTTTTTGTTACTACATCTTTTACTATTGGATTTAGATGAACTAAATACACTAATTCAACATCATTATTCTCTTCAACTATTTTATTTAAGGCATCACATATATTTTCTATTCCTTCTCCCCAGTTTTCTCTTCTGTGAGCAGTTATCATAATTACCTTTTTATTTTCAAAATCTATTTTATTTAATAATTCATTTTCAAATTTATAGTTTTCTTTAACAGTATGACTCATAGCATCTATAACAGTATTTCCAGTTATAAAAACATCACTTTCTTTAATACCTTCTCTTAAAAGATTTGCTTTAGAACCTTTTGTAGGAGCAAAGTGTAAATCCGCTAGAGATCCTGTAAGCTTTCTATTCATTTCTTCTGGGAAAGGAAAATATTTATCAAAAGTTCTAAGTCCAGCTTCTACATGACCTACTTTTATTTGTTGATAAAAGGCTGCAAGAGCTCCTGAAAAAGTAGTTGTTGTATCACCATGAACTAATATCATATCTGGTTTTTCTTTAGTAAAAACTTCCTCTAATCCTTCTAATACTTTATTAGTTATACCAGTTAATGTTTGTTTGCTTTTCATTATATTTAAGTCAAAATCTGGTGTTATATCAAATAAATCTAAAACTTGATCTAGCATCTCTCTATGTTGTGCTGTAACACAAACTTTAGATTCAATTCCTTCTCTTTTTTCAAGTTCTTTTACTAAAGGAGCCATTTTTATTGCTTCAGGCCTTGTTCCAAATATCGTAATTATTTTTTTCTTTTCCATTTAAGGTTCCTCCCAATATATTGTACATATTAATAATCTCATATTTATTATCTTATACATCTAATTTCATTATACACATTATGTATTAATTAAACAAACATCTTACTTTTTAACTTAAAGAAAAAACCCCTATCGGAGTTTCTTCTTTAAACTATTAACTATATATTTGAAGTTGCCTAAACAACTCCTTGAAGATAAATTATTTAGTTCCGAATAATCTATCTCCTGCATCTCCAAGTCCTGGAACTATATATCCATGTTCATTTAATTTCTCATCTATTCCTGCAACATAAATATCTACATCTGGATGTTGCTTTTGTACAAATTCAATTCCCTCTGGAGAACCAATTAAGCACATTAATCTTAAATTCTTAGCTCCTCTTTTCTTTAACATAGTTATTGCATCTGCAGCTGAACCACCTGTTGCAAGCATAGGATCCACTACAATTATATCTCTTTCTGCTATATCTTGAGGCATTTTACAAAAATACTCAACTGGTTGAAGAGTTTCTTCATCTCTATATAATCCTATATGTCCAACTTTTGCTGCTGGTATAAGTTTTAACATACCATCTACCATACCTAAGCCAGCTCTTAATATTGGTACTATTGCCATCTTCTTACCTGAAAGCATCTTGCATTTAGTTTTACAGATTGGAGTTTCTATTTCTACTTCTTCAGTGCTTAAATCTCTAGTTACTTCATATGCCATTAGCATAGAAACTTCCTCTACTAATTCTCTAAAATCCTTAGAACCTGTATCCTTACTTCTAATAAAAGCTAGTTTGTGTAATATTAATGGGTGATTAATTTGAGTTACTTTACTCATTTAAATTCCTCCTATAGCATTAATTTTTTTTATTATTTAATATTATTTGTTATACTTTTTTTCTATTTCTGAAATCTTGTTAATTCTATCTTGGTGTCTTCCACCTTCAAATTCAGTATTTAAAAAGGTATTTACTATATCTAAAGCTAATCCTGGTCCAACTACTCTTTGTCCTAATGTCAATATATTGGCATCATTATGCTCTCTTGTGGCATGTGCACTAAATGTATCTGAACATAGGGCTGCTCTAATTCCAGGTACTTTATTTGCCGCAATTCCAATGCCTATTCCAGTTCCACAAATTAGGATACCAAAATCATATTCTTTTGCCACTACAGCTTCTGCTACTGGTAATGCATAATCTGGATAATCACAAGAACTATTTGAATTAGTTCCAAAATCTTTAACTTCATACCCTTCTTTTAATAGAAAGTTCTTAATTTCTTCCTTAAGTTCAACGCCTCCATGATCAGAGCCAATTGCTATTTTCTTCATTGCTACTCCTCCCAACTATAATATTATATAAATATGATCCATAAGATTAGCTATCATGTATCATTACTTTATATAATAACTATCTTATTACCATACTTAAAACCTAAAGGAAAGAATCTATAAAAATTTTTCATTAGTATAATTTTATAAATTCCTAGATTATAAAAAAAGGGGAAGGTTTCCCCCTCCCTCCCTAATTATACTTCCAATATGTTAAAGCCTGCTGCTTTATTTAATCTATTCATTATAGCAAGGCCAACTCCTTTTTCTTCAAATGCTTCGCATAAAATAAAATCTACCTTTAAATCATCACACTTTCTAAGAGCCTCAAATAAGTTTCTTGCTACCTCGTATAGATTTTTTTCACTTCCTAAGGAAATTATCTCTCCTAAAGGAAATCTACTAGAAATTTCTTCTGTTGATAAAATTGCAACCTTTTTTTGATTATCTATATAATTTTGTACTATTTCATTAATTTTTTCAATAGTTTTTTCTTTATTTCCCTTTATTATTTGCAATTTCGCCTTTGGAGCATAATGTCTATACTTCATTCCAGGTGCTTTTGGCTTTAAATTTGCATCAGGTCTTCCTTGTATAGCTTTATCTATATTAATGTCTTTGCAAACTTCTCTAAGCATTTCTAATGTTATTCCACCTGGTCTTAATACTACTGGTGGCATTACTGTACAATCAACTATAGTTGATTCTACTCCAACATCACTTTTTTTCCAGCCAATAATACAATCTACTTTTCCATCTAAATCTTCAATACATCTTTCTACATCTGTTGGACTAGGTCTTCCTGAAATGTTAGCAGATGGTGCTGCAATTGGACACCCTGAAAGTTCTATTAACTTCAATGCAATTTCATTATTTGGCATCCTTATACCAACAGATTCTAAGTTAGCACTAGTTCTGTTTGGTATAATATCTTTTTTATTTAAAATCACTGTTAGAGGACCTGGCCAAAATCTCTCTATAAGTTTTTTTGCCACTTCTGGAACTTCTTTGACTAATTTATCAATATTTTTAGAAGCTACATGAACTATTAATGGATTATCTTGTGGTCTTCCTTTCGCTTTAAATATCTTATCCACAGCATCTTCATTTAAAGCATTGGCTCCAAGTCCATATACAGTTTCTGTAGGAAATGCAACAATTCCTCCCTTATATATTATGTCAGCTGCTTCCTTTATGTATTCAATATCTTTATTAACATCGTTAATAATACCTATCTTTGTTTCCAAAAAAGACTCCTTCTTTCACATTACATTTATTATAGTTCTATTTGTTCCCTAGCTATTTTTATATTTTCTATAGCTGAAGAAGTGTAGGTTGCTCTTACACAATTCTTATATATGACATCTAGTAGCATATATTTTTTTAAAGCTCCCCTTCTTATTATCTGAAAATAATAAATTTCTTCAGGATTTATTTTTTTAGCTTTTATGTATTCTTCTAATGCTTCTGGATATTTTTTCAAAAAGCCTTTAGAAACTGGCTTTAAATATTTATTTCTGAATCTTACTGTACTTATAATTATTATATCCATTTCTTCCTTGTCTTTATCTGTATGAACTACAGCAACTTTATCACATAGTATAACGGACTCTTTGAAAAATAATCCACTTTTAAACTTAAGTTTATTGTTATTACAAGAAAATTTTAAGTTATGATAATTCAATTTATTTATACATGCTATAACTATTAAAAGTTCTAAAACTCCTAGATATAGCCATAGAAATATTGATTTTATTTGCGATAAAAAAGCTATTAAAGGAAGAATTAAAAAAAGTATTATCATAAAAATAAAAAAGTGCTTTTCTTGCTTTTTTTCCTTTTTCAAGGCCTTTAATATCTTCATTAACCCACCTACTTTAAAAGCCTCACATTTAAAAATGCAAGGCTTTTCTTATTAAATACCGTCTGTATTACCCATTTGTTTCATCTTTTCAGCTTGATCAGCCGTAATTAATGCATTTATTACTTCTTCAATATCACCATTTAAAAATGATTCTAATTTATAAAGTGTTAAGCCTATTCTATGATCTGTTACTCTACCTTGTGGATAGTTGTATGTTCTTATTCTTTCACTTCTATCCCCTGAACCTACTTGGCTCTTTCTATCTTCTGCTATACCAGCATTTCTCTCTGCCTCTGCAGCCTCATATAGTCTAGATCTTAAAACCTTCATAGCTTTTTCTTTATTTTTTAATTGTGATTTTTCATCTTGACAAGCAACAACAAGACCAGATGGAATATGAGTAATTCTTACCGCTGAATCTGTTGTATTAACACATTGTCCTCCATTACCTGAAGATCTATAAACATCTATTCTTAAATCTTTTTCATTAATTTCTATTTCCACGTCATCAACTTCTGGTAATACTGCAACAGTTGCAGTAGATGTATGAATTCTACCGCTTGATTCTGTGTCTGGAACTCTTTGTACTCTATGTACTCCACTTTCATACTTAAGTTTAGAATATGCTCCAGATCCCTTAATCATAAATACTACTTCTTTAAAACCACCTATATCAGTTTCATTTGCACTCATAAGTTCAACTGACCATCTTTGAGTTTCTGCATATCTTGTATACATTCTAAAAAGATTAGCTGCAAATAAAGCAGCTTCATCTCCACCTGCACCTGCTCTTATTTCCACAAATACGTTCTTTTCATCGTTAGGATCCTTAGGTAATAATAGTATTTGAATATGCTTTTCTAATTCTGATTCTCTTTCAGTTAGCATTGAAATTTCTTCAGAAAGCATTTCTTTCATTTCTTTATCATTTTCTTCTGCTAACATTTCCTTATTAGCTTCTAAATCATCTATAACTTTTCTATATTCTCTATAAGCTGTAACAATAATCTCTAAATCAGCATGCTCCTTACATAGCTTTCTCCATTCGTTTTGATTAGCCATAATTGAAGGATCTGATATCTTTACAGATAATTCATCATATTTATTTTCTATAAATGCTAATTTATCTAATAACATAAATATCACTCCGTACTTTATTTTTTTACATCTCCCTATTATATCATAAAAGGGAGAACTTTATCAACATTTAAAGTATCCCAGTAAAACTCTGTCTAGCCCTGCTAAATCTTTTACTAGTTTTACATTTGAAAATCCTGCCTCTTCCATTAGTATTCTTACATCTAATCCTTGATCGTGACCAATTTCAAAGGCTAAAATTCCATTTTCATTTAAAGTAAGCTTACTTTCCTCAATAATTCTTCTGTAAAATATTAATCCATCTTCTCCTCCATCTAAAGCCGTGTGAGGCTCATAAAGTTTAACATCATCCATTAAATTCTCTATTTCGCAAGCTTTTATATATGGTGGATTAGATACAATAACATCGTACTTTTTACCTTCTTTAATAACTTCCTCTAATAAATTGCTTTTTATAAACTTAACTCTATTTTCTAAAGCATGTTTAACTATATTACTTTTAGTAACCTTTTCTGGGATATCAAAGTTATCAATTTCATCTACTTTTATATTTTTTCTATTCATTGCTAAAGCTATCCCAATAGCTCCACTGCCTGAGCAAAGATCACAAAGATTTATTTCATCATCCTCATCAATAATAGAAAGTATTTCTTCTACAAGTATTTCTGTATCACCTCTTGGGATTAAAACTCCTTCTTCAACATCAAAGTCAATTCCCATGAATTCAGTTTCTCCCAAAATATACTTTATAGGCATCTTTCTACTTCTTTTTTTAATTAATTCTATATATTCTTTTTCATCTTTATCGGAAACTTCTTTTTCCCTATTAGTAATAAGATATATCTTATCCTTTCCTAATACCATACCTAATAATAATTGTGCATCTAACATATAAGTATCTATATTTTGTTCCTTTAGCTCTTTAGAACCAATTTCCAAAAGTTCACCTATAGTTTTTTCTTTTACTTTTATTCCTTCTGCAGTCATAAGGGCTGCTATTGCAACCTCCAATTGCTCATCATCAGGCTCCTTAGTGGTAAGTTCTTGAAGCTTTAATCCAGGATAAGCTATAATTTTAGATAATATATTCTCACTTTTACCAAGCCATCTTATTAGCTCATAAGTTATTCCTGAAACTATTGGAATTAATACTATTCTTAATAAAAGTCTTTGGAAAAATCCTCCCCATCCAGTAAAGCTAAATATTATTATACTAACAAACATAATAAGAAAAAGGAAATTAGTTCCACATCTTGGATGGAATCTAGTGAATTTCCTAACATTTTCTACTGTTAATTCTTCTCCTGCTTCATAACAAAAAATTGATTTATGTTCAGCTCCATGATATTGAAAAACTCTATAAATATCTTCCATTTTACTAATAGAGTACATATATATTAGTAAAATTCCCATTCTAATTATAGCCTCAATTAGGTTTAATAATACTGCATTTAAATTAAGTGCTCCAAATAAAGAAGCTATACCTGTAGGTAATGCTACAAACAATCCAATAGCTAATACAAAGGATAAAAGCATAGTGCCACCTACTATCAAATCATTGCTCTTATCTCCAAATTTATTTTTTAACCAAAGTTCAAACTTTGATTCTTCTTCCTCATCTTCTTCAAAAAAAGAAGCAGAATAATTCAACGTATTAATTCCTGTAACTAATGAATCAATAAGTACAAATATTCCTCTTATAAATGGAATATTTAAAAACTTATATCTTTTAGTTATTGGAATTATTTTTTTCATATCTATTTCTATTTTTCCATCAGGTTTTCTAATCGCAGTAGCTTGGCCTTTGCTTCCTCTCATCATAACCCCTTCAATTACAGCTTGGCCTCCTACTTCACACTTTTTCATTCTACCACTCTTTCTAATATAAATTATTTTTATATTTAAAATAACAGTGTCCACATAAGGATTCATACTCAACGTTATCTACATTATCTATTGCTACTTGTTCACCTTCAAAGACAAACTTGTTATTAATTTTTCTTCCATTTAATACAGCTTTTTTCCCGCACTTGCATATAGTCTTCATTTCTTCTATGCTATGTGATAATAATAGTAATCTTGTACTTCCTTCGAAGCCTTGCATTCTAAAATCTGTTCTAAGTCCATAACAAATTACAGGTATATCTAATACCACAGCTATTTCAAATAAATTATCTATTTGTCTTGACTTTAAGAATTGTGCTTCATCTACTAAAATACAATCTATATTACCATTTATTTCTTTGTACTTCTTTACCTTTTCTAATATATCGTCTTCCTCATAAATAACAAAATCTACTTTTCTTTCTACGCCAAGTCTTGAAACTAGCCTTTCACCACCTTTAGTATCTCTAAAAGGTTTAATTAATATAACTTTCATTCCTCTTTCTTCGTAGTTATATGCTACTTGCATAAGGTGTGTTGATTTTCCTGAGTTCATAGCTCCATATCTAAAATATAACTTGCTCATATTTATGTCTCCTTTACATTAGATACATAGATTATAGCATTTTTATTTCTATAAGTAATCAAAAATATTTTTATTATGTATATTCTTGACCATAATATTAAGCTATGATATACTCTAGTAGTTATTTTAGTATTTGAAAGAGGTGAAAAAAATGAGAGAAGGCATACATCCAAAATACAATCACGAAGCTGTAGTTAAGTGTGCATGTGGAAATACTTTTACAACTGGTTCTGTTAAAGATGAACTTAAAGTAGAAATATGCTCTAAATGCCACCCATTCTTCACTGGTAAGCAAAAAATTATTGATGTCGGCGGAAGAGTTGACAAATTCAATAAGAGATTCAATCTTAACAAATAGAAATTCTGGGAAAGATAATATCTTTCCCATTTTTTCTTTTTATGTAATAAAATTAAATAATACATATCTTATATGTTCATTTTTATAACAAATTTAAGATCTCATATAATTTTCTTAATTTTATCTTAGAATTTTTATTTTTTTACTTTTAACAATAATATTTATATTATAATATTTATATTGGTATAATTTTATATTTATTATGTTATTTAGAAAAGCGAGTGTTATTTATGAAGAAAATTTTAATACTAACAACTTCCACAGGTGAAGGTCATAATCAAGCAGCAAAATCAATTTCAACTACTTTTGAAAAGTCTGGATATGAAGTAGTAACTCATGATTTTTTAAAGAAAAACAGTAAAATTTTAACTAAATTATTTATTACAGGATATGAAGTATCTGCTTCTTTTTTCCCTAAAACTTATGGATTTGCTTATAAGTTAACTGATGCAAGTTTTACTAATAAGCTTTTATCATTTGTATTTTCAATAACTAAAAGAAAAATTAATAGAATGATTGAATTAACAAAGCCAGATATAATTTTACTTACTCATCCTTTTGCAGTTAGCATTATGGGGAGCCTTAAAAGGAGTGGCTTAGATATACCAGTAATAGTAGTTGTAACAGACTTTAAAGCTCATGCTACATATATAGATAAAAGTATAGATGCTTATATTACCGCTAGTGAAAATACTAGAATAGATCTTTCAAATAGAGGAATTGACTCTAGTAGAATTTTTTCTTATGGTATTCCAGTTAAAGATGAATTCTTTGATAATGTATTAGATATTCATTCTACTAAGAATGATGATTATTTTAATATACTCCTAATGAGTGGAAGCATGGGATTAAAAAATATCTCTTATGTATTAAAAGAATTATTGAATAACCCACATAAATTGAGAATAACTGTAGTTTGTGGTAAAAATCAAAAGCTTAAAGATAACCTATTGAAGGAATATAGTCATTCTATAAAAAACAAAAAACTTCATATATTAGGATTTTCTAGAGATATAAATTATTTAATGGAATATTCAGATTTGATAATAAGTAAACCTGGTGGATTAACTGTTACTGAAGCAATTAACAAGCATCTTCCTATGTTAATACCTTTTGCTATTCCTGGGCAAGAAACTCAAAATGTTGATTTTCTAACTTCTAATGGATATGCAATAAATATAGACAACTTATTAGAAATAAATCTTATTATAGATAAATTAATATCTAATCCTAAGGAATTAGAAGAAATGAGAGCTAACCTTTCTAAGTTATCATCACTATATTCTAAACAAAATATAGTTAACTTAGCTGATAAGTTAGTAGTTAAAGAATTTTAAGTGTGCTATCGCACAATGAAAAATGAATAATGAAGAGTGTAAAATTAATTTTACATTCTTCATTTTTAATTTGGAGCTGTTTTACAGCTACCTTTCTATCTTTTTTCTATTTCACTTTTGCTGAAAATGTTTATAAATTCTTTATTATTCTTAGTTTTTGAAAGCATATTTATTAACTTTTCAGTAACATTTTCTACATTTCCATCTCTATACATAACTCTTCTTATTGAGTATGCAACTTCTTTTTCTTCCTCTGATAAAATTAAATCTTCTTTTCTTGTACCAGATTTGTATATATCAATAGCAGGGAAAATTCTTCTTTCCTGTAGTTTTCTATCTAAATGAACTTCCATGTTTCCAGTTCCCTTAAACTCTTCGAATATCATATCATCCATTCTAGATCCAGTATCTACTAAAGCAGTTGCTAAAATAGTTAAACTTCCACCTTCTTCAATATTTCTTGCAGCTCCAAAGAACTTCTTAGGCATAATTAATGCTCCTGGATCTAATCCACCTGATAATGTTCTACCAGTTGGTGTAATAGTTAAGTTATATGCTCTAGAAAGTCTAGTTAAACTGTCTAATAGTATAACAACATCTTTTCCTTGTTCAACCATTCTCTTTGCTCTTTCTAAAACCATTTGTGATACCTTTGCATGATTTTGAGGTTCTTCATCAAATGTTGAGTATATTACATCACCATTAATTGACCTCTTCATATCTGTTACTTCTTCAGGTCTTTCATCAATTAACAATACTATTAACTTTACTTCCGGATAATTTTTAGATATGTTTTGAGCTACTTTCTTTAATAAAGTAGTTTTTCCTGCTTTAGGAGGTGCTACTATTATACCTCTTTGACCTTTTCCTATTGGACAAATTATATCCATTAATCGTGATGACAAATCATTTTCATTGTTAGTTTCTAAATGAAGTCTTTCTTGTGGATATATTGGTGTTAAAGATTCGAATGATTTTCTTCCTACCGCTCTTTCAGGATTTTCTCCGTTTACTTTTTCAACATAAAGTAATGCTTTAAATTTTTCCCCTTCTTTTGATTCTCTAACTTTTCCTTGGACCTCATCTCCAGTTCTTAAATTAAATCTTCTTATTTGTGATGGGGATACATAAATATCATTTTCACCAGTTTGATAATTGTTACATCTTAAAAATCCAAAACTGTTATTTTCTAAAATTTCTAATACTCCAATGGCAGTATCGGATTCATTTATCATAACCTTTAATCTTTCTCTCTTTTCTTCCCTAATTTCCTCATTATTATCATTTATAGTATTTGGGGTATCTTCATTCTTACCCTTAGGAGTTATTTTTTCTTGTAATATAACACCATTTTTTTCTATACTTTTAGGTGAGTTATTTACTATCTCTTCTATAAGCTCACTTTTCTTTAATTTACTAATATTCTTTATGTTAAGTTCTTTTGCTATTTCTTTTAACTCTATTAAAGTTTTTTTCTCGTAATTTTCCTTATTCAAAATTACACCTCCATATTTTATTCCTATGTTCTATTTATGGGAGTTATAAGATATCAAGATATGGTTATTAGAATTTATATATGTATTTATATTATGAATTAATACTCTAAATTTATCAAGTCTATTTATTATTATGTCCAAATTATTTAGTTTTAACCTCTAAAATATAGTGCTGATCCTAGGAAAATAATTTTTAATAGGAGCTGTATATACTATACAACTCCTAAAAAATAATTATTAGCTTACTTTTTTCTTTTTGTTTTTCTTAAACATAAAATAACCTATACCTGAAATCATTATTGCAAATATGGCCATATTTATAGAGTCTTGTCCACCTGTCATTGGTAAATTACCCTTATTATTAAAAGAAGGTTTTTCAGCTGTAGGTTTATCATTATCACCAGGTTTTATAGTTTCCTTAGTATCATCAGCTCCTGCTATTAATAAATTCTCTGTTTTAGTATTTATTCCATTAGTTTTCCACTCTATAATTATTTCATCCCTCATTACTAGCATTGTATCTTTCATATTTTTAGCATTACTAAAATTATATCCATCTCCACCAGTTGCCATAAAGTCATTAACTACAACTGTATAATATTTATCCATATCTAATGGAGTTCCATCAGCTAACCTTATTGATGTAATTCTGTTCCCTGCTGTAGCATTCTTATCATACCAAACCTTTATTCCTGAGAATTGTCCCCAACCAAAGTTATCTGGCATAATTCCATGTTCTATTGCAGATTTTACATCTGATCCTTTTAATTCCATGGTTACTAAAGTATTGTCAAATGGTAATATTGTATATAAATCTCCCATTGTTAATACTCCCTTACTTAAAGGTGCTCTTACGCCTCCACCATTAGTTATAGCAATATCTACTCCTGCAATTTTTCTCATAGTTTCTGAAACAACTATACCAAGTGGTGTAAGTCCTTCATTTCTATCATGAGATAAATCCTTATCTAAATCTGCTACTTTCTCATTTAGAATTGGCTTTAATTCTTCTTCATATTTGTTAACTATTTTTTCTGAAGATTCATCTGCTACTATATTGGAACTTCTTTCATAAAGTTTATCTAAATTAGCCTTAAGTGAAAGTAGTTTTCCTAAGTTATCAAAATCAAAAGTTAATAATCCTAAAGCTCTACCATTATATCCAGCTTCAATTATCTTAACACCATTAACCTCTACATTAGTAAATTGATGATCATGAGCTGCTATAATAGCATCAACATTCTTTATCTTATTTGCTAAATCTACAGCTTCTCCTGTAGTTTTTCCACTTTTATCTGTTGTTGCTCCTAAGTGAGATAATACAACTACTGCATTTACTTTATCTTCAGTTCTTAATTTATCAGCATATTTTTGAACTGATATTGAAGGATCTTCAAAAATTAAATCAGATACATTTGCTGGAGTTGTCTTATATGCTGTTTCTGGTGTTGTAACACCTATTAGGCCTATTTTCACTCCATCTACTTCTATAATTTTATACGGTTTTGCCCATTCAACAGGCTTTCCTGTTTTCTTATCAATAATATTTGCTGCTAAGAAATCAAAATCACCTTCTTTCGCCCATTTAGGTATTAAGTTTTTGCCCCAGTCAAATTCATGATTTCCAACTGATGATGCAGGTATTTTTATTTCTTTTAAGAATTCACTTACTGGTGCCCCCTTAGTAAGGTTAGATATAGCTGTACCTTGGTATAAGTCTCCTGCTGATAGTGCTATAGCTTCATAATTAGAAAATCCATTTAATGAGGTTCTTTCTTTTATTGCTGAGGCTAATTTAGCTATTCCAACATTTTTACCGCTTTCTTGAACATTACCATGTAAGTCATTAAAGCTTATTAATTCAACTCTCTTTATATTTTTAGCCTTTAAGACATCATTTATAGTTAAACTACTTACATTTGGAGTTCTTCCATCTGCTGATGTTGGTATTGTAAGTTTTCCTTCTTTAACTAAATTTACAGCTTCCTTTCTTAGCTCTTCATCATATTTAATTCCTGTAAGCTTCCAATTATTATCTACATTTCTTTTAATAACACCTTTCTTAGTACTTGTAATATAATCAGTTATTAAATCTCTCATGTCAGAAATACTATCATTATTAGTATCGTATATCTTTTCATGTGTTCCTTTTTCTAATATAGATACTAAAATTGAATCATATCTATAATTATTAACTGATAGATATACTACATCGTTATCTTCAACTGACTTACCATCCTTTTGGAATTTAAGATTTTCTATTCTATTTCCTGGCTCCTTAGCAATATTTATTTCATAACTAACTCCAGTAAACATATCATATTGATATAATCTTATATCAGGATTTAAAGATACTGTTAAATCTCCGCCTCTAAATGTATTATATATTTTTGCTGTCCATTCCATAAAGGTTTTAAGTTGTTTTCCTGTAGTCTTAATTGTATAAAGCTTATTATCATACTTATAAATCTTAGAAACATCTGATTTTCTTATTTCGCCAGACTTCATATTAGAATCTGCATCAAATAGTGCTGCCGCTGATACAAGGTATATGCTCTTTGGATCTATTCCCTTAGTAGATAAATGTTTAGCACTATTATATAATTGTACTTCATTTACGAAATCTGTTACGCCTTGATCTTTGACTAGTGATTCTGGAATATCTTTAATTTCATTTTCATCTGCTAAACTAGGTCCTTCAAGTTTTCCTATAGATGTATTAGCATCTGCTTTGGCTCTAGTATCATAACTACTTAATATTGATGCTAAAGTACTATCTTCTTGTACTTTAGATGTGCTAATAAAGCTACCTTCTTTGTTTGATATCTTATATTTCCCATCATTATTCTTAGTTAATTTTATTTCAACTTTTCCCAAGCTTCCAGCATTATTGGCTGGTTGAATTAAAATTGCATTACCTGCTGTCTTACTAAGATTGGACATATGGCTATGACCCATAATTACTACATTTACCTTTGGATTAGCTTCAGCTAATTCCTTTGCCGAGTCTCCACTCCCATATTCGCTTTCATATCCCATGTGAGCGGTTACAACATAAACATCAGCTCCTCCAACTGCTTCTATTTCATTTATTACCTTTCCAACTTCAATTGTTGGATTCGTTACATCATATCCACTTAAATTAGGACCATCCCATTTAGTAATATGAGGTGTAACTACACCTATTGTTGCAACTTTTATTCCATCTTCTAAAGTTTTTATAATATACGGATTAAAAACTCTGTTTCCCTCCTTATACAAATTAGCACATAAAACTTTAGTTGTTTTTAATTGTGATGTTATATCCTTTAATTTATCCATGCCAAAGTTAAATTCATGGTTTCCTAAATTAAATGCATCATATCCCATGTTATTCATGGCTGCCATCATTGGGTTGCTTTCATCATCTAAAAACAGATGATTATAATTTCCTTGGATATTATCACCATTATCTACAAGTATAGTATTATTAGGATTTTCATTTCTTTCAGCATATACTAGTGTTGCAATTTGAGTTAATCCCCCATCAGAATAAGTTGCCCTTGCATAATCAAATGGAACAAACCTTCCATGCAAATCTGTAGTAGCAAGAATTTGAATTGTTTTTGTTGATAATTCATCTGCTGTAGCTTTTACTAATTTTATAGGAAAATTTCCTATAATAAAAGTAAAGGCTACTAGTGTAGCTATTAATCTTATTAACTTCCCTTTCTTAATTCTCATTTTACCCCTCCCATTTTATATTTATGTTATTATAATAATAACCACGATGAATTGATAACTATTCTAAAAATTATACCGCTCTCTATTTTACTCTTATTTCATTATCTGTAAATTTTTAACATTTGCTGCTAAAAAAATAATTATTTAGTAAATAGACATCTATTGTTAAGTTAGATATTAAATATCTATGCTAAACACTTCGATGTCTATTCTTAAATAATCTAAAATTATCTCTTATTTATATTATCTCTTACCTGTATCGAAAGGTTCCCCAGAAGCCTTTGGAGCTTGTGATGATTTAGAGAATAATACTAATGCTATTAGAGTTACTACATAAGGGAATATCTTTAATATAACTCCTGGTATTTGAGCTAATGTTGGTATAGCTTGTGACACATTTGCAATAGTTGAAGCAAATCCAAAGAAGAAAGTTGCTCCTAATATTCCAAGTGGTTTCCATTGTCCAAATATTAATGCTGCTAATGCAAGGAATCCAAGACCTGCTACATTACCATTAAATTCTCCTGAATATGTTAAAAGAATTATAGCTCCACCTAAAGCTGACATTCCTCCAGATATCATAACACCTATATATCTCATCTTAAATACGCTTACTCCAGCTGCTTGTGCTGCTTGAGGATGTTCTCCACAGGCTCTTAATCTTAAACCAAAACTAGTTTTATATAATAAGAATGCACTAACTAATAATATTACTAATACTAACCATGTAGTAGCATATGTTCCTTTAAAGAAAAGAGGCCCAATTACAGGTATATCTGAAAGTATTGGTACATCTATTCTAGGAAATACATTTCCTACTCTTATATTACCACTTCCTGTAATGTTTCTTGCCAAATAAACTGTTAATGCTCCTGCCATCATATTTATAGCAGTACCACTTATAACTTGATCTGCATTTAAATTAATACTTGCAAAGGCATGAAGTAATGAGAATAATACTCCTACTATTACTGCCACTAATAAACCAATCCATAAAGCTCCTGGCACTCCGCTAGCTTGTAATTTAGATACTGTAAGAGCTCCAGCAAAAGACACAATTATCATAAGTCCATCTAAACCTATATTTACAACTCCACTTCTTTCACAATAAAGTGCTCCTAAAGCTGTTATTAATAAAGGTATAGTATAAGAAATTGCATATGGAAAAATTTGTTCAATTATACTCCACATTATTTTTCCACCACCCTTTCATTAGAAATGTCTTTTTTATTAGACTTATCTTTTTTAGATTTTCTAAATTTCTTAATTACCTTATCCATTACCATACTTGTAGCTGCAAAATAAATTATTGTAGCCATTATAGTATCAGCAAGTTCTGGTGGTACCTTTACAGCAGCATTCATAAAGCCTTTTCCTACATATAATACTCCAAAGAATATTGATGAGAAAATAACTCCAATAGGGTTACTAGCTCCAAGTAAAGCTACTGCAATTCCATCAAAGCCTTGGCTTGGCATTACTCCTATTTGCATTATATTTGCATTACCTGTATATTGTATTACTCCTGCAAGACCTGTTAAGGCTCCAGCTATCATCATTGATATAACTATGTTTCTATTAACAGGCATACCTGCATATTCTGCACCAAATCTATTAAATCCAACAGCCTTTAATTCATATCCTAAAACTGTCTTATTTAAAAGGAACCATAT
>JAEXLD010000060.1 GCA_023445445.1 Bacillota bacterium
GGTATGTAAATTCTAATAGTTAATCTTTTTACTTTTAGTTAAGAAAATAAATTAAGTAGTTTTTATAAAAAGTTAGCAAATATAAAATTGTTTAATATTCTAAATTTCAAAATGTGTATATAAAATCGTTGATATTAAATTATTAATGTACTATAATTTCAATAGGTTAAGCGTATAAGTAAAATATAAGTTATCCTAAACAAAAGAAGTAGTTAATTAGATTATGTCAGAGAGGAAGGTTTTGATGAAAAGAAAAAAATCATTAATTTTATCAATTTTTTTCTGGGGAAGCGGTCAGTTTTTCATTTGTAAGCAAAGATTAAAAGGTATTATAATGTTTGCATTACAATTACTAATGATATCTTTAGAAGTATTTAATGGATATTGGATTGAATATTTTGCAGGCTATGTAAATGATTTCTCCATTAGGCTCCATGGAGGATTCTTTACTAAAGGTTTTTGGGGGTTAATAACCCTAGGAGAAAAGACAGGAGGAAAGTACGGAGATCATTCTACTATGCTTGTTATAAATGGAATGATTGCTATATTTACTTTAATCCTATTTATAGGTGTATATATATACAATCTTAGAGATGCATATTTAACTGGTAAGAAAATTGATGAAACTTCTGAATATGTATCTTCACTAGAGTATTTTAAGAAAACTAAAAATAAGAATTTCCCTTATATGGTTCTAGTACCTATAGGAATTGCATTTTTGTTTGTAGTGGTTATGCCTATAATATTTTCAATATTGACAGCATTTTTAAATTACAATAGAGATCATCTTCCACCAGGTAAATTATTATCTTGGGTTGGACTTTATAACTTTAAAAAATTATTTACAGTACCTATTTGGTCTCAAACATTTTTTAAGGTATTAATATGGACAGTTATTTGGACATTAATAGGAACTTTATCATCATATTTCTTAGGAATGTTCCAAGCTATAATAGTAAATCATAAATCAGTAAAATTTAAAAAAATATTTAGGACTATTTTAATTTTACCTTGGGCAATTCCACAAATGATTTCTCTATTAGTATTTAGAAATATGCTAAATGGACAATTTGGACCATTAAATACCCTTTTATTAAGGCTTGGGATTATATCAGAAAATATACCATTTTTATCTGACCCAATAATAGCAAAAATTACTGTACTAGTAGTTAATTTATGGCTTAGCTTTCCAATGTTTATGGTTATGATGCTGGGAGTATTTGCAAATTTAGATAAAAGCCTATATGAAGCAGCCTACATTGATGGAGCAGGAAAGTTTCAAGCTTTTAAGAAAATAACATTTCCATTAGTATTCAAAGCTACTATTCCTAATTTAATTATGAGTATGGCAGCAAATTTTAATTCCTTTGGAGCAATTTACTTCCTAACTCAAGGTGGACCTATAAATGAAAAAATGCAATTTGCAGGAGATACAGATATTTTGATTTCTTGGATATATAAACTGACATTAAATCAACAAATGTATGATATTGCTGCTGTAATGAGTGTTTTATTATTTATTATTGTAGGTGGTGTTTCTTATTGGAATTTTAAAAGAACTGTATCCTTTAAGGAATTATAGGAGGTAATAATTATGAGAAAGAAGATAACAGCTTTTTTAGTAAATGCAGAACTTATTATTATGTCTTTAATTGTTATTGTTCCAGTTATGTGGATAATCCTATCTTCTTTTCAAAGAGGAAGTGGACCATCAACAGGTATTAATTTAGGGAAAATAACTTTAGATAACTATAGAAGGTTATTTTCAGAGACAAATTATACTACATGGTTTTTTAATACTTTAAAGATTGCAACAGCAAGTACTTTCTTTTCTTTAATTTTGATAATGTTAACATCTTGGATTATGTCACGTTTTAAGTTTAAAGGAAAGAAGACAAGCCTTATGGCCATAATGATTTTATCAATGTTCCCAACCTTTTTATCTATGACAGCAATATATACTTTATTTTTAATACTAGGGCTAGTAGGAAAGCCTATAAGTATGGTAATCGTATACTCAGTAGGGGCTATACCTTATAATACCTGGTTAGTAAAAGGATACTTAGATGGTGTTCCATATGCAATTGACGAAGCAGCATATATAGATGGATGTTCTAGATTCCAAGCCTTTTTCAAGATAATTATTCCTATGGCAAGACCAATTATTACTTATTGCGCAGTATCTCAATTTATGCTTCCTTGGATGGACTTTATTTTACCAAATATCTTATTATCTAATGATAAATCTAAAACATTGGCAGTTGGATTGTTTGCTTTAATAAATGGAAAAGAAAGTATTAATTTCACTATATTTGCAGCAGGAGCTGTACTTATAGCCATACCGATTACAATAGTATTTATTATTTTTCAAAAATATTTAGTTCAAGGTATTTCAGCAGGTGCTGATAAAAATTAGTTTGGAGGGTATAAAATGAAATTTAAAAAGATAATCAATTTATGTTTAGTTGCATCTATGTTACTAGGAGCTTTAAGTGGTTGTTCTAAAAAGGAAATACCAACTGATGAAGACAACAATGTTAAAGAGGAAGCATCAGAATTAAAACCAGAAGAAGGAGCAGAATTATCCTTCTGGGTACTTTCTGGAGATGCTGAATTTGGTAAAGCTGTAGCAGGAGAATTTGAAGCAAAATATGGTGTGAAAGTTGAAGTTCAAGAAACTGGTTTTGATGTTGTTAATAAAATGATGTTAGATGGGCCATCAGGTAATGGAGCGGATGTATTTGTAGCTCCACATGACTTATTTACTACAGCAAAGGATTCAGGTGTAGTAGCAGAACTTAGCTCAAATGCTAGTAAAATAGTAAAGGATCAAGTTTCAGAAGTAGCAGTTAAAACAGTTACTGATGATGGAAAGATATATGGAGTACCTGTATCTGTAGAAACCTATGCACTTTTATACAATAAGGATTTAGTTAAGGGTGAACCAGCTACAACTATGGAACAAATAAAAGAAGAAGCTCTTAAATATAATGATGCAAGTGCAAATAAATTCTGGTATTTAACTGTACCAACAGATGGATTCCCAGCTTATCCATATTTAAGCTTAAATGGTTTTCAACTTTTTGGACCAGATGGTAAAGACGGAGATAATCCAGGATTTAATACAGAAGAGTTTAAAAAAGGTCTAGAAAATATTGCTAAGTTAAAGGAATTTATCCCTATTAAAGCAGATGATTTAAAGATGGAAACAATGACACTTCTTGAGCAAAATTTTAAAGATGGAAAAACTGCTTATTATCCAATAGGACCATGGTTAATTAAATCTTTAAAAGCTGAAAATGTTAACTTTGGAGTTACAAAGCTTCCAACATTAGATGGAAAACAAATGAAGTCTTTAAGTGGAGTTCAAAGTGCTTATGTTTCATCTTACTCTAAATATCCACAGGCAGCAGAATTATTAGCAACATTCTTATCATCAGATGAAGGTGCACAACTTTTATATGAAAAGTCATATAAGATTACTGCAAAAAATGATATATCAAATGTAAAGGGATTAAAGGAAGATAAGGACTTAAGTGTATTTACTGAACAATTTAAGAATTCAGTACCTATGCCAAGTACAAAGAGGATTTCATATTATTGGACAATAATGCAAAGCGTTTTAAATCCTGTATTTGATGGAAAAATGACACCAGAAGAAGGAGCAAAAAAAGCACAAAGTGATTTTGAAGCTTTAGTAACAAGTGAATAATGAAAGGAGAATCAGCATGAATTTTGCAGCTGTTATACATGAGCCTAAAAGTTCTTATTCATATGCATATAGTAAAGACAAGCTGCATATAAGGATAAAAACATCTAAAAATGATGTGGAGGCTATTGAACTTTTAGCTGTAGATCCATTCAATTGGATACCTAGGAATGATGGAACAGGAATATATGATTTTGATAAGGAATCAGTATATAGGATTAAAATGACAAAAGAACATATTACTAGGGATCATGATGTTTGGTTTGCAGAGATTAAGGATATTAATTGGAAGAGAATTAAATATTGTTTTATACTTGAAAATAATGATGAAAAATATATTTTAGGAAGCCATCATAGGCTTCCTTACACTAAGGATGAAAATAAATTATATGACTTGTTTAATTATTTTAATTATCCTTATATAAATGAAGAAGATATTTATAAAGCACCAAAATGGGTATCTGATACTATTTGGTACGAAATATTTCCTAAGAGTTTTTATAGCTCAAATGGAAAAAGTAATGGAGATTTAGCTGGTATTATAGAAAAACTTGATTATATTAAGGATATGGGTTTTAATGGAATATACCTAACACCAATATTTGAATCACCTAGTGATCATAAATATGATACTACAGACTATTTTAACATTGATAAAGAATTTGGCAATAATGAAACCTTGGGAGAATTAGTGGAAGAAGCACATAAGCGTGGAATTAAGATTATGTTAGATGCTGTGTTTAATCACTGTGGATTCTTCCATCCCTATTGGCAAGATGTTATAGAAAAGGGCTCTAAATCTAAATATTTTGATTGCTTTTATGTATTAGATGAAAATAAGCCTATAGTATATGGAGAAGTAAAAAATGGTGTGCCACAGGAAGCACCAAGGGAAGAACTAAATTATTATACCTTTGCATATACACAATCTATGCCAAAGTGGAATACAAGTAATCCTATTGCAAGAGAATATCTCTTAAATGTAGCTTGTTATTGGATAGAAAAATATAATATAGATGGTTGGAGACTTGATGTTTCAAATGAGGTTTCTCACGATTTCTGGAGAGAATTTAGAAAAAGAGTAAAGGCTATAAAGCCAGATATATATTTAATAGGAGAAAATTGGGATAATTCATATCCATGGCTTCAAGGAGATCAATTTGATTCAGTTATGAACTATGAATTTTTAATACCTATGTGGTCTTTCTTTAGACTTAATAACTCTTCTAAAGTTAAATATGATGTAGAAGAATTTAAATTTGAAATTAGTAAATTGCTAGTAGGATATCCAAAGCATTTAACTAAAAATCTATTTAACCTTTTAGATAGCCATGATACTGAGCGTTTGTTAAATGTAGTAGATGGGAAGATAGACGTAGCAAAACTTGCATATATTTTACTATTTACATTCCCAGGATCACCTTGTATTTATTATGGAAGTGAAATTGGGATGACAGGCGGAGAACATAGTAATAGACAACCTATGATATGGGAAAAAGAAAAACAAAATCAAGATTTATATTTATTTATAAAAAAACTAGTAGATTTAAGAAAAAATCATGAAAGCTTTAAAATAGAAAATTTTCAATGGGTAAATATAGATACAAACACTAATACCCTAATGTACAAAAAAGAATCAGAAGAAGAAATCTTATATGTAATTTTAAATAACGATGACATAGATGTAGAAATACCACTACCTGAAGAATTAAATGAAATAAACTGCACAGATTGCATAGAAGAAAAAGACATTATCCTAAATAAAAATATTAAGGTTTTACCTTTTGAATATAAAATATATATTCAAAATAAATAATATATTCATAATTTAAATAAATGCATAATGCATAATTGATAATGCATAATTAGGGAAATAACTCAGGCAAGCTGAGTTATGAAAATTATAAATTCGAAGGAATTTAATACCTAATTATGCATTGTTCACTTTACCAATGAAAATAATGCATAATGTATAATTGATAATACACTTAAAATAATGCATAATGCGTAATTGATAATGCATAATTAGGGAAATAACTCAGACAAGCTGAGTTATTAAAAGCTATAAATTCCTAAGGAATTTAATCATTAATTTTTTCATTCTTTCATGCTGACTTTGCTTCAGCAAAGAAGCTCTTCATTCTTTCATTTCTAAATTCCGACTTTGGAGGAATTTATTCCTTAATTCTACATTTTACATTCTTAATTCTTCATTCTCTAAAACTCCTAGGGAGTTTTCACCATAATTATGCATTACGCATTATGCATTATCCATTAATATCAGACTATTCTCCATGGTTCTTCTACTTTTTCTTCTGTTAATGAGTATTCTATTTCTTTAGAAAGATCTCTATGAAGTTTCAATTTTTTGATTTTAGCTGTAAATTCTGCAGAAAAAACTTTTACAGCTTTACCTATATTTTTAGTAGAATTATTAAAGACTTCAAAAGGTGTTAGGAATTTCTTACTGTCTCTAAAATCATCTAAATATTTTAAAGCTTCATTTGATGCTTCAAAGGCAAGGGCATTAATTTCATCTATTGTATTTCTATTGAAGCCTTCTGGATATTTAACTTCTAAAACTATTCTATAGCTTATAGTTCTTCTTTGTTTACATGGAATCTTTACTGTTAAATCATTTCCTTCAACTTCACCTAAGTAACTTACTATAAAATCTTCTCTTTCTTCAGGAATTTCAACTGAAGATAATATTCTTGTATAAGTATGCTTAACCTCGTCAATTTTAAATTCTTTTTTGGTTTGAATTAGTGATTCTTTTCTTGTGCTTTCATTTTCTGTAGAATCATTTCTATAACATATAAATGAATCTATTCTCTTTAAGTCTACTCCAAAATAAACCCAGGTACCCCTAAACCAACGTAATCCAGAGACACTTTTTCTATCAACATTTAGTAAGAAGGCCCAGTAATTCCTTCCACCTCTTTCCCATATATAAGTAAATTTAAATAAGCAAAAGCTTATAGAACCAGGACTTACAGCCTTAGGTTGAGGGCCTTTCCCTTTAACACTACTGCTTTCTTGATTTAAGCTTTTAACTCCAGCTGCATTTTTAGCAGGAGTGAAGTTAGGAGGAGGACCAATATTTAAATTACTTCCTTGATTTTGACCTGGTGGGAAACCAGGAATTGGATTAGGATTGAAGGGTTGAAAGTTTGAAAATGGAGGAGGTCTTAAACTAGAATCATCTTGATAAAGAATTGAATCATCATCGTTAAAATTCATACATAAACTCCTAATATAGTATTTTATAATTTATTATAGGAGAAAATTTTAAGAATGTTACATATATTAGTTGTTAATTGAAACGTTTGTATTTTAAAGTTATGGGGTGATTTTTTGGGGTAGATATTAGAGCAGCTAAATTAAGGGATTACAAAAGTATATGTAATATTTCTAAAGAATTACATTTATGTCATGTGAAAAATAGACCTGATATATACAAAGAGGAAAGAAAACCAATTTGTAGATGCTATTTTAATGAAATTTTAAAGGATAGTGAGATAGAAGTAATAGTTATTACATTAGATAATAAAGTGGTTGGATATACTATTATCCGATATGTGGATTTAAGAAATATAGATTTGTTAAAGGATAGATATTACGCTTATATAGATGAAATATGCATTAAGGAATCTTTTAGAAGGCAAGGCTTAGGCAAAATTCTATTTGAGTATGTTTATAATTTAGTTAAAAATAAGGGAGCAGATGCATTGGAGCTTGGTGTTTGGAGTTTCAATAAGGTAGCCTTAGAATTTTATAAAGCAATGGGAATGGTGGAGAAAAATATAAGAATGGAAAAAAAGTAAGAAGGAATAGAGAAGAAGTAAGAGTTTAGAAATTAAATAATCCGTAAAAATAGCTGTCTAAATGGCAGCTATTTTTACGGATTATTTAATGTTAACACATTAATCTATATTTATTCATTATTATTATTATTATTATTATCGTTTGTGTTTTCGTAAATATTTTCGTATGCTTCTTGTTCTTGATTAATTTTCTTTACAATTTCCTCTGATTTTTCTCTTCTACATTTTTTGCTTAATGCACATGCAATTCCGTCCATATTTAACACCCCTTTATATGTTTTTTATTTATTATCATTATACTACATTATAATCAATAAAACAATAATTGTTATCAAATAATAATAAATATTAATTTAACAATGTTGTTAGTTATTAAACTAATAAATTTTATTAAAAATTAGATTAATATAAATTATAATGCCTAAAAGCAAATAAATTATTTATGAATTTACCAATTTAATATGGAAAGAAAGATATGAGTATATTGTAATTAATGAATTTGTAGAAAATTAATCAAAGAAATAAAGAAGAGATTTAAGTTATAGAGCAACTCTTTCATAATTATTAGGTATGAGGAATTATTTCCTTCAGTTTTTATAAGGTGAGATAAATATTATTTTCTGGCTACTTGGAGCTTGCGAGGTGGCAAGGAATATAATATTTATCTCATTTTGCATTCACTTTTTTATAGAGCTTTGCATACTTATAGAAAATTAAAGGGAATATTTGTACCTTAAATATTTGTCATATATAAACATGAAGAATGAATATATTTTATAAAAAGGAGGGAGTCATTTTGAATTTAAAGGAATTTATAAAAAGCGATAGAGACAGCAGAAATAGAGAAAAATTTGAAGGAACATTTTTGGATTACTTAGAGATAGTTAAAGCTAACCCAGATATAGCAAAGCTTTCACATGGGCGAATTTATGACATGATAGTTAGTAAGGGAGTAGAAGTATTAAAAGGTGAAGAAAATCCCAAGGTTAAAAAGATATATGGCAATGATTCTATAAGAAAATATGGATTCTTCAAGGATGATTTCTTTGGTATTGATAAGATAATAATGAAACTTGTAAACTACTTTCATTCAGCATCTATGAATGGAGAAGAAGCTAGACAAGTATTATATTTAGTTGGACCAGTTGGAGCAGGAAAATCTTCTTTAGTTGAAGCTTTAAAGAGAGCTTTAGTAGAATGTGAGCCAATTTATTCTTTAAAGGGATGTCCTATGCATGAAGAGCCTCTACATTTAATACCAAGTCATTTAAGGCCAGAATTTGAGAAGTTATTAGGAACTAAAATAGAAGGAGATTTATGTCCAGTATGTAGGTATAAATTATTAAATGATTATAATGGAGAATATGAAAATTTCCCAGTAGAAAGAAAGGAATTTTCTATTAGATCAAGAAAGGGAATTGGCGTTGTGCCACCAGTAGATCCTAATAATCAAGATACTTCTATTTTAACAGGGTCAATAGATATTTCTAAAATGGATATTTATCCAGAAGATGACCCAAGAATTTTCTCATTAAATGGAGCCTTTAATGTTGGGAATAGAGGTTTAGTTGAGTTTATAGAAGTATTTAAAAATGACGTTGAATATCTTCACACTATTATTACTGCCACTCAAGAAAAGTCTATTCCATCACCTGGAAAAGGTTCTATGATTTATTTTGATGGAGTTATAATTGCACACTCTAATGAGGCAGAATGGAATAAGTTTAAATCAGATCACACTAATGAAGCTATACTAGATAGAATTGTTAAAATTGAAGTTCCATATTGCTTAGAGCTTGATGAAGAAGTTAAGATTTATAAAAAGATATTAAAGAAGAGTAATTTTAATGCTCATATAGCTCCACATACTATTGAAATTGCAGCTATGTTTGCAATTCTATCAAGGTTATCAGCATCAGCTAAGGTAGACCCTATAACTAAGCTTAAGATATATAACGGAGAAGAAATAGTTGAAAAGGGTGGAACTAAGAGAATAGATATAAGTGAGCTTAGAGAAGAAGCTGGCTCTTATGAAGGTATGAAGGGAATTAGTACAAGATTTATTATAAAAGCAATAGATAATGCACTATCTAGTTCAGAGCATAATTGTATTAATCCACTAAGTATAATGGAAAGCATAATTAAATCTGTTAAAGAGTTAGATATAGCTATAGAAGATAAGAAGAAATATCTAGGATTTATTCAAGATACCATAAGAAAAGAATATAACAAGATATTAGAAAAGGAAATTACTAAGGCATTTATTCATTCCTTTAGAGAACAAGCAGAAAGCCTTTTTGATAATTATATAGATAATGCAGAAGCTTTTGTTAATAAGAGTAAAATAAAGGATAACTCTACTGGAGAAGAATTAAATCCAGATGAAGAATTTATGAGAAGTATAGAGGAACAAATTGGAGTTTCAGAAAATTCCTCCAAGGGCTTTAGAGCAGATGTAACTTCCTATATGTTTTATTTAGTTAGAAATGGTAGTAAAATAGATTATTCTTCTTATGAACCTTTAAAGGAAGCAATAGAAAAGAAACTTATGGCATCTGTAAAAGATTTATCTAGAATAATAACTAAGTCTAGGGTTAGAAATTCAGAACAAGCAGAAAAGTATAATTCTATGGTTGAAGAAATGCAAAATAATGGATATTGCCTACATTGTTGTGATGTAATACTTAAATATGCAGCAAACAACTTATGGAAGGATTGATATAATGGCAATCTTTAGAGACAACACAGATAATCCATTAGAGCATGATAGATCTATAGAAGATAGGAGAAGACATAGGCAACTAGTAGAGAAGTCTATAAAGGAAAACTTAGGAGATATACTTTCAGAAGAAAGCATAATAGGTGAAAGTAAAAATAAGAAATTTAAGATTCCTATTAGAGGAATAAAGGAATATCAATTTGTTTTTGGTAAAAATAATAAAGGGGTTGCTACTGGAACGGGACAAGAAAAACGTGGAGATAAACTTGGGGATGGTGGAAAAAGCTCTGGTAATTCAGGTAATACAGGAGCTGGGAATTCCCCAGGGGAAGATGTATATGAAACAGAAATAACCTTAGAAGAACTTATGGATTATATAGTAGAAGATTTAGAATTACCTAATCTAGATAGAAAAAAATATTCAGAAATAATAACAGAGAGCTCAGGGAGAAGGCGTGGATATCAAAGATATGGAATAAATCCAAGGCTTGCTAAAAAGAAAACTGTGATTTCAAAGATTTCAAGGAAGCAAGGCCAAAAAAGAGCATTAATGGAAGCAGGAATTGATAGTAAAATAAAAAGATTTCCTTTTAAGGATGAAGATCTTAGATATCATAGGATAAAAAAGAAACCTAAGAAGGAAAGCAATGCAGTAATGATTTTTATTATGGATGTTTCAGGATCTATGGACAGTAGTAAAAAATATATGGCAAGGTCTCTATTTTTTGTTTTATCTAGATTTATAAAGAGAAAATATACTAATATTGCCTTTGAATTTATATCTCATACTACTGTAGCAAAAGTAGTAAATGAATTTGAGTTTTTTCATAAGGCAGAGTCAGGGGGAACCTATATTTCTAGTGGAATTAATGAAGCTTTAAAGCTAATTAGAGAAAAATATCCACCAGAGATGTGGAATATATACCCTGTCTATGCTAGTGATGGAGATAACTGGAGCGAAGATAATGATAGAGCTATGAAATCTGTAAGAGAATTATGTGATATAAGTAATATGTTTGGATATGCTGAATTACTACCTTCTACTTATTCAACAACTATGTATTATAGATTTAATAAGGAAATAACCTGTAAAAACTTTGTATCTGTAATAGTTAAAGAGAAAAAGGATTTATGGATGGCTTTAAAGATAATGTTATCTAAGGAGCTAAAGGAGGAGTAAAGATGGAGTATACTGTTAGAACTTTAGAAGAGTGGAATGAAATTATTGAAGGTAAAGCAAGGGAGTTTGGTCTTAATTTTTATCCTCAAGAATTTGAAATAATAGGTTTTAATGAAATGCTAGGATATGAGGCATATTTAGGTATGCCTTCAAAATATCCTCATTGGAGCTATGGTAAGGCTTATGATAAAAATAAAACTCTTTATTCATTAAATATGACTGGTTTGCCTTATGAAATGGTAATAAATTCAGACCCTTGTCTTGGATATTTAATGAAGGAAAACACATTGCTATTACAAATATTAACAATGGCACATGTATATGGACATAATGACTTTTTTGCAAATAATAGACTTTTTTTAGAAGGCACAAAGGCAAAAACTGTTATAGAGATGTTTAAGCTAGATGCAGAGATAATAAGAGGATATATTAATGACCCAAGTATAGGATATGAAAAAGTAGAAAAGATATTAGATGCAGCCCATGCAATAAGGTATCAAATTCCTAGAACAATTGGAATTAAGGAATTATCAGAAGAAGAGCTAAAGAATAGTATTATTTCAGATTATAATTTTAAAAAGGAAAATAAGGGTATATTAGATGTATATGAAGAGCAGCCATTTCCAGATGTATCTAAGATTCCTTTAGAGCCTTCTGATGATTTATTAGGATTTATTATAAAATATGGCTCCCTAGAGGAATGGGGAAAAAATATATTAAAAATAGTAAAAAGAGAAACCGAGTATTTTTTACCTCAAATTGAAACTAAGATAATGAATGAAGGATGGGCAAGCTTTTGGCATTATAATATATTGAAATCCTTGGATTTAGATGAGGGGCTTCATTTTGAATTTCTAAAAAGACATAATGATGTAGTTGCACCTATTTTAGGGGGACTAAATCCTTATTATATAGGCTTTAATATTTTTCAGGATATAGAAAAGAGGTATGGTAGGGAAAAGATATTTGAAGTTAGAAAAAATGAAAGAGATAGTTCCTTTATTAGAAGATATTTAACAAGGGAGCTTTGTCAGGAGCTTAATTTATTCCAATATGCTAAGAAGAGTTTTGATTATATGGTAAAAGAAGTGCCAGATGAAGAGGGCTTTAGAGAAATTAGAAACTATTTAGCAGATACCTGTGGAATTCAATCAATTCCATATATAAGAGTTATTAATTTAAATAAAAGAGATTTAAGTTTAACTTTAGAGCATAATTTTGATGGAAGAGAATTAGAGTTAACTTATGCTAAGGAAACCTTAAAGTATATACAAGATTTATGGGGACACAAGGTTATATTATTAACTAGGAGTAAAGATGAGAAATCTATGGAAATAGTTTGTAATGAAGATAGGAATATATATATTAATTAGGAGTTCTTTTATTTCACAATTAAATAAACCCTGCATAATCTATAAATATATATAAATTTACAGGAGAATATTATGGATCTTAAAGGAAGTAAAACTGAACAAAATCTTTATAGAACCTTTGCAGGTGAATCTAGAGCTAGAACTAAATATAATTTATATGCTGAAAAGGCTAGAGTTGATGGATATCAGTGGGTTGCAGAAATCTTTGATGAAACTGCACATAATGAATTAGCTCATGCAAGAGAAGTGTTAGGTAGATATTTAAACTTAATTGGATGTACCAAAAACAACTTATTAGACAGCGTTTTAGGTGAGACTAATGAAACAGACAATATATATAAAAAGTTCGAGGATGAAGCTAGAGCAGAAGGATTTAATGATATAGCTGATTTCTATAAGGAACTTAGAGAAGTTGAAGAAGGACATTCAAAGAGATTTAAGGAACTCTATGATAAGATTGAAGATGGAACAATGTTTAAGGGGCCAAAGAATTCTTTATGGATATGTATGAATTGCGGATATATCCATGAAGGAGAAGAAGCTCCATTAGTTTGTCCATTATGTAAGTATCCAAGGGCATATTTTAAACCTTATTGTAAAGTTTCAAATGCTTAAGGAGGGAGCTTATGTTTATTTCAATACCAAGGGATTTTTTTGTTCCTGTAGTCTTCAGTGATGATTTTAGGTATAACAGTGAAAATGATTCAATGGAATATGATAGTGATTTAAGTAATTCAAAGTATAGTTTTAACAGAAAGATGCTACAGGATTTAGATTCTATAGGAGATACAAGAGAAGATTCTGGTTTTACTGCAGAGTATATGGAAAATTTAATTAACATAAATGATAAAAAAATAGAGGAACAAATATTAAATTATTCCAAGAGTTTTATGAAATTTATAGAAGAGCTTAAAAGGGAAAATTGTTTAGATAAAAATGGAGTTAATATTAGAACATTAATTAATTATTATGCTAAAAGTTTTAGAAATCTCTATAATAATTATAAAAATTTAATAATCAATGTTAGTATGCCTATTTCTTCATCTGATGAAAATCAAATTATAGATAAGTATATAGGTGAGCTTGAGGATATATATAATAGAAATATAAAAGAACTTAATTGTCCAAATTTAAATTACGATTATATAGAGCTTACTTTAAATGAAATATTTGATAATGCAAGGGAAATTATCAAAGAGGAAATAAGAAATATTAATTGTGAGATTGTAAATATAAAAAGTTCTTGTAAAAAGTCAGAAGAAGTAGAAAATCAATTTGAAAATGGGGAAAAAATCTATGATAAGCTAGATAATGAGTTTGTTATGGAAATGAAAAAATAGGTAAATAAGTAGGTGAATTTATTGTCCTACAGAGGCTTAATAAATAATCAATATACTGATGTTAGTAATCTTACTACCTTATTAAGTACTTTAGTAAACTCCTATAGGTTGTTAATAGGTGGTGCATATGAACTTAATAATATATCTGAAGCTAAAAAAAGTGACGTTAAGGAAGCCGTTAAAAGGGCTGATAACTTAGGAGAAATAATAGATGAAATAATAAAAACTTTAGACGAATGTAATACATCTTATATTAAGTATTGTAAAATAAAGAAAAGCTTTATAGATGATAAGACTATTAAGGATAATATATTAACTGAAATTAATAATGAAGTGGAATTTCAAAATTCATCCTCAAGGGAAGAGGATGATGATGAGGATTAATTATTAAAAATTAAAAGCTAATAATGGGAATATGAAATAGGAGCTGTTTATGCAGCTCCTATATTTATATAAACCAATATTATACTTTCTTTAATTTAAATGTACTCACCATAAGATAAGAACCTAATATTAATAAAACTATTGGAATTAATGGGCTTACTGCTCTATTAATTGTGAAAAATGCAAATATAGCAATAAAGCTTCCAGTAATAGTTATAGGCACTCCAGTAAATACTCCATCAAAAGTGGAAGTATTATATCTAGCTAGTCTATAAGCTCCACAAATAGGGAATGCTAATAAAACTATTGTACCGATTAATCCTGCTGGACCTACATTTCTTAATTGATACATTAAAAACATTAGTATAGATGGTGCAACACCAAAGGAAACAAGGTCAGCAAGGGAATCTAACTCCTTACCAAGTTCACTAGAAACATTTAACCATCTAGCTATTCTGCCATCATATCTATCAACAAGTGCTGCTATTAATATAAAAAAGCTAGCAAATAAATAATTTTCTTGGAAAGTGTATAAAATAGATATTATGCCACATGATAAATTAATAAATGTAAAAATATTAGGAATACAACTTTTTCTCATATAATCACTCCTGATTTTAAGGTCGCTTTAATTTTTTGCCTTAATCTTATTATCAATGCAATATTATATCATAATATTTACAAAAAGATAAGCTATTATAAGATTTTAATAATTATTAATATAAAATTAAGATTTGTAATTAATAAATAATTTGATTTATATGAAAAATATAGTAGTATAGTAATATATTATATTGCAAACAAGTTTTTAGAAAGACATTTACTTTTATAAAATAAGGAGGGGTAAAGTGAAAAAGGTTAAATTTATCTACAACCCATATTCTGGAGAAAATGTAATATTGGATCATTTAGATAGTGTAATAAAAATTCATCAAGAAGCAGGATACACTATTGTCCCATATAGAATAGATAAGGAAATGGATGTAATTAATGCTTTCAGTGACTTTAGAGATACAAATTATTATTATGTTTTAATTGCTGGTGGAGACGGAACTATAGATAATGTAGTTAATGCTATGGCCAAGGCAGGGGTATCTGTTCCAATAGGTATATTACCAGTTGGTACTGCCAATGACTTTGGGAAATTCTTAGGAATGCCATCAGATATAAGGAAGGCATGTAGACAAATTTTATCTTCAGAGGTTACTTCTGTGGATTTAGGAAGTATAAATGATAAGTACTTTGTCAATGTTGCAAGTACTGGATTATTTACTGATGTTTCTCAAAAAACAGATGTTAATTTAAAAAATACTATAGGGAAACTAGCTTACTATTTAAAGGGGCTAGAGGAACTACCTAATTTTAGAAAGCTTGAAATAAAAATTAAATCCGAAGAAATGGAGTATGAAGGTAATATGTACTTTATGCTTGTATTCAATGGACAAACGGCAGGTAATTTTAAACTTGCAACTAGGGCTAGTGCTGCTGATGGATTATTAGATGTTATTATTTTTAAAGCTATTCCTATTATTGAACTTATACCATTGTTTGTGAAGGTATTAAAGGGTGAGCATTTAGACTCTGATAATGTAATTTATTTTAAAACTAATAATTTATATATTGAATCCCATGAGGATATAGTAACTGACATAGATGGTGAAAAGGGACCAGATTTCCCACTTAACATAAAATGTATAAAAGGTGGACTTAAAGTCTTAGGCGTGAAACAATAGGATAATATAATAAGAATTTAACTCAAAGCTACTTAGGTAGCTTTTTTTATTTTCTAGGAATTTATAAAAATATTACCCTGTGAATAATTTTTTATAAATTCCTTTCCTTCAGTATATCCTTTTTTTATTTATTTTTCATTTATAAGTTGCCTTTTTACTTGATTTTAATATAATATAATATTGAAGAGAATGTAGATTAATTTAAATAAATAAAGTTTAAATAAGGGGTGAATTTAAATGGAGGGTGTCCCTCAGAGTAGTGATTTAATAAAACTGAATATTAGATTTTTAGAGGAGATAAGCTTCATTATAAATTAACATTCTTAAAGGCCTCCTCTAAAAAAATGAGGAGGAAAAGACATGAAGAATATGAAAAAGCTATCAGTATTTCTATATACAAATATTCTTGGAAGAAAGATTTACGACGAATTTGATGAAAGCATTGGAGAACTTAAGGATATTTATGTTACTACTGAAGATGGCTATCCTAGAGTAATTGGCTATAAAGTAAAACGTGATGGGTCTACTTTTCATTATGAGTTTAGAACTATTAACTTTTATCAACAGGATGGTAATAGGATAAAAATAGTTACAAGAGGAAGTAAGGAAATACTACCAAGGACATACTCCTATTTATTATCTGAAAACTTATTAGATAAAAAAATAGTTGATATTAATGGTAAACAAGTAGTAAGAGTTGATGATTTAAGAATAGCTGAGATTGCGGGAGAATATAGAGTTATTGCAGTAGAAACAGGTCCTTTTGCAAGATTTAGAAGACTAAATTGCGCAAAGCTTGGAAGCTTTATCTATAAAATCTTAAGAAAGGATTATGAAGATAGAGTTTTAATGTGGGATGATGTTGAATCCTTAGAAATGGTAAATAATAATTTACAAATTTCAGTTCCATATAAGAAGCTTTCAACACTTCATCCAGCTGACTTAGCGGATATTCTAGAAAATTTAGATGCAAGCTCAAGAAAACAAGTATTTGAATCATTAGATGAAGATTTAGCAGCAGATACATTAGAAGAAATAGAACCAGAATATAAGGGTAGTATAATAAAGGAATTAAGTGAAACTAAAGCAGCAGAACTTTTAGAAATAATGTCTAATGATGAAATTGCAGACGTATTAGATGAATTAGACGATGAGGAAAGAGAAAAAATTCTTGTGAATTTAGAAAAAGAAGATGCTGATGAAGTTAAAGAAATATTAGAATATGAAGATGAAGCTGTAGGAAGTATAATGAGTACAGACTTTATTTCATTTAATTTAGATATAACTGTTGGAGAAATAATAGATATATTAAGAGAAATGGAAGAATTAGAAGAAGATGAGCTTTATAGAATTTATATAACTGATGAAGAAGATGTAGTTATTGGATCTATTACACCAGCAGATTTAATTTTAAATAAACCAGATGTTAAAGTTAAGGATATTATGACAGAGGATATAGATGTTATAAGAAATGACGTTAATATAGATGAAGCTATAGAACTTATAGCAAAATATGATCTATTAACAATTCCAGTTATAGATGAGGAAAATAAGCTAATTGGAGCAGTAAACACTCATGATATAATAGATGAAATTTTGTATCCAATATGGAAGAAAAAAATAAGATAGCTAGTGAATATTGACATTTATAATTTTAGTCATATAATATAAAATATAAAACTTAGTAAATTACTCGGAATTAAAAACTGTGAAAAAGAAAAGTAATATAAAGGAAGGTTACAGAGAGAAAAGATAGATGAGAACTTTTCACCTATAATTTATATGAAGTGCCCTTTGGAGTTGAGGTTTGAAATAATAGTAGGACTTTCCGGTATCATCCGTTATAATGAAATGCAATGTGCATTAAGAGTGAGATTAAGAGTTTAATCTAATTAGAGTGGAACCACGGAGTTTACTTCGTCTCTATAAAGCTTAGAGACGAAGTTTTTTTGTTGTTTTATAAGTTTAAACATTATATATGAAGGGTAATTTATTTAATTAATATTTGGAGGAAACATGATATATAGTAAAACATTAGATTTAATTGGAAATACACCTATAGTAAAGCTTAATAATTTAGTTTCAGAAAATAGTGCGGAAGTTTATGTGAAATTAGAAAAGTATAACCTAGGGGGAAGCGTTAAGGATAGAGCTGCCTTAGGAATGATTGAAAAAGCTGAAAAAGAAGGCCTTTTAAAGGAAGGTTCAATTATAGTTGAACCTACTAGTGGTAATACAGGGATAGCTTTAGCAATGATAGGAAGACTTAAAGGATATAAAGTTGTAATTGTTATGCCAGATAGTATGTCTAAAGAAAGAAGGGATTTAATTAAGGCTTATGGAGCAGAGCTTATATTAACAGAAGGTTCCTTAGGAATGAATGGAGCTATAGAAAAGGCTACTGAACTTTCTAAGAAAGAAAATTATTTTATGCCACAGCAATTTGAAAATTTAGCTAATAGAGAATATCATTATTATACTACTGCTGAAGAAATCTATAATGACATAAATGATTTAGATGTTTTTATAGCTGGAGTTGGTACTGGAGGTACTATAACAGGAGTAGGTGAAAAGTTAAAAGAAAAAATAAATAATATAAAAATAGTTGCAGTTGAGCCTAAAAAGTCACCAGTATTAAGTGGTGGAAGAGCAGGAGCTCATAAGATTCAAGGATTAGGTTCTGGATTTATACCTGAAATTTATAAACCTGAAATTATTGATGAGGTAGTAAGTGTTTCAGATGAAGATGCTTATAGAATAACAAAATTTATAGCTGAAAAAGAAGGAATATTACTTGGAATATCTTCTGGAGCAGCTATTTATGTAGCCTTAGAAATGGCAAAAAAATTAGGAAAAGGTAAAAAGGTTTTAGCAATAGCACCAGATGGTGGAGAAAAATATATATCTATGGGTATTTATGATTAGTATTATCACATAGAGGAGGAAGATCTGTGTTTAAGAATTTAAGATATGATATTAATAATATATTAGAAAATGACCCAGCAGCAAGGAGTAAAATAGAAGTGTTTTTATTATATCCTTGTATCCATGCGTTAATAGCTTATAGAATATCACATTTTTTTTATAATCATAAAAGATTTTTTTGTGCTAGATTAATTTCACAAATAGCTAGATTTATGACAGGTATAGAAATTCATCCAGGGGCAAAAATAGGAAAAGGTTTATTTATAGACCATGGAATGGGAGTAGTAATTGGAGAAACTAGTGAAATAGGTGATAATGTTACCATATACCATGGAGTTACCTTAGGTGGTACTGGAAAAGAAAAGGGAAAGAGACATCCTACCGTAGAAGATAATGTTATAATTGGAGCAGGTGCAAAGGTTCTTGGACCTATAGTCCTAAAAAAGGGAAGTAGAGTTGGGGCTAATACTGTGGTATTAAAGGATGTACCAAAAGATGCAACTGTTGTTGGATGTGCTGGTAGAAATATAATTAGAAATGTTAATGATATAATTGAGATAATAGATGAAGATGGTAATAAGAAAACTATATATAATCATATGATTATTTAGATGGATAGTATTTGAGGGATAATATGAAGAAAGAGGATATTATAAATTTTTGTAATTCACTAGGGTTAGACACCTTAGGGTTTATCAAATGCAGAAAATTTGAAGAGCTTGAAGCTTTCTTTAATGATAGAAGAGAAAAAGGCCTAGAAAATGAATTTGAAGAAAAGGATATATCAAAGAGAATAAATCCTTTTATTTATATGGAAGAGGGGAAGACTATTATATCAATAGCTTTCCCTTATCTTCATGATGTAAAATATTTTGATAATGGATTTTCAGTATATACTAGAGGAAATGATTATCATAGGGTAGTAAAATTTTATTTAAATCAAATATGTGAATTTATTGAAAATGCTGGTGGAAAGGCTTTATCCTTTGTGGATAGTAACTCTCTACCAGAGAGGTATATAGCTTATTTAGCTGGTGTTGGGTTTGTTGGAAAGAATAATTTAATAATTACTGAAAAATATGGCTCTTATGTATTTTTAGGAGAAATAATAACAGACTTAGAATTAGAAGTTTCAGAAAGAAATTATAAGGAAATTCAGGATTTTAAAGAGTGTGGAAGCTGTGAACTTTGCTATAAGAGTTGTCCTAGCAAAGCTATAAATCCATATAAAAAGAATAGTAATATTTGTGTATCTTATTTTACTCAAAAAAAGGATTTAGATGATAAGCATATAAAATTATTAAAGGGAAGAGTATTTGGCTGTGATAGTTGTCAAAATTGTTGTCCATATAATGAAAAAGCTGAATTCTCTAAAATTAAAGAATTCTATCCTTTTGATTTTATGAATAATGATAATACTCTAGAATTAGTAAATGCAAGTACAAAGGAATTTAAGGAATCATTTTTTAGAACTTCTTGTGGGTGGAGAGGTAAAAATGTGCTAAAGAGGAATGCCTTAATAAGAATTAACAATGATAAGGGAGATATAAGTGGAGTGAAAACTGATTCTCCATATTTAAAAGATTATGTTGATAGACTTTTAAATAGTAATAAAATATAATTATAGATATATGAATTAGGAAGTGAGGGAGAATAATGTTATCACCAACATTAGTAAAGGTAATGAATATATTACCAGAATCATTAGTAGTAAAGATAACAAAAATAATTGTAGATAGGTATATTAAAAAATATGCTAATATAAAGGTAGAAGGTTTTGAAAAAATTGAAAATGTAGAAGGTCCTGTAATATTCATTTGTAATCACTTAAGTAATGCAGATGGATTAATTTTATATAAAATTCTTAAAGAAAAATTTGATCCAACCTTTGTAGCAGGAATTAAATTATCTAATGATCCAATAACAAGGCTTGGGACTATGCTAGTTAAAAATGTTGGAATTAAACCAAATTCTGCAGATAAGGAAGCTATAACTAAGATAGTTAAATTAGTTAGAGGTGGAGAAAATCTTATGATTTTTCCAGAAGGAACTAGAAGTAGAACTGGAGCAATGATAGAAGGTAAGAAGGGCATACTATTAATAGCAAGACTTACTAAGGCTAAAATAATTCCAATTGGTATGACAGGAGGAGAAGTTTTTCTTCCAATAAATAAAAATGGAGATATGGGTGGAGAAAAATTTAATTATGCAGATATAAATATTAATTTTGGAGAACCCTTATCATTACCACCTAAGGAAAAAGATGAGGATAAACATGAATATGATAATAGATGTATGGAATACATAATGAAATCAATAGCAAACTTACTACCTGAAAAGTATAGAGGAATATATAAGTAGGTGTTTTTATGAAAAAAAGAACTAAAGCTATTTTGGATACATTAAAAGAAGATTATCCAGATGCAAAATGTGAATTAAATCATGAATCTCCATTTCAGCTTTTAGTAGCAACAATACTTTCTGCTCAGACAACTGATAAGAAGGTAAATGAAGTTACTGAAACCTTGTTTAGAGATTATCCAGACTTAGATGCATTTTTAACTCTTTCAGTAGATGAGCTTGAAGAGAGAATTAAACAAATAGGATTATATAGAAGTAAAGCTAAAAATCTAATTATGATGTGCAACCAACTTAAGGAAAAGTTTAATGGAGAAGTTCCAAGAACCATGGAGGAAATTACTTCTTTAGCAGGTGCAGGGAGAAAAACAGCAAATGTAGTTTTATCAAATGCCTTTGGTGTTCCATCTATTGCAGTAGATACACATGTGTTTAGGGTATCAAATAGATTAGGATTGGCTGATTCAGACAATGTTTTAGAAGTTGAAAAACAACTTCAAAAGGAACTCCCTAAAAGAGAATGGAGCTTAGCTCATCATTTACTTATTTTCCATGGAAGAAGATGTTGTATAGCTAGAAATCCTAAATGTGAAATGTGCAATTTAACCAATTACTGTAAGTATTATAAAGAAGTTAAGAAAAAAAAGTAGAATTCAGGCTAAATTTAGCCTGAATTTTAAATGAATTTAATTAGTTGAAAGATATTTGTAAGTTTTTAAAACTTTTATCATATTTTATATAGTGATATAATTATTATGAAGAGTTTTTTAGCAAATTTGTATTATTGGAGGACAGCATATGAAAGTTGGAATTTTAATGGGGGGAATATCTTCAGAAAGAGAAGTTTCATTAAATAGTGGAAAGTCTATGATGGAGCATATAAATAAAAATAAGTATGAAGTTATTCCTGTTGTTATAGATAAGAAGGAAGAATTATTAGAAAAAGTTAAAGGCCTAGATTTTGCATTACTTGCATTACATGGTAAGTTTGGAGAAGATGGAACAGTTCAAGCTGTACTTGATACTTTAGGAATTCCTTATTCAGGTTGTGATACTTTAAGTAGCTCTCTTTGTATGGATAAAGATTTAACTAAGAGCGTATTAAAAGCTAAAGGAATTAGAACTGCTAAATGGTTAAATGTTTCTTCAGTAGATGAAATAGATTATGAGAAAATAGAAGATATGGGATATCCAGTATTTATAAAGCCAACAAATGGTGGTTCAAGTGTTGCTACTTTTAAAGTAACTAAAAAAGAGGATGTAGAGAATGCTGTTGTAGAAGGCTTAAAATGGGATACAGAAGTTATGATAGAAGAATTAATTAAGGGTGAGGAAATTACTTGTCCTGTATTTGATAATGAGTTATTCCCAGTACTTGCTATAAAGGCAAAAACTGATTTTTATGACTATGAGCAAAAGTATTCAGCAAATGGAGCAGAACATTATCCTATAGATTTAGAACCTAAGATATATGAAGAAGTTAAGAAAATGGCTTTAGATACTTATAAGGCGTTAAAGTGCTCAGTTTACTCTAGAATTGATATGATAATAACAGAAAATGGAGTTCCTTATGTTTTAGAAGTAAACACACTGCCAGGTATGACAGCAACTAGCCTTTTCCCTCAAAGTGCATCAGAAAAGGGAATAGGTTATCCAGAGTTTATAGATATGATAATTGAATATTCTTTAAAGAAAAATAAATAAATTAAATAAGTAACCTAAGATAAAAAAATAGAGGAACTAAAGAGTAATTTATTGGGATTTTCTACGTATATTTATAGAGTAAAATCATTAGTTTTTATTTTATATAGATGGGAGGAATTTTTATGAATTTTATTTTTTTCGTTCTACTAGGATCAATTTTAGGTTTACTTTTTTGTATTTACCAAGGAAAAATAGTTATGCAAGCTGATGAAGGTGAAGAAAAAGTAAAGAGTATTTCTGCTAAGATTAGAAAAGGTGCAAATGCATATTTAAAAAGACAATATAAGGGCGTAGCAATATTTTTTGTATTGATGTTTCTTATATTTTTAGTTATGAGCTTTTTTGGATATGTTTCAATTTTTGTGCCTTTTTCTTTTATTATTGGAGGATTCTTATCAGGTCTTACTGGATTCATAGGCATGAAGGTAGCAACAAATGCAAATTCAAGAACTACTACAGCAGCTAAGAAGAGCTTAAATGGTGCATTAAAAATTTCCTTTAAAAGCGGTTCCATAATAGGTATAGTTGTTGTTTCTCTAGGATTATTATATATAGCAGCTGGATATGTATTTTTAGACTGGTATTATAACGATTTAGCAGAAGCAGACAGATTACTACAAGTTACAAATAACATATTGACTTTTGGTATAGGAGCTTCTTCAATGGCTCTATTTGCAAGAGTTGGTGGTGGTATATTTACGAAAGCAGCAGATGTAGGAGCTGACTTAGTAGGAAAAGTTGAAGCTGGTATTCCAGAGGATGACCCAAGAAATCCAGCAGTTATTGCAGATAATGTTGGTGATAATGTTGGTGATGTAGCTGGTATGGGGGCAGACCTTTATGAATCTTATGTAGGCTCATTAATATCATCTTGTGCTTTAGCAGTAGCAGCAGGGCTATCAAGAAATGGAGTAGCAGTTCCATTATTAGTTGCAACTTTAGGAGTAGTAGCTTCTGTTTTCTCTAGTTTCTTTGTAAGTGCAAAAGAAGATGCAACTCAAAAGAACCTTTTAAGTGCATTAAGAAGAGGAACATATATATCATCTGTAATCGTTGCAGTAGGTTCCTTCTTTATTGTAAGATACTTATTAGGCTCAGAAAATATAGGAGTTTACTTTAGTATTTTATCAGGACTTTTCGCAGGTATGCTAATAGGATTCTTTACAGAATACTATACTTCAGATAGTTATAAGCCTACTAAAAATTTAGCTGACATGAGTAAAACAGGACCAGCAACTATAATAATCGGAGGTCTTTCCCTTGGAATGATGTCAACAGCAATTCCAGTTATAATAGTGGCTATATCAGTACTTATAAGCTTTAATTTATCAGGAGGAATTAATGATTTTAACTTAGGATTATATGGAATAGCTATTTCAGCAGTTGGTATGCTATCTACTTTAGGTATTACTCTGGCAACAGATGCTTATGGTCCAATTGCAGATAATGCAGGTGGAATTGCAGAAATGTCTGAACAAGATCCAGAAGTTAGAAAGAGAACAGATGCCTTAGATTCATTAGGAAATACAACTGCAGCAACAGGTAAAGGATTTGCTATAGGGTCAGCAGCCCTTACAGCTTTAGCATTTATAGCGGCTTATAAAGATTCTATAGAAAATATAGTTAAAGATGGAACAGCAAATTTCGAATTCAATTTATCTATATTAAATCCACAAGTTCTTATAGGACTATTTATAGGTGGAATGGTAACATTCTTATTTTCAGCAAAGACAATGGATGCAGTAGGACGAGCTGCTTCAAAGATTGTTGTAGAAGTAAGAAGGCAATTTAAAGAAATTCCAGGAATTATGGAAGGAAAGGGAGAACCTGATTACGAATCTTGCGTAGATATTTGTACAAGATCTGCTCAAAAGGAACTTATCACTATAGCAATAATAGCAATAGCAACTCCTGTAATTGTTGGATTAATTTTAGGACCAAATGGAGTAGCAGGATTACTTGCAGGTGCAACAGTAACTGGATTTGCAATGGCAATTATGATGGCAAACTCAGGTGGAGCTTGGGATAATGCTAAGAAATATATTGAATCAGGAGTTCTTGGAGGAAAAGGTTCAGACTGCCATAAAGCTGCAGTAGTTGGTGACACAGTAGGAGACCCATTTAAAGATACAACTGGACCATCAATTAATATATTAATTAAATTAATGTCTATGGTTTCAATAGTATTTGGAGCATTAATCCTTGCTTTTGGAGCATTATAATATAAAATGTAAGATTAAAAAATGCTGTACTTATAAAGTATGGCATTTTTTGTATATAGAATTACTTTGGATACTATTAGTAAATAGTACTAGTAATATATTTAAAAACTATTAATGTATGTTTTAAAATGTTGTTGCTACAAATAGATTAGTAGGTAACTTCATAGCTAGGAAAATCTTTAATTTTTATATAATTAGCTTTTAGATAGTTATCTTTGAATAATGTAATTTGATTAATTAAATAGGTTTTATAATTATTTCTAAAATCTAAAATGTGCCAATTAAGATAATTTTCTAAGTACTTAGTTGCAACACCTCTAAATCTTATTAACCATTTCTTAATATTAAGAGAAAAACTGTGGATAAATATGCTTTTTCGTGGAAGATGTTTATTAATATCTATAAGTTCTTCTGGTTGATTAGTTATAATTTTATTTCTAATTAATTGTTGAACTAAATTTAATATTGATTTTTTTGATAAAGGGAGGGTTGAAGAATTATGTTTTTTAGCATAAACATCAAAATATCTATCATTATAAGCTGAAATAATTGATTTCTCAGATATATTATGAGCAAAGTTTTTATATATTGCTGGCAATGAAATAGTGTACCTACTTATAGGTTTTGAAATAATTGTATTAGTACTGTCCATACCACAAGCTATAAATATATTGTCCTTTCGATTATATTTGGATGCTCTATTACCCTTGAAGTTTTCTTTAATTATTATTTTGCTTACTTCAATATAATTTTCAAGACGCTTATTATTATTTTCTAATTGAGTAATTAATATTTTATGTCTCCAGAAGAATGAAGTAGCCAAATTTATTTTTAATGTTTCAGCACACTCTCTAAGGGATTTGCCATTGTTCATTAAGATTACATATTTAAGCCAAAGATCTACTGATTTTTTTGAATTATAAAATAAGGTATTAGTTTTTTGGGAAAAGGTTTTTTTACAATTCTCATTTGTGCATCTAAATCTTTGGATTCCTTTGTATTTTCCATACTTTATAAAAGCTGTACCATTACAATGTGGACAGCTACTAACTTTTACATCTTTTAGAATATCAATTAATGTTAAATTGTTTTGATATTTAGTCACTATATTAAGTTCATTGTCGCTATAATTATGATTTATGGTATCTATATTCCAGAAAAATGACATAGTAATCTCCTTAAAGTTTCTTTATCTAATATTTCAATTATTGACATTAATAGCAAATAATAATCCATAAATTTTATTTAACAACAATATTTTAAAACAGAGCCTGAGCCTCTTAGAGTATTAAACCAAGAGCTTTAAGTGGCAAATAAAATTATAATGAAATAATATAAAATTCAATTGTATTAAGCTTTTCTTAAGAAATTTTTATGTTTATTATTAAGATATATATTTTAAAATATAAATATAGGTTCAGAATATGATAAACTTATATTTAGAACAGATGGGGAGTTGATGTTGTGAGTAAAGAAAGAATATTAATAGTTGATGATGAAAAAGAAATAAGAGATTTAATAGATATATACTTAAAGGGTGAAAATTATGAAACTTTAAAGGCTGAAAATGGAGAAGAAGCATTAAAAATTTTAGAAAATAATGATGTTGATTTAATAATTTTAGATATAATGATGCCTAAAGTTAATGGTATAGAAGCCTGTTTAAAGATTAGGGAAGAAAGGGAAATGCCAATAATTATGCTTTCAGCTAAGTCAGAAGATATGGATAAAATTTTAGGACTAAATACTGGAGCAGATGATTATTTAACAAAGCCATTTAATCCATTGGAATTAGTAGCTAGAGTTAAATCACAACTTAGAAGATATAAAAAGTTTAACAAGATAACATTGGAATTAGAAAGCCAAAAGCAACATGAAAATATACTAGAAATTGATGAGTTAACTGTTAACTTAGAAACTCATGAGGTTTTTAAAGATGGAGAAGAAATAAAGCTTACTCCTACTGAGTTCGATATATTAGTTTTACTTGGAGAAAATAGGGGAAAGGTATTTAGTATAGAAAATATATATAATAGTGTTTGGAAACAAGATTTTATGCAGTCTGACAACACAGTTATGGTACATATAAGGAAGGTTAGAGAAAAAATAGAGGAAGATCCTAGAAAGCCTAAATATATCAAGACAGTATGGGGGGTAGGATATAAAATTGATAGGTAAACAAAAGGAAAAGAAGGAGAAAATAAAAAAGGAAAGGGTTGGACTAATTAAAAGATTAAAAAAATTAGTAGTAAATATATTTTATAAATTCTATAATTCTAGGTTTGGAAGTATAATTAGAAGAATTTTAGAGTGGCTATTAAAAAATATAGAAAAAAGCATTAGATTTGAACTAATGGTGGTTTTTGCTATATGTTTTGTTGCAGCATTTTTATTTTATGGATTTGCTAATAATATTCTTGCCCAAAATAGAACTGTTACTAAGATTCAGTACGATTCAGAGGATATACAATATAAAGCAAATTCCGTTGCTAGAGAATTAATTTCTAGTGAATATTATTATGACAGTAATACTGAATCTTATGGAATAAAAGGTTTAGAGGATAAAGTAGCTATAATGGATGTATTAAATAGATTTAATAATGGGAAAGCAAAAATATATTTAACTGATTTAGATGGGAACATTCTTTATAATATTAATGGAGACGGTCAGGATAAGCTAGATATATATACTATTTTAGATAAAAGCAGCACTATTCAAGATGAAGGTGCAGAAAGAACTTATCTTTATCCAGTTAATATAAATAGTGATAGAGCCTATCTTATTTATTTTGAATCTCCTATACCATATCTTTCATATGAATATTATATTGATACAAATTCATTTCTAGCACTTATTTTATCTGTAATTGTGTTTATTTCTATATTTATAATAATTACTAATAAGAAAATGAAGTATATGGAAGAAATTGCAGCTGGAGTTAGAATGATTTCTAGTGGAGATTTGTCTTATAGAGTAGAAGAAAAAGGTAAGGATGAAATTAAAAATTTAGCTGAGAATATTAATAATATGGCATCAGAAATACAAGATAGAATGGAAGCTGAAAGAAGAGCAGAGAAAACAAAAAGTGAGCTGATAACAAATGTTTCTCATGATTTAAGAACTCCACTTACTTCAGTTATGGGGTACATAGGATTAATTAAAGATGGCAAGTATGAAGATGATGATATGATGAAAGAATACTTAGATATTGCTTTTAACAAATCAAATCAATTAAAAGAGTTAATTGAAGATTTATTTGAATACACTAAAATTAATAATCAAGGAATTGTATTAGAAAAGAATAAAGTGAATATAGTTGAATTTTTATCTCAAATTATAGAAGAATATATACCTTTATTTGAAGAAAACGAAATAGAGGTAGTAAAGAAATTTGTAGATGAAAAATCTATAGTAGAAATTGATGCAAGTAAAATGGTTAGAGTTTTTGAAAATTTATTTTCTAATGCTATTAAGTACTCATATAAACCAGGTAAAGTAACAGTATCTACATTTGAAAAAGAAGGATATGTTACTATAGTAATTAATAATAAAGGGGAAAGTATTCCGAAAGAAAAGGTTGAAAGATTATTTGATAGATTTTATAGAGTGGATGAAGCAAGAAATTCTAATGTTAAGGGAAGTGGACTTGGGCTTGCAATATCAAAAAATATAGTAAATTTACATGATGGAGAAATTTGGGCTGAATCTGTAGGGAATAATATAGGTTTCTATATAAAGTTAAAATGCATTAATTAAATATTAAAGTAACCTTTTAGAAAGATAATTAATAAATTGATATAGAGATTATTTTTCTTGGAGGAAAAATGCAAAATAAAAATCCTAACAGTACTTTTGGAATAGACATAAATGAATATACTCAAAATGTTAATTTTGAAACCTTAGCAAGGACTATTGACTTTTTATATCTAAGATCTTCAGGTTCTGGATCAGGAAGGTTTAGAGTAGATAAAAAGTTTTTGGAATATGCTAAAGCAGCAAGAAATTACGGAATACCAGTCGGAGCTTATCACTTTGGAGTGCCTTCTTATGATTTAACTACTGCCGATTCACAATGTAATGATTTTATTAACATATTGCAGGAGGGCTTTGGAAATAAAAATTATGGTGATTTATTACCTGTATTAGATATAGAAACTCCTGTAGATAATAAAATAAGTACAAAGGCACTAATAGATTGGATAGAAAGATTTAGAAAATGTTTTGAGAAAAAAACTAGAAGAAGATTAATGTTATACACAGGGGCTTTCTTTATTGAGCTTTATAATGATTTTAAATTGCCAGATGGAAGTCAGCCACTAAAGAGTATGCCACTTTGGATAGCATTATATACAAACGTACCAGTTAATCCACCATATCCACCAGATTTAGGTGGCTGGAAAAGATGGAGAATATGGCAATACAGTGAAGGTGAAGTAGTTCAAGGAGTTGGAAATCCTGTAGATGCAAACTGGGGACCAGATAATTTAGATGAATTGATGCAACCAAAACAAGTTAGCAATTTGAAAGCTGTAAAAGAAGGTAATATGTTAAAGGTAACTTGGAACAAAAACACTGATTCAGATCTTTTAGGATATAATATTTTTGCTAATGGTTATTGGATTGGTACTGTTGATAAAAACGATAATAGTTTTGAAATTAAGTTATCTGAGCTACCAGTGAAGACCAACGTACCAGTAACTATATCTATAGAAGCCTTTGACTATGATGGAGAAACATCTCAAGTAAGAAGCAAAGTAACTGTATAATTTTAATTTGAAAAAGATGAAAATTTTGATATGATATAATTTTCATCTTTTTTACTTATGTTTATAGATTTTTTACATATGTTTATAGAATGGGAATCATTTCATATAAAAAAATAAATAATATTGTTAGATTTATATTAAATTTGACTAAAAAATATAATATAATAGTATAGACATATGTATTATTAGGGCTAGTTAGAAAGGAGTGGGGCAGATGAAAAAAATAAACAAAAATTCATTAGTAGCTGCAGCTGTAATAATTATTTTAGTTATTGTAGGAATTATAGGATATGTTTTTTCGGTTAGTAGAAAAGTTGCAGCTTGGGAAAATAAAATTTACCCAGAAATTAGTGTTTATGGTGTAAACATAGGTGGATTAAATAAAGAGGATGCAATAAAGTTATTAGAAGAAAAGGCACCAAATTTAATTGTGGACAAGAAACTAATTGTTTTAGCAGCAGATAAAACTTTAGAATTAAGTTATGATACTTTAAATATAAGTTATGATGCTGAATCAGTAGTGGATGAAGCGCTAGCCTATGGAAAAGATAAGGGGATATTTTCTAAGAATTCTTTAATAAAGGGAAAGAAGCCAATAGAATTAAATGGTAAAGTTGATTTTGATGAAGAAGCTTTATTAGCTTTTGAAAATAAGGTTTTAGAAGAAGTTAATATTGAACCTAAAAATGCATCTATAAATATTAATTCAGGTAATATCTCAATTGTTAAAGAAGAATCAGGTAAAACTATAGATAAAGAGGAGCTTCACAATAAATTAGTAGAAAGTATTACTGGAAATCCAAGTAATGATGTAGAACTTACTTTTGAATTAAAGGATCAAGAAGCTAAGGTAAAATCAACTGATTTAGAAAGAATAACAGGAAAAATTAGTGAATATAGTAGCCATTATAATAATACTGGAGATGGTAGAGTTAGAAATATGGAAATAGCTGCTGGAATAATTAATGGGACAATAGTTATGCCAGGAGAAGAGTTTAGCTATAATGGATTAATAGGAGATACAACTCCAGATAAGGGGTATGAAAAAGCTAATACTTACGTAGGAAATAAAATAGTTCCTGATTATGGTGGAGGTATTTGCCAAGTATCAACAACTTTATATAGAGCTGTTATGAGAGCTAACATTAGATCAACTGAAAGAATGAATCATTCTTTAACAGTTTCATATTCTGAACCAGGTTTAGATGCTACAGTTGCTAATGGAGTAGTGGATTATAAGTTTGTAAATACTTACGATTTCCCTATATATATTCAAGGGTATGTTAGTGGTGGAGTAGTAAACTTTACTATATACGGAAATGTTGAAGCTATGGGGAATAAAACTTATGAATTAGTAAATGAAGTTCATGAAAAATATGATCCTAAAAAGAAATACGAAGATGATCCAACTATGGAAGTAGGAACAGAAAAAGTAGTTTCATATGGGATGCCAGGTTATAAGGCAAGCTCCTATCAAGTTACTTATGAAAATGGAGTTGAAGTAAATAGAGAGTTTATTGCTACTGATATTTATTTAACAACTGATACTGTTGTTAAGAAAGGTACTAAGAAAAAGGAAGAGCCAAAGAAGGAAGAACCTAAAAAAGAGGAACCAAAACAAGAGGAGAATCAAACTCAAAAGCCTCAAGACTCAAATAATAACAGTGAAAAACCAAATGAAGAAACTACTAATGATACTGAGAACAAACCAAATCAATAAAAAAATTAAATAAATAATAAGAATTAAAAAACATTTTACTTTTGGTAAAATGTTTTTTTATATTTAAGATTATTGTAGAAAACTTTTGCAAATGATATTATATAATATAAGAAATTATCAAAGGAGTTTTTTATGACATACAAAATGATCTGTATAGATATGGATGGAACTTTACTTGGTAAGGGCAGAAAAGTATCTAAAGAAAGTAAGGAAGTTATAAAAAAGATATATGATAAAGGTGTTGAAATAGTAGTAACAACAGGAAGAATATATAATAATGCGGCATATTATTCTCATCTTTTAGGCGTAAAATCACCTGTAATTGCTGCTAATGGAGCAGTTGTTAGGGATAAGTATAATAATAGAGTGATATATGAGAATACCATAGAAACAGATGTATGTGTAAGACTTATTGAACTTTTATATAAGATGGGTTTTTTCTTTCATTTTTATACACTAGATAGTATTTATTGTGGGGATAAAATAACTAAATTAGGTACTGAAATATACATGACTAAACAAGTAGGTTTTGAAAATTTAAAAATTAATTATCATATTATAAATAATTTAGAAGAATGGAAAAAGTTCTTTAAAAAGAATAATGGACAAATTACAAAATGTATAGCTTTTTCTACAAAGCCTAGCAAAATTGCAGCTTTAAAGAAGGAGCTTAATAATATAGAGGATATTGTCTATTTTGGGTCTGGATCAAGAAGTGTAGAAATTAATAATAAAGGTGTATCTAAAGGTAGGGCAGTAAAAGCCCTTGCTGATTACTATGGATTCACAAGAGAAGAAATAGTATGTATAGGTGATAATGAAAATGATATATCGATGATTGAGTATGCAGGCCTTGGAGTTGCAATGGGAAATGCTATAGATGAAGTTAAGGCTTTAGCAGACTATATTACGGATACCAATAAAGAAAATGGAGTTGCAAAAGCAATAAAGAAAATTTTCAATGTATAAATACTAGTATGGATGATTTTATTTATAAGCATAATATATAAGAGGTGATATTATGTTTATACCACAAAAGGTAGTATTTGAAGAAAAAGCTTTAAAATTTTCATTAGGAGAAGAGCTTTTAAATAATTTCAAAAAACAAGGAATTGAAATTGAAGTTAATAAAACTGGAAGGGTAAATGGATCAAAGGATGATGCTGTAAAAAAGTTTTTTGATAGCAAAAGAACCCTAGTTGTGGGAGTTAAAGGAAATGCAAAATTTCTAAATTGTAAGCCTTCAGCCCATTACCAACTTCCTTTAGTAAGTGGATGTATGGGAATGTGCGAATACTGTTATCTAAATACTCAGCTAGGAAAAAGACCTTATGTGAAAATTTATGTTGACATAGATAATATACTAGATAGAGCCTTTGAATATGCAAATGAAAGGCTTCCACAAATAACAATATTTGAAGGTTCAGCTACATCCGATCCAATTCCAGTTGAAAGATATACTCATGGATTAAGTAAAGCCATAGAAGCATTTGGTGAAAATGAACACACAAGATTTAGATTTGTAAGCAAATATTCTGATGTAGAGCCATTTATAGGATTAAACCATAATAATCACACAGAAATTAGATTTAGCATAAATTCACAAGAAATAATAAAAAAATATGAACATGGAACTGATAGTGCAGAGAAAAGAATAGAAGCTGCAAAAAAAGTAAAGCAAGATGGATATAAAATAGGATTTCTAATAGCTCCAGTATTTTTATATGAAGGCTGGAAAGAAGATTACAATAAATTATTAGATAAAGTACAAAAAGAATTCCAAGGAGAAGAAATTACATTTGAAGTAATAACACATAGATTTACAGAAAGAGCAAAAAATAATATTCTTACTATATATAAGGATTCTTCCTTACCAATGAAAGAAGAGGATAGAAAATTTAAGTATGGACAGTTTGGTTATGGAAAATATATATATAAAGATGATGATATGAAAGAAATAAAAGAATTTTTTACAGAGAGATTAAATAGGGATTTTGGAGAGAAAAGTATTTTATATATTGTTTAGAGGCTATTTTATAAAATAATATGTTAATAATTAATAAATGACTTTGACTAATGTGGCCCCATATAGTATTATTTTTAATAGGTGTTAAATAAGTAAGGTTATAAAATCTTACTTTTTTGTTGGAGGTCATTAAAATGAATTTAAATATAGTTTTATATCAACCAGAAATCCCACAAAATACAGGGAATATTGCAAGAACCTGTGTTTTAACTAATTCAACTTTACATCTAATTAAACCTATGAAGTTTACAATTGATGATAAACAAGTGAAAAGGGCTGGATTAGATTATTGGAGCGAACTAAAACTTGAAATGCATGAAAGTTACGAAGATTTTATGAAAAAGTACGGAGATAAAAAAATATACTTAGCAACAACTCATGGTGGTGAACATTATGATGAAGTTTCCTTTAAAGAAGGAGATTTTATAATGTTTGGTAGAGAATCAGCAGGTGTTCCAGAAGAAGTGCATAAGGCACATGAAGGAATAAGAGTTCCAATGATTAAAACTAGCACAAGAAGTTTAAATCTTTCAAATACAGTAGCAATAATTGCTTATGAAGCCTTAAGACAGATTGGTTTTCCTGAAATGAAATAATTAGGGGGAATATGAATGAAAAAAATTAAAATTTTGACAGATAGCTGTTTAGACTTACCAGATGAGTTAATCAAAGAAAATAATATTGATGTTTTACCACTTCTAATTAACTTTGGCGATAAAAGTTACTTAGATAGAAACGAAATAGATTTAAAAACAATGTTAGAGAAGATTGACAATGAGGGAGTTATACCAACTACTGCACAAGTTACGCCAAATAGGTTTGAAGAATACTTTAGAAAAGCTTTAGATGAAGGATATGAAGTAGTTGTATTACTTATGTCTTCAAATATGAGCGGAACATATAATTCAGCCTGTATAGCAAAAGAAATGGTAGAATCTGATGATATAACTTTAATAGATACTCAAGTTGTAACGTCAGCTCAAGGCTTTTTTGTATTAAAAGCATGTGAACTTAGAGATAAGGGGTTAAGACCAAAGGAAATCAAAAGAGAAATTGAAAATTTAATACCTAAAATGAATGCCTCTTTATGCTTTGAATCCTTAGAAAACCTAGTTAGAGGCGGTAGAATATCTAAGACAGCAGGTGTAATAGGAAATGCTTTAGGTCTTAGAGTTATAGTTGGCTTTGAAAATGGAATGATGATAGCTAAAGATAAAGTAAGAGGTAATAAAAAGGTTATCAAGAAAATAATTTCTGAATATGAAAATTCTAATGCTGATAAAGATGAATATGTTATGTTAACAGAAATAGAGAGTCCAGAAATAAAAGGCGAACTTAAAAAGTACTTAGACGAAAATAATATTAAACATATAGAAACTACTCCAGGTTGTACAGTTGGTATCCATTCAGGAATTGGAGCATGTGGATTATTTTTTGTAACGAAATAATAGAAATTATATTTATATTAATAAGAATTAAATTTAATTAAGAAGTGTAATAAAGGGCTACCTAAAGTAGCTCTTTATTTTTATATAAAAATAAAAAACTTTTACCTCTAAGTATAACGTTTACTTAAAGATTATGCTATTATTAAAGAAAAGGATTAGACTAACTACATATTTATAGTTTATTGAATGAAGGTGATACTTATGAAATTAGATTTCCATTTAAATCTTGCTCAAGAACAAAGGTTAGTAATGACCCAACAAATGCAACTTTCTATAAAATTATTACAAATGTCTTCCTATGATTTAAGAGAATATATAGAAAATGAGTTTTTAGAAAATCCAATTCTTGAAGGAGATTTTGATTTTCTTCAAGAAGATAAAAAATATGAAGATAAAATCGATTATAAAGAAATGATTAAGTACTTAGACTTTGATAACTATGGATCACAAAGCTATGGAGAGTACAATAAAGATGATGATGTTTCACCTTTTAATTTTATTTCAGATAAGGAATCCCTTACTGAATATTTAAAAGAACAACTAATTGAAAGTGAAGAAGATGAATATAAAAAAGCTATTGTATCATTTATGATAGAAAGTTTAGATAATAAGGGATATTTGGACATGCCTTTAGAGGAAATATGTAAAGAACTTAATATTTCTATAGAGTTAGGGCTAGAAGCTTTAGAAATACTTCAAGATTTGGAGCCAGATGGTATAGGGGCTAGGGATTTAAAGGAATGCCTAAAGATACAGCTAATAAAAAAAGGAATGTTAGATGAAAATTTAGAAATTATAATAGATGAGTATCTAGATTTAATTGCAGATAATAAATTTAACATAATAGCTAAAAATTTAAAAATAACACCTAAAGAAGCTCAAGATTTAGGGGACATAATAAAGAAATTAGAACCAAAACCTTCAAGAGGATTCTACACAGGTGATGATGTTAAATATATAATTCCTGATGCAGCCATTAGAAAAATTGATGGTGAGTACTTTGTTATTATGAATGAAGGAGTTATACCAAGATTATCTATTAGTAATATATATAAAGAAGCTCTAAATAATAAGGATGATAAAAATACAGAAAACTACGTTAAAGAAAAATTAAGTAGTGCAATGTTTTTAATTAAAAGTATTGAGCAAAGAAAAAGTACTTTGCTAAGAATATTAGAAAAGGTTGTAGAAAATCAAAAGGATTATTTTGATAAAGGCCAAAAATATTTAAAACCAATGACTATGAAGGATATGGCAGAAGCACTAGGAATTCATGAATCTACAGTTAGTAGAGCTATAAAGGACAAGTATATTTTAACTAGTTTTGGAACAGTAAAAATTAAAGATTTATTTACTATAGGATTAAGTGTAAATAAAAGTGAGGGAGAAGAAATTGCAGTAATAAATATTAAAAAGCAAATAAAAGAAATCATTGATAAAGAGGATAAAAAAAAGCCACTATCAGATCAAGCAATATGTGATAAATTAAATGACAGTAATTTAAATATATCAAGAAGAACAGTTGCTAAATATAGAGAAGAGCTAGAAATAAAATCTTCTAGTAAAAGAAAAAGAATTGAATAAAAAACATACAAAAGAGGAAAGTTAAATGTATAAAATTATTATATGCTAACTTTCCTCTTTACAGGTAATATAATAAAATTCTGTAAAAACTTTTGGGAAAATTTAAAGAAAATGCTTTTAAATTTCATAGAAGTGTTTTATAATAATATTTGTGGGACATTTTAATAATGTGCGGGACTTTTTTAGACCAAAGGAGGGTTGACTGTGCAGGAAATATTGTCTTTAGAAAAAAAAATAGTTCCTGAACTTGTAGAAGTCCTTGATAAAAGATATAGTATACTTAGAACTATATATTACAATCAGCCAATCGGAAGACGAGTTTTAGCAAATCAGTTAGATTTAAGTGAGAGAATAGTAAGAAGTGAAATTAATTTCTTAAAATCTCAAAATTTAATTGAAATCAATACTCCGGGGATGACAGTAACAGAGGAAGGACAAGAAGTTGTAGACAGATTAAAAGATTTTATACATGAAATAAAAGGATTATCAGATATAGAAGAAAATATAAAATCTTTCCTTGGATTAAAAGATGTAGTAATTGTTCCAGGAGATGTAAAGAAAAATAAGACCATATTAAAAGACCTTGGTAAAGCTACAGCAAACTACTTAAAAGCTATAATTAAAGATAACAATATTATAGCAATAACAGGTGGAAACACCATTAAGGAATTTGTGGAGGCTGTACCTAAAATGAGCTATCTTTCAAACATACTAGTAGTTCCTGCAAGAGGCGGTATGGGAAGAAAGGTTGAAATACAGGCAAATACTTTGGCTGCATCTCTAGCACAAAAATTAAATGGTTCTTATAAATTGCTTCATATTCCAGAAAATCTAAGTTTAAGTCTTTTAGATACCTTATTAAAAGAAAAGGAAATAAAAGAAGTAATAGATAATATACACAAAGCAAATATTTTAATATATGGTATTGGTGAAGCCTTAGTAATGGCAGAAAAAAGAGATGTATCAATTGAAGAATACAATAAACTAAAATCTCTTGGTGCTGTTGGTGAAGCCTTTGGATGTTATTTTAACAAAGATTCAAAGGTGGTATCAGAAAATACTTCTATTGGAATAAATATTAATGAAGCAAGAAAAATTAACACACATATTGCTGTTGCAGCTGGGGAAAATAAAGTTGATGCTATTATTGCCACTATGATGAATAATCATAATGCAGTTTTAGTAACAGATGAAGCAGCTGGCAGAAAGATTGTGGAATACATCAAAGAACACAATAAATAAGCTTAAAATTTTAAAAATTTTAAATATAACTATTTTTAGGAGGTAATTGCAAATGGTAAATGTAGCAATTAATGGTTTTGGAAGAATAGGAAGATTAGCATTAAGATTAATGATTGAAAACCCAGAATTCAACGTGGTAGCAATCAACGATTTAACAGATGCTAAAACTTTAGCTCACTTATTTAAATATGACTCTTCACAAGGAAGATTCAACGGAGAAATCGAAGTTAAAGAAGGAGCTTTCGTAGTTAACGGAAAAGAAATAAAAGTTACTGCAGAAAGAAATCCTGCTGACTTACCATGGAAAGAATTAAATGTTGACGTAGTTTTAGAATGTACTGGATTCTTTACTTCTCAAGAAAAAGCAGGTTTACATTTAGAAGCTGGTGCTAAGAAGGTTGTTATATCAGCTCCTGCTACTGGAGATATAAAGACAGTAGTATACAACGTAAATAATAATATATTAGATGGATCAGAAACAGTTGTTTCAGGTGCTTCATGTACTACAAACTGCTTAGCTCCAATGGCTAAAGTATTAAACGATAAGTTCGGAATCCAAAAAGGATTCATGACAACTATCCACGCTTACACTAATGACCAAAACACATTAGATGGTCCTCACGGAAAAGGCGACTTAAGAAGAGGTAGAGCTGCTGCTGCAAACATCGTTCCTAACTCAACTGGAGCTGCTAAAGCAATTGGTTTAGTTATTCCAGAATTAAAAGGAAAATTAGATGGTGGTGCTCAAAGAGTTCCAGTTGTTACTGGTTCATTAACTGAATTAGTTGTTACTTTAGATAAGAAAGCAACTGTTGAAGAAATAAACGCTGCTATGAAGGCTGCTGCTAACGAATCATTTGGTTACACTGAAGATGAAATAGTTTCATCAGACGTAATCGGAATCACTTACGGTTCATTATTCGATGCAACTCAAACAAAGGTTATGACAGTTGGAGATGAGCAATTAGTTAAAGTTGCTGCTTGGTACGACAATGAAATGTCATACACTAACCAATTAATCAGAACTTTAAAATACTTCGTAACTAGATAATTAAATAGTTAAGTAAATATTTTAATTTAGGAAATAAAATTTGGTCTGGTTTTATAGAAAATCTATGAGGCCAGGCCAATTTTAAATTAAGCAAATAATTTCGGTTTTTATAAATATAAAAATAAATTATGAGGTGAATTAAATGAGCTTTAATAAAAAAACTATCGAAGATATAGAAGTTAAAGGTAAAAAAGTTTTAGTAAGATGTGACTTTAATGTTCCACTAAAGGATGGAGTTATAACTGACGAAAACAGATTAAATGGTGCATTACCAACAATCAATTACTTAATAGAAAAGGGTGCAAAAGTAATACTTTGCTCACACTTAGGAAAAGACGCATCAAAATCATTAGCACCAGTTGCTAAGAGATTAAGCGAAATGCTAAACAAAGAAGTAGTATTTGCAAGAGACGAAGAAGTTGTAGGAGCTAATGCAAAAGCTGCTGTAGAAGCAATGAAAGATGGCGATGTTGTATTATTAGAAAATACAAGATGCAGAAAAGAAGAAACTAAGAATGGTGAAGAATTCTCAAAAGAATTAGCTTCATTAGCTGATATATTCGTAAATGACGCTTTTGGTACAGCTCATAGAGCTCACTGTTCAACAGTTGGTGTTACTGAATTCGTAGATACAGCTGTATGTGGATACTTAATTCAAAAAGAATTAAAGTTCTTAGGAGAAGCTGTTAACAATCCAGTTAGACCATTCGTTGCTATATTAGGTGGAGCTAAGGTTTCAGATAAGATAGCTGTTATCAACAACTTATTAGATAAAGTTGATACATTAATCATCGGTGGAGGAATGGCATATACATTCTTAAAGGCTCAAGGATATGAAGTTGGATCATCTTTAGTAGAAGCTGATAGAATAGACTACGCTAAAGAAATGATTGAAAAGGCAGCTGAAAAAGGAGTTAAATTCTTATTACCAGTTGACCATAGAGTTGCTACAGAATTCAAAGATGTAGAACCAGTAATCACTGAAGATCAAAACATACCAGCAGGAAGCATGGGATTAGATATCGGACCTAAGACTGAAACTTTATATGCTGATGCAATTAAAGATGCTAAGACAGTTATATGGAACGGACCAATGGGAGTATTCGAATTCGAAAACTTCAATAAAGGAACAATTGCAGTTGCTAAGGCTATGGCTGATGCAGATGCTACAACAGTTATCGGTGGAGGAGACTCAGCTGCAGCTGTTAATATCTTAGGATTCGGAGATAAGATGACTCACATCTCAACAGGTGGTGGAGCTTCTCTAGAATTCTTAGAAGGTAAGGCTTTACCTGGAATAGAAGCACTTAATAACAAATAGGATAAACCTATTTGTTAAATGTAAAATGAATAATGTAAAATGTAGAATTGAGGAAATAACTCCACTTAGGTGGAGTTATGAAATTATTTTATTATTCAACTTTGTTGAATAATTTCATTAATTTTTCATTCTTAATTCTTCATTATTAATTTAAATATGAGGTGATTTTAATGAGAAAACCAATAATAGCTGGAAACTGGAAGATGCATTACACTCCAGCAGAAGCTGTAAAAGTTGTAGAAGAATTAAAGCCATTAGTAGCTAATGCTACATGTGATGTTGTAGTATGTCCTACTTTTGTTTGTTTAGATGCTGTATTAAAAGCAGTTGAAGGATCAAATATAAAAGTTGCTGCTCAAAACATGCACTTTGAAGAAAAAGGAGCTTTCACAGGAGAAGTTGCTCCAGGAATGTTAGAAGCTATGGGAGTTAGCTATGTTGTATTAGGACATAGTGAAAGAAGAGAATACTTCAATGAAACTGATGAAGCTTTAAACAAGAAAGTTAAAGCGGCATTTGCTCATAATTTAACTCCAATTCTTTGCTGTGGTGAAAGCTTAGAGCAAAGAGAAAATGGAACAACTAATGAAGTTGTTGGAGCTCAAATTAAAGCTGATTTAGAAGGATTATCAAAGGAATTAGCTGAAAAAGTTGTAATAGCTTACGAACCAATCTGGGCTATAGGAACAGGAAAAACTGCTACTAATGAACAAGCTAATGAAACAATAAAAGCTATAAGAGATGTAGTTGCAGAAATGTTCGGAAAAGAAGTTGCAGATAAGGTAAGAATTCAATACGGTGGATCAGTTAAGCCAAATACAATTAAAGATCAAATGGCTATGTCAGACATAGATGGTGCTTTAGTTGGTGGTGCTAGCTTAGTTCCAGCTGATTTCTCTCAAATAGTTAATTTTTAATTAAGTAAGGAGCTGTATAACAGCTCCTTTTTATTAGGTAATAATTATTATTAAAAATATTTTTATGCAAAGGTTTAACTAAGAGTTACATTTATTGTTTATTTAAATTAATTATAGTATAATAAATATGAAATTAAAGAAAGATAATATTAAATAAGTTGTTACAAATATTTTTAAGTTAACTAAATTAATTTTTAGTTTTAAAGTATTTAAAAAGTAGGATTTTAGTAACTTATATAATTTTTAAAATATATGATTTAATTCTATATAATATTGTCAATATAATTTCAAATATAGATAGAAAATTTGGAGGGAATTATGGCGAAGAAACCTGTAATGTTAATGATATTAGACGGATTTGGAATAGCTCCAAAATCAGATGGAAATGCTGTTGAAGCAGCACATAAACCTAATTATAATAAATTAATGGCAAAATATCCAAACACACAATTACAAGCTAGTGGTATGTTTGTTGGATTACCTGATGGACAAATGGGTAATTCAGAAGTAGGACATTTAAATATTGGTGCAGGAAGAATTATATATCAAGAATTAACTAGAATAACTAAGGAAATTGAAGAAGGTGGATTTTTCAAGAATGAAGCATTAACTTTAGCAATAAAGAATGCAAAGGAAAATAACGCTGCACTTCACTTAATGGGATTATTATCTGATGGTGGTGTTCACTCACACATAGATCATTTAAAGGGCCTATTAAGATTAGCAAAAGAAGCAGGATTACAAAATGTTTATGTTCATGCATTTATGGATGGTAGAGATGTTCCACCATCATCAGGAAAATATTTTGTAAATGATCTTGAAGAGTATATGAAAGAAATTGGTGTAGGTAAAATAGCTACTGTAGCAGGTAGATACTACGCTATGGATAGAGATAACAGATGGGAAAGAGTTGAGCTTGCTTACAATGCTATGGTTCTTGGAAAAGGTGAAATGGCATCTTCAGCAGCTGAAGCTATAGAAAAATCATATAATGACAACAAGACTGATGAATTTGTTTTACCAGCTGTTATAGAAAAAGATGGAATGATTAAGAATGGAGATTCTGTAATATTCTTTAACTTTAGACCAGATAGAGCTAGAGAAATAACTAGAGCTATTAATGATAAAGAGTTTGCTGGATTTAATAGAGAAAGATTAAATTTAACATTTGTTACAATGACTCAATATGATAAGACTTTAGAAGGTGTAAATGTTGCATATAGACCACAAACTATAAATAATACTTTAGGTGAATATGTTTCAAATAAAGGATTAAATCAATTAAGAATTGCAGAAACAGAAAAATATGCTCACGTTACTTTCTTCTTTAATGGTGGAGTTGAAAAGGAAAATCCTGGCGAAGATAGAGCATTAATATCATCTCCAAAGGTTGCAACTTATGATTTAAAACCAGAAATGAGTGCTTATGAAGTAACTGATGAATTAATAAAGAGAATAGATTCAGATACTTATGATATGATTATATTAAACTATGCTAACCCAGATATGGTTGGTCATACAGGTGTTATGGAAGCAGCTGTTAAGGCAATAGAAACTGTAGATGAGTGCTTAGGAAGAGTTGCAGATAAGATTTTAGAAAAAGATGGAACATTATTTATAACTGCTGACCATGGTAATGCAGAAATAATGATAGACTTCTCAACAGGAAATCCATTTACAGCTCATACAACTGACCCAGTTCCATTTATATGGGTATCAAACAATACTGAAGGAAGAACATTAAAAGAAGGTAAGCTAGCAGATATAGCACCTACAATGTTAAATGAAATGGGACTTGAAGCACCAGCAGAAATGACTGGAGAATGTTTAATAGTTAATAACTAATAAACAATAATTAATCAATAATAGTTAATTTAAAAACGCAGCTAGAGGCTGCGTTTTTTTTATTAAATATATGGTATAATTTACTAAAAGTTATAATTAGTATATAGAAGTATTAATTGTAAATAAGTCCATTAAATAAAGTTATATATATAAATATGGGGATAACTATGGGAGATAATGATTTAAGATGAGTAATTTAAATGAAAATAGGTTAAATGAGCACTCAAGTAATTTAGAAAAAAATGAGGCTAAAAATTTTTGGCATGAATCTATAAGGTATATTACATTTGGATTTATGTTTACTTTAGTTACTTTTAATTTTCTATGGTTGCAATATATTTTGCCATCTTTAGGTGTTTTATTTTTATATATTGGCTTTAGGAAGTTAAGGAATGAAAATAAAGCTTTTTATGGAGCTTATGTGTTTTCAGTAATAAACTTGATTTATAATATATTAAGTTTGATCTATGTAAATACACCTTTAAATGTTAATTCAAAAAATAGTAGTATTATGGCTTTTTTCTTAACAATTTTTCAAATAATTTTTCTTATTTTATTTAGAAATGGTATAAGGAATATTATTAATAGAGAAAATATAGAATTGAAAAAAGATCCTATTTTAGGCCTTATTATATGGAGAATTTTAATTATAGTTATAGCAATAACAGAGTTAGGTGAAATTTGGATTATATTTATTCCAACATTAATTTATTATTTTTATAGCCTTAAATCTATTAATAAATTAAAATATGAACTTGAAAACATTAGTAATATATCTTCAAAGGAAAATGGGGAAATTAATAAGAAAACTTTTGCTATTTTCTATGGCGTAGTGTGCCTTTTTACTGTAGGAATTTGTTGCTTATTTTCTAATCATACTAATTTAGAATCTACTGAAATTGTTCCTGTAAATGAATTTGCTACTAGAAATATGTTAATAGATAATGGAACTCCCATAGAAATAGTTAGAGATATAGTAGATGAAGATATTTCTCTATTAAAAAATATTATAAATATTGAAAGCTTTAGTGAAGATTTAACTTTTGAGGATTATTCTAAAACTACTTTAAAAGCAACAAGTATTTTTATTGAATTAGAAGATAATGAAATGTACGGAATTGAATATTTTGACTTTGGAGAAGATGGACCTTATTGGCAGGATGGATTTGCAATTAATAACACTTATCACTTAGAACTTATAAATGGTAGCTTACTATATGAAAGTGAAGGTGTAGATTATTCTGCTAGAATACCTAGATTAAGTGGAGAGTTAATTACAAGCACAGATATATTCGGACAGGAAATACAGGAAAGAAAAATTACAGGAGCTATAAATTATCCACGTAATACAAAGAACCAAAGGGGATATGTTTTTTATAAAATAAATATACCAGAAGGAACTTTAGTAGGAAATAATATTGTAAATTATATGCATTATAGTCATCCCTTTAGAGTTCCTTATACTGAAATAGAAAAGCAAAATTTGAGTTTTACAAGTAAGTTAAAGCAACATGGAGGGAATTTTACTACTAAGCTAGGAAAGAGTAATTATTAGTGATAATTGTTATATTAAATATAAGATATAAAATTATAAATAAGTATTAAATAGAAAAATAAAAGCCTAGTATCTACATATTCTAGATACTAGGCTTAATAATTATCATAAACATCTTATTAAGGTAGAATTTAAATTTATCACATCTACAAACAACTAATATTGAAATCAAATATTCCTTAATTAATCTATAGAATTTAATTAAATGTAAATTGAACATAAAATGCTTTGATAGTCAAATCATTTGACAAGAAAATAAAATGAAGTTATAATATCAATAAATTTAAATGATATTATAGGAGTTGTATTATATGAAAATAAAATTAATAACAGATTCAGCTTGTGATTTATCTATAGATTATATTAGAAAAAATAATATTCATGTGGCATCATTGATGGTTAACTTAAATGGGGAATTTATAGAAGATGATCTAGGACAAACTTTGTCTCATAAAGAGTTTTATAAAGCTGTTAGAGAAGGGGCAATGCCTTCAACTACACAAATTAATGTAGGAACATTTTATGATTTATTTACAGAGTATGTTAGTAAAGGAGAAACTATTCTATATATAGGAGTATCATCACCTTTAAGTGGAACAATAAGCAGTGCAAACACTGCTAAAAATATGATTTTAGAAGAGTATAAAGATGCTAAAATATATATTATAGATTCTTTAAGTGCATCTGTAGGGGAAGGCCTTTTAGTATGTAAGGCAGCTGAAATGATAAAAGATAATAGGGATATAGAAGAAATAGTAAATACAATAGAAACTACTAAAAGAAAAGTTATTCATGCTATAACAGTAGATGATTTAAATCATCTAAAAAGAGGTGGGCGTATTTCAGGAACAGTAGCAGCAGTAGGAGGCATACTTGGCATAAAACCAACTTTAAAAATTGATAGTGAAGGAAAAGTAGTTGCTACAGAAAAAGTTAAAGGAAGAAAAAAAGCTTTAAAATACCTATTTGAGCAACTGAAAACAAAGGGAGAAGATATAGAAAATCAAAATATATTCATTTGTCATGCAGATTGTATTGAAGATGCATTAGAATTGAAAAAAATGATACTAGAAGAATATAAGGTTAAAGATATTACTATAAGTTCTATAGGAGCGGTAATTGGAGCTCATGGTGGACCAGGAACTCTTGCCTTAGTATTTATAGGGACAAACAGATAATTAGAATATCATAGATTCTTTACTTTAGGTTCTGAATTTTTAAAAAGAGGTTGCTTGGACAGCCTCTTTTTTACTTAACTTTTTATTTACTTTACTTAAACATAGATTTGTTAATATATTTTGGTTCTTATAAATCATTATCAATTTATCTACTTAAGCATATATTAAATTAAAAGTTAAAAGAAAAACAATTGACAGATATAACCAAAAATAATACAATTAAAACAAACATATCGGAATAGTAGGAAAAGCTGTGATGAAGAAAAGTAATATAAATTATAGTTTACAGAGAAAAGGTAAAGCTGAGAGCCTTTAACTGAAATTTATATGAAGTGCCCTTCGGAGTATAAGGTGTGAAATAATAGTATCATCTTAACGGAATGCCGTTTATAGCATATTAAGTTGGAATTTTATTCAATTAGAGTGGAACCGCGGAGTATACTTCGTCTCTTATTTTTAAGAGGCGATTTTTTTATGTTTTTTATGGGGGAATAAGCATGGAATTAGATTTTAAATTTATATCAGAAATTATACCAGTTTTTATTAAAGGTACTATTATGACTTTAAAACTTGCAATAATATCTATTACTTTATCTATAATAATAGGTATTTTAATAGAACTTGTAAGGTATTTTAATTTAAAGATTTTAAAGGGAATATGTAAAATCTATATAGAATTTTCAAGAAACACTCCATTATTAATTCAAGTATTTTTTCTTTATTATGGATTAACTAAGTTTGGGATAAAATTAAGTGGATTTTCATGCGGAGTAATTGGACTAGCCTTTTTAGGCGGAGCCTACATGGCTGAATCCTTTAGGGGTGGAGTAGATGCAGTTGCAAAAACACAAATAGAAAGTGGGGAAGCTTTAGGACTTAGTAAGACACAGATATTAATTAACATAGTTTTACCAATTAGTTTTTCTATATCAATTCCATCAATAGTTGCAAATTGTATTTTTTTAGTTAAGGAAACCTCGATTATTGCATCTATTGCAGTGGCTGAGCTTATGTTTGTTACTAAGGATGTAATAGGTATGTATTATAAAACTAATGAAGCACTAATTCTAGTAGTTATATTTTATTTTATAGTTTTACTTCCAATATCAATTATTAGTAGGATTATGGAAAGGAGAATAAGGCATGGGGAATTTGGCAGATAATAAAATTTTTAGTATAGATAATTTAAAAAGGCTTATGGAGGGATTAGGAATTACCCTAAACATAGCCTTAGTATCAGTAATTTTATCAACTATTTTAGGTATTATTTTTGGAATTATCATGACTAGTAAAAAAAGGCCAATTAAAGCTATCTCCTTTATATATCTTGAAAGTATTAGAATAATACCATTAATGGTTTGGTTATTTATTTTTTATTTTGGAATCCCAACATTATTTAATATTCATTTAGATTCTATTTTAGTTGGGTATATAGTATTTACTCTTTGGGGAACAGCAGAAATTGGAGATTTGGTAAGGGGTGCAATAACATCTATTCCTAAAATATATTATGAATCTTCAGTAGCTTTATCTTTAAATAAATTTAATACCTATAGATATATAATTATCCCAATAAGTATAAGGAGAGTTCTACCAGGAATAATAAATCTTACAACAAGAATGATAAAAACTACTACATTAATGACCTTAATAGGAGCTGTTGACTTAGTTAAAGTAGGACAACAAATAATTGAAAGATCGATATTAACAGAACCACTAACAGCTTTTTGGATATATGGATTTATGCTAATTATTTATTTTTGTATATGCTTCCCTATTTCATTAGGAGCAAAGGCCTTAGAAAAGAAATTAAATTAGGGGGAATAGGTTATGGGTGATGAAATATTATTAAGGGTTAGTAATTTAAAGAAAAATTTTGATGATATTGAAGTTTTAAAGGGGATAGATTTAGAAATTAAAAAAGGAGAAGTAGTTGTCATACTTGGTCCATCAGGTTGTGGGAAAAGTACTTTTTTAAGGTGTTTAAACGGTCTAGAAGAAAGAAGTGATGGAAGCATATACCTTGAAGGCTATGGAAATATAGGAGAAGAGATACCTTTTCAAAATATAAGAGGAATAGTTGGAATGGTTTTTCAAAGCTATGAGCTGTTTCCACATTTAAATGTTATTAATAACATAATGCTAGCACCTCTTAAAGCACAAAATAGAAAAAAAGAAGAAGTTGAAAAACAAGCAGATGAACTTTTAAATAGAGTAGGTTTATATAATAGAAAGTTTTCTTACCCTAGAGAATTATCTGGAGGTCAAAAACAAAGAATTGCAATAGTTAGAGCCTTATGTATGAATCCAGAAATAATGCTCTTTGATGAAGTTACAGCAGCATTAGATCCAGAGATGGTTAGAGAAGTACTAATGGTTTTATTGGAGCTAGCTAAAAATGGCATGACTATGATTATAGTTACCCATGAACTTGAATTTGCAAAACATGTAGCAGACAAAATAGTATTTATGGAAGAAGGGAAAATAATTGAGACCTCATCTCCAAAGGAATTTTTTAATAATCCTAAAACAGAAAGAGCAAAAAGCTTTTTAGCTTCATTTGATTTATATAAATAGAATTTAATAAAGGAAGGTGTAAATAATATGAAAAAATTTTTATCAATGATTTTAACAATTGTACTAGCTTTAGGGATTTTAGCAGGATGTGGAGAAAAGACAAATGAAAATAAATCAACAATAGAAAAGATAAAGACTGAGGGAAAAATTAGAATAGGCGTATTTAGTGATAAGCCACCTTTTGGATATGTAGATGAAAAAGGTGCAAATCAAGGATTTGATGTGTTTCTGGCAAAGAGAATAGCAAAAGATTTACTGGGTGATGAAAATAAGATTGAATTTGTATTAGTTGAAGCTGCTAATAGAGTAGAATATTTGCAATCAAATAAAGTTGATATAATATTAGCTAACTTTACAGTTACTCCAGAAAGAAAAGAAAAAGTAGATTTTGCAAATCCATATATGAAGGTTGCTTTAGGAGTTGTATCTCCTGATGGATCTCCAATAAAAACAGTGGAGGACTTAAAGGGGAAAAAATTATTAGTTAATAAGGGAACTACAGCAGAAAGCTATTTTACAAAAAATTATCCAGATATTGAATTAGTTAAATTTGAACAAAATACAGAAACCTTTGCAGCTTTAAAGGATGGCAGAGGAGATGCTTTAGCTCACGATAATACATTACTTTTTGCATGGGCAAAAGAAAATCCAGGATATACAACTTTTATTTCAACCTTAGGAGATGAAGATACTATTGCTCCAGCAGTTAAAAAAGGAGATAAAGAGTTATTAGAATGGGTAAATACAGAAATAAATACTTTAATTAAAGAAGGATTCTTTAAAGATGCTTTTGATAAAACTTTAGCTCCAGCTTATGGAGATACTGTAAAGCCAGAATCAGTAATATTTAACTAACTTTATAATTTGTAATAAATATTGTGCTAAAAGATATTAATAAATAATAATATATAATAATAGTATTTTTGTGGGAGAGTAATATGCCTAGAACCTATTCTTATTCAGCAGATTTTGATAGTGAAACAGAAAGACTTTTTAAAGATGCTGTGTTTCTTGGAGAAGGTCATAATGGGATAGTTTATGAGCTACCTAATAATAAGGCAATTAAGATTTTTCAAGAAGCAAAATGTTGCAAGGAAGAAGGGGAAATTCTAAAAAGGGTAAGCAAATCTAAGTATTTTCCAAAAGTCTATAATATAGGAAAGTTTTATATTGTAAGAGATAAAATACAAGGGAACAGGCTAGATACCTATATTAAGAAAAAGGGATTTAGCTATGAAATTTCAGAGGGTTTATATAATCTATTAACAGAGTTTAAAAGACTCAAGTTTACTAAAATAGATGCTAGGTGTAGAGATATTTATATATCTGATAAAAAGGAAATAATGGTTATAGATCCTAAGCAATGTTATAGTAAAAAAGTTAATTATCCAAGGCACTTAATGAAGGGTTTAGAAAAGGCAGGAGTATTAGAGAGTTTTTTTGAGGACCTTAGAATAATAAATAAAAAATCTGCTATAGAGTGGGAAAAAAGATATAAACAATATTTACAAAATAAGGAATACCCTTTATGAAGGGATGAAGAGAGTCTAATAGGCTCTTTTTTTATACCATCAATTAAGGTATTACTTCATTGCTCTTAATACGCTTTATAGAGCTATTTTCAAAAAAAAGTAATTTATACTAAAATGTGTGTAGTTTTTAAGTCTAATTAATGTTGATTAATTGAACAAAAATTGAACCTAATAAGCGTTGAAAACGGTTAAAAAATGTTATATTATCTAGATGTGGTTAATATTGTAATTCAAAGGGGGTGAATATTTTGCTAAAGGATATTACCAATGAAAAGTTGATGAAATTAAATATTGAAGCAAAGGACTGGGAGGATGCAGTTCGTCAATCTGCACAACCTCTTATAGATGAAGGTAAGATTAAGCAGTCTTATGTTGAAGATATGATTTCTGGTGTGAAGGAGGTTGGACCATATATTGTTTTAACAAAGCACGTCGCATTTCCTCATGCTAGACCAGAAAAAGGCGCTTTAGAAAATGCTATCGGAATTGCTACACTGGCTAACCCAGTAGAATTTGGAAACAAAGACAACGATCCAGTTAAATATCTCTTTTGTCTGAGTGCTATAGATAACAACCAACATATAAATGCACTTTCAGAACTTGCTGGTATGATTGAAGACCAGGAGTTTTTCAAGGTATTGGACACTGCAAAATCTACACAAGATATTATGAATTATATTATTAATAAATAAAGGAGATGTAATTATGTACAAGGCTTTAGTTTGCTGCCGTGCTGGTATGGGAAGTAGTATGCTTTTAAAGATAAAAGCAGATCAAGTTATTAATGAAAACAATTTTCCAATAGTTACAGAACACGGTAATTTAGATTCTTTAATAGGATTTAATGGTGATTTAGTTATCACCATGGATGATTTGTCTAACGAATTAAAAGACAAGGTTCCATATACTTTAGGAATTCGCAATATTATGGACAAAGTAGAAATGAAAGCTAAAATGGAAGAATTTTTAGCTAGCAGAGAAGGTAAGTAAAAAAAGAAAAAGGGGGAGAAAAAATGTTAGACGCTTTATTAGCACAATCACGTAATACTGCACTAATTATGGGATTAATAGCCTTTATAGGATTAATGCTACAGAAAAAATCTGCTACTGATGTTGTTAGTGGAACAATGAAAACAGTAATTGGATTTATGGTGTTTAATATAGGTTCTGGTGCAATGTCCACAGTTGTTTCAAAGTTTACAGAACTATTTAACACAGCTTTTGGAATTGAGGGGGTTACAACTCAGGTTGAGGTTGCTACAGGGTTAGCATTAAATACCTACGGTACAGAAGTGGCAATGGTTATGCTTCTTGGATTTATAATGAATTTAATATTTGCTAAATTTACTAAGTTTAAAGCTATTTTCTTAACTGGACAACACTTTTTATATTTTGCATGTGTTCTTGCATTAGTATTTATAGCTAATGGAATGCCAACAGTAGTTACTGTAATCGCTGGTGGTATATTACTAGGGTTATGTGGTGCTGCATTACCTACCTTATGTCAGCCTTTTATGAACAAGATAACTGGGGCAGACAACCTAGCTATGGGACACTTTAACTGCGTTGGTTATGCATTCTCTGGATATGTTGGAAAATTAATAGGTAAAATGGGTTCTGGAAAAGAACATAAAGATGCAAGTGATATTAAAATGCCTAAGTTCTTCGAAATGTTTAGAGACTTCATCTTCTCAGTTGCTTTATTCATGGTAGTATTATTCTACATAGCAGTAATTGCTTGTGTAGTTAATGGAAAAATGGATGTAATAAAAGAGTCTGCTGGAAACGATATTTGGTTTATATATCCATTCTTACAAGGATTACAGTTTGCTGCTGGTATGAGCGTATTGATTTACGGTGTTCGTCAGTTCATTGCTGAAATTACAGCTGCATTCGTAGCTATTTCTGAAAAGTATATACCAAATTCTAAGCCTGCAGTTGACTGTCCAGCAATATTCCCATTTGCACCAACTGCTGTATTAATAGGTTTTGTTGGAGCATTCCTAGGTGGACTTGCTGCTATGGGATTAATGGTAGCATTTGATAGTAGTGTTATTATGATTCCAGCAGCTGGTATATGCTTCTTCTCTGGTGGAACCTGTGGTATTTTTGGTAATGCTTATGGTGGTTGGAAGGGTGCTTTATTAGGCTCATTCATCGTAGGTATGGCATTAACCGGCTTACCATTAATTCTATACCCAGCTTTTGCACAACTTGGAATCGCAGGAGCATCATTCCCTAATGTTGACTATAACATTATCGGATCAATAGTTAACTGGATTTTAGGATTATTTTAGATTTATCTCTTAATTAGTTAAGAGTTAGGGACAAGCGAAAACTCTTGTCCCTATTTTTTAAGTAGGAGGTATTATATGGAATTAAAAGATACTATGTCACAACGCAAAATCAAAGGTGTGCTTGTAAAAGTGATTAATCATCCTGCAATGGTTATTATGGCACAGGATTGTGGTATGGATTTTATTTTCTATGATGGAGAGCATGGCATAATTAGCGAGGAAAAACTGCACGATTTGATAGTGTTAGGAAATGCAGGGGGATTTTCTTCCATTGTAAGAGTGCCACAGCTTGCCAGGAGAGACGTATCTCGTATACTAGATTCTGGTGCTACAGGAATTATGGTTCCAATGATTGAAACCAAGGAACAGGCAGAGCTACTTGTGGAATGGAGTAAGTATCCTCCAATAGGAAAAAGGAGTTATTCTGGTGGAGCCAATACCCATTATGGACCAAGTGGAAACCATAGCAAAAACATGGAGGATATGAATCATAAAACCATCAGTATTGTTCAGATTGAAACTTTAAAGGGAGTAGAAAATGTGGACGAGATTCTAGAAGTGGATGGTATTGATGCAGCTATTATTGGACCCTGTGATTTAGGCATATCCATAGGTAATCCAGATAATGCTATGAATAAAGAGGAGCTAAAGCTGATTAAAAAGGTTGCAGATTCCTGCAGAAGACATAATAAGGCTTTTGGCATTATTGGGGGAATGGATTTTCAAAAATACTTTAAGGAGGATATTAACATCCTCATATCTGCCATTGATACCCAAATGATAAGAACAGCATTAACAAAAGCTGTAGAAGAATATGATAGTTTGGAGTAAAGGAGTAAATATGAAAAGTGAAAATGAACAAATTAGAGAATTTCTAAATATTGAATTTTCAGAGCTTAAGGAATTTGCTAATGGTATAGATATAGATGCACTTACAAAGGCAAAGAATATGATTTTGGAAGCAGAGAAAAATAAGAACCGTGTACATGTTACGGGAATTGGAAAACCAGGACATGTGGCTGGCTATATTGCTTCATTGTTATCTTCAACAGGAACACCAACCTATGAGCTTCATGGAACGGAAGCGGTACATGGAAGTGCAGGTCAGGTAGTACCTGGAGATGTAGTTATTGCCATCAGCAATAGTGGTGAAACATCTGAATTGAAGGCAACTGTAGAAGCCTTAAAGAATAATGGAGCAAAGATAATTTCTGTTACTGGAAATAAAGGTTCCTGGCTGGCTAAAAAAGGAGATGTAGCCTTGATTGCCGGTGTAAAAAGGGAGGGAGACTATTTAAACAAGCCACCTAGAGCATCAATTATGGCGGAAATAGTGATGCTACAAAGCTTAAGCATTCTATTACAGAATGAAAAGGGCTTAGAACCTTATGAGTATGTTAAGTGGCATCCAGGTGGAGCAATTGGAACAAGTATCAGAGGGGAGGAAGACAATCATGAAAATGGAAGGAATCATTACGCCAATAGTAACGCCGTTTAAAAGAGATCCAGAGGAGAGCATAAACTATGAAGCAGCAGATGCTTTAGTTAATCATCTCATTGAACATGGTGTTAGCGGAATTTTTATATTAGGAAGCAACGGAGAATTTCATGTAATTGATGAAGAGGAAAAGGTGGAATTTGCTAAGCATATTATCGAGGTGGTAAATAAGAGAGTTCCTGTATATGTAGGAACGGGATGCTGCTCCACAAGAGAAACCATCAGATTATCTAAGAGAATGGAAGCATTAGGTGCGAATGCATTATCTGTTATCACCCCATATTTCTTAAAGCCAACAGATGAAAATCTGTATGCTCACTATAAGGCAGTAGCAGAAAGTGTAAGCATTCCAATAGTGCTTTACAACATTCCTAAGGCTACTGGATGTCCATTGTCACCAGAGCTGGTTGATAGGCTAGCTGATATTGAGAACATAGAGGCAATTAAGGATTCTAGTGGAGAAGAGGATAGATTAATAGCTTATGCGGATATCTCAAAACGTAAAGGTCTACAGCTATTAGTAGGTAGTGACTCTAAAATTTCCTTTGCCTATGGATTAGGTGCAAGGGGAGCTGTTGCAGGAACAAGTAACGTTATTGTTGATACCTTAGTTGGGCTAGATAAGGCATTAAAGGAAGGCCATAGTGCTACTGCAGAAAAGCTACAGAAGGACATTGATGTACTACGTGGTGTTCTTAAGCTAGGAACAGTTCCAAGTGTTATGAAGCGTTCTTGTGAGCTATCTGGTATTGCTGAAGTCGGACCTGCCAGAAGGCCGGTACAGGAACTAAGTGCAGAGGATGATGTGAAAATAAAGGAAATGCTTAAATACTACGGTTTATATAAGTAGATAAGGAGGGTAATTATGAGTGAATATGTCATTAAGGAAGATACTATGAAACTATTATTATATACAGTAGGAAATCTTGCAATATCTCTTTTACTAATGATTTTACTTGGACAGTTCTATATCAGGGAAAAGTACCTACTTGCTTTTTTTTCACTGACTGGACTATGGTTTTCAGTAAAATACATGTGCCGTTATGGAATGCGATTAGTAAAGAAAAAAACAGTTTGTAGCTTTGGTGCTAAGGAAGTGACTATTCACTCTTTGCCTGGAGAGGATAAAAGATTTTTATATAGGGATGTGGAGGAAGTGAAGATTTTAAGTGACTGGAAGAGCGTAAAAATCTTTTTTTCTGGCAAATATGTTAAACATCCATCTGGGTGGGATTATGTAGGAGTAATCTATCCATTTAAAAGAAAAGAATTGGAAGAGGTTGAAAAGCAAGTTATAGAGATTTTAAAAAAGCATCAGGTAAAAGTAAGTAAGGTAACAAGAAAATAAAATATATTAAAGAAGAGATTATAAGAATATAAGAGGTGTATTATGCAAAAAGTAGTAATTACAAAACGTATTGTAGATACCGGTGCCATGGCTATAGTTAGAGTGGAAACCATCCAAAGAGGTATTGAAATAGCAGAGGGACTGCTAGCTGGTGGAATTGACTGTATGGAAATCAGCTACACTTTGCCAAATGCCGGAGATATTATCAAGGCGTTAAAGGAAAAGTTTGGAGATGAGCTTGTTGTTGGTGCTGGAACCGTTCTAGACGCAGAAACTGCAAGGCATGCTATCCTTAATGGTGCACAGTTTATAATTGCACCAACCTTAAAAAAGGAAGTGGCTATTATATGTAACAGATACCAGATTCCTTATGCTCCAGGATGTACTTCCATTACAGAGGCTGTAGAAGGATTAGAGTATGGAGCAGCTTTTATAAAGGCATTCCCAATATCTGATTTCTATGGTCCAAAGCTGATATCCATATTCAAGACGCCAATACCATTCATGCCAATACTTGCAAGTGGTGGAATAAATCTAGACAACTTAAGTGACTATGTTATTCGTGGTGTGAAATGTTGTGGCTTTGGGGGACTTTTAACTAAGGGTAGCAAAGAGACTATAGCTGAAAATGCAAGAAAAATCAAAACTATTATTGATGAAACAAGAAGCAAGAAGAAATAATTTTAAGTATTAATTAAGTTATAATTTTGTAAGAAATTTATGCGTTATCTATTGATTTTATGTAATGGTTGATGTATCCTTAAATTGTAATAAAAGGTACAAAAGAGGGGTTTTATGGATAATGATGTATTAATATTGATTCGGTTCTTATTCAAAAAGACATATCTTACTCTTAAAGATATAGAAGTAGGCATCAACGTTACTAGAAGACAAGCTACCTATCGAATTGATAAACTTAATATGCTGTTAAAGAGTGAAGGGGTTCCTTTAATCACCATAGATTCTACTTATGCAAAAGGGATATTAATTGACCCCAAAACATCTGAGGCAATTAACAGGCTTATATCCTGCAGTGAACTAGAAGAGCAGTATTACATGAGCAAAAAGGAACGCTTGATTTATATGTATTTGATGCTGTTTTTGAATATGGAGTATCTTTCTCTAAATCACTTTACGGACTCTCTATCTGTGAGTCGTTCCACAGTTCTTCTAGACTTTAAGGAGCTAGTACAGTACCTAGAAGAAGAAGGTATTGAGGTAAAAAACAACAGAATCAGAGGGTATTTCCTGGTTGGGTCAGAAATGCAAATTCGTCGTATAATGATGAAATATGTAAACTATGCTTTGACTGAGAATGGCAATAGAAAAGTATTTGATATTTTTATTGATGACTATAATCTGGACAACTATAGCAAATCATCCTTAGTTATCACTGAGCTTTCTAGGAAACATCATATCCGCTTTGTTGAAGATCGTCTAGTGGAATTTATTTATGTATTTGTTTTTCTAAAAGCACGTATGCAGAGTGGAGAAAGTGCCGCAGATGAAATTGAACAATTGATTGATACCAGTGTAATGATGTCTATGAAAGAATATGAATTTACACTAGATTTGTTAAAAAGCTATAAGAATACTGAGAATATAACATCTGCGGATATCAATTATATAGCTTCCTGGATTCTTGGTATTTCTTTTGGAGACATAAACGAAGAAACTAAGGATTGTATTTTAATTTCTGATATCATAGGTAAAATCATGGAACGCTTTGAGTCGCTAAGTGGGGTACATTACAGGAATACCGAAAAAATATTCATCAAGCTTTACTCACATTTTAGGCCAGCCTATTATCGACTGATTTTTAAGCTGCCAATTTATAACCCACTATGTGAGAAGGTTAAGGAAGAATATAAAGAGATGTATCAGCTTGTAGAAGAGACCATGAAGCCCTTCAACGTTATTTTCGGAGGTGAGATTCCACCGGAAGAGATTGCCTACTTAACAATGCACTTTGCTGTTATCTATACCTCTGGTAAGAAGGAAAGTGAAGGAGAAAAGCAAAAAACAGCCTTAGTTGTCTGTTCCAATGGAATAGGAACATCCTTTATCCTATATAACGAGCTGACGAAGCTATTCCCAGAATTACATTTCTTATCGCCAATGCAATCTGTACATATAAATGAATTATCTGAGCACGTAGATATAATATTTGCAACTAGCTATATATCAAATACCATTAAAACTGATATACCGGTGATTCATGTACGTCCAATAATGAGTATTACAGAACGCTATCAGGTTATGCGTGAGGTGTATCTTCAAATAGGTTGTGAATCATTAAAGCAGCCAAATGTAGACATGGTTATGAGCATTATATCAAAGCATGCAGACATCAGAGAGGAAAATGCACTATATAATGAACTGCTTACCTATTTTTCGAAGACTGATACTATTAAAAAGGAGGACTGTAAGAAATTGCATCTTGCAGATATAGTTAGACCTTCAATTATCAGCCTTGGTATAGATGCAAGTGACTGGGAAGATGCGGTGAGAAAAGCTTATGAGCCTATGGTTAAAGAAGGATTTATCACCCGAAACTATATTGATGAAACGATACGCAGTATAAAGGTATTAGGACCATATATTGTTATTACCAAGAATGTGGCTTTATCCCATACCAGATCACAGGCAGGAGCACTAGGCCTAGCCATGGGAATTGGAGTGCTAAAAAGCCCAGTTGTTTTTGGTAATAAGGATAATGACCCCGTAAAATATATATTCAGTCTTAGTGCCATAGACAACGAAACACATTTATGCGCCATGTCAGAGTTTGTGGAATTATTAAATGATAAAAAGTTCTATGAAATGCTAGACAAAGCACAGGACTCACAAGAGGTTATGAGGTTCTTGGAGTGCAACCACTAATGGTGACAGGCACATGAATTAATATAAAAATATAATTTATTTATATAATGAGAAGAGTCTTATATTAGATAATAAGGGCTCTTTTTTTATATTAATAAAAAATTATTTTACATATTATAAAATTATTTGGTGTGATATAATATTTCTATGTAACTGTATACATGATTTTAGCAAGGTGGTAGATATATATGAAAAGAATTTTTAGTTTAGCAAAATATTTAGTTTTTATTAGTATCTTCTTTGCTTTACTATTAGGTGTACAAGATATACTAAAAGAACAAGAAAAACCGTATGAAGAATTAAAAAATAAAGTTGTATTAATTTCACATGTCTATTCTAATCCCTATTGGCAAGATATAAAAAATGGAGCTGAAGAAGCTGCTAAGAATAAAAATATAATAGTAGAATTCCAAGGACCAGATTATGCAAGTGTAGAAGAAGGTATAAGACTTATTAAAATGGCCTATGCATCTAATGTAAGTGGAATTATAACTTATGTTCAAGATTCTAGTAGTTATAATTCAATAATTAATAAAATTATAGAGGATAATATACCTTTAATAACTATAGATTCAGATGCTGAAGAAAGTAAAAGACTAGCTTATATTGGAACAGATAACATTAATGCTGGAAAAGTGGGGGCTAAGGAAATGATTAAGCAAGTTGGTAATACAGGAGATATTGGAATTATATTAGGTGGAGCTGAAGTTAAAAATCAAATTGAAAGAGTTAAAGGTTTTAAATCCTATATTGAAGAAAATTCAAATCTTAAAATAACTAACACAGAATCCTCAGATTCTTATTTGCTTCAAGCTGAATTGGCTACTAAGAAAATATTAACTGATAATGTTGATATAAAAGCGTTATTTTGTGCTTCTGCTCAAGATGGAATAGGAGCAGCAAAAGCAATTAAGAGTATGAATTTAACTGGACAAGTAAAAATAATATGCTTTGATGCCTTGCCAGAAACATTAGATTTAATAGAAGAAGGTGTTATTAGTGCAACTATTGCACAAAATCCATATGTTATGGGACAAGAAGCTGTAAATACTATTGTAAATATAATAGAAGGAAACAAGGTTCAAGAACTTCAGCTTTTTGATGTATTGGTTATTAATGATAAAAATGTAGCAGAGTACAAATAGCATAAGGAGAAACTATAATAATGAAGAGTTTAAAAAGTAAGATAATAGTATTTGTCATAATTTTAATAATACCATTAATTACTAGTAATATAGTATCATTAATTCTTAGTAAAAAAATAAATGAAAATTATAGCATTATGCTTTATAAGTTAAATGAAACTAATGATGTGAAAAACCTTTTAAATGAATCCTTTAATTATTTTAATGAGCATTTCCAAACTAGTGATTTAGGCTCTAAAAGTGATTATGAAAATAATATAGAAAAATCACTAGAAAAGCTATCTACACTAGAAGTAAGCTCAGATGTTGAAAGTAGGTATATACTAAGGGATTTATCAAATACAATTAGGAGTTATAAAAGCCAAGGAGATAAAACTATAGAGTTGTTCAGTGAACATGGGGCAATAGATGCATATTATAATCAATATATGTCCACTAGAGATATGCTTTCCTATTGTAATTCCTTTATTACAAAGCTAAATGAAAGTTATATTAAGACAAATAATATGATATATAATGAGAGCAAGGAAAAGGAAAGACAGTTATATAAAATATTAAGTGCCTTTGTATTAATAACCATAATTATAAGTACTATTTATACAGTTCTTTTTGTAAAAGAAATACTAAAAAAATTAAGGGTATTAATTCAGGCAGCTAAAGATGTATCTAAAGGTAACTTTAAAGAAATAAAAGCTGAAAAAACTGATATATATGAAATTAATATATTAAATGAAGCCTTTGATAAAATGATAAGAAGTTTAATAGGATATATAAATTCTCTTAAAGAAAAGGCAGAGTTAGAAACAAAAATAAAGGATGATGAAGTAAAACTATTAAAATATGAAAATGCATTAAAGCTATCTCAATTAAGAGTGTTACAATCACAAATAAATCCTCATTTTCTTTTTAATACTTTAAATTGTATAAATCAAATAGCTATAAGTGAAAAAGCTTATAAAACTGAGGGGCTAATAACTTCAGCAGCAGGGATGCTAAGGTATAGCTTAAGTATGATGGAAAGAAATGCAACCTTAGAAGATGAAATAAATGTGGTGAAACAGTATATATTTATTCAAAAAGTAAGATATGATGATAGATTAACCTTTGGTCTAGACATAAATTGTGATATTAAAGATATAGTAGTACCAGGAATGACTTTACAGCCTTTTGTTGAAAATGCTTTTATTCATGGCATAGAGCCTAAGGAAGAGGGGGGATATATTAATATAAAAATAGATAAAGAATTAAATGAATATAGTGTAATTATAGAAGATAATGGTTGTGGAATAAATGAAGATACATTAAATAAGATAAAAACTGGAGGAAGTGAAAAAGAACATATAGGCCATACAACTGGACTAGGGATAAGAAGTGTTGTTGATAGGCTAGAAATTTTATATGGTGAAAAGAATATGTTTAATATAAGCAGCAAGGAAGGACAAGGAACTAAAATATTTTTGAAAATTCCAATTAAGGAGTTGAAATGAGTATGTTAAAAATTCTAATTGCTGATGATGAAAAATATGAGAGGGATTCGGTAATAAGCCTTATAGAAGAAAATTTTAAAGATAAACTTACTATAGCTCAAGCTAAAAATGGAAGAGAAGCAATTGAAATTGCTGAACAAATTAGACCTGAAATAATAATAATGGACATTAAGATGCCAGGAATAAATGGGATAAAGGCAATAGAAGAAATTAGAAAAACCTCATCAACAACTTACTTTATAATGTTAACAGCATATGATTATTTTGATTTTGCTGTTGAAGCTGTTAAATTAAATGTAAAAGAATACTTATTAAAGCCTTTTATTAGAAGTGAGCTTATAAATAAGATTAATGATGCTATTGAATCAGTGGAACAGAAAAAAGCAAAGCGAAAAAGTGATATAGAAAAAGAAGAAAAAATTAATAATTTAATTGGAGTGCTAGAAAATGAATTAGGTTACAGCATTATAAATAACACTTTAGAGATTATTGATTTTAATATGCACATGGAGTATTTAGATTTAAATTTTGATAATGCCTTTGCAATAAGTATTAGAATATTATCAAGTAACTTGAATAATTCATTGAAGAGGCGAGTAGGAGAGTATATTAATGAGCTATTAAAATTTAAATATAAGGCAATTGGAACATATTCCTATACAGAAAACCTTATCTTTTTTATTGAAATACACAAATATAATGATATAAATGAAGAAATAACAGAAAATATAAATGTTATAAGTGATTTAAAAAGAGAAATAGAAAGACATTTTAATATTACAACTGAAATAGGAATAGGGTATTGTTATAGTGGAATTGATTTAATGAACAAATCCTATGAAGAGGCTAATAAAGCAATAAGCTATAGTAATGAAAGTGAAATACTTCATATTGGAAAAGTTGATAATAACAGTTATAATCAAGAAGCTGATAAGGAGAAAAGTAAGCTTTTCAAAAAGGTTACTGAGTATATTGATAGCAACATACAAGAGGATTTAAATTTAGAAAGTGTTGCAAATAATTTTAATTTAAGTCCATATTATTTTAGTAGAAGCTTTAAAGAATCAATGGGATGTAACTTGATTGATTATATAAATATAGTAAGAATAAAAAAAGCTAAAGAGCTATTAAAGAAAAATGAAATGAGTATTAAAGAAATAGGATATACTGTAGGATACAGTGATCCAAACTATTTTAGTAAGGTCTTTAAAAAATACGAGGGATATTCTCCAAAGGAATATAAATTTAAATAGCAAAAAAATACTATTATTTAAGTGAAAAGGAAAAATATAATGCTAATGATACTTGGAATTAACCAAGAAACACTAGTAGTATATTTTTTCTTTGTTTTTATAGTATTTTTTTGCTAATTTAATGGTAAAAAAATACAAATAAGAAAGCAAATATATAAAGATAGAAAGCAAATAATTCCATTGGATTAAACGTATACATATAATATGATTTATATGTAATCAAATTAATAAATGAAAAGGGGAGTTAAAAAATGAGAATTAAAAAATTAATTGCTTTAACTTTAACTGCAGCTTTGATGACTGTTGCCATTGGATGTGGCAATAAAGCAGAAACAGATAATAATTCTGGCGGAGGAAATGACGCTAAATCTAACCTAATAGGCGTAGCAATGCCTACACAATCACTTCAAAGATGGAATCAAGATGGATCTAACATGAAATCTGAACTTGAAGGAAAAGGCTATAAAGTAGATTTACAATATGCCAACAATGATGTTAATACTCAAGTTCAACAAATAGAAAATATGATAACTAAAGGATGTAACGTATTAGTAATAGCATCTATTGATGGATCAGCATTAACAGATGTTTTAAGTAAAGCAGCAGATAATAATATTAAAGTAATAGCATATGATAGATTAATTATGCAATCTAAAAATGTAGACTACTATGCAACATTTGATAATTTTAAAGTTGGTGTTAACCAAGGAAAATATATAGAAGAAAAATTAGACTTAAAGAATGGTAAAGGACCTTTTAATATTGAATTATTTGCAGGAGCACCTGATGATAATAATGCAACATTCTTCTTTGAAGGAGCAATGAGCATATTAAAGCCATATATAGATAATGGTAAATTAGTAGTTCCAAGTGGACAAAGCAAATTTACTGAAGTTGCAACTCAAAGCTGGGATTCAGCAAAAGCACAAGCAAGAATGGATAACATAATTACTGCAAACTATGCTAGTGATAAAAAGTTAGATGCTATTTTATCATCAAATGATAGTGTTGCTATAGGTATTGTTGCTTCTCTTCAAAATGCTGGTTATGGTTCAGCAGAAAAACCTTATCCAATATTAACTGGACAAGACTGTGATAAACCAAATGTATTAGCTATGATAAACAAACAACAATCTATGTCAGTATTTAAAGACACAAGAACCCTTGCTAAAAAAGTTGTTGAAATGGTAAACGCTTTAGTTGATGGAAAAGAAGCAGAAGTAAATGATACTAAGACTTATGACAATGGTGCAAAAGTAGTTCCATCATACCTTTGTGATCCTGTAAATGTTACTGTAGACAATTATAAAGAAGCTTTGATTGATAGTGGATACTACAAAGAAGCTGACTTAAAATAAAAATAAGCATTTAAGATAAATATATTAGCTATAGCTGAATGTAATATAGATTTCAGCTATAGCATATATTCATAGAAGAATAAAGCTAGGGGGGAGGAAAATAGATGGAAAAAGTCATTTTAGAAATGAAAAATATAACAAAAACTTTTCCAGGGGTTAAAGCTTTAGATGATGTAAATCTTAAAGTAACAGAAGGCGAAATACACGCACTAATTGGAGAAAATGGCGCAGGGAAGTCAACTCTTATGAATGTACTTAGTGGAATATACAATTATGGAACATATACTGGGGATATAATTTTTAATGGTGAGTTATGTAAATTTAATAACATAAAGGATAGCGAAAAAAAGGGGATAGTTATAATCCATCAAGAGTTAGCGTTAATACCTGAATTATCTATATCAGAAAATATATTTCTTGGAAATGAAAGAGCAAAGGGATTAATGATAAATTGGAGAGAAACAGATGTAGAAGCTGCTAAAATGTTAGAAAGAGTTAAATTAGACCAAAATGTTCACACAAAAATAAAGAATCTTGGTGTTGGTAAACAACAATTAGTTGAAGTAGCTAAAGCTTTAGCAAAGGATGTTAAGCTATTAATTTTAGATGAACCTACAGCAGCACTAAATGATAAGGATTCAGAAAGTTTACTTCAACTTTTATTGGAATTAAAGAAAGATGGAATTACCTGTATTTTAATTTCTCATAAGTTAAACGAACTTTTAAGAGTAGCAGATAATATAACAATTCTTAGAGATGGATCCACAATACAATCAATGAAAAATGATGGAAGTATTAATGAAGATGATATTATTAAATGTATGGTTGGAAGAGAACTTACTAATAGATATCCAAGTCATGAACCCAATATAGGTGAGGTTATTTTTGAAGTTAAGAATTGGAATGTTTATGACCCTATTATAGATGGCAGAAAGATTATTAAAGATGTAAATTTAAATATAAGAAAAGGTGAGATAGTTGGCCTCTCAGGCTTAATGGGAGCTGGAAGAACGGAATTTGCTATGAGTATTTTTGGAAGGGCTTATGGCAGAAATATAAGTGGAACTATCATTAAAGATGAAAAAGAAATTAAGTTTAATAATATAAGAGAAGCAATAGATTCAGGGCTAGCTTATGTAACTGAAGATCGTAAAACAGCAGGCCTTAATTTAATTGATAGTATTAAAAATAATATATCAATAGCAAAAATTAAAAAGCTTAGTAAGATGCAATTTATTAATGATAACGAAGAAATAGGAGTAACTGAAGACTTTAGGAAAAAACTTAATATTAAATCTCCTTCAATAATACAAAAGGCTGGAAATTTATCTGGTGGTAATCAACAAAAAGTTGTTTTAAGTAAATGGATATTTACTGATCCAGATATTTTAATCTTAGATGAACCAACTAGAGGAATAGATGTAGGAGCAAAGTATGAAATATATAAGATAATAAATGACTTAGCTGACTCTGGAAAATCTATTTTAGTAATTTCATCAGAACTTCCTGAAATATTAGGTATATGTGATAGGGTATATGTAATGAATGCGGGAAGAATTGTTGGTGAATTACCAGCTAGTGAAGCATCACAAGAAATTATAATGAAATGCATAATGGATAGTAATAAGGAGGTAGTTTAAATGCAACTAGGTAAAAATGTAGAATTAAAATCTAAGCCAACTTTAGGGGAATCATTAAAAAATGTATTTAAGGACAATGTAAGACAATATGCAATGCTTATCGCATTAGTTGTTATTATAATTTTATTTCAAATTTTAACGAAAGGCATACTTTTAGTGCCTATGAATGTAACTAACTTGATCCTTCAAAACAGTTATGTTTTTATTTTATCTATTGGTATGACATTGTGTATAGTATCTAGTGGGAATATAGACCTGTCAGTTGGTTCTGTAGTTGCTTTTATAGGTGCTCTTGCAGGAATATTAATTATTAATAAGGGGATGGGTGTTTTCCCAGCAGTATTAATTTGTATAGCAGTAGGAGTATTAATAGGTATCTGGCAAGGATTCTGGATAGCATATGTTAGAATACCAGCCTTTATAGTAACTCTTGCAGGTATGTTATTGTTTAGAGGATTAACAGTAAAACTACTTCAAGGATTAACGTTAAGTCCATTCCCAAAATCATTTCAAGCTATAAGTGGAGGATTTTTCCCAGATTTATTTGGAGGCAGTAATGTAAATATTACAACTTTTGTTGTAGGTGTATTACTATCATTAGTATATGTATATATAGAATTTAAAAATAGAGCTGAAAGGCAAAAGTATAACTTTGAACTTATTCCAATGCCATTATGTATAGCAAAAATTATTTTAATAGTATCAGCAACTATGTTAGTAACTTATTGGCTTGCTATATATAAAGGAATTCCAATAATGTTTGCAATTATAGGTGTTTTAGTCTTTATTTATACAATGATTACTTCTAAAACAATACCTGGAAGATATCTTTATGCAATGGGTGGAAATGAAAAGTCAGCAAAGCTTTCAGGAATAAACACTAATAAGGTTTTATTCTTAGTATATGTTAATATGGCTGTTCTTTCTGCAATAGCAGCTATAAGTTTTACATCAAGGTTAAATGCTGCATCACCTCAATCAGGTATAAACTTTGAATTAGATGCAATAGCTGCATGTTATATTGGAGGAGCATCAGCTTATGGTGGTGTAGGTACAGTTATTGGTGCTATAGTTGGAGCTTTAGTAATGGGTGTTTTAAATAATGGTATGTCAATATTAGGTGTAGGTAGTGATATGCAAATGGCTATAAAGGGTTTAGTTCTTTTATTAGCAGTAGCATTTGACGTATTTAGTAAAAGAAAAGCAACAGTTTAATTAAATGTAAAATTAAGAGTGTAAAATGTAGAATTAAGGTATAAACTCCTTGAGGAGTTTATAATAAAGAGATATTGAGGCTGTTTTAACAGCCTCAAATTAAGAATTAAGAATTTATGAATAAGGAACTGAAGGAATTTTACATTTTTAATTAGAGGTTGTTTTTACAACTTCTTTTTAATTGGGAAATATTAAAAAAATACTTTGAAGGCATATATTATAAATAGTAATATAAATAAGTAAGAATATAATTAAGATTAAATACTATATGGAATATAAATTAAGAAATATCAGTTTTTAAATAAACAAAAGAAAAATAATTAATTTGTTAAATGATTACATGCTAAATTGATGTTGAAAATTATGGGCAAAGTGGTATAATAATATAGAAAATATGATAACGATTATTGTTTGCCAAAAGGTGTTATTTGTTTTAATATTTTCTAATAATATAGTAACTTTATGAATAATTATGTCAGTTTATGATATAATAATAAAGGTAATATATAGAGAATATAATAAATAACATTAAAATAAAGGAGGATACGTAATGAAAAATTATTGCGAAATAGTTGACGTTGTAGCTAGACAAATTCTAGACTCAAGATGTTTCCCAACTGTAGAAGTTGAAGTTTATTTAGAAGATGGTACTGTAGGAAGAGCTGCTGTTCCATCAGGTGCATCAACAGGAATGTATGAAGCAGTTGAATTAAGAGATGGAGATAAGAGTAAATACCTAGGAAAAGGTGTTTTAAAGGCTGTTCAAAACGTAAATGACACAATAGCTGAAGAATTAATAGGATGTAACGTATATGATCAACCATATATAGATAAGTTACTTATAGAATTAGATGGTACTCCAAACAAAGCTAAGCTTGGTGCTAATGCTATATTAGGTGTTTCTTTAGCAGTAGCTAATGCAGCAGCTAAGTCATTAGATTTACCATTATACCAATATGTAGGTGGAGTAAATGCAAAAGTTTTACCAGTACCTATGATGAACATAATCAATGGTGGATCACATGCTGATAACTCAGTAGATTTACAAGAATTCATGGTTATGCCAGTTGGAGCTAAGACTTTTAGTGACGCTTTACAAATGTGTGCTGAAGTTTACCATACACTAAAGAAAACTTTACATGATAAAGGATACTCAACTGCTATAGGTGATGAAGGTGGATTTGCTCCAAACCTTAAGTCAAACGAAGAAGCTATCGAAGTTATCATAGAAGCTATAACTGCAGCTGGATACAAAGCTGGAGAAGATATGTTCATAGCTATAGATGCTGCTTCATCAGAATACTACAAAGATGGAAAGTATGTATTAGAACATGAAGGAAAGACTTTAACTGCAGCTGAAATGGTTGACTTCTTAGAAGCTTGGGTTGACAAATACCCAATTATATCAATCGAAGATGGAATGGCTGAAGAAGACTGGGAAGGTTGGAAGCTATTAACTGAAAGATTAGGTAAGAAGGTTCAATTAGTTGGTGATGATTTATTCGTTACAAACACTGAAAGATTAGAAAGAGGTATTGATTTAGGAGTTGGTAACTCAATCTTAATTAAGTTAAACCAAATCGGTACTTTAACTGAAACTTTAAATGCTATAGAAATGGCTAACAGAGCTGGATACACAGCAGTTATTTCTCATAGATCAGGTGAAACAGAAGATACAACTATAGCTGATTTAGTTGTAGCTGTTAATGCTGGTCAAATTAAGACTGGTGCTCCTGCAAGATCTGAAAGAGTTGCTAAGTACAACCAATTAATAAGAATTGAAGAAGAATTAGACGATGTAGCTGAATACAGAGGAAGAAAAGCATTCTTCAACATAAAGAAGTAATTTAATTACAATATAATTTATAAGGGATTGTAAGCGAAAGCCTACAATCCCTATTAATTTTATTTAATAATTTATACTTAATTATAAAAATAGATAAGTTTTATAATTAAGCATAAATGTTTAGATGTAATTTTTTTGAAGATAATTACTTGTGTTATAGTATTTTATATGTTAATATAACCTTATGTAAATACGACCATTTTTATTAAGGTTGGGAGGTATAGCAATGAAGAATTTATTGTTAGTATTGGAAGCAGTTTTGGGATTAGTAATTATAGTATCAGTATTATTACAACCAAGTAAAACAGATGCATTAAGTGGACTTATTCAAGGAAGTAAAAATGAAACATTCTTTTCTAAGAATAAAGCAAGAACTAAGGAAGCTATGTTGTTAAAATTAACAATTATATCTATGGCTCTTTTTGCTGTGAATACATTAGCTTTAAACTTAATATAATATTAAAAAAGAGCTGCTTTAAGTAGCTCTTTTATACTATAAAGGAGTGGTTAATATGGGAATTTTTAATGGACTAATGGGTAATGCTTCAGAAATGAATTTAGATGGTATAATAAAGGAGTATAGTAAAATATTAGCGGAAAATGAAAGAATAGAAAAAGCCTATAAATTAGTTAGAGACTTATTTATTTTTACTAATAAAAGACTTATACTAGTTGATAAACAAGGGGTAACGGGTAAGAAAACAGAATACCATTCAATACCTTATAAATCTATCACACATTTTAGTATAGAAACTGCAGGACATTTCGATTTAGAAGCAGAACTTAAGATTTGGATTTCAGGAACTGCACTACCTATTGAAAAGCAATTCAATAGTAGCCTTAATATTTATGAATTACAACAGGTATTAGCAACCTACTGCTTAAAATAAACTTTTTTGTTTATAATAAGTAAGATGAGGGAAATATAGAAGGAGAATAATATAATTTGATTATAATACAAAAATATAAAAATAAAGATAAAGGAAGTGATATAGATGGGAATTAAAGAAACTTTATTAAGCTTTATGAGAGAAGAAGCATACAGACCAATGGACATTCAAGAATTAGTATCTGTATTTGATATAAATCCCGACGAATATAAATCCTTTAAAAAAGTACTAAAGACTATGGAAAAAGAAGGACTTATTGTTAGAACTAAAAAGGATAAGTTTGGAGTTCCAGAAAGACTTGGATTAATTTCAGGAAAATTAGAAGTTCATTCAAAGGGATATGGGTTTTTAATACCAGAAACTGAAGGAGAAAAGGATGTCTTTGTACCAAGTTCTTCTATGAATGGAGCTATGAATGGAGATAAGGTTCTAGTTCAAATAACAAGAGAAGATATTAATGGCAAAAAGCGTGAAGGTGAAGTAAGGGAAGTATTAAGTAGAGCAAATAATAAGATTATAGGTGTATATGAAGATAGTAGAAACTTCGGTTTTGTAGTTCCAGAAGATTCTAGATTAAACCAAGATATTTTCATATCTAAAAAGGATAGAAATGGAGCAAATGAAGGTGATTTAGTAATTTGCGAAATTGTAAAATGGGCAGATAAAAGAAGGAGTCCAGAAGGTGTAGTTAAAGAAGTACTAGGGAAAAAGGGGGATAAGGGTTTAGATATCCTTACAATTATAAAGAAATATGGCCTTCCAGAAGAGTTCCCAGATAAGGTTCTAAACTATGCAGAAAATATAGAAGAAGAAATTCCAGAAAAGGAATATGCAAGAAGAGTTGACCTTAGAAATTTAAGGATGGTAACTATAGATGGAGAAGATGCTAAGGACTTAGATGATGCTGTATCTATTGAAAGACTTGATAATGGTAAGTATAGATTAGGAGTGCATATTGCAGACGTATCTCACTATGTAAAAGAAAAAAATCCTTTAGATAGAGAAGCTTTAAAGAGAGCAACTTCTGTTTATTTAATAGATAGAGTTATACCAATGCTTCCTAAAAAGTTATCTAATGGAATATGTTCTTTAAATCCTAAGGTTGATAGATTAGCCTTAAGTTGCTTTATGATTATAGATAGCAAGGGTAAGGTAATTCAACACGAAATAGAAGAAACAGTTATAAAAACTAGTGAGAGAATGACTTATACTGATGTTACAAAAATTCTTGAGAATAATGATGAAGAGCTAATAAAGAGATATGACTATTTAGTTGATGACTTTAAGGCTATGGAAGAGCTTTGTAATATTTTACGTGAAAAGAGAATGAGAAGAGGAGCTATTGATTTTAACTTTGAAGAATCAAAGATAATATTAAATGATTTAGGAAAACCAGTAGATATTAAGCCTTATGATAGAGCTATTGCAAATAGAATAATAGAAGAGTTTATGCTAGTTTGTAATGAAACTATTGCAGAACATATGTATTGGACTAATTTACCATTCGTATATAGAATTCACGAAGATCCAGATGAAGAAAAGCTAGAAAAATTCAAGGAATTTGTATATAACTTAGGTTATGTAGTTAGATGGGGACAAGAAGCACATCCAAGAGCTCTTCAAGATATACTTGATAAAGTTAAGGGGAAAAAAGAAGAAACTGTAGTAAGTACATTACTATTACGTTCAATGATGCAAGCTAAATATTCTCCAGAATGTGTAGGTCACTTTGGTCTTGCAGCTAAGTATTACTGTCATTTTACATCACCAATAAGAAGATATCCAGATTTACAAATCCATAGAATTATTAAAGAACAATTAAATGGAAAAATCGATGAAAAGAGAATTGCAAAACTAACTAATATAGTAGAAATTGCATCAAAGCAATCATCTGAAATGGAAAGATTAGCTCAAGAAGCTGAAAGAGAAGTTGATGATTTAAAGAAAGCAGAATATATGCAAGAAAGAATTGGAGAAGAATTCTCAGCTATTATTTCTTCTGTTACATCCTTTGGATTATTTGCAGAACTTCCAAATACAATAGAAGGATTAATTCATATTACAGCTTTAGATGATGATTATTATATTTATGATGAAGCTCATTTATGTCTAATTGGAGAAAGAACTAAGAAGGTTTATAGATTAGGTGAGGAAGTAAAGGTAAGATGTACTAGAGTTGATATAGACAATAGAGAAGTGTATTTCGATTTAATTGAAGAAGAGGTTAAAGAAGAAATAATTCCAAGTGAAAAGACGATTGAAAAAATAAACGAAGCTAAAGTAAATATAAAAAGTGATTTATTAGAAGAGGATGAAGAAGAAGAATTAGAATAATTTCTTATCCTATAAACTTTAAATTTTGGTAATTAATTAATAATTTGATATACTTAATAAGTAAAAATAAAATGCGTGGTGAGATTATGGTAAGGAAGAAGAATAGTAATTCGTTAGCTGAAAATAGAAAAGCTAGACATGATTATTTTGTGGAAGAAACTATGGAAGCTGGAATAGCTTTAGTTGGAACTGAAGTTAAATCTATAAGAGCAGGTAAATGTAATTTAAAAGATTGTTATGCAGATGTAGTTAACGGTGAAATAATAATAAAGAATATGCATATAAGCCCTTATGAGCAAGGTAATATATTTAATGTTGATCCTTTAAGAGAAAGAAAGCTTTTACTTCATAAAGAGCAAATTGCTAGATTTAATGGATTAATATCACAACAAGGTTATACATTAGTTCCATTATCCTTATACTTAAAAAATGGTAAGGTAAAGGTAGCTCTTGGTTTATGCAGAGGTAAAAAGAACTACGATAAGAGAGATTCAATGCTAGAAAAAGCTCATAAGAGAGATATAGAGAGACAATTAAAGGAATCTAATAGATACTAAATAGTGTGCTATTTACATTATTAATTTTTAATAAGGAGCTAAGTTATAGCTCCTTATTTCATTTAAAAAATAAAATAAAAATTTATATTAATAAAGATAAGAAGATTTCCTATGGTAAATATATCACACTAATAGTAAACTATAACTGTAAACCAATATTATGGAAAATATATGAGGTATAGAGGTATGCTTAATAAAAGTTTGCTAATTGAAGAATCCCATAAGAGAAGTGAAATTTATGGAGTAAATAAAGATATAAATCACTCTAAGATAATGTTAACAGGTGATGAACTTAAAAAAATTCTAGAACTGAATAAGGAGCTTATTGAAATATCTAAACCTTATATAGATATGGTGGCTGAATCTGTTGATGATAAAGATTTTATTATAATTTTAACAGATAAAAATGGATGTATCTTATATATTAGAGGGGCTATTGAAATAAGAACTGAATTAGATAAGTTAAATTTAAAGGTTGGAGCTTATATGGATGAGAAAAATATAGGTACCAATGCAATGTCTATGGCAATTTCTGAAGATAGATGTATTCAAATTACTGCAAAAGAGCATTATATATCAATATTTCAAAGTTTAACCTGCTCTGCAGCACCTATCCATAATAGTAAGGATGAAATAATTGGTACTTTAAACTTAACTGGGAAAAGCAATATGAAGCATCCACACACCCTAGGATTAGTTATATTTGGTGTTAAGGCAATTGAAAATGAAATATTAAGAATTAACGCTAAGGATATATTAAATCAAACATATAATTATATGAAAACAGTTATAGAAAATGTTGATAAAGGAATAATCATAGTGGATCTCTATGGAAAAATAATTAATATTAATGAATTAGGATTAAAGATTTTAGATAAGAAAAACCATAACTTAATAAATGAAGATATAAATTATGTTATTCCAAACTTTAAAAATATAATAGAAAGACTCTCAAAGAATAATGAAACTTTAAGAAGAGAAATAAAGTTAAGCCATGATAGTAAGTATAAAACAGAAGTTATACTTAAGGGAATAAGACATGGTGACAAGCTTATAGGAGTTGTTGTAACCTTAGGAAAAGTAAAAGAAAAGGATATTGAAAGTGATTTTACTGGAGCCTTCTTTACCTTTAGTGATATTATAGGAAAAAGTGATGCCATTAAAAATGTAATTACAAATTGCAAAATTATAGCTAATAGTCCATCAACAGTATTAATACAAGGAGAAAGTGGAACAGGAAAAGAAGTATTAGCCCAAGCTATTCATAATTATAGTATAAGAAAAAATAATAAATTTATAGCTATAAATTGTGGAGCAATACCATCTAATATTATTGAAAGTGAGCTATTTGGATATGAAGATGGTACTTTTACAGGTGGAAAAAAGGGTGGGAAAATAGGTAAAATCGAAGAAGCAAATGGAGGAACTTTGTTTTTAGATGAAATCGGAGAAATGCCTTTAGATATGCAAGTTAAACTTCTTAGAGTTCTACAAGAAGGAAGATTAACAAGATTAGGTGGAAGCAGAGAAATTCCAATAGATATGAGAGTAATAGCAGCTACTAATAAAAATTTAAAAAAAGAAGTTATAGAAGGAAAATTCAGAGAAGATTTATTTTATAGATTATGTGTTATTCCAATAAAATTACCACCTTTAAGAGAAAGAAGTGGAGATATAAATCTTTTAATTGATTATTTCCTAAGAGCTAAATCTCTTAAATTAGAAAAGGATATACCTAAGTTAAGTGAAAAGCTTATAGATAGATTATTAAATTATGATTGGAAGGGAAATATAAGACAGTTAGAAAATTGCATTGAAAACATAGTTAATTTAAATGGTGAATTATCTCCTGATTTTCTAGATGAAATTGAAGAGATTGATAAAGCAGTAGTAAATAAAAATAATATTATAGATTCACAAGATGTAAAGAATAATAACTTGAATTTAGATTTTATAGAAAGAGAAGCTATTATAAATGCTATAAAGCATAATGAATATAATATTACTAGAACTGCAAAAGCACTAGGGGTAAGTAGGAATACCTTATATCTTAAGATAAAAAAGTATAATTTAAACATAGAAAAATCCAATGTATAATAATAGGACACTGTCATAAAAATGAACAATTAAAATTATTTATAACTGTTCATTTTTATGACAGTATTATTTTTATAGAGATAAATATATCAGTAAAAGTGAATTATTTAACAATATTGTTAAATGAAAAACAATTGGCACAGGACTTGCTTAATAATAAGTTGAGAATAAAAATAAATTTTATACTTATGGGAGGTTTATTATGGCACGTTTCACATTACCAAGAGACTTATATCATGGAAAGGGTTCTTTAGAAGAATTAAAGAATTTAAAAGGAAAGAAGGCTTTTATTGTAGTTGGTGGAGGTTCAATGAAGCGTTTTGGATTTTTAGATAAGGCTGAGAATTATTTAAAAGAAGCAGGAATGGAAGTAGAAATTTTTGAGGGTGTAGAGCCAGATCCATCAGTAGAAACTGTTATGAAGGGTGCAGAAGCTATGAGAAAATTCCAGCCTGATTGGATTGTTTCAATGGGTGGTGGTTCACCAATAGATGCTGCAAAAGCAATGTGGATTTTCTATGAATATCCTGAATTTACTTTTGAAGAAGCAATTATTCCATTTGGATTACCAGAACTTAGACAAAAGGCTAAGTTTGTAGCTATTCCATCTACAAGTGGTACTGCAACAGAAGTTACAGCTTTTTCAGTAATTACTGATTATAAGGCTAGAATTAAATATCCTTTAGCAGATTTTAATATAACTCCAGATGTAGCAATTGTAGATCCAGATTTAGCGCAAACTATGCCAGCTGAATTAGTTGCACATACTGGTATGGATGCATTAACTCATGCTATCGAAGCTTATACAGCAGCTCTTAGATCTAATTTTTCAGATCCATTAGCTATTAAAGCAATAGAAATGGTTAGGGAAAATTTAGTTAACTCATATAATGGAAATGAAGAAGCAAGAAACTTAATGCATGAAGCACAATGTTTAGCAGGAATGGCATTCTCCAATGCTTTACTTGGAATAGTTCACTCAATGGCACATAAAACAGGTGCTGTATTCCATATTCCTCATGGATGTGCAAATGCTATATTCTTACCATTTGTAATTCAATATAATAGAGTAGAATGTGAAGATAGATATGCAGATATAGCTAAAGCTTTAAAATTAAAAGGTGAAACAAATGGGGAATTAACAGATTCATTAATTGATATGATAAATACTTTAAATACAAAATTAAATATCCCACATACTGTTAAAGAATACGGAGTTACAGAAGATGACTTTAAGGCAAATTTAGAATTTATTTCTAAGAATGCAGTTTTAGATGCATGTACAGGCTCTAATCCAAGAAAAATAGATGCTGAAACTATGGCTAGATTATTTGAATGCACATACTATGGAACAAGAGTTGATTTTTAGTAGTAATAATTTAGTATGATAATTATTTGACGAAAGTTATCTCATTTAGGCAATAGTTCTATTTGGGGTAACTTTTGCTATTAAAAAAGATAGAAAAACATAATAAATAATTGTGTGAAAATTCGAAAAATGGTAATATATTAATTGAGATATAAATTATGAGGGGGACAATTATGTATAAGATAGTTAATAAGAAAGAGCTTACAGAAAATATATACTTAATGGATATAGAAGCACCAAGAGTTGCTAAATCAGCTAAGCCAGGTCAGTTTATTATAATTAAGAATGACGATAAGGGTGAAAGAATACCACTTACCATAGCTGATTATAATCCAGAAGAGGGTACGGTAAGTATAGTTTTTCAAGCTGTTGGAAGAGGAACAAAAGAACTTGCTAGCTTTGAAGTAGGGGAATATGAGCTGATTTTGTAGGCCCTCTTGGACAACCTAGTGAATTTATTCACGAAGATATTGAGGAGTTAAAAAAGAAAAACATAATTTTCATTGCAGGTGGTGTGGGGGCAGCGCCAGTATATCCTCAAGTTAAGTGGATGAATGAACATGGAATTCATTGTGATGTAATTGTTGGAAGTAGAACTAAAGATTTATTAATATTAGAAGATGAATTAAAGAAAGTAGCAGGAAATTTATATATATCAACTGATGATGGAACATATGGATTTAATGGAAGAGTTACAGATTGTTTAAAATATTTAGTAGAAGAAAAAGGTGAAAAATATGACCATGCTGTAGTAATTGGACCAATGATAATGATGAAATTTATGTCAATTTTAACTAAAGAACTTAATATTCCAACTACAGTAAGCTTAAACCCAATAATGGTAGATGGAACTGGAATGTGTGGTGCTTGTAGAGTTACTGTTGGTGGAAAAGTTAAATTTGCTTGTGTTGATGGACCAGAATTTGATGGACATCTAGTAGATTTTGATGAATCTATGAGAAGACAAACAATGTATAAAACTGAAGAAGGTAGAGAGCAGCTAAAATTAGAAGAAGGGGAAACTCACAAACATGGTGGTTGTGGTTGTAAGGTGGAATAGTTATGAATGTTCAAGTACAAGATAGAATGAAGAGAGTACCTATAGCAGAACAAAATCCAGAAGTAAGAGCAAAAAACTTTGAAGAAGTATGTCTTGGATATACAGATGAAGAGGCAATAAGAGAAGCAAGTAGATGTTTAGGATGCAAAAATCCTAAATGTGTTGATGGTTGCCCTGTATCTATAAACATACCAAACTTTATATCACATATGAAAAAAGGTGAATTTGAGGAAGCTGCTAAGGACGTAGCTAAATATAGTGCACTGCCAGCAGTTTGTGGAAGAGTTTGTCCGCAAGAAAGCCAATGTGAAGGTAAGTGTGTACTAGGAATTAAAGGTGAACCTGTTTCAATAGGAAAATTAGAAAGATTTATAGCAGATTGGTCAAGAAAAAATAATATAGATTTAGCTAGTAGAGAAGAGCTTAAGAATAAAAAGGTTGCAGTAATAGGAAGTGGCCCAGCAGGATTAACTTGTGCAGGGGAATTGGCTAAAAAGGGTTATGATGTAACTATATTTGAAGCTTTACATGAGCCTGGTGGAGTTTTAGTTTATGGAATTCCTGAATTTAGATTACCTAAGGATGATGTTGTTAGACCTGAAATAGAAAATATCAAAAAACTTGGTGTTACTATAGAAACAAATGTAATTGTTGGTAGAACTATAACTATTGACGAACTTATGGAAGTTGAAAATTTCAGGGCTGTATTTATAGGTTCAGGGGCAGGCCTTCCTAAGTTCATGGGAATACAAGGTGAAAATGCAAATGGAGTATTATCAGCAAATGAATTCTTAACAAGAGTTAACTTAATGAAGGCATTTAAAGAAGAATATCATACTCCAGTTAAAATAGGAAAGAAAGTTGCAGTAGTAGGAGGCGGAAATGTTGCTATGGATGCAGCAAGAACTGCTTTAAGATTAGGTTCTGAAACTCATATAGTTTACAGAAGAAGTGAATCTGAACTTCCAGCAAGAATAGAAGAAGTACATCATGCAAAAGAAGAAGGCGTAATTTTTGATGTACTAACTAATCCAACTGAAATATTGGTAGACGAAAATGGTTGGGTTAAAGGCATGAAATGTGTAGAAATGGAACTTGGCGAACCAGATGAATCAGGAAGAAGAAAACCTATAGTTAAAGAAGGATCAGAATACATTATGGATGTTGATACTGTTATAATGTCTCTTGGAACTTCACCAAATCCATTAATTTCATCAACTACAAAGGGCTTAGAAACTAATAAGTGGAAGTGTATAATTGCTGATGAAAATGGACATACAACAAAAGAAGGAGTATATGCTGGTGGAGATGCTGTAACAGGTGCTGCAACAGTAATATTAGCAATGGGAGCAGGGAAAAAAGCTGCTGCTGCAATAGATGAATATTTAAGTAAATAATTTTAAATTAAGGAGGTTGTTCAGACAACCTCCTATTTTTACGCAAAAAACTATTAATAAGGTATAAACAATATGTATATTGTGAAAAGAATGTAAATAATGTGTAAATATTGTATATAAATTAGAGATATTTTGATTAGTTTTATAGTATAATCTAGCAAAGGGTATTTTTGCATATATTTATGAGAAAAGGATATAAATATAAGTAATAACAATTATATTAGGCTTTTAAATTATGCATATAATATTCGTAATTGATTATTATACAACACGAAAGAGAGGGGTATATATGTATTTATCCAAATTCACTGATTATTCTTTTAGGGCTCTAATCTATTTAGCAGAAAATAGAGATAAATTATGCACAGTAGAGGAGTTAGCTAAAAAGTTAGAAATATCAGAACATCATTTAAAGAAGATAATACATAAACTAGCTAAAACAGATTTAATTATATCTATGAAGGGTAGAACTGGTGGTTTAAAATTAGGGTTAGAGCCACAAGATATAAATTTAGGTGAAGTAATTAGAATAACAGAGGATAACTTAAACATTGCTCAATGTTTTAACAAAGAGAATTGTTGTCCTTATATAACTTCTGATTGCAAAATCAAAGGAATTATGAAGGAATCCTTAGAAGCTTTTCTTCATGAGTTTTCTAGATATACGTTAAGTGACGTTTTATAAATAGAAGATCTAGAGGCTGCTTAGGCGGCCTCTAATTTTATTATTACATAATATATTTCTAAGGAATATTCTTTTCTGTTAAATCAAATTTATATTCATCTAAGCCATTTTTAAAATAATCTTCATAATAATCCTTAGAAATAATAAAGCTATTTCCTGAATCCTTTAATTCTAAAGTATGAATTAAATCTACATTAAAGGTTTTGATCTTGTCAGGAGTATCATTATTAAAATAAGTAAAAGTATAGCTTTCATTTAAAGTTAAGTTATACAATCCATTTTTAACTTTTAACTCTTTAATTGAAGGGGTAGATTCTATATTTTTAAAGGTTAATTTCTTTTCTCTTACTAAATTTCTTAAAAAAGCTATTCTTTTAAATTCATGGGTTAAGGAGTACTCACCGAAGTTTTCACTAGTATCATAATATTTATAAAGTTTTTCTACATTTCCATTTAAAAATGCAGTATTTCTTATATCAAATATATTTTGCATAAAATTAATTATTGAAGTTTCAATATTTTTATTTGAATCAGTTATAAAAGTACCAACATTTGTAGTAGTAGGATTATCATGGTTTTCTGTAAATTTTTTTGTGTTAGATATAAAGTAAATAAAATTAGTTATTAGAAAAACATAAAGAAAAAATCCAGATAGTAGTTTTAATAATTTCTTATTCATAAAATCTCTCCTTAGTTAAATATTTATAAATTAAAGGTTAATAATCCAAATCAGGATATTGTTAGTATGCTCATTATAAGCAGTATAATTCTTTGGAAGTTGTTGGTTAATGATTAACTAATATATGGTATAATAAAATTATTAAGATTTTATATAAAAGAGGTGTTTAATATGATAAATATAGGTATAATTGGGAGTAATTTTATTACTGATAGATTAATTGAAGGAGCTAAAATAGTTAGTGATGTAAATATTGCAGCTATTTACTCAAGAACTGAAGAAAGAGCTAAAGAATTTGCTAATAAGCATGGAATTAAATATACATATACAAATTTAGAAGAAATGGCTAAAAGTGATTTAATAGATGCAGTATATATTGCTTCTCCAAATGCATTACATTCTAGCCAAGCTATCTTATTTTTAAAGAATAAAAAACATGTTTTATGTGAAAAAGCCTTTGCTTCAAATACAAAAGAAGTAGATGAAATGATAAAGGTAGCAAAGGAAAATAATGTTGTTCTTATGGAAGCAATGAAAACTACTTTATTACCAAACTTTAAAGTTATTAAAGAGAATATACATAAGATTGGAAAAGTTAGAAAGTACTTTGCAAGCTATTGCCAGTATTCTTCAAGATATGATAAATACAAAGCTGGAGAAGTATTAAATGCCTTTAAAAATGAATTATCAAATGGTGGCATAATGGATATAGGAGTTTATTGTATATCTCCTATGGTAAACCTTTTTGGCAAACCTAACACTATAAAAGCAAATGGAATTATGCTAAATACAGGAGTAGATGGAGAAGGTAGCATAGTCTTTGGCTATGATGACATGGAAGCTGTAGTTATTTACTCAAAAATAAGTAATTCATATTTACCATCAGAAATTCAAGGTGAAGAAGGTAACATTATAATAGATAGAATTAATGGATTTAATAATGTGAGAATAATATATAGAGATGGCAGAGAAGAGGATTTATCTTTAGAACAAAATAAAGCTGATATGTGCTACGAAGTTCAAGAATTTGCAAATTTAATTAACTCTGGAGAAAGGGAATCTAAGATTAACTCATTAAATGTATCAAGAGATGTTATTGAAGTTATTGAAGAAGCTAGAAAACAAATAGGAGTTGTGTACCCAGCAGACAAGTAATGGATAACAAATTCAATGCATAATGCATAATGGGTAATGCGTAATGGATAATTATGGTTAAAACTCCTTAGGGAGTTTTGGAAATGAAAGAATGAAGTGCCTTATTTGCTGAAGCAAAGAAGTATGAAAGAATGAAAAAATTAAGGAATAAATTCCACTGGAATTTAGAAATTTTCATAATTCAGCTTGTCTGAATTATTTCAAAAATTATGCATTATTAATTATGCATTATCCATTAATTAAAGGGGTGAGAATTTGGAGAATTTAATAATAAGACAAGAAAATGAAAAGGATTATTTTGAGGTTGAATATATGACTAAGAAGGCTTTTTGGAACAAATATGTTCCTGGATGTAATGAACATTATTTAGTTCATAAAATTCGTGAAAGTGAAGATTATATTCCAGAGTTAAGTAGAATTGCAGAAATAGATGGTGAAATTGTTGGAACAATAATGTATTCAAAGGCTTATGTTACTGATGGTATTAATAAAATAGAAGTTTTAACCTTTGGGCCTTTATGTGTTGAGCCAAGCTATCAAAATAAAGGAATTGGTGGAGTGTTATTAGATACCACAATGGAATTAGCAAGAAAAGCAGGTTATAAAGCAATTATAATATTTGGAGAGCCTGGATATTATCCTAAACATGGCTTTAAAACTTGTGATAATTTTAATATTACAACTAGGGATTCTAAGAATTTTGATGCCTTTATGGGAATAGAATTAGTTAAGGATGGACTTAAAGGAGTACAGGGAAAATTCTATGAATCTAAGGTATTTGATGACTTACCTAATGATAAGGTGGAGGAGTTTGATAAGAAGTTTCCTTATATGGAGAAGTTAAAATTACCTGGTCAGTGGGAATAATATTAATATTTTTAAGAGATAAGGGTGATAGCGGTGAGAGAGTTAGTAACAGAAGGGTTGATAATAAGAAATTTTAGAGAATCAGATGGAAAAGATTTATATGAATACTTGTCAGAGGAAGAAGTAGTGAAATTTGAACCTTATAAACCATTTACAAAGAATGAGGCTTATAGTGAGGCAAAAAGACGTTCAGAAGATGAGAGATTTCTAGCAGTATGTTTAAAAAGTGGAAAGCTTATAGGAAATCTGTATTTTGCAAAAGAGGACTTTGATACTTGGGAAGTAGGATATGTATTTAATAAGTCATATTGGGGAAAGGGCTATGCTACTGAAAGTTTAAAAGCTCTTATAAAGTATGCCTTTGAAGAAATGAAAGTAAGACGAATTATTGCTATGTGTGATCCTAAGAATTCTAATTCATGGCGACTGCTTGAAAGAGTTGGCATGAGAAGAGAGGGGACTTTGTTGGAAAATGTGTATTTTCATACTGATGAAGATGGAAATCCTATATGGAAAGATACCTATGAATATGCATTATTAAAGTCTGAATATAAGTAAAAAATATCTAGTTCTTAATATATGGAGGAATATATATGAATTATAAGATAACTAGTATGCCTTCTGAAGAAGATAAACAAGAGATATATGAGGAACTACTAAAGTATAATCTTAAACATCTAGAAAATATTGATGTTAAAGAACTAGGAGTGTTTTTACAAAATGAAGAAGGGATAAAAGTAGCAGGTCTTATAGGAAAAACTCATGGTAATTGGTTAACTATTGATTATTTATGGGTTCATGAAAGCCTAAGGGGAAATGATATAGGCAGTGAAATAATAAATAAGGCAGAAATGGAGTCTAAATCAAGAGGTTGCAAGTATGCATTTCTAAATACCTTTAGTTTTCAAGCAGAAGGATTTTATCTTAAGTTAGGCTATAAAAAGGTATTTTCACTAGAAGATTATCCTGTTATTGGGAAGAGGCACTATTTTGTTAAAGAATTATAAGAATTAGAAATTTAATAAAGGTGGGTTATATGGAAAAAAGTAAATATAAAGTTATAGATATGGATAACTATTATAGAAAGGATATATTTAAGCATTTTACAGAGGATTGTAACTGCTCTACATCAATAACAAGTAAAATAAATGTAACAAAATTAGTGGAATATTCTAAAGCTACAGAAACTAAATTTTATATCAATTTTTTATATATACTTTCAAAGGTTTTAAATTCTCGTGATGATTATAAAATGCAGTATGACTATAAGAATAATAAACTAATTGTATATGAGAAAATAAATCCTAAGCATTATATTTTTCATGAAGATACAGAAACCTTTACTATTGTTTATAGTGAATTTAATGAAGACTATGGAGTGTTTTATAATAATTGCTTAAATGATATTGAAAATGCAAAGAAAACAAGAAAATATGGGTTAGATAATAGTTATGAGAATTATTTTGATGCTTCATATATATCTTGGATTTCATATGAATCATTAAATATAGAATTACCAGATGGATATTTATATTTAATTCCAATTATAAATTGGGGAAAATATAAAAAAGAAAATAATGAATTAATGATGCCAGTAACAATAAGGATGAATCATGCAGCAGCAGATGGGTATCTAGTTGCTCGTGTTTTTTATTTATTAGAAAAAGAAATAGAAAAATTATAATTTATAATGGGGGGTAGTTTATATATGAAGAATTTATATTTAATTGGCGGTACTATGGGTGTTGGAAAAACTACCACCTGCCAAATAATGAAAAGAAAATTAAATAATAGTGTTTTTCTTGATGGAGACTGGTGCTGGGATATGGATCCATTTATAGTAAATGAAGAAACTATGGAAATGGTTATGGAAAACATTTGCTTTTTACTAAATAACTACATAAAGTGTTCAGCTTATGAAAATATAGTTTTTTGTTGGGTTATGCATGAGCAAAGGATTATTGATGAAATCTTATCAAAATTAAACACTGAAAATTGTAATGTACATTTAATTTCTTTAGTTTGCAATAGGAAGGCTTTAAAGTATAGATTAGAAATGGATGTAGATAATGGTTTAAGAACTATAGATGTTATTAGTAGAAGTTTAGAAAAATTACCACTGTACAAAAATTTACGTACAGAAAAAGTAGATGTATCAAGGATTAGGCCAACAGAGGCAGCTAATTACATAATATTAAATTGTTAAATTGGGATAATTAAAAGAATTTTATGAGAGGAGCTATAGTTATGCTAGAATTTCCAGAAGTAATAACTATATCAAAAGAGCTAAATAATATCATTGCTTTTAAAAAAGTTAAAAGGGTTATGCCACCAACTAAGATACATAAGTTTTGTTGGTATAATGGAGAGCCAGCAGAATATAATGATGCAATAAAAAATTCTGAAATAGTATAAGTAGATGGTTTTGGAATATATGTAGAAATAGACTTTGATAATGGATATAAGCTTTGCTTCAATGATGGGGTAAATCTGAGTCTTATAACTAATGATGAAGCTCCAAAGGATTATCAATTACTAATAGAATTAGATGATGAGTCAAAGTTAGTATTTAAGGTTGTTATGTATGGAGGAATTATTCTTCATAATAATAATTATGATAATGAATACTATATAAAAAGCAAAAATTATATATCACCATTATCAGATAAATTTAAAGAATATTATAATAAAGTCCTTTTAGAAAGTAAGGATAATTTAAGTATTAAGGCTTTCCTAGCAACAGAACAAAGATTTCCTGGCATTGGAAATGGAGTATTACAAGATATCTTATTTGAAGCAGGTATTCATCCAAAGAGGAAAATAAGTACTTTAAGTAAGGATGAAAAGGATAGTTTATTAAAGTCTATTATTAAAGTTACTAATAATATGATTAAAGAAGGTGGCCGTGATACAGAAAAAGATATCTTTGGGCATAAAGGCGGTTATAAAGTTAAAATGTCAAAAAACACTATTTCAGAAGGTTGTCCAAAATGTGGTGGCCAAATTATAAAAGAAACATATTTAGGTGGATCAATTTATTATTGTCCAGTATGTCAACCATTTATAAAATAGTGTTTATGCTTAGTAGAATTTAATAATGTAGAAGAAATAGGTCCTTTAGAATTTGATTATCAAAATAATATGGATGATTGGTTAATTATAAATAAAATAGAAGATGTAGTTGTGGGAACAAGTATTCCTTATAATTATGATAATTCGAAATTTAAGTAATAGAAAAATGGAAATTACTAGATAAAATGCATGATTTAAGATTGTTGACAGAAAAAATTTTATAATATATAATTACAAACGTAATGAAAATTAAATATTCGCGTTAAACTAATTTTAACCTGGGGGCGTTTTGGCTTCGACGGGGGTAAGATGGGTTTGATAAGCGGGCCGAGGCAAGCATGTCACCTCGCTAATAAAGTATGCATTAAAGATAAACGCAGAAGACAATTTTGCATTAGCAGCTTAATATAGCTGTTCATCAGCCCAGGGTGCCCACGCTCTGGATCACTGGTGTCATTAAAGTGGGAAACGAAGTTTAGCAAAGCTTTGAGCTAAAGGGGTATTCATGAAGCTAGGAAATTAGGAGTTTGTTTGTGAGCGAACTAAGGACCGAAATTTTAGTCACAAACTACGCTCGTAGAAAGTCAGATTGGTCTGCTTTCGGACAGGGGTTCGATTCGTAAGATGAGTCGCCTTATGAAGTGATTCATAAGTGATAACTTGGCTTTATCGGTGAACCCGTAACAAGTAATGTTGACGGCAATACCGAGAGGTATGTGAAGAAATTCAACAGCCTTGTATCGACTTATAGGTTCCTAAAGCGAAAGCAATGGAATACTAGGATAGAAGACATAAACTAAATTGAGCTTCTATAATACGCCAAGTACCATTTAGAAATAAATGGTAAAGATATAGTCAGTGCCATTAAGAAATTATGGACGCACGCGACCCCTCGCCTCCACCATTGAAATCCACGATAGAAATATCGTGGATTTATTTATATTTTGTAACTATCAAAATTTATTTGAATTTAATAAGTTTTAATAGTTACAAAAAATAAAGAAGAAATTAAGGGGATAAATATGAATATAAGTTATATATTTCTATTAAAAAATAAAAAAAGAGAAAAGTTTGTTAATAAAGAAATAGAGAATAATATTCTTAAGGTATTATTTAATAATGTAAAGGATTCATCATTCGAGGTTTATATTGATAAAAAAAAGTATGATATAAGTTATATGATATTTTATGATAAAAATTTAGAAATGATAGAACTAACACTTTCTCATGGAAAAAAGAGAATAAATGATGCAAAGGTATTGAATCATGTTGATAATTTGTTAAGAAAAGGAAAATTAAGAAAGGATTATAGTATAATAGTGACATATGATGGGGTATCTAGCTACTTTTGTAATAAGGCATATCCAATGATAAATGAATTTGAAACATGCTTAAGAGAATTGGTATATACAATACTTATTAAAACTTTTGGAATAGAGTGGTATGAAAAGACTGTGTCAGATGAATTAAGTTCAAGGATAAAACAAGTAAGTAAGGGAAAAAGTAATTCTGCTTTAATAGAGAGCGCTTTGAATGAGATGACGATGCATGATTTAGAAACATATTTATTTAAACCATATTCAGAATTTGATTTTGAACAATTAGTGAAAAGTGAGCAAAATATAGATGCCATATTTTCTGAAAAGAGTAAAGAAGAGATTGTTTTATTATTAGAAAAATGTATTCCTAAATCTCTGTGGAATAGATTTTTTGATAGTAATATTGATGATATACAGAATGAACTTAATATGATAAGAGATTTCAGAAATAAAGTTGCACATAATAAGGAATTTAATGAGAATGAATATAATAATTTTTGCAATATAGTGAAAATGGTAATTTCTAAGATAAAAAATGCTAAAGATAATATTAGTATGAAAGAATTTAATAGTCAGATTATAAATGATAGCTATTATGCTTATAGTACGATAGGGGTTGAAAGAGCACTGCAACAGTTAGGTGAGCACGCAAAGTTAATGCAGAAAGCATTAGATAATACGGGAATGAAAAGAGCAATGGAGCAGTTAGGTGAGCACTCAAAGTTAATTCAGAAAGCATTAGATAATACGGGGATGAAAAGAGCAATGGAGCAGTTAGGTGAGCACTCAAAGTTAATGCAGAAAGCATTAGATAATACAGGAATGAGAAGAGCAATGGAGCAGTTAGGTGAGCATTCAAAGTTAATGCAGAAAGCATTAGATAATACGGGAATGAAAAGAGAAGTGGAACAGTCAGGTGAATCTTCAAAGTTAATACAGAAAGAAATCAGTGATTCAGTAATAGAAAATAAAATAGGGGATTGAGAAAAAAGTAATTTTATGGAAAATAAAAGAATGGAGTAGCTACAATGTTATCAGTCCTTCAGGTTAATAGAGGGAGTTTTATTTGGGTCTAGGTTTGGTAAAAGCTAAGATATATTTAATATCTAAACAACTATAATAATAAAAAAATTATATATTTTTTTCTAGATGAATTTATAGAAGAGATATAAGTTAAAAAGGTTATGATAATAAAGAGGTAAGAAAGAAATATATTTAAGAGTATGTTTTAAATGAGTTATAAAGAAAGGTATTTAATGATGATTATATACAATACTTAGTAGAAGGTATAAATAAGAATTTACACAAGAAAAATCAAGTAAATGATGAAAAGAAAGAAGTTATAGTTAAAGAGTCAAAAGAGAAGGAAGCTCAAATAGGAAATATAGTAACTGCAATAGCAAGTGGTTTCATGCAAGAAGAATTTAAAGAGAAGATGGATAAGCTTAAAGAAAAGTAGAATTAGAATTTAAACAAGCTCAAATTAAATCATGTAAAATAGAGAAGAGAATAACTGAAGAAGATGTGAGAGGGTTATTAAATAATTTTAGTGGTTATGTTAGTGCAAGAAATATTCCAGAGTGTAAAAAATTCATACAAGATTTTGTAAAAGGAATTATAATTTACAAAGAACACATTGAAGTAATTTTCAATGTGTCTTTTTCTTTGTTTAAAAATAGTGGAGAGATAGAGGTTATAAGTAAAATTAGAAGGTATGAATTATATGAGAGATATAGCAATAGTTTTTATATAAAAATAAGTTAGATAAAGTTAAATATTTAAGAGAATAAAAGTTTTAAGTATTTTAATTAGACTTCTTTATTAAATTTAATATACTGAATCATAAGGTAAATTGTAGCTTTCACAATAAAATTGTTTTTGTACAGGAATAAATGATATAATTATTGTTAAATAAAGGGGGAGATTCCTATGTATGTAAATGGTTCTTTAATAAGGAATATAAATGAGAATAATTTGATAAGTTTTTTAAAAAATAATGGGTGCATAAAGGGGGAGGGTGAAAGTGGAAAGGATACCACAATTTGGGTAAGTGAATTGTTGAAACTTGGTAAGATAAATAAAAATGAATTAAATGAATTTTTATTTAATGAATTATCATATGGAAAAAGCAATATGATAAATATTTATGAAATTGTAAGCTGTAGAAATATTAGGGAGCAAGATGATTGGATAGAAAGATTATCAGAAAGTTACAATATTGATTCTGTTAACTTTAATAATATTATATCAACAGTAGTTCATCCAGATGCACCAGTACAGATAATTGCAATGGATACATCGTTAGATGATGATGGAAGGGTAGTGCTTGTAGATATGATACTAGCAAGATATATTCGGGTGAAAATAAATGGGAAGGAAAGTGATTCTTGTTGTTTCATTCCAATAAGATTTGATTTAGATAATAAACTGATAATTGCTAAAATAAGAAATCAATATGGTATACCACAAAAAGAGCATAGGCCAAAAGCAACAATTGATAAGATTATAGAAGATTTGAAGATGGAGTTAGAATTTGAAACTATAACTTATGATGATAAACATCAAAAAGTTTTGTATAGAATGAGTAAAGGATTATTAGAAGAATTATATAATATTGTACCAAACTATAACTCTATAGGTGTAATGGATGATTATATAGATATATTCATTAAAAATATAATTGAAAATATGGATATTATAAATATAGAAGAAATATTGGATGGAAGAAGAGTGATAAATAATGGAGTAATAGATTTGAAAGATGAGATAAAAAAGGTATTACAACAGTTAGTTATATCAGATTACTTCTTTAATGAAGATATTGATTTATTTAGCAAAAAAAATGTTTCAGCTGTAATTACTAGCATTAAATTTAATGATAAAGAGAAAAATACAGCTAGACTTGCTGGGGAAGATAATTCCAAGGCTATAGTATGTTCAAGAACATTTATGAGTATGAGAAAGTCTATAGATACAGTAGAGAATGTATTTTCATTAAGTATAGCCTATAAAAGGAAGAAGGATAGTATGGAAGTAAAGTTTGATGCTTCTGAGAAGGATAGATTATCAATTTTGATTTTAAATCAAAAGAATTATGATGAAGAAGATTATAATAAAATATGGGAGATGTATAGACAGTATGAGAAAAAGTCTATTAAAAAAATTAAAAGATGTATCACAGAAAATGTCTGTTAATGAGCTGAAAAATTTAACTCCAGGAAGGCTTATGGATTTATTGAATGTAGATAAGCGTGAAATAAAAGAATTTGCAGAGTATTTACATAAGGAAAAAATATTAACTTATAAATATGATTTTAAATGTGATATCTGTGGAATAAACTGTACTGCATATGAACGAAATATTAAAAAGCAAACGTATAAGTGTAAAAATTGTGGTGTAGAGGTTTCTAATAGTGAAATATTGAAAAAAGCTTGGATAACATATAGTATTGATAAATTTGAAGTTATAGAATTAGAAGAAGAAAATAATGTAGATTTAGTTTTAGGGACATTAGGTGAAACTAATGTAATAAAATTAGTAGATAAAGGGGAAGAGTATATGAAGAAGGTTTTTATAGGGAGTTCGAAAGAATCTATAAAGGATATGGAAAGAATAGCTATATTTTTAGAGGAGCTTGATTGTGAGGTTATAACGTGGAATAATCCTCAAACATTTATTGCTGGTGACTTTACACTTGAAAGTTTAGTCGAGATGTCATGTAGAGTTGATGGAGCAATATTTGTATTTAACGCAGAAGATGAAACTTGGTATAGAGATAGTATTGTTAAATCGATTAGAGATAATGTTTTATTAGAATATGGTTTATTTTTAGGGGCTAGAGGAAGGAAGAACACAATTTTTATGTGTAAAAATAGCCCTAAAATTGCAACTGATTTATTAGGTGTTAATTATCTTGACGGTCAAAAAAAGGATTTTTCATTAAAAAGAGATGTTGAATTATGGCTAGAAAGATTAAATTAAATATAAAATTATAAAGTAACAACACTATACAATGGTGGATTTTAAAGGTCACGTATCGCTTCCACCAAAAAATCCACGACAGGAAATGTCGTGGATTTTTTCATACAACAAGTTAACATTTATTTATATAAATGGTATAATTGTGAAAAGGGGAGGGGTTTATGGATAGCTTATTAAAAGGAGAAAAACTATTTTTTTCTATCGATGAAATTTACAAAAAAGAAGATAACTTATACGGTATTAAGATTATTCCAGAAATTGAATCTGAATATTTTCCACCATATCACCTAAGAGATATTAATGTAAAATCTTCATTATTAGAAAAGGACTTTTATATGACTACTATTAAAGAGAACGAAGTAGCAATTGAATTTTTTAAGGGGAGTGTAGTACAAGGTGGATATTATTCAATAAATACAACTAAATTAAGGCAGATAGAAATATTTAATAGTGAAACTGTAATTACTGATGATAATGATATATTTAAAGATACAAAAATAGAGTCACCATATAATGATATGAATATAAGGAAAGATATTGTTTTAGAAATGGAGGATGGTTGTGAAATATTATCTAAAACACCAATAAAAAATGAAGTTGATTTGTATTTATACTGTTTTAATGTTGGGCAAGGAGATTCATTCTTATTGATAACTACAAATAGAAATGCATATTTAATTGATATAAATATTTATACAGAAAAAAGAGCACAGGAGTTTTATAAAGAAATTAAAGAAATATTGCGTATACATAATATAAGTAAACTTACAGGTTTTATAATTACTCATAAACATATAGACCATATAAGGGGATCGGATAAGTTTATAAGCGATAGTGGATTAGCAATTGATAATTTTCTAATTAATGTGGACTATTCTCATAAAACAAAAGTGGTTGATAGATTATTTAAACAAGCAAAGTTTAAAATACCAGTATGGATAAATATAAATTCTCCTGGAATAATTAGAGATGGAAATACAGAAATCATATTTAAAAATCCAGATAATACAACATCAACAGTAGTTGGTGCACCTGATATAAATGATAGCTCAATTGCAATTTGTGTAAAGTATGGGAATACTAGGATGTATCTTACCGGAGATGCAAGTTATAAGGTATTAAATAGTAAATTAGCCGGGAGTATAGATAGAGATTCTAAAAGTCTGTTGAAAATTTCTCATCATGGAAGTATAACAGGTACTAATGAGGTCTTGTTAAATAATTTAAAACCTATACATGCTTTCATCTCAGCTGGAAATAATAAAAAATTTAAACATCCTCATACTCGAGTAATTAATTTATTAAAAAATAAATTTACTATAGTTAAGATATCTAAGTTTATAAAAGCTACAATTTGTTACAAATCTAATGGAAGTAAAATAAGTATTAATTAATAAAAAATCAATGAAGAATATTATATGCAAGTTAATAATTTAAGTAATATTAAATATGTTTTTAAGTATATTTAATATAGTAAAAATGTAAATATAGTAACTAAAATAAAATTGTATTATTATATTAAAAAATAAGAACTTGTTAGTAAAGAATATTGTATAATTGAATTATTATAGTAAAGGGTATATATTAAATCATATTATTATTTTATAAATATTATAGTTGAACATTTTTATTGCAAAAGTATATAATTAAATTAAAGAAAAAAGCATTTAGTGATTTTATCGGGAAGGTGCTAGCACCTTCTCGATTTTTTTTGTATCGATAAAATATATGAATCTGTTAAGTTGATATGAAAAAATAGCTTTATTTTGCAGGTTGTATATTTCCTAAGGCTGAGAAGGGAAATACTAATATAACTTAACAGATCGTAAATAGTAGTGAGAAGATAGGTATGATAATTAATTTTTCAGTAGAACCTAGACAAATACAAAAAACAACAATAGCATATATGGATATAGAAAAAGAAAAATTTCCATTAGTATGTATGGGGAAAGATAGCTATATTGTATCTTCAACGATAGAATCAGGTATAAATTTATCTAAGGATGGTGTACATAATTTACAAATAGGAAAATTTTGTTCTATAGCACATAATGTTTCTTTTGTAATTGATTTAAATCATGATTATCACAATATTATGATGGGAGATTCAGATTTGATAAAGATTACTGCAAAAAGTAGTTTGAAAAGAAAAGGGGAGATATTAATACAAAATGATGTATGTATTGGAAGAGGGGCTACCATTATGTCTGGGGTAACTATACATAATGGAGCACTTATTGCTGCTAATTATCATGTTGTAAAAGATGTTCCTCCATATGCCATTGTTGTGGGAAATCCAGCAAGAATTATAGGATATAGATTTGATGATGATATTATTAATAAACTATTGCAAATACAATGGTGGTACTGGGATGATGAAATGATAAGGAATAATAATTATTATTTTAACTTAGGAGTATCTGATTTTTGTGATAGATTCTATAAAAGTGATTTAATCAATATTGAAGAAGAAAATATTGAAATGCATAAATTAGAAAGTACATATTTATATTTCTTAGATTTAAATGAACCATGGGCTTTGTGGGGAAAAGTTATTAGGGAATTTATAGTTAATTTTAAAGAGGATTTAAATAAGCAATTACTATTATTTGTTGATGAAAAACTTTACTTAATGAATAAAGATGCTGTTGAATATGTAAGTGAGTATATAAATAAAATAATTAATGAGCATAAAGCAGAATGTACAGTTACTCTTTGTATAGAAAATAAGAATAAAGATAGAATTATATTTAGATATGCAGATTATTTTATTACTAATAGGAGTGAAGATACTGTTAGATATTTAGGTTATGCTAATTTATACAATGTACAAATTTTATCAGGAGTTGATATTCTGACTTTTGAAGTTTAATTATCAAAAATTTTATATCATAATGAGTTTTAATTAAATTGAGTAAAGCGCTATAGTAGCTGCTAAAAGATTAGAAGAAATATTAGACTTAGACATTGAAAAAGATAATAAAGAAGATAATAAAAATTATACAAACTTTATCTCAGGAATGTAAAAACTTTACACTAACTTTTTAAATTAGGGGGATTTAAAATGAAAAAAAATATTTTATAATAACAACTTTCATTATATTATTCAATGTTACACTATTTGGATGTAATAAAAAGCAAGTAGAAATCAAAGAGGAATCAATAACATATTTATCAGCTGTTGAAGAAATGGTTGAATTTTATGAAGAAAATCCTTATATGTTATATAATTGTGAGGATGATAAAGAGTGGACAACTTCTTTGGAAAAATTAAAGGAAGATATTAATAATAATAAGGTTAATGAAGATGAAATTTATTATAGAATGCAAGAGTTAAGTTCAGTATTAAATAATGGACATACTTCCATTACAAAACTAGAAAGTAAAAATGAAAAAGTATTGCCCATTAAGGGAAATTATTTTGGTGATAGCTTTTATATAATATTTGCAGATACTAAGAATAAAGAATTATTAGGATCAGAAATTATAGCTATAAATGGGGTAAAATTTAAGGACATAGAAGAAAGATATTCAAAGATAATTTCAGCAGAAAATAATCAATGGGTTAGGAGTACTATTTCTAGCAAAATATTTACAGAATCCTTATTGAAGTATTTAGATATATGGAAAGATGAGAATGTCTTTACAGTTAAAACATTACAGGGAAAAACAGAAGAGGTTATTATAGATTCAATAATGGCAGAAGAATTATATAGTATTATGCCAGATATGAATAATTACTTTGCTTATGAAAAAATGAAAGATTCTATTGAAAATAATAAACCAGAAGGTGCCTATAATCAATATTGGTTTACTTTAGATGAAGATAATAGAATATTATACTTTCAATATAATACATGCTTAGATAAAAATGATCAAAAAGCTGTTAGTGGTTCACAGGATTTAAGTAATTATCCGGAGTTTAGGGATTTTCAAAAGTCATTTACTGAATTTGTAAATAGTAATAAAGATAACTTTGATAAAATAGTAGTAGATGTTTCAAATAACACTGGAGGATTTCCAACACATATGGACAATCTTATATGGGCAAATTTTAATATATTTAATTCTAAAAAGGTTTATGCAATTATGACAAAGAATACTTTTTCAGCTGGTGTATGTGCAGTTAATTCTTTGGTGGATAAATGTAATGCTACAATGGTAGGAGAAGAAACTGGTGGTTCTATTGAGATGTTTGCAGTAAAGGAATATAGATGTTCATCAATTTTACCTTTTGAATATTCTAGTGGTAATTTAAAATGGAGTATATTGGACAAAGCAGGTAAAAATACAGATGATTATATGAGAGGTGCTATTCCAGATATAGAAGTGAAATATACTATTAATGATGTAATAAATGGTATTAATCCTTATTATCAAGCAGTTATAGAGAATTAAGATTAATAGGAGGAATTTATATATGTAATTTTATTTATAGTTATATATAAATTTGTTTTGGTTGATTTTAAAGGTCACGTATCGCCTCCATCAGTATATCCACGATATCTTTATCGTGGATTTTTACTTTATAGATATAAATTCATTATAGAAGTTTTCTTTGGCTATTAACATTTCAAGAGAATACCTGCCATTTCTAGGAGTTAAAGCTTTATAATTTTCTAGTATTAATTTAGCACGGTTTCTTTTAGATTCGATTATTAAATAAGGATATATTTCTTTTATAAGATAAATTGCATCATTTCTTCTTAATACATAACTATAACAATCTTTATGAACTTCAGGATTATAATTTTTCTTAGAAATTATAACACCTTTATCTATAGTTTTTTTAATCCACTCTAATAGTTCTAATGAAGTTGAAGCAATTGATACACAAGGTGCAGGAAATTCATTAGAATGAAATTTTTGTAGCATTATGCTTCCTTCACCATCAATAATTCCAGCAATATAAGCTTTTTCTGTTTCTAACATAGTACACCTCCTAAATAATAGTTTGTGATTATTACTTATTAATATTCTTTTTCTAATAGTGATATAGATAATAATACAAAGAATATTAAAAGCTTTAAATAATAATTTATAAAATTAATGATAAATAAGTTCATTGACCTTGTAGGTAGAAATTTATTATAATTATTAATATTAAATAGGATAGGAGAAGGTATATGGCTACAATAGTAGATGTTGCAAAGTTAGCAGAAGTTACACCAACTACTGTTTCCCGTGTAATTAATAATAGAGGTTATATTAGTGAAAAAACTAGGAATAAAGTTAATGCAGCAATGGAACAGTTAGGTTATCAGCCTAATGAAATAGCACGATCATTATCAAATCGAAAAAGCAATACAATAGGAATAATAGTTCCTCATATATCTCATCCATACTTTGCAAAATTAATAAGTAATCTAGAGACAGAAGCTGCTAAAAGTGGTTATAAGATTCTCTTATGTAATAGCAAAGAAAAGGTTGAAAAAGAAAAGCAATATTTAGATATGTGTAAAAGCAACAGAGTTGCAGGAATAATTCTTTGTAGTGGGAATATAGAATCAAATAAAATAAATACAGGTAATATTCCTGTTGTATTATTAGAGAAAAACTTTGAAGAAGATAAATTAGGAATTCAATGTAATAATTATCAAGGTGGAAAGATTGCAACGGAACACCTAATAAAATGTGGCTGCAAAAAACTATTACATTTTAGTGGAGTTATTGATGAGGATATGCCAGCGGATAATAGAGAAAAGGCTTTTATAGATATTTGTAATAAAAATAATATTGAATATCATATCAAAAAGTATGATATTAATACATATAAAGAGAAAAATTACTATAGTCATATAAAAACTGCATTAATAGAATTAAAAGATATAGATGGAATCTTTGCTAGTAGTGATTTAATAGCTGCACAAGTTATTCAAGTTTGTAATGAATTAAAAATCAGAATACCTGAAGATATTCAATTAGTTGGATTTGACGATGTTGATATTACCACTTTAACAACTCCAACAATAACAACTATTCATCAGCCAATTAAAGAAATGGCAACTTTAGCAATTGAATTAATTGAGAAAAAAAATAAGGGGTTAGAGGTAACAAAAAATACTATATTACCTGTAGAATTAATAATTAGAAATAGTACTATAAATAGATAAAAGGAGCTGTCGCCCTACATTTTTAATTTAGGTTGCGACAGTTCCTTATTATATTAAAGTGTGTATATTGATGTATCACCATCATTATTTATATATTTGATTGTTGATTTGCTAGTGTTTAAATCAACATTTAGAGTACAATATTTATCATCTTTTTTCCAAGTTAATATCATCTTATCATTGTCTGAGTCTTCAACAATAAAATCACCATCAAATGCAGGATAATCATTTCTGAAATCAATAAGTTTAAGTAATCTTTGAACTACATTTTTATTATAAGCTTTATCGATTTCTTCTAAAGTAAAGTTGTGTCTATTTATTTCACGGCCTTCTCCAGTACCAGTAACATTTTCAACATCATTTTCACCAGCTAATAATCCAACATAGTACACTTGTGGAATACCAGGAGCAAAGAATTGTATTGCTCTTGCAGTTAAGTATGCATCATCATTACATCCTAAAACAGAATAATAAGAACATCTTATTTGATGAACATCAAATCCATCAGCACTCTTATGTGCATCAGAATGAACTAGACTTAAATTTGCACCATGATCTAAGCAGTGATTAACAATTTTTCTAGCATCATTGGAGGATACTAAATCATCTAAGTCAGGCTTTACAGGAATTCCATCATGACAGTCTAACATTGTAAATTGATTATTAGGTCTATCCTTTAAGTATTCTTTAATTTGAGAGCTAGATTTATTAACTATTGTACTAAGAATCATGTATGGAAGTATAAAATCATAAATATAATTTCCATGCTTAGCTAACTTAAATTGAGTAGTATAATGAGCATGAACCTCTGGAAGTAAGCTTATATCAAGAGATTTAGCTAAATCAGATACCCAGTCTAAGAATTTATATATTTCTGGTTCAACAAAGAAGCAGCTAGTGCCAAGCTTTTTTGTTATATATCCTACAGCATCAAGTCTTACAATTTTAACATTATTTTTATGGAAGTTCTCGAAGAATTCTTTCAATAATGCTATAACTGATTCTGAGTTTATATCAAGATCAATTTGCTCAGAAGGAGTTTCTTTACCAAAAGTAGTCCAAACAGAAGTTTCTTCCCCTTTTATGTTAAATGTTGAGTATGGAACTTGTCTACGTAAGAACATTTTATCTATATCTTCTTGAACAGGTTTTCCATCACTCCAAAGTTTGTCTAATGTAATAAATAAATCAGCATATTTTGATTCTTTTCCATTTTTTAAAAAGTCTTGGAAGAATACTGAATTCTTAGAAATATGATTAACCATTAAATCAAGCAATACATCATATTTTTCACCTATTTTACGGATATCTTCCCATGTACCAAACTTTGGTTCTATTTCTAGATAAGTAAGAGGTGCAAATCCTCTATCTCCTGATGATGGGAATGGTGGAAGTATATGAATACCACCTTTAAATGTATTTGGAAAATATTTATTTAGTACCTTGTCTAATGTTTTTAAATCTCCACCTAAAGAGTCTGGGTACGTTATTAGTTGAACTTTATTTTTAACTGCCATTTTATTATCTCCTTTTGAATTGCTATATATTATAAATTGATTTTAATTCTTCTATAGAAGGTAATTTCGCAATAGCACCTGTATGTTTTAATTTAAATGCACTTGCTGCAAAACCAATATTTAAGGATTCCTTTAAGGTATAATTACTAGTTATAGAAGCATAGAATCCTCCCCAGAATGCATCTCCAGCACCAGTAGTATCTACAATTTCAGTAGCTAAAGTTTTAAATCTTATAGTTTCTTTTCCGTTAGAAACTATTGCACCATCTTTACCTAGTGTCATTATTACAAATTTTGCGCCACACTCTATGAATTTGTTTACATGGTTCTCAGGAGTATCTGGGCCAAAGATTCTTTCAGCATCAACTTCTGATGGTTTTATTATATCTATTTTACTTATAAGATTTTTTATATATTCTATTCCATCATGTCCTTCTTCCCAAATCATTTCATGATAGTTAGGATCAAATCCTATAAGAACATCATTTTTTCTAGCTTCTTTAATTGCTTTTTCAATCATTTCTCTTGATTTTCTTTGAGAAATAGGCCAGCAAGAAAAATGAACTATTTTACTATTTTTTAATGCTGAATGGATTTCAGAAGTATATTCTAAATTATAATCAGCATTACGGTAGAAAATAGGTATAGGAGTTTCTTTGCTTTTAGTTACAAGCACCATACTTGTAGAATGATTAACTCTATTTATTAGTTCTGTATTAATATTATTTTTCTTTAAGTGATTAACTAAAAAATCACCTAATCCATCATTACCTACGCATGAAGTTATAATTGGATTTCCACCAAGTTTTTTTATATTCATAGTTATATTTGCAGGTGAACCACCAAAGAATCTTGAGTATTTACTACAAGAAAAATCAGTATCGTAGTCATCTGAAATCATATCTACTAAAATTTCACCAATTGTAAATACATCATTAGTTCTATTTTGAAATTGTATAGCATTATTAAAATTAAACATGAGTACCTCCAAACTATTTTATATGAGAAGAGTATAAATATAAAAAAAATATATGTCAAGCGTTTGACATATATTTTTTTGCAGCTTAATGTATTTATTTATAAAATAAATATTGATAAATATAGAATAAATATTGTATAAATATTGAATAAATTTTGAAATTATTATAATATATAGTTTATAAAATTATTGATAGTAAAGTAGGTAGTGAAATGAATTATGATCATGAAGTAATAGAGATAGATAATAGAATGGCAGCAAATGTGATTATTCATGAGGAGGCTAAATTCGTAGTTCCTGAGCATTGGCATAATCATTTAGAATTAACCTATATACTCAAAGGTGAAATGAATATTTGTATTGATGGAAATCCTTCATTGGTAAAGAGTGATGATTTAATATTAATTAATAGTAAGCAGGTACATTCCATCCAGGGTGATAATGAAGACGTATTTATAGGATTAACTATAATAGTATCTTATGATTTCTTGAAAAAAAGTTATCCAGATATAGATAAAATTATATTTGAATTAAGGGATAATAAAGAACTTATGGATTTAAAAAGAATTTTTAGAAAAATTGCAATATTTTATACTCAAAGTAATAATTCGCTAAATTATCTTAAAATAAATTCTTTAGTATATGAAGTGATGTATATTTTATTAAAAAATTATACTGTGAAAAAAGATAGTATTAACTCTTGTTTATCCCAAAAATATTTAGAGAGAATGATGAGAATAACTGATTATATAAATGAAAACTATAAAGACAATATTACATTAGAAAATGTAGCTATGAAGTTTAATTTCTCAAAAGAGTATTTATCCCGTAGCTTTACCAAGTATATGGGAATTAACTTTAAAAATTATTTAGTAAATGTTAGATTGAGTAATGCCTACAGGGATTTAATTAATACGGATTATTCAATAACACATATAGCATTAGAAAATGGTTTTCCTAATTTAAAATCATTTATAACAGCATTCAAAAGAACATATGGAGAAACTCCATATAAGTATATAAGAAATATGGATTAAGTAGAAAAATATAAGTATTAGTTATTGAAAAGATCAATATTTATACTTTTATTATTTGAAAATTTAAAATAAATCAATTTTTGACATAATAAGAGTTAAAGAAAAACAAGAGTAGAAATTTATAAATTGTTAAAATGATTACAGAAAAGATTTAGAATTATTATGTTTTAAATTAATTTTAATGTGATGGAGTATAGAAAATGGAATGGAAAACAGCGTGGAGTTATTGCCCCATTAATTATGATACTACTATTGGTAGTGTAAGTGATTTAACACAAAGAACATATTTTAAGAATAATATTTCAGGAAATAAAATTAAGGTAAAGTTTTCAAATATATATTCTAAAGAAGACTTAACTTTAGATAAAGTAGTAGTTGGCTTTAGAAAAAATGATGATGAAGAAATAAGTAATTTTATTAATGTCACCTACCAAGGAAAAGAAAAGATAGTAATTAAAAGTGGAGAAGAATTTTATAGTGATGACATTGATTTCGATATATTAGCAGGAGATGAATTTGTCATTTCTATGTATGTAAAAGACAAAACTAATATTCAATCAGCCTGTTCTACATGGGCAGCAAGAAGCTGGCACACAGAATATATTAAAGGTGGAGATTTTACAGAAACTCAAAATATAGCTGGTGAGAAAAGTGAAGACATTTTTCCTTTTGTCAAAGCAGATGTAAATAAATCTAATATAGTGTTTGGTATATCAGAAATAAAGGTATTTACAAATAAAAATATCAAAACAGTGGTACTTTTTGGTGATTCAATTACTCATATGTCATATTATTATGATGCATTAATTGAAAGAATATATAGCAAATATCCTGATGAAATCACATTTATCAATAGGGGAATTGGTGGTAATAGAGTTCTTAATGATGCTACATATATAGAATCAATTGATGGCAAAGGTAAATTTTTTGGTGAAGCTGGAATAAAAAGATTTACTAATGATGTTTTAAGAGAGAAACCAGATGCGGTTTTTATTCTTGAAGGTGTAAATGATATCATGCATCCTTATCAATTTGATCATATGGATGAAGTAGTTACAGCAGAAGATTTAATTAATGGTATGAAAACACTTATTGATAAATTACACAGTATTAATAGTAGAGTTTATCTAGGAACTATTATGCCATTCTTTAATGAAGAATTTACTTGGATGACAGAAGGCGAAGCTACAAGAATTGAATACAACTCATGGGTAAGACAACAAAAAATTACTGATGGCATTATGGATTTTGATAAGGCAATAAGAGATAAAGATAATGAGAATTATATGAATAATAAAACTCATATAGGTGATGGATTACATCCAAATGTAGAAGGTGGAAAAGTAATGGCTGACTTAGTTAAGTTAGAATATTTTGGCTTGAAGGGAGAATAGTTTTTTATGATACAGCTAGTATTTCCAGAAGGAAAAGAAAAAGCATTTACAGCAAGTTATGATGATGGAACTATTTTCGATAAGGATTTAATAAAACTTATGAATGAGTATGGTATTAAAGGTACTTTTAATCTGAATTCATCTTTATTCGGAAAAGAAGGCAGAGCTGTCATAGATGGATATGATACAGATATCTCTAGAATACCCGAAGATGAAATTGTAGATTTGTACTGTAATCATGAAATAGCAGCTCATGCATATACTCATATGAAACTTACAGAATCAGATTTCGGAATGGTTTCATATGAGATCATTGAAGATAGAAAAAACTTAGAAAAATTGACTAATAGGATTATAAAAGGATTTGCATATCCTTTTGGGGCATATGATGATAACGTTATCCAAATTCTAAAAAATTGTGGCATTAATTATGCAAGAACAGTTGAGAATACAAGGAGTTTTGATATACCAAAGGATTTCTATAGATGGCATCCAACCTGTCATCATAATGATACAGAACTAATGAATTTAGCTAAAACTTTTTGTGAAGAAAATAATATCTTTGGAGAATCTCAGATATTTTATCTATGGGGACATTCCTATGAATTTTCACAAAAAAATAATTGGCAAGTAATAGAGAACTTGTTTAAATATCTACATGTATATAGGGACAAGATATGGATGGCATCAAATGGAGAAATCCTAGACTATATGAAAAGGTTTAATAACCTTGAATATTCTGCAGATGGAAAATTTGTTTATAATCCTTCATGTGAACCAGTATGGATAAAAAATAATGGAGAGATAAAAAAAATAGATTCAGGATGTATTGAAGTTTTATAAGGAGAGAGATTAATTATGAAGGTATATGAAATTATCGATGAAATAATCAAAAAAACAGGACTAGAACCAATGGAATACGAAAAAACCTGCGATCATCTAATTATTGGTGATAAAGATAAAGAGGTGAAAAAGATTGTAACTACTTTTATGGCAACAGTAGAGGTAATAAAAAAAGCTGCAGAAATAGGTGCTGATTTTATTATTACTCATGAACCAACATGGTTTACTGCAAATGATAAGGTGGAATGGCTAGAAAATGATCCAATTTATTTACAAAAGAAAAAACTTATAGAAGAAAATAATATTGCAATTTGGAGATTCCATGATCATATGCATATTGGCAATGAAGATGGGATATATAGAGGCTATGAAATAGAAACAGAATGGAATAAATATAGAATAGATAATCCAAAAGGAATGGAATGGTTTGGAGCTAGCTATGAGATTCCTGAAACATCATTAAGAGACCTATGCTTATTTTTTAAGGACAAGCTAGAAATGGATGTGGTTCAGATTGTTGGAAATCCTGAAATGACTGTAAAAAGAGTAGGTGTTCTTGTTGGCGGGGGAAGTCTTGGATTAGGAACAGAGGAACTTCCTATGCAGCTTATGTTAAAGAACAATCTTGATACAGTAATATGTGGAGATATTACTGAATGGACCATTGTTCCATATGTAAGGGATGCTGTGGAATTTGGACAAGATAAAGCTATGTTGATTTTAGGACATGAAAGAAGCGAAGAAATGGGAATGAAACATGCTGCTGCATGGGTAAAGGATATTGTTGGAGATATACCAGTTGAATTTATTGATGCAAAAGAACCATTCAAGTATATATAAAGGAGAAAAGTAAATATGGCACTAATGAAGGTGAATTTTTATTCACAATCGCTAATGAAAGCAACAAATTTTAATATTGTACTTCCTAACGATTTATTACCAATAATGATAGAGGGAAATGAACATTATAAAAGAAAAACTAAAACATTATATTTATTGCATGGATTTTCAGGAAATGAAAATGACTGGCTTTATGGAAGTATGATACAGAATATTGCAGTACAATATAACATTGCTGTTATTATGCCTGCTGGCGATAATAGTTTTTATGTAAATGCTAGTGGTACAGGTAAAAATTATGGAGATTATGTAAGCCAGGAATTAGTTGAATACACAAGGAAAGTATTTAATCTTTCTGATAATAAAGAAGATACTTTTATAGGTGGATTATCTATGGGAGGATTTGGTGCAATACGTAATGGGTTAAATAATACTGATACTTTTGGAAAGATATTTGGGCTATCATCTGCACTAATTATAAATGATATTAAGAATAAAAAAGAAGACTTTAAAAATGAAGTAGCTGATTACGATTATTATGTATCTGTATTTGGAGATTTAAGTGAATTAGAAGAAAGTGATAAAAACCCTGAATATTTAATTAAACAATTAAAAAGAGAAGGTAAAGATATTCCGCCTATTTTTATGGCATGTGGAACAGAAGATTTCTTATTAAATCAAAATAGAGAGTTTAATGAGTTTTTAGTTAAAGAGGGAATCAATGTAGATTATAAGGAAAGCAAAGGAATCCATGATTGGAATTTCTGGAATGAATATTTGGAAAAGGCTGTGAAGTGGCTTTTAGATGAAAAGTAAAATTAAAATCTAAATTTGAATCAGTAAAATATTAATTTATTAATATAACAATTTATTTATTTATTAAGGAGGACTTATGGAAAATAATGTATCAAACGAAATACCTTTTTTAGGAAAAACTGGTCATAAGTATGGAAGTGTTGGACTAGGGAAAATGTCATTGTTAGAAAAAATTAGTTATGGATGTGGAAACATGGGATTATGTTTAATTACATCTTTAGTAACTACATACATGATGTATTTCTACTCTGATATTGTAAAAATTAGCTTAGTTCAAATATCAACAATAATGATGCTTGGAGGAGTTGCAGATGCAATTTCAGATCCACTTATGGGAATTATCATAGATAAGACAAATACAAAATGGGGAAAATGCAGACCTTACTTATTATTCTGCGCAATACCATTAGGACTTGTAGTATCATTTATGTTTAGAATACCTGATGCTAGTAGCTCAATAAAATACATATATTGTTTAGTAATGTATATTTTATATACTATAGCTTATACTGCTATATGTATTCCTCAAACAGTTATGCTTGCAAGTGTTACTGATGATGAAAAAGACAGGTTACAAACAAATATGTTTGGAACACTAGGAACTAATATGGGACAATTATTAGTTGGTGCACTAACAATAACATTAGTATCATTTTTAGGTGCAGGTTCAGAATATAAAGGATATCAACGTACAATTATAATCTTTGCTACAATTGGAGTATTACTTTTATTAACTTGCTTTAAGAATTCACGTGAAAGAATTACACAAGCTCACGGAGAAAAAATAACTGCGAAAGATTTATTACAATCATTTAAAAACCTACCATGGTTTATTTGTACACTAACTATTTTATTAAATATAGCTGCTATTGTAGTTCGTGCAACTCAAACTATATACTATGCTCAATATGTTGTAGGAAATGTAGCTATAGGATCTATTTTATTAACAATAGCTAACTTAATGGGTATTCCAATAGCAATGCTTGTTCCAGTACTTGCTCCTAAAATGGGAAAAAGAAATATGGTTATCATGGGAAGTTTCCTTGCTATAGGAGGTTGCGCAGGCGTTTATTTCTCTACAAGTAGTACAGCATTAATTTTATTCTTTACAGTAATTGCCTCTGTAGGTATGTCAATACCAAATAGTGTTGTTAATGTAATGTCTGCAGAAAGTGTTGATTACGGTGAATGGAAGAATGGTAAAAGAGTTCAAGGATCATTATTAGCATTCATAGGATTTGGAGTTAAAATAGCAAACTCTGTTGCTACTATGTTAGCATCTGCAATTCTAGCAAGTAATGGGTATATTGGAGGAGAAGCTGTTCAAACTGAAGCTGCAGTTAAAGCTATACAATTCAATTATTTAGTTATACCAATGATTATGTTTGGTATAATCATCATAGCTAATTTATTTTATAAATTAGATAAACAATATCCTCAAATAAAAGCAGAATTAGATGCTAGAAGAAAAGCAGTAGCACAATAATTTAACTATTTGTTAATTAAATTCTCACCTCAAATAAATAATATTTGAGGTGTGTTTTTTATCTATGGATATGCTTATCCTTGGAATACTTATAAATTAACTTAAAAGATATTAATAATAATGTAAAAATTAAAATCTTTAAATATATATCAGTAAGTTGATATGAAAACTATAAATAATATTAATATAAAAGTTAGGAGAGTATGATAATATGGTGAATTTACAAGCGGAATTAATTTTAAATATACATGTAATATGTTCAAATAATTTAGAAGTAGGAAAAGTTGTTGATGGTAACCTTAATGTTATTCCTATTATAGGAGGTACTTTTGATGGTAAGATCAAAGGAAGTGTAATGCCTATTGGTGCAGACTGGAATATAGATAGGGGGAATGGCATAGCTCATGCAAGTGCTAAATATGTGCTTAAAACTGAAGATCATGAGTATATATCTATTGAAAATGAAGGTGTTATTAATTTTCTTAATGAAAGTACTATAAAAACAAGAACTAAGTTTTTGGTAGACAATAGCAGTAAATATGCCTGGTTAAATACAGGGGTATATGTAGGTGCCTTAGAAGGTGGAAATAAACCTGGAGAAATAGAAATTAAAGTTTATAGAATGATGTAATACAAAAGAGAAATTAGCAATAAATCCACCACACAAATGTGGTGAATTAAATTTTTAGTAGAATAAAATACTGAAATATAAAAATGATATTACTTAGCCTTAACCCTTTTAAGTAAGTGGTTAAGGCTATTTTCTTTGAATAAGTAATAATTTACACAAATATATTATATTAAATACTACTTATAAGGGGAAACAATTAGTGAATAGAAATACTTGCAATCTATTTATAGACCAAGATGATGTAGAAGAGTATCTAATAGAATATAGGGGGAATATATTAGAACAAATGAAGAACATTGATTATGCCTGTGTATTTAGAGTTACAAGTAAATTAGCATTACTAGCTGTAAAAGGTAATAGGTTGGAGGAACTTAGAAAAAATGTCCCTGCAATTATATTTGTAAATTTTAGAAATATGTATGTTTTAGAAGGGACAAGTGTAACAGATGTAAGCAATATTAATCCTATAAAAATTAATAAGTATTTAAATCTAACTGGAAGAGGCGTAATAATCGGGATAGTTGATACTGGTATAGATTATACCAATAGGGAATTTTTAAGAGAAGATAATACTTCTAGAATTGAGGTTATATGGGATCAAACTATAAACTTACCTAATTCTATTCAGAATTCCAATGAGGTATTTACAGGAACAATTTTTGATAATATTAAAATTAATGAAGCTATTAAAGCAAAGTTAAGTGGAAATGATCCTTATGCTATAGTGCCATCAAAGGATGAAAGAGGACATGGCACTCAAATGGCAAGTATAGCAGGTGCACGAGGATATGATGAAGAGGTTGAAGGTGTAGCTAATGACTGCACTTTTGCTATAGTAAAACTTAAAGAGTCAAAAAAGTTTAAAAAGCAACTTGAAGATGAAAATATAAGAAATGTTCCAGTATATTATCTAAGTTCTATAATAGCAGGAATAGAGTATTTGAAAAATTATGCATTAAAAGTGAAAAAACCAATGATTATATTAAATTCTATTGGTACTTCAGAACATAGTCATGATTCTAGCGATATATTTTCTAGATATTTAAATAGAATAGCTAGTTATAGAGGGCTTGTTTTTGTAGCAGGCTGTGGTAATGAAGGATTAGCAGAAGGGCATGCTTCTGGATATATAACTGGTATTGGTGACGTAAAAGAAGTTGAATTACAAGTTGGGGAAAGCATGAAGTTTTTGCAATTCAAGGTATATGTAAGGCGACCTAATAAAATGGCTATAGCAGTTATTTCTCCAAGTTCTGAGAGTTCTGAATTTATGAGTTCTAACCTTTATAAAGAAAAGGTTATAGAATATGTTCTTGAAAATACAACATTAAAGATTGATTTTTACAACGTTGATAACTTTACTGGATTACAGACTTTTGTTTTAGCATTTTCAAATATTAAAGCTGGCATATGGAAAATAAGATTAAGGGGGGAATATATAGTTAATGGTAGATTTGATATTTGGCTTCCTCCAGCCATAACATTAAAACCTGGTATTAAGTTTTTAAAACCTGATCCAAATCAGACTCTTAATATACCTGGAGCTTCAAATAAGGCAATATCTGTAGCATATTACAATCAAAACAATAATAGTATACTTTCAGAATCAGGTAGGGGATTTCCATTATTTCCCATTATAAAACCTGATATTGCTGCACCAGGTGTAGATATTTTGTCTACTAGCATTAATGGAACAAAGGTAACGGTAAATGGTTCTTCAGCAGCCACTTCAATTGTAGCTGGTGCATGTGCATTGCTTGTGCAGTGGGGGATAGTTGATGGAAATGATTCTACTATGTATGCTACTAAAATCTTAAGTTATTTAACAGCAGGAGCTTTTAGGGAATCTAATAGAAAGTATCCAAATGAAAATTTAGGATATGGAACATTAGATTTACTAGGAACATTTAGGAGGATTTCTGGACTTAAATTAGAAAATAGAATGGATAAAGATTATATAGAATACTATGTAAATAGTTTATATGTTAGAATTCCCAGAAAGTTGAGGTGAGATTTGTTGAGATTTAAATTTAATAATGCACCAGCATACACTTTTAATAACCCAAGTTATGCTAGATATGTAGCTGAATATCAAGGTGATATTGAAAGTGAAGCATATCTTGGATTAGAGAAAGAAATGTATATTACAGTACTAAATGATAAATACGTTATTATTACAAAAAAATTCAATAATGTTATGGATGACAGGTTAACTTTGGGTAATAATCCTTTTCCATCTGTTGTTTTTATAGAAAGATATTGTATTTACTGTACCTTAGATATAATAGATTTTAATGAGAAGGTATCAATTAACCCACTTAATGCAGCTAATATTAATATTGTTAAATCTAGCGAATCTGTTAAATTAAGCGGTAAGGGAACAGTAGTTGGTATAATTGACACTGGTATTGACTATTTAAATAGGGAATTTCAAACTAAAGATGGTAATACCAGAATATTGAAAATTTGGGATCAAAGTATTCCAAATGGAACAAAAAATCCTGAGGGAAATGAATCTTGGGGAGTTGAATATACAAAGGAGGAAATTAATAGGGCACTTAGTGCACAAAGAGCAGGCCAAGATCCATATAGTATTGTAGCA
>JAEXLD010000085.1 GCA_023445445.1 Bacillota bacterium
GTTATTCCAACCTCTTTTTGGACTTCTCTTATTGCACTTCTCATCTCAATTCTTAATTTAGCATCTAAGTTTGAAAGAGGCTCATCCATAAGTAATACACTTGGATGAATTACAATTGCTCTTGCTAAAGCAACTCTTTGTTGTTGTCCTCCAGATAATCTTTCTGGTAATCTATCCTTAAACTGTTCTATTTGAACTACTTTTAATATATCTGATACCTTCTCTTCCATTTCACTTTTTGAAGGTTTTCTTAATTTTAATCCATATTCTACATTTTGTTTTACAGTTAAGTGAGGGAATATAGCATAATTTTGGAAAACCATACCTATATTTCTCTTATGAGCTGGAATATCATTTATAACTTGATCTTCAAAGCTAATTTCTCCACCTTCAATGCTATTAAATCCTGCTATCATTCTTAAAAATGTCGTTTTACCACATCCAGAAGGTCCAAGTAGAGTGAAAAACTCTCCATTTTCTATATCTAAATTTAAATCAGGAATTACAACATTATCACCATATTTTTTAATTACATTTTTTGCTTTAATTGAAACGCTCATTTTTACTTCCTCCTTTTAGTAAAATTAGTCTACAACATTTAGATGTAGACTAATTTATAGTTTAATTACTTACTAGTGAATATTTCTTTAAATTTGTCTATCCATGCTTGTTTATTTGCTGCTACTACATCTGCATCATCTTCTATTATATTAATATCTTCCATAGCCTTTAATCCTTCTGCTGGTTCTACATCTTTTCTAACTGATCTTCTGCTTAATTCAGAAGCAACCAATGTTTGAGCTTCTTTACTAGTTACGAAATCTATAAATTTCTTAGCATTTTCCATATTTGGTGCGCCTTTAATTATTGCTACTCCATCTGGTTTAGAAATAACGCCTTCCTTCATATAAACAATTTTTACAGGTGCTCCATCTTTAACATATTTTGCTCCACCTTCTTCAAAAGTTAAGCCCACAGTATATTCACCATCAGCAACTCCCTTGTAAACAGCAGATGAACCTGATAATAATTTACCATCTAAATTCTCAGCTAATTTATCAGTATAATCCCATCCTTTTTCTGGATCTCCATTCCCCATTGCATAAAGCATATTTACTAAATGTTCAAAGGATGATGATGATTTTGCAGGATCAGCATGTGCTATCTTACCCTTTAATTCTGGATTTAATAAATCTTCATAACCTTCTACCTTAATATCTCCAATTAAGTTAGTATTAATCATAAGAACACTTGGAATATCAGAAAATCTTGTTATTGTTCCTTCAACATTTTTGTTTTGATCTAGAATATATTCTTCATTGACTGATCTGTATTCTTCAAATAAATCTGTCTTTGGTTGTAATGTTCCTAGGGATCCTCCCCACATTACATCGCCTAATGGATTGTCCTTTTCTGATTCAACACGTTTTAATAATTCTCCAGTTCCTGCTGCAACAACATCTACTTGTATACCAGTTTCATCTTCAAACTCTGCAACTATTGGATCTATAAATTCTAATGGATGAGGACAATAAACAACTAAATTCTTAGAACCAGTATCCTCTCCTTTTGACCCTGCTGATTCAGTCTTTTGGCCGCATGAAACCATTCCAACCATCATTGAAGCACAAATTAGTGTAGCTAAAACTTTTTTCATTAACAATTCCCCCTTGTTTTTTATGTTTTATGTTCTTTTGTATCTTTATATTATCAAATGTAAACGTATTAATAAATCCTTTAATCTGCATAAATATCTCAATTTATGAACCAAAATGAAAACAATATCATCAGCATGGTGTAATAATCTATATTATGGCATAATCTATATAAAATAAAAATCTATATAAAATAAAAGGACTGAATAACAGTCCTAACTTAAAAATTTATAATCCAATATAAAATTATTAAAATTACTATATAATTTTATATCTATATATAATTTGCAACAAAAGCTATTAGATATGATGCAGGAATAAATAATATTAATGCCGCAAATGTACCAACAATCTTACTAAAAACCATTCCAATTACACATCCTCTAAAATCTTCCTCACTACACTTTCCTTCAATTACATCATCAGTCATTATAGATAAATGTGGGTCTATAAATATTGAAGTTAGTATAGTTGCTGTACCATTAATAATAGGTGATAATGATAAACAAGTTGCTCTAAGTTCAGGCATTATACTTCCAGCATATATTGGAGCAAAAGCTCCAGCAGTAATAATAGCTACTGATATAAAATTATAAACTAAAACCCTTTTGGGAAGATTTTTAAAATTAATACTTGTTATACTTTCCCTTACTGGAATAGCTATACTGTCCTTCATATATTTAATACCAGTCTTTGAAAAACTATGAAGAATTAATTTAGGCATAGATTTTTCAATTGAAAAATGATGCACAGCCTTACTAAAGATCTTTTGAAAGGTTGGAATTAAAAAAGCCCCTACTATAGATGCTATTCCAGATACTATTATTATATAATTAAATATCCTTATTAAATCATTGCTACTAGTATTACCTTCAACAAATTTTGTTAATAATGGACTTTGAAAAGTAACTGCTGTTCTAGATACTAGCATAAGAATATTAAATACAGCAAATGTAACAGCTATTTTCCCAGTTCTAACTCCTACTAATCTTGTAGAATATGCTAATGTTCCAATTAACGAAATTATAAAATTTAATATCAATACAATTATTATTTGAGTATCCATATAAACTCCTTCATAATCCACTTAAATATAGGTACATAACAACCTACACTCCTATAAATCTTAATATACTATATTTTACATATAAATAATGTATTAATAATAATTATATCCAACTAAATATACTACTTAAATACATGCTTTAAATCTTAATATATTTGCAATAATTACCTATTATTTATAGTAAATAAGTACATTGCATTATAATTTTCTTCACTTTTCAAAATAGATTCAATATCATCATTAGTTAATGCATTATCATTAACTAAATAATATATATCTTCATTATTATTTTTATAACTCTTAAAATAAAGATATTCGAACATATAATAATCTCCAACTCCAAATTTATCTCTTGTAGTATCTATTGCTCCATAATAACTTTCCCCATCATATTTTAACTTAGTTAGTATTGGATCCCCTTCAATAGTATATTGGACTATTATTATCTCAGACGAAACTCCTTTACTAGAATCTTCTATAAATCTATTAAGTATATTTATATCTAAATTCCTATTATCGTAAGAGAAAATAAAGTGTCCTTTATTTATTCCTTCTTCTAAATCATAATCCTTTGGTATTTTTTTAAGTTCATCCTGTATAATATCAAATTTAGTCTTATTTATTGAAACTTCATTTTTAGTCATTGATGTATTAGTACATCCTACCAATGCAATTATTACAACACCTAAAATATAAATTAACATTTTCTTCATAATAACAACCTCCTTATATTAGTAATACAAAACAAAGAAATATATTGTTGCATTATTTGTAAATTATTTTAACACCCCAATTCTCTCCACAGGAAGTATTCTAAAAGTTGCTTTTCCCTCAATTTGATTAATATTTATTAATCCAAAATCTCTACTATCTTGGCTAGCTTCTCTATTGTCTCCTAATACAAAATATTGATTTTCTCCTACTAATATTGGAAAACTTATGTCTCTACTATAAGTTTCTCCTTTTATATAAGGTTCCTCAAGCTTTTCTCCATTGATAAATACCTCTCCTGAAGAAATGTCAATTTCATCTCCTTCTATTCCTATTATTCTTTTTACATATCTTGTTCTATTATCATTAAAATGCTTAAATGAAATAACTTCTTTTAAATACTTATAACTTTCATTTAAAAGATTCCCCTTTTCAGAATCCTTTAAAAATATAATAATATCTCCTCTTTTAGGCTTAGAAAAATTATAACTTAATTTGTTCACAAAAAGTTTTTCATCATTATATAGGGTGTTCTCCATAGATTTTTGCTGAACTTTTGCCATTGCAAATACTTTTGTATTAATTGCTGATACCAAAATTATACATATAATAATAATAATAATTACTATTCCTCTAATTTCTTTAAATATTATCTTACCTTTCATATAAATTCCTCCCTTATTTAACAATAATTATACCATATAATATAAACATTAAATTTTCCTCTTTTTTTACTTTTAATGTAATTTATGTTAAAATATTAATTGTAATAATAAATAAATGGAGGAAAATAATAATGGACACAATGCTTGAAAAACTACTTAGTGCACTACCTATTATATTTATAGTAGTTGTAGTGTTAATTTTATTCTTATCATTTTGGAGAAGAGTTCCAACTGATAAAGCTATGGTAATTACAGGATTAAGAAAAAGAGTCTTATCTGGTCGTGGAGGCCTAATGATTCCTATTCTAGAAACCTCTTCTACAATTTCTTTAGAAAATATCTCTATGACAACAGATGTAAATGAAGCACCAGCAAAACAAGGTATATTTGTAAATATAGTTGGTACTGCTGTTATTAAAGTTAAAAATGATACTGAAAATGTATTAAAAGCTGTCGAGCAATTTTCTAATGGTGGAGAAAAAAATACTGTTAATGTAATTAGAACTATAGTTGAACAAATACTAGAAGGTAAATTAAGAGGTATTGTATCTACATTAACAGTAGAACAAATTAATGAAGATAGAGCTTCTTTTGAACAAAGAATAGAGGATGACATAAGAAATGAACTTGAATCTATGGGATTAGTATTAATTTCATATACTATTTTAAAAATCAGCACACAAGGTGGTTATTTAGAAAATAGAGCTAAACCTCAAATAGCAGCAGCAAAATCTGAAGCTGATATTGCAGAAGCTGAAAGAAAAAGAGATACTGAAATTAAAACTGCTTCAGCAACTAGAGAAGGTCAAAAAGCAAAACTTGAATCTGAAACTGAAATTGCTCAAAGTGAAAGGGATAAAAAATTAAAGTTAGAATCCTTTAGAGCAGAACAAGATAAAGCAAAGGCTAATGCAGACGTTGCATATAAATTACAAGAGGCTGAAAATAACGCATTATTAGCTGAACAACAAGCAGCCCTTGCTGAAAAAGAAGCCGTTGTTGTAGAAAAGAAATTAATTTCAGAAATAAAAAAACCAGCAGATGCTAAAAAATATGAGGTGGAAGTTGCAGCTGAAGCTAGTAAAATTGAAGCAATTAAAAAGGCTGAAGCTGAAGCAGAAACAATAAAAGTTAAGGCAATTGCAGAAGCAGAGGCCAAGAAAATACAAGCTGAAGCAGATGCAGCTGCTATTAAAGCCCGTGGTCTTGCTGAAGCTGAAGCTATTAAAGCTCGTGGTCTTGCTGAAGCTGAAGCTAAAGATAAATTAGCAGAGGCTATGGCTAAATATGGAGAAGCTGCAATTGTAGAAATGATTGTAAATAGATTACCAGATGTAATGAAGGAAATAGCAAGTCCATTAGACCAAATAGATAAATTAACAGTTATCGATAATGGTGGAAACCAAGGTGCTTCAAAGGTTTCAAAGATAGTAACTGATGTAGCTGCCAATGGTTTTGAAGTTCTTAAAGATTTAACAGGAGTTGATTTATCTAAAGTAATAAATGACTTTGTAAACAAAAAGACACCTTCATTAGAACCTAAAACTGAAATAATTAATGCTGAATCAACAAACATTGATAATTAATAATAATAAAAACTCCCTTTTTGAGGGAGTTTTTAATTTAAGTAATTTGGAACAAATCACCACCTTAATTATGCATTATCCATTATGCATTATGCATTAATTAATGCTTATTTTCTTTTCTTCCCTTGCTGTCTTATATGCAGCTATTATAAAAAATGCTATTGCAAATAATAAAACTAAGAGCAAATATTTATAGGTTTCATTAAAGCTTGAGCCTTGTTGAATTGCTGATATAGATTCCATAGCCCATCTAACTGGAGTAAAATATGATATCTTTTCTATTAATGGAGGCATTACTTCAAGTGGAACAAAAGCTCCACCTACCATAAGAAATAGCATATTGGCAAAGTTAAAAATATTTGATGCCTCTGTCCTATTTCTAGCAAAAGCACTACAGCATAGAGCAAGACTAATTGAAACTAATCCTACTAATGCAAGAATTATAAACAATTCAATATTTCCTAACCCTGTTTCTACATTAAGAACATTTATACTTATAATTCCTAAAACAACTTGAATTAATATAGTTATATATCCGCTTAATATATCTGCTAAATAATATTCTATTGTTCTAACTGGTGCCATAAATATTCTCATATAAATATTTTCATCTTTTTCCTCGAAAATTCTATATGCTGTCCTCATTCCCCTTATTAACATAAACATAATTAAAAATCCAATATATACTTGACTTGAAAAATAGTCATTATATAAATCATTTAAACTTTCTCTATTTATACTAACAGTAGCGTTATTGCTGTAATTATCTATGGATTTATAATATATATCTTCATTTTTATCGCTTGCTAAAGCAATTTCTCTAATGTTACTCATCTCCATATTAACTAACTCTTTAATTAAATTTCCAATTCCATCATCTTCTACAGCTGTAACCTTAACTTTACTTATATCACCATTAATAGTTTTCTTTTCTAAGCCCTGGCTAATTTCTATTACAACGCTAATGCTCTTTTCTGAAAATAAGTTTTTAACATCTTCTTCCTTTACTTCTTTTACATTATATCCTTCTTTATCTTTTAAAGAATCTACAATAAGATTACTAGTTTTACTATTATCCTTATCTATTACTCCTATATTTATATAACCTGAATTTCCTCCAATTACGTTAAGCATAATATAAAGAATTAATACAGGAGCAAGTAATCCTATTAAGAATCCAAAGGGATTCTTCAATATATCAACTCTTAAATTATTTTTTATTAATACTAATATATTTCTCATTACCCCTGTCCTCCTTTATAGATAATAATTCTATTATTATTATTACTGCAACTAAAGTTATTCCACCAAATAGAAGCCAATTTTTTAATACACTATTATCTCCAGAATATATATACCTAAATATACTACTATTAAACCATCTTAATGGTGATATTTTAGTTATTATATTAAATAGTCCTTTTAGTTCTCCATCTATTGCTACATATCCTCCGCCTAAAAAAGTTAGTACTGGAATAATTATATTTTGCAATATTGTTGGAAATACCTTATCATCTTCAGATAACATAGGTATTATAGTTCCTAATCCATTTACTATAATTAAAAATGGTATAATAGCTAATGGTAATACTAATAGGTTATCTCCATAATTAACATCATATATAATACTACTTAAAATATAAGTTATTAAAGAAGTTCCATAGGAAAATAGAAAATACCCTATAAATGATGATAAATAGTATTTTGCTGATGATATTCCTGATATCCTTACCCTATCTTTAATTTTATTTCTCTTATCTTGTCTAATAGAAAATAAAGGATAATTAATAAAATAGAAAAGCATAAGACCTATTTCTGCCACTCCATAATAATCCATAGAACTTGGTGATTGTTCATAAGGTATATTTTCTTCTTCAATAAAATCTTCATTGTTATTAATTATTTCTTCTGCTTTTTCTGGATTAATACTATAAACTTCTGTTATTGCATTATACTTATCAGAAATGCTTTCTAAAATTTGATAAATAATAGATGATTTTATAGATGAGTTATTATTAGAATACATCTCTATTGTATTTTCTTTTAAGTGTAATAATATCGATCTGTTTGTTTTAACTTCTGTCTTACCTTCCTCAATATTACTTATTTCTTTTAATTTTACCTCTTCTATATCTTTACTTTCCTTAAGGATATCTTTAAATGTTTCAAAGACTTCCTTAGTTTTTGCGCTACCTTCATCAATATAATAAATTGATAAGTCTTCAATTGCTACTTTATTATTCTCTTTATCAAAAAAAGAAGATAATGTATTACCTATTAGGAATACTAGAAATAAGGGGAAAAATATCATGAATAAAAGATTTTTTGTATCTCTAACACTATTTAGTATTGTTGCTTTTATAATTGCAATCATAATTCTTCCTCCTAATCTCTTAATTTTTTACCTGTTAATGATAAGAATACTGTTTCTAAAGTTATTTCTTTAAATCCTAAATCATTTATTTTTAAATCTTCAGTAGATATTTCCTTAATTATCTCACTAATATTATTTACTTCTTTGGCAGAGGTAATAATAACATTATTATTATCAATAGAAACATCTAAAACTCCCTCTATATTTCTTAATGTTTCAATATTAACCTTATAAATATCATCTACTCCCACACTAAATATCTTTTTATCACTAACTATTTCCTTTAATTCTTCTTTAGTACCTTCAACTATAATCTTACCCTTATCGATAATTGCTATTTTACTACATAAGCTTTCTGCTTCTTCCATATAGTGAGTAGTGTAGATTATAGTTACTCCTTCTTTATTTAACTTTTTCACTGCTTGCATAATATTATTTCTGGATTGTGGGTCTATTCCTACTGTTGGCTCATCCATTATTAATATTTTCGGTCTATGAACTATTGCACAAGCTATATTTAATCTTCTTAGCATACCACCTGAAAACTTTTCTGCTTTTTTCTTTTTTACATCTAAAAGTCCTGTAAATTCTAAAGCACTATCTATTGCTTCATTTAGTTTTTTTCCCTTTAATCCATATAGTTCTCCAAAAAACTTAACATTTTCATATGCTGTAAAGTCTCTATAAAGTGCAATATTTTGTGGAACTAATCCTAAATATTTTTTTATACCTTTTAAGTTTTTTCTTATATCTTCGCCAAAAACCTTAATTTCACCTGAAGTAGGAAATAATAATGAACAAATTAAACTGATAGTTGTACTTTTACCAGCACCATTAGGCCCTAAAATTCCATATATTTCCCCTTCTTCAATTGATAAATTAATATTATCTACAGCAATAATGTCATCATACTTTTTAACTAAATCTTTAATTTCTATAACTTTCATAGACACCCCTCCAACTTCTTTAACTTTATTATATAAAAAAAGACCTTGCTAAAAATCTGGCAAAGGTCATCTTTTATATATGACAATAGTCATATATTTTTACACTATATCTAATGTAAAAATTTATATTCCTATATTTTTTATATAATAAATTGCAATTTGTGTTCTATGAGTTAAATTTGTTTTTTGTAATATAGCTGTTATATAATTTTTAACTGTTCCTTCAGAAATATATAGTTTCTTTGAAATTTCTTTATTGCTTAGACCTTCAGAAACTGCCTTCATTACTTCTAATTCTCTTTCAGTAAAAATATTTTCATGAGCTCTTTCTTTTTTATCCATTGATGAAATAAGATTATTACTAAGCTTATTTAGTATTTCTTCTTGAATTACAGCTATTCCACTATTTACAAGCTTTATTGTCTCTATTATTTTATCTGGTTTAGTATTTTTTAATAAATATCCCTTAGCTCCATTTTTTATTCCTTCCCTTATGTATTCATCTTCGTCAAAGGTAGTTAAAATTATTACCTTTGTTTCTGTTTTTTGTGAAATCTCTAAGGTTGCCTTAACACCGTTTATTAACGGCATTCTAACATCTACTAAAGCTATATCAATTTTATTATCTAATAAAAAATCAACTAAATCCTTTCCATTTTCAAAGGTATCAATAACTTCAATTTCATTATTATATGATAAAATTATTTTTAAACTTTCTCTTATTAATGCATCATCATCAGCAATTACTAATTTTATACTCATACTTCCCCCTAATACGGAATTAAAATAATAACATCAAAACCATCTTCATTATTAATTATCATTTTACCCTTTAAATTACCTATACTTTCTTCAATATTTCTTAACCCAATACCCTTTTTTACTTTTTCACATCCAAGTCCGTTATCTTTAACTTCCAACTTTATAAACTTATTTAAAATCTCTATTTTTATTTCTATTAAATCTCCAGCAGAATATTTAATAGAGTTAGTGGTTAACTCAGTTATACTGTGCATAAAAACCATCCATAAACCAGCACTGATTTTATCAAGGTTTCCAGTATAAGTTACTTTACCCTTTATTTTTGTTCCCTTAATTTTTTCGTCTAAAATTCTTCTTATCCTGTTAATTCCAAGTTCCTCTTCAGCAGGTTTTATATTTCTTAAAGTCATTCTTATTTCATCCATACCTTTTCTTAAGTTATCTATACAGGATTCCAACATAGATAATCCCTTTTCTCTATCCTTATCTAAAATAAATTTACTTGCTTCTAATTGAAGTAAAGTCCCTGAAATAGTATGTCCAATCTTATCATGTAACCTTGAGGAAATATTATTTCTTTCCTCTAGCCTTGCAGTATAAAGAATTTGTTCTTGAATATCCATCTCTTGTGCCATTTTCTTCTGTAAATTATATATTAACTTTCTTTGTTCTTCTTGTATTTTATCTAACTTTTTTATTTTTTTAGCTTGAATTTCATAAATCAATATAAAAGCTAACATATTAAATAGAATTATTACTGCATTTTTTAAGTCACTACTCTTTAATAAAAATAATGGTATATTTGCCAAAAGCATCCCTAAATATATATTTTTTATATCTTTTATAAATAACTCAACTATTAAAATACTAAGCATTAATATTGCTATATTTATATATTGGATAGAAATAATAACTATAAGAATAGCTTCAACTATAGATAGAATTCTAAAGGCTACATTATATTTTTCTAATATTCCTTTAATAAACATAGTTATAATATATAGCAGAATGTAAAAGACTAATATAAAGTTTATCCTATTATTTTCTACACTTGTCCAAGATACATATACACTTAATATTAATTTAACTAAAATATAAATATCATATTTACTAATAAAAACACCCCCAAGGAAAATGCATAATGGATAATGCATAATGCGTAATTAATGTTGTAATTTGTTCCAAATTACTTAAAATTAATATTATTAAAAACTCCCTTTTACAGGGAGTTTTTTCCTTAATTATCAATTGTGCATTATAAATTACGCATTATTTATTGTATCGTTTTACTATATTAATAATTACTTCTACAGCTTTTTCCATTGATTCAATTGGTACATATTCATACTTACCGTGGAAGTTTTCTCCCCCTGCAAATATATTAGGAGTTGGTAAACCCATAAATGATAATCTAGCACCATCTGTGCCTCCTCTTATTGGTCTAATATTAGGAGTAACATTTGCTTCTATCATTGCTTCATTAGCGTTATCTATAATATGCATAACAGGTTCTATTTTTTCCTTCATATTTCTATATTGTTCTTTAATTTCTACTACTACAGTTCCTTTACCATATTTTTCATTTAATTCTTTTTCAATTTCTTTCATCTTATTTTTTCTTGCTTCAAATGAATCTGTAAAGAAATCTCTTATAATATAGCTTAATGTTGAATTTTCTACTGTAGCATTTATATCTGTAAGATGATAAAAACCTTCATATCTTTCTGTTTTTTCAGGAACTTCATCTAGTGGCAAACTATTAATAAATTCATTCGCTACCATAATAGAGCTTAGCATCTTATTCTTAGCATAACCTGGATGAACATTAACACCTTTTATTTTAACTTTCACACCTGCTGCATTAAAGTTTTCAAACTCTAACTCACCTATTCTTCCGCCATCCATAGTATAAGCAAAATCTGCTCCGAAGCCTTCTACATCAAAATGATCTGCTCCTTCTCCTATTTCTTCATCTGGAGTAAAACCAATCTTTATATCTCCATGTTCTATTTCAGGATGATTAATTAAATATTCAACTGCTGTCATTATTTCTGCAAGACCAGCTTTATCATCAGCTCCTAAAAGTGTATTTCCATCTGTTGTAATTAATCTTTGTCCTATATATTGCTTTAATTCTGGTGAAAATTTCGGAGATAAAACTACTGAATCATTTAATTTAATATCTCCGCCATCATAATTTTCAACTATTTTAGGATTTACATTTTCCCCACTATAATCAGGTGCAGTATCCATATGAGCTATAAATCCTATTTTAGGTAAATCCTTATCACAGTTCTTTTCTAAAGTTGCATATACATATCCATATTCACTTATTCTTGCATCCTTTAAACCTAATTCCTTTAGCTCATTACATAATATTTCAGCAAGTACTAACTGTCCTTTAGTACTTGGAGTTACCCTTGTTGTTTCATCGGATTTTGTATTAATCCTAACATATTCTAAAAATCTTTCTTCTACTTTTTTCATAGTGTCACTCTCCATTCTACATTGTTTTATTACATATTTATATAAATTATACTTTTAAATAAAACAATACCTTTTACATTATTTATCTTATACTCTATATTTTAGCACAGTACAGTAAAATGTTTGTATAAAATATTATTAAAAACATAAAATATATGTGAAATTAGTCCCTTTACCTACTAAAAAATATGGAGCTATCACATTAGTGGATTAATATCCCTTAGTGATAGCTCCTGTTTTATTTATGAAATTTATTTAGACATTCACTTAATCTACATTGCAGTTAGTCCACCATCAATAATAAATTCAGATCCTGTTGAATATTTTGACTCATCTGATGCAAGATAAAGAACTAAATTTGAGACTTCTTCTGGCTTAGCCATTCTTCTCATTGGAATTTGTTTAGCGAACTTCTTAATTGTTTCATAAGCTTCTCCTTCAGTAACCATTGGTGTTTCTATTACACCTGGATGTACTGAGTTAACTCTTATTCCATATGGTGATAATTGAAGTGCTGCTGCCTTTGTCATTCCACGAACTGCGAACTTCGTATCTGTATATCCTATTGCACCACCTACCATTCCATTCATAGATGAAATATTAACTATTGAAGCTGTTTCTACTTTCTTCATAGAAGGTGTTAATGCCTTAATTCCAAGAAAAACAGATACTTGATTTATATCTACTATTTTTCTATATTCTGCTTCAGTCATTTCTATAATAGATTTATTCATAGATATTCCAGCATTATTTACTAAAATATTAACTGGGCCAAACATTTTTTCAGTTTCTTCTACAACTTTATTCCAACCTGAAGCATCAGTAACATCATGTTTAATGAATTTAGTATTACTACCTAATTCTTCTTCTAATTTCATACCCTCTTCTTCATTTAAGTCTGTAAAAACAACTTTTGCACCTTCTCTTACAAATAATCTCACATGAGATGCTCCCATTCCACGTGCTCCTCCTGTAATAATCGCAACTTTATCTTTTAAACGTTCCATTTATAAATCCTCCTTAGTTATTTTTAAAGTTTATATTATATATACATTTATTATTTTTATTACCCTACTTCTAATTCTCAAATGTATTAAAAATATAAAAAGGTTGCCTCACTAAATAATAATGCGACAACCTCCTGTAGTAGTATTAATATTTATTTAAATTTGATATTATCTAAAGTTATATTTTGTAACTATACTTTCTCTATTAGTAGTTACATCATTATAATATTCATAGAATGATAATCCTAGGAAACTACCTGTTATATTATAAAGATTTTTATATCCAAGATTTTGTAATGCTAAAGTAGCATTATAGCTTCTTTGACCTGTTCTACAATGTAAGTAAATTGGAACATCCTTTGGTATTTCATTAACTCTTTCTCTTAATTGACTTAATGGAATATTCTTAGATCCCTTAATATGACCATTTTCATATTCTCTAACTTCTCTTACATCTATAATATAAGCATTGTTTTCTACTAATTCTCTTACCTTATCTACATTAACTTGCTTAAAATCTCCATTTAGTAAATTTGAAGCAATATATCCAGCATAATTTACAACATCCTTAGCTGTACTATATGGTGGTGCATAGCAAAGCTCTAAATCCTTTAAGTCTTCCACTGTTCCACCTAATTTTATTAATGTAGCAATTACATCTACTCTCTTAGCTACATCACCCATACCTATTGCTTGAGCTCCTAAAACCTTGCCTGTTGGAACTTCAAATAATAATTTAAAGTGAAGTGGCTTTGAATCTGGCATGATTCCTACTTTATCATTTGTAATTAATCTTACAATTTCATAGTCTATATTCATATTTAATGCTTTAATTAAGCCTTCATTTAAACCTGTAGATGCTGCATTATAATCAAAGACTTTTATAGCTGAAGATCCTATATAGCCTTTATTAATTCCTTTTTTACCATTAATATGATCCGCAACTGATCTTGCTTGCTTTAATGCTGGACCTGCCAATGATAGCTTAGTTACACTGTGAGTTAATGCATTATAAACTTCAATTGCATCACCAACTGCATATATATCATCATCACTTGTTTTATAGTTGCTATCTACTTTAATAGCACCAGTAACCCCTATTTCAAGTCCTGCTTCCTTTGCTAAAGTAGTTTCTGGTGAAACACCTATTGCCATTACTACAGCTTTGGCATTAATTTTTTTACCAGAATTTAATACTACTTTATTGTCTTCAAAGCATTCTACTTTGTCACCTACTACTAAGTTTATTCCCTTATCATAAATTTCTTTATGTAATATTTGAACCATATCATAATCAAAAGGCTTTAATATTTGATTTAATGCTTCAACTAATGAAACATTATATCCAGCTTCTCTTAAATTTTCAGCTGCTTCTACTCCAATAAAGCCTCCACCAATTACTGCTACGTCTTTAGTATTAAGTTCTTTTACAAATTTATTTAACTTATCTATATCTACAACATTTCTAATTGTAAATACATTTACTTTATCAATACCAGGAATATTAGGAACTATAGGTTTAGCACCTGGAGATAAGATTAACTTATCATAGCTTTCTCTATAAGTTTCTCCTGTTAAATAATTCTTAACTTCTATTTCTTTTTTTGCTCTATCTATAGCAACTACTTCGCTACTTACTCTAGCTTCAATATTATATTGTGCCTTAAACTTTTCTGGGCTCATAAGTACTAATTTATCAGCTTCATCAATTATTCCACTTAAATGATATGGAAGTGAACAATTTGAAAATGAAACATGAGGCCCCTTCTCAAACATAATTATTTTATCCTCTTCGCTTAATCTTCTAAGCCTTGCTGCTGCTGAAGCTCCACCTGCAACTCCACCAACTATTAATATTTTTTTCATACCAAAACCCTCCTAAAATTAGTTAATAGTTAATAGTGAAGAACTAATAGTTAATAGTTATTGTAAAACCTTAGCAAACTAAGTTTTCTTAATTTTTACATCTTCACGCTTACTTCTTACCTATTACCTACTTCTTACTTCTTCACTCTTACTTCTTACTTATTACCTATTACTTACTTTCTTTTGCTTCCAGCGTAAGATCCTACTCCGCCTGCAACATTTACTACATCAAAGCCTAAACCTGTTAACTTATTACAAGCTCTAGCACTTCTTCCACCTGATTGACAAATAATATGATATTCTTTGTCTTTTTCTAAATACTTATCAGGCTCTCCTAAAAGTTCTCCCATTGGTATGTTTTTTGCAGTTTTAATACTTCCTGATCTATATTCATAAGGTTCTCTTATATCTATTAGATTTATCTTTCCAATTAAATTATCAATATCATTAACATTGATAACCTTTCCTGTATTTTTATTAAATATTCCAAACATTTAACCATCTCCTATGTAATTTCTTTACTAATTATATTGTAAATCATAATTAAAAATTTTTATGTAACTAAGTCACAATAATTGAAATATTTTCACTATTTATATATAATTTTAATATTGAAAAAAAATATTTTTTGCAAGAAGGTTGAATTTATGATAGATAAAAACCTATGTCAAACTAGTGATTTTAAAAGCATAGTATTAAATGATAATCCACTAATAGATGTTCGTGCCCCTATAGAATATGAAAAGGGAGCCTTTCCTAATAGTATTAATATTCCTATATTAAGTAATGAAGAAAGGCATATAATTGGAATTTGCTATAAAGAAAAGGGTAATGAAGAAGCTACTAAACTTGGATATAGTCTAGTATCTGGAAAAATTAAAGAAGATAGATTAAACTCATGGACAAGTTTTATAAAATCAAATCCAAGTGCTATAATTTATTGCTTTAGAGGTGGTTCTAGGTCTAGAATAGCTCAAGAATGGGTAAATGAAGAATTACATATGAGTACTCCAAGAATATTAGGAGGATATAAGTCTTTTCGTAATTACTTACTAGCTTCCTTATTAGGAGAAAATCAAAACTATACCCCTATAGTTCTAACTGGCTATACTGGTTCTGGAAAAACAAAACTACTAAAAGAATTAGAAAACTCTATAGATTTAGAAGGAATTGCTAATCATAGAGGTTCTTCTTTTGGAGCCCATGTTAACCCACAGCCAACTCAAATAAATTTTGAAAACAATTTAGCTTATGAATTAATAAAAAAACAAAATAAAGGCTATAAACACTTAATTTTTGAAGACGAAGGGAAAAACATTGGAAAAAACTTTATTCCCCAAGACTTTTTCAATTACTTTCATTCAGGTGATATAGTTCTTTTATCTTCAACTCTTGAAGAAAGAATAGAAAATACCTTAAAGGAATATGTTACAGAAGCTCAAGAAGAATATACTAAAATCTATGGATATGAAAATGGCTTAAAGGAATGGTTTGATTACATATATTCTAGTATGGAAAGATTAAAAAGGAGATTAGGTGGAGATAAATTCAAAAAAGTTATAGATAGTTTAAGACTTGCTTATAATAACCAATTATCTACTGGCAATATAGATTATCATAAATACTGGATAGAATTATTTTTAAGGGACTATTATGATCCTCTTTATAAATATTCCTTAGAAATTGTAAAAGATAAGATTCTTTTTGAAGGAAATTATAAAGATGTAAAAGAATATTTAAATAATTTAAAATAAAAAAGTATGGAATATATATTGTTTTGTTCAATATAATATTTCATACTTTGCTCTTTTTATTCTATTATTAATAATTTAATTATATAAAAACTCATCAATAAGCAATTCTGTTTCAGCAAGACTCCATTTCCTATCTAATAAATTTTCACCCTTCTTTAGTATTGGGTGTACTTCATGGTAGCTTTCCTTTGTGGTATCCTTATAAATTATTCCTATAGGTATGCCCCCATCTCCAAATTCTTCTGCCTTTTTTAAAGCTTCGTATTTATTGCTTGGATCATAACTGTTATCTAATTTATAAATTCTATCCTTATACCATTTAAAAGTATTTACTTTATTAAAGACTACACAAGGTTGCATTATATCCACTAAAGCATACCCATTATGATTCATTGCTTCTTTAATCATTGATTTAAGATGTTCCTTATCTGCTGAAAAACTTCTTGCAACAAAGGTAGCTCCTGCACTTATTGCAATTGCTAAGGGATTCATTGCTTCCATATATACACCTTCAAATTGCATTGAGGTAACTTGCCCTTTTCCTGTAGTTGGGGAACCTTGCCCCTTTGTTAATCCATAAATTTGGTTATCATGAACTAAGTGAACCATATCTACATTTCTTCTAATACAGTGTAAAAAGTGATTTCCTCCTTCTCCATAGGAATCCCCATCCCCACTAGTTACTATGACCTTTAAATCTTTATTAACCATTTTTATTGCCTGTGCTGGTGGAAGTGCTCTTCCATGAAGTCCATTAAATCCATTGGCCTTAATATAATGTGGAGTTTTAGCTGCTTGCCCTATTCCAGATACTAATACTAAATTTTCAGGCCTTAGACTTAATTCTGCTAGTGCTTCTTTTAGTGCCATTAAAATCCCAAAGTTCCCACAACCTGGGCACCATGCAATTTCATCATTACTATTAAAAATATTTAAGTCTAACATTAAAACTCCTCCCCTCTAAGTTTTTCAACTATTTCATTACCTGTTATTTGTCTACCATCATACTTTAATATGCTACTGCTCATTATTATTCCTGTTTCTTGAGTTATAAGCTTACCTAATTGTCCTATATAATTTTGTTCAACATTTATTATTTTCTTTGCTTTATTAGCATATATCCTTAAATTTTTCTCTGGTAGTGGATAAATATCTCCAAAGCTTAAGGCACCAATTTTTTTCCCTTCAATATTTAACTCTTCTACAGCATCTTTTAACGCACCATAGGTTGAGCCAAAGCCTACTAATAAAATTTCTAAATCTTTATTACCTATAAATTCTGGTTCTTCCATTTCCTCTTTAATTAATTGAAGTTTTTTCATTCTTTTTTCCATTTGTGCCTTCCTTACATTTGAAGCTTCAGTAATATGTGCTTCTTCTGTATGCTCATCACTATCCACTAATACAGTTTGACCTTTTGAATTTCCTGGTATCATTCTTGGTGAGACACCATTTTCAGTAATTTTATATCTCTTATATTCTTCTCCTTCTTGTAACTCTTCACCATTATATATATATTTTTCTATCTTCACATTACTTAAATCATATTTAGGAATAGTTACATTAGCATCTGCTAAATATTGATCTGTTAATATAATCACTAAGGTTTGATATTTATCAGCCAAATTTAAGGCTTTTACAGTTTTATAAAATCCATCTTCTGCATTTCTTATACTTATTATAGCTCTAGGAAACTCTCCTTGTGCAGCAGTTAATAAAAAGCTTAAATCACTTTGTTCTGTTCTTGTTGGTAATCCTGTTGCTGGTCCTGGTCTTTGAGAATCTACAACTACAACTGGGGTTTCAGTTATAGCTGCAAGTCCAAAGGCTTCTACCATAAGGGAAACTCCTCCTCCTGAACTTCCAGTCATAGCCCTTGCCCCAGCATATGATGCCCCTATAGCAAAATTTATAGCAGCAATTTCATCTTCAGCTTGATCTACAACAATTCCTGTTTTTGTTTGAGTTTTAGCCAAATAAGTCATAATACTTGTTGCTGGTGTCATAGGATAAGCTGAATAAAAGTCTAATCCTCCAGCAATTGCGCCTAAGGCTATTGCATTGTTTCCATTAATTAAAATATTATTGGATAAATCTTCTCCCTGAAGTGTATACTTTGAATCAATTAATTCATAGCCTAGCTTAACAGCTTTAATATTCTTATTAATTATTTCCTCTGACAACTTGCTATTAAAATATTTTTCTATGCCTTCTATTTTCAAAGAAAAATATTTCAGTATCACCCCAGCTGCAACTGAAGTAAAAGCTTTTGATAGACTAAGACTCTTTGCTAATTCTAATAAGGGTAATCTTAATATTTTTTCATCTTCAACCTTAATACCCTTATCAGCTATAATAACTCCATCTTTTTTAAGCCTTTCTTTATGATATAAAACAGTATTCTCATCTAATGCAAGTATTAAATCTAAATTATCCTTATGAGCAAATACTCTATTTTCTCCAAATCTAATTTGTATAAAGTTATGTCCTCCCCTTACTCTTGACATATAGTCCTTGTTTGAAAATAAATAAAAGCCTGACTTTTTAATAACTTTTTCTAAAAAATCACTTATTGTATCAAGACCTTGTCCCGCACTTCCTCCAATTAATATATTGTACTCCATTTAATTCCCTCCTTTTATATTTACTTATACTAAAAGATTAATTTTTTAATTGCAGTACATCTTTTTCCTCTTTAGGTCTATAGGTTATTTCCTTATGGTCTATATTAAAAGAGCATTTGTTTTTTAATTTTTCTTCTAAAAACAAAGTAATATCTTCAAAGGTTTCACTTACATATATCTCTTTAATTTCTTTATTATCAACAAATTCTATTTTCTTAGTACTCTTTTCTATATTATCTATATAATTTAATGCACTAGAAAAACTTTCTCCAAAATCTAGAGAATAGCAGCCGTAAAGATTATTCTTACTTATCCAAAGTAAGTAAATAACCTTTTTAACTTCAATAATTAAACAAGATGATAAGTTCTCATCTTCACATATAATAAATTCTCTTTGTTTATACTGATTTTTTTCTAAAGAGTTATATTTGTATATTAATGATTTTTTCCCTTCTTCATTAGTGATAAATAGAGAATGAATCTTTGTATCAATTAAAGAAAATGATACATCTATATATGGATGGTTAGAAATGAAAATAATTTTATTATTATCCCACCTTTTATTCTTTAAGTTATATGTTTTAAAAATTATTTTGAACATATTAAAAGAAGTGCTAAGTATTATTAATGATATATTTTCTTTGTCATATAAAATCTTATAATTTATATCTATATCATTTTTTTCTTTATAAATTATTGTACTTTGAGAATTAATATTATTACGGAAATACAATGTAGTAGGGTCACTTTCTAAAATGTAAAAGATAAAAGAATTATCTGTTAATGAAGTAGCTTTAATATTAATTGGAGTGATAAAATTATTCTTAGTATAAAAAATAGTACTGTATTTTATATTTCCTTCATGTAAAACACATAAAATAATATTGCCTATTAAGTCTTGATATATCAAGTTAATATTTTCATTAGTATCTTCAAATATATAAAAATATTTAAGACATCCCCTTGCTATGACTTTCTTTTTAATTATTTTGTTATCAATAATATCTTCACAAATAATACCTATTTTTTCTTTATGATAAAACTTTAATAATTTTTTATCTTTAGTTCTTAATAAAAAATCATTACATTCCTTACTTTTCATCTTATATCTCCCTTAAATTATTATTTATTCCTTCAGAAGGTATAAAAATAAGTTCTTCTTTTATAACATAAGTTGAAATAATAGAACTAACATCAAATATGATGAAATTATCCTTTATATACGGAAAGGACATAATTTTACTGGAGGATTTGATTATAAAATCTAAATCATCCCTTTCATCATTTAATATATATAAAATAGCCTTTTGCTTTCCTCTTAAATTTCCTTTAATATTTAATATTTCTTTGTTAGAATCAATGGATTTTATATAATAGGGAATTATAAATTCAAAATTTAGTATTATATAATTTTCCTTATCCCTTATAAACTCTTTATTTTTACTTTCTTCAATGATTTTACAATTTTCAAACCTTATTTCTTCTATAGTTATCTTATCTTCATTAACTAACTCAACCTTTTCTTGCTGAAAAATTATTTTTTCTTTATAAGTAGATAATACCTTGTTTGCCAAGATTACTTCTCCCTTTTTATCTTCAGAATTAGGCTTTATATTACTTAATATATCTTCATTTTTATAGAGTTCCTTTTCAATTGCTACTATATCATAAGGGTTTGAATCCTTATCTTTGAATATTAATGTATTTAGTATTTTTTTATTATATATATCAATTAAATCTAATGCGCCTCTACCATCCTTTTCCCTACTAGTTGCTAAAAGTAAATTATTACTCTTTAAAACTCTAGTTTTTTGGGGATTACTTAGAGAAGTCATTAAGTTGCCTATCACACTGTTTTTAAATGTATCTATAATTTCCACTCTATTAAGGCCTGAATTTACAACATACACTAATCCTAACTTTTCTTCAACGGCGGTTATATCAGATCCTTTAGGAAAACTGATATGTGAGACTTCATCAGATTTCACATCAATTAATACTAAATTACCATTAAGTCCTAGTTTGCTTATACCTTTGTTTCCTATATATATAAATCTCTCTTCTTCTCCAATGCAAAAACAATTTGGATTCTCACCTATATTTTTATAAATTTTTATAAGTCTTAGTGATACAGTATCATAAATTTTTATTTCATTTTGAAAAATATCTAAAATAAAAAGTTTACTTCCATCTTTATTTATTCCAATACTATTTACTGCAATAAATCCACTTATTTTATCAATTATCCTATTTTCTTTTAATCCATATATGTATACTTCTTCTGTATTTGAAACATAAATTTTTTCAGAGATGGAATCCACTTTTATATGACCATTGTTTGGAATGTGTAAGTTTTTTATCTCTTTTGTTACACTATCAATAATAGTAACCTTATCATTCCTATCTGTGGCAATATAAATATTATTTTTATTATCTAAGGATATTTCAAAGGGTCTTGGACCAACTTTAATTTCATCTATAATACTTAAGTCTTCACCATTAATTATAGAAATCTTATTAGTTCCTAAATTAGATATATAAAAAATACTTTTACTTATTTCATTAACCATGGATTCCCCCCTCCTTACTATTCTATTAACTCATACTCCTCTTCTTTACCCTTCTTTATAATTTTAAACACAGCTGTTGGATAAATATTATTTCTATCAAGTTCCACCTTAATGATTTCTCTGTCCTCTTCTTTAATCTTTAAAGCCTGGGTACAGCTTATATTTACTTTATTTGGAGCTGTTACTAATTTAGTTTTTATATTTTTAAGCCTTAATCTATCATAAATATAAAGTGCTCTGTAATGTGAAGTAAACACAATTATATAGTCATATTCATCTACTTTCATATTCTTCTCCAATTCCTTTTGTAATTTATATTTTTATTTTATGATATTATTTTTTATAAGTTCCCATCAAAGTTAATTCCTTTTTCTAAGAAGCTTCTCCATTACAGATTTATTTTTCTCTAGTTCAAGTTCTTCATTAATTCTTTTATTTTCTTCTATTAATGAAGATAGTTCTTTCTTCATTAATAGGTTTTCTTCTAAAATTATTCTATTTTTATTTTCTAAAGTAATTTTTAAATCAATTTCTTCTTGAATCCTTCTTTCACCTAGTATCAATTCTTGAGTTAAGCTACTTATTTCTTCTTTAAGTAAATTAATTTCATCTAAATAATCCTTTATTTCATTTTCAAGACTTTCTTTATTTGGTAAATCTGCATTAATATTTTTTATTTCATTTTTTAAGAATTCAATTTCATCAAGATATAAATTTGTTACGTCTTTTAGTTTTTCTCTTTCTATAGTAACTGAATTAACTTCTTGAATTAATGACTCTATTCTATTATTTAATGAGTATATTTCTTCATTTAAATTTTCATTTTCCCCTTGTATTTTCTTTTGTAATTCCAAGAATATATTACTATTTTCTTCTGCTTTTCTTTTTTGCTCTAAGGTTCTAGCTAATTGTTGGCTATACTTTTCTATAGCCTGCTGATTTTTCTCTAATAATATATTTAAATGATATAACTTATCCTCTAACTCTTTATTTTCTTCTCTTACCTTAGATAATTCTGATTTTACTTTTTCTATATCTTCATTATTAAAATTATCTCTATTAGAACTCTTTGTGGTACTGATATATTCATTTCCTTCAGTTATTATTAAGTCTTTAGGATTATATAAATATATATCTAGTCCAGTTGTAGCATATATGATTTTGCCTTTTATACTTCCTTCTTTAACTTCACTTATATAAGCATTACATCTTTCTATTTTTATATTGTTATCTCTAATATATTTCTTTTCTTGTAACCACTTATCTCCACTAAAAACCGAATAATATATTTCATTATTTTCTATCCAGAAAGAACAGGTTTTATTCCAAATATTAGTTATTAAAGGTTCACTAATATTATTTTTCCCTTCATATACTCTAAAGTATTTAAACCTTCCTGTTGAATCAATAATTACATGATCTAAAAAGTAGTAGGAATTTTCCTTGGATTTATTTAAGACATGGATATTCTTTCTATCTAAATCCACATCAAAATATACTTCTTCTCCTTGAATTCCATAAAGTCTATTTGAAGGTAGCCACTGTCTATTTTGATAAATTGAATAGTTTAAGGATAATTCATCCCCTTCATCAGATAAGTAAAACAAATAAATTTCATTTTTAGTACTTACATTAATTAAATAGTATTCTTTTAAGGTTGATTTTAAAATTATATCTTGTAACTTATTAGTACTACTCTTATTACCATCCCATATGCAATGCATAAGTACTCCGTGATCACTACCATCATCACTAGCTAAGGAATAAAAGATATGCATATTGGTTCCGATAATTTTCATTTTAATACTTTCAATACTATAGTTAGTATCTTCTATTTTATCTAAAACCTTTCCAACCCATTTTTTATCCTTCATAGTACAATATCTTAATTCACCCTTAGTATTTGAATATACTAAATGTATTCCTTCACTATCGTCTATAAATAATCCAAAGCCAGTTACCCTACTATCTATTAAATTTTCTTTTGTCCACTTGCCTTCTGTATACATAATTCTATAGTTTAACTCTTTATTGTCATTTACTGAAAATCTCCATAAATTATCTTTGTAGTCAACATATAGCCATGGATATAACCCTCTCATGCTCACCTCTCCTTTATACACAAATACTCTATATTAAAAAACATATACATAAACCATCTATAAAAGTATATTTTTATTTATTTTACAATATGCAGTTTTTAACTATAAAAAACTTTCTTATATATAATTTTTCCTATCACCACTTCATTACTCTTTCATATCATGTATTGTGAGTAGTTAAATGATAATTTAGTATTTTATAAAGGAGAGTCTATATGTCCATTAACTTTAAAAAATTTATGCCTCGTCCAGGACTAGTAAACAAACAAGGTCGCTTACCTGATCCTGCTGAATTAGTATGTATAGAAGTACCTAAGGTATTCGATCAATGCTTAATTAAGAGATGCCTTGTATATTGTGATGGTCCAGATACAAACACTACTGATTGTGAATTAAGAAGTGACCCACTTGAAGCACCAAAAAGATACATTTCCAGCAGAGACTTTAAGCTAACTTTAAACAATGTTGATAAAATTCCTTTGAAGAAACAACATGGATATAAAAAATTAATATTAAACTATACTATTTCTTTCTATTCAGATTATCTTGATTGTGATGGAAAAACTAGAAGTGAATTTTATGAAATTAACAGGACTGATATCATAGGAAGATTTTATTGTCCAGACTCAATATCACAAGCTACAACTACCCTTGGTGATGAAATTTGTGATAATAATTTAATTAAACTTGAAATGGTGGCAGAAGTATTACATGGTGAAATAGTTACAGATGATCACTCTGATGAATTCTTAGATATAACTTTAGGTTACTATATTGTAGTTAAATGCCAATTATTAGTTCAACTTTTAATACCAGCTTATGATTATTGCCCAGTTCCAAGAGTTGCTTGTGAAGATGAACCAGAAGAAGATCCATGTGAAGTATTTGATAGAGCTCCAGTTCCTAAGTTCTATCCTGATCAACATTTAGATCCATTATTCCCAGAGAATGAAATTTGTGAGGAAGAACCATTAGATTAATATTCTAAACTTTAATTCTACTTATGAGGTAGTGATTAGTCTAATAAATTTTATACTTTTAGAAAAGTACTTAAATAGAAAATATATAATGACCCACTATTAAAGTAGTAGGTCATTTTTATTTTATTAATTATTCATTTTTAGTATTTCTTCAGCTATATTATTTGCAGCTATAGCTCCACTTTGCAATTCTCCTTGTTGAGTTCCATGTTTATTGCTTGAGCTATCTCCAGCAAAGAAAACTCTTCTATTAAATTCAGGATTTATACTTGAATAAGAATATAAAGTCTTTTCCTCTGGTTTATATATTGTAGAAAATCCCCAGATATATTGCACATCAGACCAAACTAATGATTTATAATCTAATAAAATATTGTCTAAATATCCCTTTGGTAAGTTATGGACATTTTCAATATACCTTATAGTATCATTTATTTTTATATCATCAGTTAAGTAAGAAAATTCATCTGCTTTATCTCCAATACTGCTACTTGCTAGTAATATGCCAGGTTTCTTTGAACTTCTTCTTATATCTACACAAGCATTATTATTTTCATCAAAATATATACTTTCATTATTTAAAGGATATTCAATAGAATAGATAGGTAAATCTGTTATTGTCTTTCCCCCTATTATTCTTTTATTATTTCCTCCCTTTTCCCAAAATCTTTCTTTCACATATAAATATATTTTTTGAGAATTTTTTAATTTTATCTCATCAATTGCTGCCAATTTATCATTACTAAAGACTGAAATACCTTTTATTCTCTTTATACTATTAAAAGGTGCTGTAATTAATAAAAAATCAAACTCTTCAGTAACTTCTAGTTTATTTTCTAAATCTTTATATCTTAAAGCTATTTTATCTTTATTATTAACTATTTCTTCAACAGAAGAACCTAACTTAACATTAACAATTCCTAACTCTTCTTTACTTATATTAGAATAAGATTTCAAATCTGAATCTATTATTGCACTATATAGTGCCTGTGGTAATTTTATCATTCCACCTATAATACTATAATTATTATTAAAGTCTAAAGTATAATGCTTTTGCAAGGATTCAATTAAACTAAAATTATACCATTCCTTAATTCCATTAAGATATCCTATCATATTTATAGCCTCTTCACTAAAACCCTCTAACTGAAAGGCTCTTTTTAAGGTTAACTTATCTAAATCAACTATTTTATTTGAATAATTCTCTTTTATTTCTAATAATTCTTTTCTTTCCTCTGCTGACAATTTCATTAAATATTTGTTGTATAAACTTAAATGATCTCTATTTTTTATTTTTCTTTTATCTGCCTTGGTTAAATTATACTTTGGTAAAATGCTGTTTTTTATTTGCTTTTCCTTGTTATATGCAAAACTATCTCTTAAATAATAATATTGGTTATTATTTAAATAAGGATAAGTTTCTAAATTAAATAAATTAATATAGTGCCAAGTTGTATAGTGAGATATAGGAATACTAATTTCACCAAAATCTCCATAATACTTATTTAATCTATCAAAGGAATAAGTATAAACTCTTCCCCCTATCCTTTTACTTGCTTCAAAAATAGTAATATTACATCCTATCTTTTTTAATTCGTAAGCTGCCGCAAGACCTGCTTCACCAGCACCAACTATAGCTATATTTACTCCTTTTCCCTTATGGCTAGTACAAATATTCCTTATATCTTTTGGAGGACTTAATAAATTTATTAGGTTTTCTAAGTCCTCTATTCTATTTTCTTTCTTTAGTTCATTTTCAAGAATAATATATCTATCATAATCACTAGGAGTATTTAAACGGTTCTTATTTCTTGAATTACTCTTTTCCTCCATCACTTCACACCCAATGTTTTTATTTACATATATAATTATATATGTATCTACTAAAATTTTTATTTTGACTTGTATATCTTTATTATAGTCTTTACTAATTCATCTATATCCTTTGGTGTATTAAAACATCCTGGGCTAATTCTAACTGTCCCTCTATATTCTGTACCAATTGCTTTATGAATTAATGCAGCACAGTGATAGCCTGTTCTTACAGCAATTTCAGAGTCATTTAATTTCTCCCCCACAACAGAAGCATCAACACCTTCCATATTTATAGAAAGTACTGCTAATCTATTTTTTAAAGACATGTTTCCATATATCTTTATAAAATCCAACTTTTTCAATTCTTTTATAAGTTGATTCATTAATTCCATTTCTTCTTTATAAATATTTTCTATTCCTATTTTTTTTATAAACTTCAATCCTTCACATAAACCTGCTATACCTGGTGTATTTAAAGTACCACTTTCAAATCTATCTGGTAATTCTAAAGGTTGTTCCATAGAATTAGAACTACTTCCTGTTCCTCCTTCTTTAAAGGCTTTAACTTCAATCCCTTCCTTTATATATAACCCTCCTATCCCCTGGGGACCAAAAAATCCCTTATGCCCTGGAAAGGCTAATAAATCTATATTGTCCCTTTCTACATCTATACTAATAGAGCCAGCACTTTGAGATGCATCTACTATAAAAATAATTCCATACCTTTTAGCAATTTTGCCTATACTATTAATATCTTGTATGCTTCCTAGTACATTAGATGCATGATTAACTATTATTGCTTTAGTATTTAATTTTATTTCATCTTTTATATCTAAAGGATTAATAAAGCCTGCTTTATCAGAGGATATTATTGTTACTTCTATCCCATTTTTAGCCATTGTATTTAATGGTCTTAGAACAGAATTATGTTCAATAACTGTGCTAATTACATGATCTCCCTTATTTAATACTCCCTTAATTGCTATATTTAAAGCTTCCGTAGCATTACTTGTAAAAACTATATTAAAGGGACTTTTTATATTGAAAATTTCAGATATTAATTCTCTTGCTTCCATTACTTTTAATGCAGATTTAATTGCCATATTATGAGAGCCTCTTCCTGGATTTGCGCAATAATTTTTCATACAATTCAAAACTTCTTCATACACCTTAGAAGGCTTTGGAAAAGAGGTAGCTGCATTATCTAAATAAATCATTTTACCACCTTATATTAATACTCTATTATATTATATTAATTATTATTATTTTTAGTTCTTAATATAAAGTCTAAATATATCCCACCAATAAAACACATCTTTATTTTTACTACATTCAACTAAATTTTTCATGTTTTTTTCTATAAGAATCCTCAACTTCTTTAAAAACTTTCTTTTTATAATTTAATAAATCCCGGAATATATAGCTACAAATTCCGGGACTTTTTTAATTTAATTAAACTTTACTTCATAGTCAATTATTTAAATATTTTAAAGTAGTTTTTTAATATCTCAAATCTTCTTATTCCCTACATTTTTCTTTACATTTATTTGATTTACATGTTGATATTGCTCCAAGTGTAGCATTGTTAAATGTAACAATACCTGAAGCTGTTGCAGTAGCTGTTGCAACTACTGTATAAGTGCAACAATCATCTTCACATGAATCAGAATCACAAATAAAGAAAGATAATGGTTGTGTAGCTCCTGCAGTAAGGGTTACAGTCCAAGCAGGTCCAATAGGAGCTGGTGTAAATTGATGTCTACATTGTTTAAATACTCTTAAAGTTACTGTACCAGCAAATCCGCCAGTTGCTGTAGAAATAATTGTTGCAAATTCTAATTTAGTTATTGGATCACATAAGCAAGTGTTATCTACTGTAACTGATGCAATTGTACTAGTTGCTGTAGGAGCTGCAGCTGTTGTAAGAACTTGTGCTGAACTAGGGCATCCACATTTTATAATTGTTGGACATTTCTTTTCTTCTTCTCTTCTTTTTTCTCTTCCACAAGGTTCATAATAACCTCTTGACATTGAATTCATAAATTGAATCCTCCCTTTTATATAATAAAAATATTTGTAATTTAGTATTTATAGTTTTTTATCTCTTAAAATTTGTAAGATAATTAAAATTTTCAACTAATTATCTTTCTTCCTCGTCATATTCTTGGAATAATGGCTCTAGATTTTGATCTGGATAGAACTTAGGAACTGGTGCTCTATCAAATCTTTCACATGGATCTTCTTCTGGTTCTTCTTCGCAAGCTTCTCTTGGTACAGGGCAGTAATCATAAGCTGGAATTAAAAGTTGTACTAATAATTGACATTTTACTACTATGAAATAACCTAAGGTTATATCTAAAACCTCATCACCAGCTTCATCCTCTACTATTTGTCCATCTAACGCCTCAGCTACCATTTCAAGCTTAATTATATTAGACTCTTCACAAGTACAATCTTCATCACTACTTGCTGAAATTTGTGCTATAGAATCTGGGCAATAGAATCTTCCTATGATATCAGTTCTATTAATTTCATAGAATTCACATTGAGTTACTCCACTATCATCAATATAGTCTGAATAAAAAGTAATTACATAATTAAGAACTATCTTTTTAAAATTTGGATCTCCTTTAAGTGGAATTTTATCAACTGATAGTAGTCTTACTCTAAAGTCCCTGCTTGATAAATATCTTTTAGGATTTACTAAAGGATTACTTCTTAGTTCTTCATCAGTTGTTAAGGTATCTAGTCCTTCAGCATAAACTAAGCATCTCTTTATTAAGCATTGGTCAAAAACCTTTGGAACTTCTACACAAACTAACTCTGATGGATCTGGTAAACGTCCTTGCTTATTTACTAGACCAGGTCGTGGTACGAATTTCTTAAAGTTAATGGACATATATTCTCCTTTCCTAAAAACTACAATACTATATATTGATTTTTGTAATTATAGTACATATTATGAAGTAATATAAAAGATGTGATATTTAATTGTCTTATACTAGAGTTTTTTATATATTTTTTTACAAAAAAAACTGTACCAAACACTATATGCTTGGTACAGTTTTTATTAATATTACTTATTTAAAGCTTCTAATAAAGATTCTAAATTTAAACCATGAACCTTTGCTGCATCTTCAATACTTTCAGCTTGAGCTGATGGACATCCTATGCATCCCATTCCAAAACTCATTAATATTTCTGGAGCATTTTCCTTAATTCTTACAACTTCCCCTATAGTCATGTCCTTAGTAATCATATTATATCACCTATCCTTATGTTTTTTAGATCCAATAATCATTTTAAAATATCTTAATTGTTATATGCAATATTTATTTTTTAATTCTTCTAATATATATAAATTTTTATCTTTTACATCATTAAATTCATTTTCAAAATTTACACATTCACTATTTATTAAATTCATAGTATCTTCTTTTAGTTCTCTTTGTGCAAACTTATAAATAACATTATCTTCTTTATGGATATGCCTTTCTAAAAGATTAGTATAAGATACAGCATTTGCTATTATATCAAGTTTAGCCTCTTCATTTCCTTTTTTTAAGCTTTCTAAAGCCTCACTTAAACTTGATATATATAATCTTCCTAAATCATGTTCAACTAACATTCCATATTTAACAACTTTTTCTGCAGTTTCTCCTATTTCATCTACCATTCTATTAAATAGCATTATTTCTTCTTTTTTATGATGATGGGAATCTGCATAATTTCTTATAAATTGAATCATTTTATTGAAGTCTTCATAATTAACATCTTCACCTTCTAATATAGAGTAAGATGCTTTTCTTACTATTTTTAGCATAGTCTTAATATTTTCATGCTCTTCCATCATTAATTTTATTGCATCCATATTTTCACCTATACTCTTTCTATAGAGAATTCATTATTTCCTAGGAAACAATACTTATAATTACTATTAACTTTATTAACAAATGATTTTATCCATAAGTCCCTCAAGCTATAAAATAAATCAACATCTCCACCTACAGTATCCCAAAGTTCCTTATGAACACAAATTCTTCTCTTCCAAAATAGTTTATCTTCATCTTGTGATATAACTTCATTTACTCTATCACATGGCATTCCATCTAAAATATAGTCATTAACAGCATTAAATATATCAGTGGCATCATTTACTGGCTTACCTGATTCTATAACTTCATTAGCTGCTTTTAATCCTTGATTTATGAATAAATCTTCCAACTTTTCTTTTGCTCCTTCTTTTTTTAAGATATTCACAGTCCAAGTTGCAAGTCTATATTCTGCAGAATGAATTCTATCTTGAAGCCATCCATGTATATTGGAAGTATCTATCATTTCTTCTAAAGGAAGCTTAGGTAATTTCTCCCCATATTTATTATTTATTTCAATAGATAAAGTATCTACATCTAAACCTTCTTTTTTCGCTAAGTTAATTATTTCTTCTTCAAGGTCTTCAAACCAAACTATCTTATTAAATAACCAATAATGAATTTTTCCTAAAAATAAGCTCATATCTTTCCTCCAATTATTTATTTTCTAAAGATAGTCTAACATAAGAATTATAGACTTTCGGTAACATAAGTTACACATTATAACTTATCTATTACTTCTAAATTTAATTTTTTTGCAAAATCTTCTCCCATATGTCTGTTTCTTAAATCTTCTGGAAAATGTGCATCTACCCCTAAAATTCTTTTTACATTATATTCTTTAGATAATTCCCAAAAATCTTCTATAGGATAAAAATATCTTTCTCCTAAGTTATATTTAACTTTCCCTCTTTTAAATCCATTTATGTTTATTTCTACTGGCATATTTAACCTTTCAGCAGCTTCTAAAATTCTTCTTGATGCTTTAATTGAATACTCATCCCAATCTCTATATCTAACACCAAATAAATCTGGATGAGCTAAGCAGTCAAATAATCCACTTTCCATTGACTTAATAATATAATCAGTATAAATTTCTAATATTTCTGGAGTTAGCTTTATTCCCCCTACATATGTCCATTCTCCTTTATAAGGGAAAAAGTGTACTCCTAATAATAAATAATCTACTTTATACTTTTCTCTAAATTCCTTATATAACCAATGATAATCTTCAAAGTATTCACATTCTATTGCTTTTTTGATAGATATTTTTTCTTTATACTTTTCCTTTGCATCATCTATTTCCTTAAAATATATTGGTAAATCTTCATAATTCATTCTATTTTCATTATCTATATTTTTTCCTGGATGAGGTAGATGGTCAGATATTCCTATTTCATCATATCCTTCTCTTATTGCTTCTTCTATATAGTCTTCAATTGTACCAACTGCATGATTACATCTATAATTATGTGTATGATAATTAGTTTTCATATTATCACCTATCCCTTTTCTTATTTTATTTAAATTCTTTTTAATAATAACATATTAATATAAAAATCGCCAAAATTCATCATTTTAAATACTTTAATAAATTTAATAAAAAAAATTACTGAAAATAAAAATTCTCAGTAATTTTTTTAGAAAAGTAAGGATAAAACTTGCTAAATAAAATCCATCCTTACTCCTTGCACCTCTATAACCCTTTTACTAATGGCTCCATGAACTACCACAACTTCATCTCTTTCTTGAATATAACAATAATTTCTTACCTTAAAAGTAATTTCTTCTTCTGTCTCATAATTAGTAATATATACTTTATATACTGGAATTCTAGATTTACTACTAGTCACATCAATAATTCCTGTACATATTCCACTAGTCTTAGTATATAAGCCCAAAATAACTTCAATAAAATAAATTATATCCTGTGTGAAAATTATTAAAAACCAAAATGCTGTAATCTCAAATCTTCCTAAGAATAATATAATTAAAAATAAAATATTATATTTTCTTATTCTATGAATTCTGTCACTCCATTTCACCTTCATATGAGGATAAAATCTAATTTTAATTCTCCAAAAGACATTGCTCTCCTTATCAATGCTTCCTGGATAATTAAAATCTCTTTTCCACCTAAGCTGAATATCCATTAATTCATAAGATACTATTTTTCTTTCATTTATATAGAGAATTAATAAAATAGCTTCTATTAATATTTCAAGTCTAATTAATATTAAATCTTTAAATATCATAGAAATAATCAAGGTAAATATAGCAAATATTATGCATATTATTTTGTAAATATAAGTTTTCTTTTTTGTGTTTATCATAATTTCATCATTAACATCTAACTTAATATTCCCAATAGAAAAAACACCTAAAATTAAAACAGAAAATGCCATCATTATGCTTAGACCATATAAATCTATAGAATTAAAAAATTCTATGTTAATTTTTTTATATCTTAAAAAATATGTTATATTTCCTATTAAACCCATAATAAGTCCTGCAACAAAGAAAACTCTTAATTGTTCTAAGCTTCTTCTTTCAGACCCCATTGTTCCCATAATAATTACTCCTATTATAAATTTTTAATTACTATATACTTTTATTATACTATAATAAGATTAAAAGTAGTTACAAACTATTAAAAAGGAGGTATTATTATGAAGTTTATAGATTTAAGAAGTGATACAGTTACTGAACAACCAGACTTTATGAAAGAAGCAATGTTTAAAGCAGAAGTTGGTGACGATGTCTATGGAGATGATCCTACAGTTAAAAAACTTGAAACTCTAGCTGCAGAAATTGTTGGTATGGAATCTGCCTTATTTGTACCAAGTGGTACATTTGGCAATCAGCTTGCATTATTTACTCACTGCAGACGAGGTAGCGAAGTAATAATTGCTGACTCTAACCATATTATTGCTCATGAAGTTGGGGCAAGCTCTGTAATAGCTGGAGTACAATTAAGAGCTATAGATTCTCCAAATGGGGTTTTAAATCCAAAAGATATTGAAAAGAGAATACGTTTTGAAGAAGAGGATATTCATTTTCCTTCAACATCACTTATTTGCATAGAAAATGCTCATTCTAGTGGTAATGTACTAACTATTGAAAATATGAAAGAAGTATATGAAATAGCTACAAAATATAACTTACCAGTACATTTAGATGGAGCAAGATTATTTAATGCTTCAACTGCCCTTAATGTTGATGTTAAGGAAATCACTAAATATTGTGATTCAGTTATGTTCTGCTTATCAAAGGGGTTATGTGCTCCTGTTGGCTCTATCTTAGCTGGAAGCAAAGATTTTATTAATAAAGCTAGAAAAAAAAGAAAATTAATGGGTGGTGGTCTAAGACAAGCTGGATTTTTAGCTGCTGCTGGAATAGTATCATTAGAAGTAATGACTAAAAGATTAAAGGAAGACCATGATAATGCAAAATTACTGGCAGAAGAGTTAAATAAAATGCCTGAAATAGATGTGGATTTACATAATTTAAAAATTAATATGGTATTCTTTAGCTTCAAAGACAAAAATATAAATACCAAAAACTTAGTTAAGTATTTCCTAGAGAATAATATAAAAATCAACGATGTAGAAAATGGCCTTATGAGATTTGTTACTCATTATTGGATAACAAAGGATGATATTTATAAAATTATTAAAGTATTAAAAACATTTTTAAATAATAACTAAAATAAGAGGCTGCTAATGCAACCTCTTATTTTAAATCTATTTAATAATCTTATTCGGTTCTTAAAGCTTCAACTGGATCCTTCCTTGAAGCCATTTTAGCTGGAATAGATCCTCCAATCATAGTTAAGCATACACTTATAATTACTAACATTATAGCATGAACTGGATTTAAAACAGCTACATCTTTTAAATCAGTAATATTATAAAGTATTTTATTGGTTGGGAATGTTAGAAGGTAAGCAATAACTATTCCTAAAATACCTGAACAACTTCCTATAATAAATGTTTCTGCATTAAATACTCTAGTTATATCTTTCTTTCTAGCACCTAAAGCTCTTAAAACACCTATTTCCTTTGTTCTTTCAAGTACAGATATATAAGTTATTATTCCTACCATAATCAATGAAACCACTAAAGATATTGCTGCAAATGCTACTAATACCATAGTAATTGCATCCATAATACCACCTGATAAACTTACAAATGTACTAGCCATATCATTGTATATTATTACATCCTCTTTATCTTTTCCTTCATTCCACTCATCTAAATAATCTGTTATAGCTTCTTTAGTTGCAAAATCCTTTGGATATAAAGTAATCATATAAGGAGTTGAAGTAGCTCCTATAGATGCTAAAATATTTTCTTTAGTCTCAGCATTATTTTGTCCCATTGGACCCATTGGCCCCATTGAACTACTCTCTTTTTTTAAACTTTCTCCAGTAAACACATTATAGTCAACTTCTTTTTGTGCCTTTACAATGTCTGAATTCTTTGCATCTTCTATAAAATATTTGCTTAATTCATCTGAATATGATATTCCTGAAGATAATACTGGAATAGTTACATCCTTTTTTACTCTTAATATACCTGTTATTTTTAAAGGTATCGCTCTTTCATTATTATATATTTCACTCATATCATTAGGATTTCCTGCTAAAGTGAAATAATTACCTAATTTTGTATAATAGTCATTATTTAATATAGCTTTGATTTCATATCCTACTATATCATTAAAATTTATTTCCTCTTTACTACTATCAATTCCTAATGCATCTAAAACTGCTGTATTAATTTTATTATATTCATCAACTACTAAAATTAAATCATTCATTGTCTTTGGATAACTACCTGCAAGTAAATCATATGAACCTTCTAAGTATCCATTAGAATTACTATCTAATTTTATTGGATAAGAAGATAAATTTAAATCTGAAGAATTAATTGGAGTAGCTACTCTACCATCACTTTTTAAAAGATTCATATTTACTAAGCGTGTAAAGGAAATTCCTGAAAGTAATTCATTATCAATGCTTTCAACGTAATCTACATATTCATCTGTAAGCTTATTAGTATGAATAATTGTATTTTCCTTATTATTGTAAGGATAAATTACATCTGTATCAGGATACTTACTTGATTCTTCTTCTTCCTTTTCCTTTCTCATTTCCTTACTCTGTTCCATCATTTTATTAATATCAACTTCTGCAGCTGTTTGATTTATCATAATTGGGAAACCTGATAAGGTATCTGATTCAAATATGTCTATTTGTTTATCAAAGCCATTAGATAATGATAATATCAATGCTATTCCTATAATACCAATACTAGAAGCAAAGGCAGTTAAGAATGTTCTCCATTTTTTAGTTCTTATATTCATACCTGAAAGTTTTAATGCTGTAAAAAAGCTCATACTAGTTTTCTTAAGACTATAAGAACTACTACTATTTTCTTCTTCTAAAGGATTTGTATCTGAAATAACATTACCATCTCTAAACTCAACTATTCTATCAGCATAATTTTGTGCTAATTCTGGATTATGGGTTACCATTATTACCAATTTATCTTTAGCTATATCCTTTATAAGATCCATAATTTGAACACTAGTCTTCGTATCTAAAGCCCCTGTTGGTTCATCTGCAAGTATTATATCTGGGTCATTAGCAAGAGCTCTTGCTATTGCAACTCTTTGCATTTGTCCTCCAGATAACTGATTAGGTCTCTTATGTATATGATCTTTTAATCCAACTCTTTCTAATACTTCTATAGCTTTCTTATGCTTTTCAGTTGATGAAACTCCACTTAAGGTCATCCCCATTTCAACATTATCTAAAATACTTAAGTGACTTATTAAATTATAACTCTGGAATACGAAACCTATACTATTGTTTCTATATGCATCCCATTCTGAATCCTTAAACTCCTTTGTAGATTTTCCATTAATAATAAGATCTCCACTATCATACTTATCTAAACCACCTATAACATTAAGGCAAGTAGTTTTACCTGAACCACTTGGTCCCAATATTGCAACAAATTCATTTTCTCTAAAATTTAAGCTTACTTCATCTAATGCAACTTGCTTAAAATCACCTGTTATATAGGATTTTTTTACATTTTTTAGTGATAACATGCTTTTCCTCCTAGTGTGTTATTTAATATGTTAATACTCTTTTAATAATTAGTTTATATAAACTAATTATTATACCTCTATAATTATAACCAATTTTAATATTCATTGGTAAAAAAATCAACAAAAAAAGAGTTATTCTAGATATTTTAGAATAACTCTTTAATTATTTAATTTGAAGCTATTGAGACAGTCTCTTGTAAATTATCTATTATAAGTTCCTTCCCAAACTATTTCTCTGTACTTATCTGGATCTGTATCTCCTTCAGTACTAAATAGTAGAACTTTAGAATTTTCATCTAAACCAATAGCTTCTTTTAAGTCTTTATATTCTGGATTTCTCATTAATTCATATACAAGACCTAAGGTAACTGCCCCAGATTCACCTGATATTACCTTATTATCTCCATTTAATGGATTACCAAGAACCCTCATTCCATTAGCAGCAATAAAGTTTGGTGCTGATACAAAAACCTTTGAATGATTCTTTAACACTTCAAATCCTGTTATATTAACTTCACCACATGCAAGTCCAGCCATTATTGTTGGCATATCCCACCAACAGCTCTCGGATTACCGTCATTTGCAATAGCTGACTCATAATAGCATGCAGCTTCCTTAGCTTCTACCACAACAGTCGTTGGACAATCTTCTCCAAAAATTGATGCAAAGAAACCTTGAATCCCCCCTGCTAATGAGCCAACTCCAGCTTGTAAGAAAATATGAGTAGGTCTATTAACCTTATAATCATTTCTTAATTGCTCTAAAGCTTCTAATCCCATAGTGCCATAACCTTGCATTATCCATGCTGGAATTTCCTCATAACCTTCCCAAGCAGTATCTTGAATTACTACTCCATTATGCTCATCAGCATATTTTGCAGCTAATCTAACTGCATCATCATAATTCATATCAGTAATTGAAGCATCTGCTCCTTCTTTTCTTATATTATCTAATCTTATTAATGAAGATCCCTTGGGCATATAAACAACTGATTTTTGTTTTAATCTATTTGCAGTCCATGCTACACCTCTACCATGATTTCCATCAGTAGCTGTTACAAAGGTAATATCCCCAAGTTTTTCTCTAATTTCATCAGAAATAAGTTTTTCATATGGTAAATCCTCTATATTCATATCTAATCTTTGTGCTAAATATTTAGCCATAGCATAGGAACCACCTAATACCTTAAAAGCATTTAGCCCAAATCTATAGGATTCATCTTTCAAGAATAAACCTGAAAGTCCTAAATTTTTTCTTAAGTTATCTAAATTAACTAATGGCGTAACACTATATTCTGGGAAGCTTTTATGAAAATTTCTAGCCTTATTAATTTCATCCATGCTTAAAAATTCTAGGCTAACCTCACTCCTAGGCATAGTATTTTCCTTCCAAATAATTTTTTCAGACATTATATTTCACCTCTATACTATTTTTTTATTCTTGTACCAGTCTTGCCTAAAATTCCGTCCTTGGCCTTTTCTAATAAGGTAATAAGTGAGTATCTACCTTCCTTAGAATCAGCAAAGTCAATTCCTGCTTCAACCTTAGGTCTCATTGAACCTGGTGCAAAGTGTCCTTCATGAACATATTTTTTCATTTTTTCTACTGAAACTTCATCTAACCATTCTTCATTTTCTTTTCCATAATTAATAGCAGCTTTTTCTACTGCAGTTAAAATAATTAAACAATCAGCATCTAATTCTTTTGCTAATGTACAGCTTGCAAAATCCTTATCTATTACTGCACTAACACCCTTTAAATGGTTTCCTTCCTTAACAACTGGAATTCCACCTCCACCACAGGCTATAACAACTTGTCCTGAATCTACTAAACTTTTTATAGTATCAATTTCAACTATACTTTTAGGTTTTGGTGATGCAACTACTCTTCTATATCCTCTACCTGCATCTTCAATAATTTTATCACCATGTAATATAGCAACATCAGCCTCTTCCTTAGTCATAAAGCTTCCAATTGGCTTTGTTGGATTTTCAAAGGCCCTATCATTTTTATCTACTTCTACTTGAGTTATTACAGTAGAAACTCCCTTTTGAATATTTCTATTTAATAATTCTTCTCTTATTGTATTTTGTAAATCATATCCAATATATCCTTGACTCATAGCAACACATACTGACATTGGACAAATAGAATACTTTGGATTTAATTTATTTAATTCAGTCATTGCAATATTTATCATACCAACCTGCGGTCCATTTCCATGAGAAATAACAACATCATTTCCCTCTTCAATTAAATCAACTATTGCTTTTGCTGTTGATCTAACTGCTATCATCTGCTCTTTTAAATTATTCCCTAAAGCATTTCCACCTAAAGCAATTACTATCTTCTTTTTCATAATTCCCACCCTCAAATTTATACAATATTATAATTTTAATATTTAGGGCTTTTACCCTATTATCTTTATGGATAAAAGCCCTAGTATAATGTAGAATTAATAATGAAAAATGTAAAATTAATGGTGAAACTCCATAAGGAGCTTCTATAATTAATATTTTCAGTAATTTATTATAACTTACTAAAAAATTCTTCATTTTACATTATGAATTTTAGCTTACTTAACTTGTCTATCTTTTTTAGCTTCTTCTAATTTAGCTAAAACTTCTTGTGGATTCTTAACCTTACTTAAGAAAATCATAGCTGCAATTACATATGGCTTATAGCTAGCTTCTTTATAAAGAGGTTTTCTATATCTATCAAATACTGAAGCTTCTACTTCTCCTGTTTCACAACTAACTCCAGTAATATCTGCTGGTAAGCAATGTAAGTATAATGCTTTTCCATCCTTAGTTGTCTTCATTAATTCTTCAGTACATTGCCAGTCTTTATGCTCTGCATTTTGTGCTAATAATTCTTTTTCTAATTCCTTAATTCCATCAAAGTCTCCATTTCCATATAAATCAGTTCTCTTTTCCATTGCAACAAATGGAGCCCAGCTCTTTGGATATACTATATCCGCATCCTTAAATGCTTCTTCCATAGAATTAGTTTTTGTAAATGATCCACCAGATTTTTCTGCATTTTCTTTAGCTATTTCTTCTACTTCTGGCATTACTTCATAGCCTTCTGGATGAGCTAAAACAACATCCATACCAAATCTTGTTAATAATCCAATAATTCCTTGTGGAACTGATAATGGCTTTCCATATGATGGAGAGTATGCCCAAGTCATAGCAACCTTTTTCCCCTTTAAATTTTCTATTCCACCAAATTCATTAATTAAATGTAATGCATCTGCCATAGATTGAGTTGGGTGGTCAATATCACATTGTAAGTCAACTAAAGTAGGAATTTGTTCTAAAGTTCCTTCTTCATATCCTTCTCTTACAGCCTTAGATACTTCTCTCATATAAGTATTACCTTTACCTATATACATATCATCTCTAATACCTATAACGTCAGCCATAAAGGATACCATATTAGCAGTTTCTCTTACAGTCTCTCCATGAGCAATTTGAGATTTTCCTTCATCTAAATCTTGTACCTCTAATCCTAAAAGGTTACAAGCTGATGCAAAACTAAATCTTGTACGAGTAGAATTGTCTCTAAATAATGAAATTCCAAGTCCACTATCAAATATCTTTGTTGATATATTATTTTTTCTTAAATCTCTTAAGGCTTCTGCAACAGTAAATACTGCCTTTAATTCATCATCACTTTTCTTCCATGTTTCCAAGAAATCATCATTGTGCATCTTAGAAAAGTCTAATTTATTTAGTTCACTTATATACTTATTCATTAAATCCATTTTTAAAATTCCTACCCTTCATTTATTATTTATATTTATATTTATTTTTATTTATTTTCACAATATATTGATGGTAATGCAGCATAAACAGCAGCACATTTAACTAAGTCTTCTTTCCAAGTCATTTCATTTGGTGCATGAGCTTGTGCTTCTGCTCCTGGTCCAAAGCCTATTACTGGGATTCCATTACGTCCCATAATTGAAACTCCATTAGTAGAGAATGTCCATTTATCAGTAAGAGGACGTGCTTTTCTCATTTCATCAGCATTAGCAGCACCACTTCTTGTAGTACCATAAAGTCCCTTATAAGCCTCTTCCATTGACTTTGTAACAACATGATCTTCTGGAATTACCCATGTTGGGAAATAACATTCAATTGGATATATTAATCCTGTATAACTTGGTCTATCATAGTTATACATACTTACTTTTGCATCATATTTCTTTACTGCAGGAAGTTCACGAATTTCTTCTAAACAACTTTCCCAAGTTTCACCAGCAGTCATACGACGATCTAATGAAACTGAACAAGAGTCAGCAACAGCACAACGACTTGGTGAAGTAAAGAATATTTCAGAAGTAGTAACAGTACCTCTTCCTAAGAAATTAGCCTCCTCCCATTTTTCATTATATTTTTCATCCAACATTTTTACTAAGCCCTTTATTTCTTTGTCGTCAGATGCATCATTTTCATTTAAATCTTTTATATTCATTAATATTTCAGCCATTTTATAAATTGCATTATCTCCTCTTTCTGGAGCTGAACCATGACAAGAAACCCCTTGAACATCAACACGAATTTCCATACGTCCTCTTTGTCCTCTATAAATTCCTCCATCTGTTGGTTCTGTAGAAACTACAAATTCTGGTCTTATTCCATCTTCTTTAATTATATATTCCCAACAAAGCCCATCACAGTCTTCCTCTTGTACTGAACCAACTACTAAAGCTGTATATTTTTCATTTAATAATCCTAAATCCTTCATTATTTTAGCACCATATACACTTGAAACTATTCCTCCTAGTTGATCTGAAGTACCACGTCCACCTATTTCTGTATCTGTTTCATAACCTTCATATGGATCAAAGTTCCAGTTATCTCTATTTCCTACACCAACTGTGTCAATATGTGCATCAAATCCTATTAAAGTCTTACCAGTTCCCATATATCCAAGTACATTACCTTGTGGGTCAATTTCAACTTTATTAAATCCTAATAAATTCATTTCTTCAGCTATACGTTCAACAACGCCTTTTTCTTCACAGCTCTCACCTGGAATAGCAACTAAATCTCTTAAAAATTTAGTCATTTGTTTTTCATATCCTTCTGCCTTTATTTTTATTTCCTTAAAATCCATTTCTTTTCCTCCTTATATCTTTACATAAACTCTTTTTCTTTAATCTTTACTTTTATATAAGAAGCAATTTATATGCCAAATCTTTTTAAGGATTTTAAATAATATTTAGATATTTCCATTGAATTATTACTTATTTTTTCAGAAAAAAATAAAGAGTTATCATAATGATAACTCTTTATCACTTTGGTTAAATTCGCTATTTTCTTAGCTTTTAACTGATTTTTTCTATTTTTTATCAAATTGATAAGAACTATTTTTTATACTAGTGGATTCTCTTTAAAGCAACAGAATTTAATATACCCCAAGGTTTATTAAAATGAGGTTGGAAGAAGAAATCTGTCATAGCTAACTCCTCTATAGTCATATTATTTTGAATTACTACAGACAAAGTGTTCATAAATTCGGTCATATCTACAACAGATGCAATTTGACCACCAACTATTCTTTTACTTTCTTTTTCAAAGACTAATTTTATCATAACATCATTAAAGGTTGGCATAAATTCTGGCCTATTATTTTCATGAATAGTAACGCTATCTACTTCTAAATTAGTTGTAGCCTTTGCACTTTCCATTGTAAGACCAGTAGAAGCAATAGAAACATCATAAATCTTTATACCAGAAGTTCCTTGTGTTCCCATATATTTTAATGAAGGTTTTTCTATATTCCTAGCAATTAACAGTCCCATTCTAACTGCATTTGTTGCAAGTGGGATATATCTATTATCCTTCGCAGGATTATATCTTACCATACAGCAATCACCTGCAGCAAATACGTCTTCCTCACTAGTCCTCATATAATCATCAATAATAATTGCCCCATTTTTTAGAGTCTTTAGTTTACCTTCAATTATTTTTGTATTAGGCCTAAATCCAATACATAATACTACTAAATCTCCTTTATATTCACCCTTATCAGTTATTACTTTTCCAACTTTTCCACTATTTCCTTCAAACTTTACAACCTTTTCTCCTAAAACTAACTTAATTCCTCTGTCTGTAAATTCCTTTTCAGCTAAATCTGAGAATTCTTTATCTAAATACTTAGACATTATTCTATCTTCTGCATCTATTAATGTAACCTTTTTATTTAGTCTTTCGAAGGCTTCTGCAAGCTCTACTCCTATATATCCTGCTCCAATTATTACCACATTAGTAGCTGAGTCTTTTTTTTCATCTATAATCTTTGCATGATCATAATTTTTACATAACAGTATATTCTCTAAATCTATTCCTTCTAATTTTGGAATGATTGGCCAAGAACCTAATGTTAAAATTAATTTATCATATTTATCTTCAAATTCTTCATTTGTAGATAAATTTCTAACTCTTATTTTTTTACTTTCAAAGTCAATATCTAAAACTTCATGTTTCATTCTAGTTATTATTCCACTTTGTTCTAAATTGCTTGGAGAGTTATAAAATAATTTTTCTGGTTCTTTTACAATTTCTCCAACACTTAATGCAATTCCACATGATAAGAATGATATATTATCATTTTTTTCATATACCACTACTTCAGTATTAGGATATAATATTTTTAAATTAACTACTGCTGAAGTTCCAGCATGAGTACAGCCAACTACTATTACTTTCATAATTACCCTCCTTTATTTATAAAAGGCTTATTTCATTTAATAGAGTTTGCTTAAAAGGAATTTAATATTCTTATCTTTACATGTTTTTTAATATAAACTCTAGCATTTTAGTTCCTAATGCCTTAACTTCTTCCATATCAAATTCTGAAAAATCATGAGTTGCACCTTCTAAAGTTATTATATTAGCTTTATTATTTTTACTTATTAACTCTTCATATAATTTTTCAGCATTTTCATAAGGTACCATAGAATCCATTCTACTATGAATTATTAAGGTATTAGGCTCATCTTTGTCTACATAATTTATAGGACTAAATTTATTTAATACTTCTTCTTTATTATCTCCAACTGAATTAATAATTTGTTCTAAATCCCAACTAACATTATTCATATCTAAGGTATTTAAATCTGTTGGTCCAAAGAAATCAATTAAATATTTAATTGATGATGGATAGTTTTTTAACTCTTCATCATCTACAAAATCCTCATTGCTACTGTAGGCTGCCATTAAAGATAAATGAGCTCCAGAGGAGGCTCCAATTAATCCAATTTTATTTTCATTAAAATTATATTCATCTTTATTCTTATGAACCCATCTAATGGTATCTTTAACATCGCTTATTTGCTTTTTAAAATTTTCTTCCCCTCTCATAAGTTGATAACTTGTACTTATTATTACATATCCCTCTTCTCTAAAGGCATCTAGTAAAGGTGATATGGCATCTGGAATTTCTTTATTTCCATATACCCAGCTACCTCCATGTACATAAATAATTACAGGTGATCCATTTTTAAGTTCTTTTTTTGCATTAAATATATCTAATGTTAAAGGAACTTCATTTGTATTTTTATATTCTACTTCCTTATAATCTTTAGTAATATCTTCCTTTAAATTAAAATCATTATTTGCTAGTACTTTAGACTCTTCTATAAATTCTGAATACTTATTAAGTATATTAATTGTTAAACTTATTTTGTCTCTAATTAAAAAAGCAAAAACTCCAGAGACTAGAATTATTAAAAGTATTACTATTCCTAAAGTTTTAAAAAACTTCTTCATATTCTCTCCTCCTTTATTTAATTTTTATTTATATTATATTTTATCACTATTTTATCTTATTTTTGTCAATAATATCTAAATAACTAAATAAAATATATTAATAGTATAATAAGGATGTGATTTTATGAAAAAACAAATCTTTCTTTTATTATTTTCTCTATTATTATCTATAATATTAATCGGTTGTAGTAAAAGTAATCCACCTTCTAATAGTTCAAATAATAATAATAATAATAATAATAATATAGTAGATAAAGATAAAAATGAAAATGATGAGAAAGAAAAACCTGAAACTGAAAAGCCATTAGCTGAAACTAAAAAAGTTAGATTGTTCTACTTTGATACAGTAAATTATGAATTATATTATGTTGATAAAGAAATAGAAATTAAAGATAAAGCAATAGTAAAAGCATTAACTAAAGAATTACAAGAATATTCACCTAATAAAAACTTTTTAAACTTAACCAATAAGGTGGAAATAACATCAGCTACCTTAGATGAAAAGGATGGAATTTTAAAAATAAAATTTTCATCATCTTATGTTGATAAAATGCTTTTAGGCTCATCAACAGAAAGTGGTCTTTTATCATCATTGCTTGCAACTTATGGCTATAATTTAAATGTGAATAAAATTGCAATATATTTTAATGATGAATTATACACATCCTTGAAGGGAGATTTACCTGAAGGATATTTTAATGTTGACTATAGCTCTGCTAAGTCCTACTCCAAAGATAATTATATAGGAGATTCTAGCACCCCTACCTCCAATTTTCAAAATATTTCCTGTAGAATTTATTATTATGACGTTAATGATGATATTTATTACTATAAAGATAAAAGCATAAAGGTAATTGATAATGCTTTAATAACAGCATTAACCAAAGAAATTAAAAATCTACCTAATAAAGATTTTTTTGACTTTAAAGATGATTTAGCTGTTAAATCCGCTAAATTAGATGGCGATATTTTAACTGTTAATTTGTCTAAAGATTATTATAATATATTATCTAGAGTTGGCTCTGGTACTGAAGCTTCAGCATTAAAAACCTTAGCTTTAACTTATGGATATAATTATAACATTAATAATGTTATAATTTTAGTAGATGGCAAACCCTATGAAGGTAGCCATATTATGTTAAATGCTGGAGAAACAATCAATACAAATGTAACTAATATTAAAGAAATCCAATAAAAAAGGAGATAGGTATTATAGCAACTCCTATTATATTTGCATTAGGTTGCATTGTTTTAAGTATTGGAAAAATCATCAATTTACTTGAAAGCAAAAAATAAAGAAGTGGGCCTATGTCCACTTCTAAGTATAAAGTTAAATATTTCTTTACTTATTATATATATTTTTGGGACAGTAGTTGGTTTTGTGTAAAAACAAAACTAACTACTGTTTTTTTGTATGAACAGCTGGTAGTTTTGGAATAATATACTATATAAATTTAGGAGGAAAAGTTATGCCAAAAAATATTAATACC
>JAEXLD010000086.1 GCA_023445445.1 Bacillota bacterium
TCTTCAATAATCTCATCAATAGAACTTTCTTCAAAATCTATCTTCTCTAACATACGCTCCAACAGCGCAACAGACCGGTTGTTAATTCGAATATCAGAAATGCTATCATACACTTTATAAAAATTTCCATTCTCATCGAACTCTACATCAAACGGAAAGACTGTCGAGAAATATTTTCCATCCATAAAGCAAAATACCCGATTCATTTTATTTCTTTTTAAATAAAGAGTACCACTGCTATCACTCTCACTTTCACCTACCAGTAAAACATTTACCACTCCAAGAATAAAAGACACAACATCTTGTTTTCGTCTCATTGGTTTGCTGAATTGTTCCTGATAATATACTCCAAACGGTATTTTTATTGTTTCTTTCATAAAAGCAACCTCATTTTGAGTTCATCATATTGTAATTTGTCTGTACAATTTCATACACCCTATCCTTGTCAAATTCATCCTTATATAATGTTTCAATAAGCTTATGGAATTTTTCCCTCTCATTTTTCGGAATTCGTAGTTCATCCAGAACATCTTCTACTATTTCCCTCTGTGACTGGTGTATGCTTGTATGCTGGATAATTGCATTGTATAATGTTTTTTTCTGATCGTCAGTCGGTTCTTTCACGTGCAAATAGCCATTTTTATTTACCTGATCTACCCCCTGCATAATGTGTTCGATATTCTTGATTCCTTCATCCGGCAAAATAAAATATGAAGTTATGAAGGATCTCGTTAACATCATATAGATTGAATTTCTGGTCTGCAAATTATCTGTAAGACATCCTTGCATAAAACAGATTACAAATGGAAATTCCAAGCCCTTCACATTGTTTTTGTTACTTACAAACAAGGTATCCTTGATTTTCTCTTTTGTCTCATAGCCAATGTTTACATTCCAGCCAAATTCTTTCTTTATCTCTATCTGAAGCCTTTTCGCCAGCTCATAATTCGTATTGTTGTTTTCCAAGAACATAATCCCAATGTCTTCTGGCTCCACCGTTTCATTTTCTTTTTGAATTTTTGCTATTATCTCAATTATTTTTTCAAAATATCTTTCGCGTTTTGTTGGCATCACTTCGAGCGTACTTAATTTGACATCTCCCAAATCCTCAAAACGGCGTAATGGTTTCCGATACAGGTCATAATATCCATCATTCTTCTTTATATCATAACCGCAATCGCTCCATCCCGAATCTGAAAGCCATCTAAGCGGTATGTCCGGCTTAAACAATCCCATTCCAATTGCATGTGCACACATCAGCGTTTTCGGATCCGTTCTGTAGCACTTATTCAGCAAAAATTGTGGTTCCACACGGCTGACATCTTCATAGTCAAATACATTTTGAAATATATCACCTGCTACATACACACATTTCCTCGTAACCATCTCACATAATTTAAAAAAGCTTTCTGCAAAATCCTGGCTTTCATCAATTAATATATAATCAAAACACGGTTCTATACTTCCCTGTTCTCTCAAATTTGCAATTGCTCTTTTGCATACTCCTTCGAATGTAGTTGAATACGTGAACCTTTCAAATGGAATTCCATAGAAATCACATATATAGCTATAAACACCTGAATTTCTATCCGCTTTTGATCCCCAACTGCTCATTACCCACAGTTTTTCTTCCCATTTGATCTGTTCCTGAACCTTCATAAAATTAAAGAACTCCGGAATACGAGTGCGCAAATTATCAGCTAATATCTTATTGTGGCAAGTAAAAGCAATCTTAACTTCATCATTATGTGTATATATTTCCTTAATCTTATGCAGCAAAAGTTCTGTCTTACCAGTTCCTGCCAATCCCTGAATTGTAATTCGCTTCTCATGCGGTTCGTCATAAATAAATCTTGTCTGCTCACCATCAAACAAAACTATTTTCCGTTTTATCTTCTCAAGTATTGTCTCCGGATAAGCAATACCAGTCTTTTCAATGTCATTAATGCTTCCTGTAAGCAGGGAAATAATAAATTCTCCCTTACGACTCATTTCATTGCTTACAATCCGAATGCTCTTTAAAAGATCTTCTACTGACAAATCCTTAATCTCTGAATATGTTCTTGTCTCTATAAAATCTTTTCTCCACTTCGAAGTTCGTCCTAAGACCTGCATATAATCGTATTTGTCCGAAATATGTCCCACGTCATCTACAAAATCATCTACATATTCCTCAAATGCTTCCTCGTTCCCACCATAATCTAAAAAAAGCATTTTATGCTTCGGAACCAATATCGCAACTGCCTTATCATAATCGTAGGTATACTTCTTATCTCCTAATGGGCGCTTTAGAATATAGACTGAATTTCCTGTCTCATTCGCCTCAGCATATTCCTGAAATCGTTCAAAGAAGTCCTCTATCTCTGTATTCCCTTCAAAGCCTCTATAAAATAAACTCTTATCACTCATCTCCAGACTTCCTTTCAACTAATCTGATCTCAAGATCCATGTCTAACGCTGCTGCAAGCTTTACTAAAACTTCTATCGTTGGTGAATAACGTCCACTCTCAATCCTAACTATATTCGTCCTCTGCATGCCTGTGAGCTCTGCAATCTGCTGTTGCGTAATCCCCTTTTTCTTCCTAAGACTAATGTAAGAACTGAGAACCTCCTCTTTCACGCGCTCTTTCTCAGCTTCAACTAAAAGTTCAAATCCATCTTGCTTTAAACTATAATCCATTATCCCTCTCCGTGTGTATCAATAATGATACGTACAATGTAACACATAACTTACAATAAGTCAAATAGCAAATGTTACTGTATTTGTCTACACTCAATCAATCATTTTTATTATTTGAAATGCTTCTGCATATCTGACATTTGCACTTCCTCCACGGTATTGCGCTAATCCTCTTATATTTTGCTCACTGCGAGGGAAAGGTGCCTCTCCTATTTCGCTCTTATACATTTTCATAATATCAATTTTTTGCTGCATATATGGTGTTATATCTATGTAATAATTCGGTGTTATTGAATGCTCTGGGATTGCATAATCCGTCTCCGACAATACTTCCATGCATAATATTCTTTTCACATAAGGGAATCTAAACGCCTTTGTACTCGAATAGGATGCTTCAAATACAACTTTATGATCTGAATGAACGTCATACAAATACGGTAAAATCAGCGTATCCGGTTTTACTTCTTCTATGACAGATGCTATTTTCTGCACTAAATATGATTTTTCGTAGACATCCAACTTTGCAGGCTGCAACTGTAGGTTAAACATTTTATCGAATCCGTACATTTTTTCAACACTCTTTATTTCAAATGTTCTTTCTGCAACTCTTTCCTTTGTATACCCATATTCTTCTTTCATATCAGTTACATTCAGCCAAAAGATATTATGCCCTTGATTTTTGTATTTCAACAAAGTGCCTCCTGCGCCTAAAGTCTCATCATCTGCATGAGGCGAAATTACCAATATTCTCATAAGCACTCTCCTTCCAATGCGTCTATTGTATCACATTCGAGTATATGTATAATATCATCATAGGATTTAACATAAAACTCATGATCAGACACTTTTTTTATAATTCGTCCAGGCTCTATGTTTTGATACTTACCATCCGATTTGACAATTTCTGATTTCCACACTTTATAATATTTCTCTTTATATTCAAATTCTGCCCCGATATAAGGATGACTTAAAGCACGTATCAAATTATAAATAGCATAACTTCCCATTCTCCAGTCAATTATGCCATCCCTGTGTCCACGCTTCCTCCATGTATTTCCCTCCTGCTTCTTCTGTGAAATTGTTCTGCAGCTTCCATTTTCCAAGTTTTCTGTAAATTCCAATACCTGTTTTTTTGCCGCACACATAATATTTTCATATAAATCTGCTGCATAGTCACTTTCACATATTGGTATCTTTACCTGTGAAACTATATCTCCTGTATCAGCACCTTCGTCCATTTTAAAAAAGGTCGAAGCTGTTTCATTAAGTCCAAGCGCCAATGCCCAGATAATCGGATGCCTTCCCCTGTTATTTGGCAATGCTGCCGGGTGAAATCCTATCACTCCCATCGGTGTTATTTCCAATAGTTCTTTCTTTATTATTTGAGACCATCCAAAACAATATATTATATCTGCATTTTTTTCTCTTACATACCGTATAACTTCCTCATCATTTATATTTGAAATATATTTGTAATCAATTCCATAATTCAGACACAAGACCGATAAATCTTTATAATCTGCATTTAGTCCCGCTTCTTTTTTCGTGATCACTCCTACAATTTCTTTTTTATGTTCAAGTAATGATTGCAGTAAAATATAAGAAGATTCCACACATCCCACAAATAAAATTCTCATTTTTTTCCTCACTTTATATCATAGAATTCTTTTTTCAGTTTTATTTTGTTGTTGAACAGATAGTCTTTTATGACGCCCATAATACTGACTGTCGTATCTTCCTTTTCATATGGATTTCTGCTATTTTTAGCTTTATTCTCAAATTCCTCTGTCAGTGCAAGTTCTATGGCACTCTGTATTTCCTTCTCCATGCAGCCGCAATTAATAACACTATCCGCACTTGCTCTTCCTTTCTGTCTGTCACCTATATTAATAACCGGTTTTCCAAACGAAGGAGCTTCTATAATACCACTGGATGAATTTCCGATCACAAGTCTGCAATATTTTAACGCACTCAGATATCTTTTCTGCCCTAATGAATAAAATGCACATGCTCTTTCACGATTGCAGGTTACAAATTTGTCTATTAACTCATTAATAATCCTTCCATTCGTATCTGCAT
>JAEXLD010000125.1 GCA_023445445.1 Bacillota bacterium
ATGCGACACTGTCTCATTCGTGTATGAGATGCACGATAATAATTTCAATCCACGCACCCCTTACGGGATGCGACATAAAATAATGTCTGAATCAGTACATAATTCGCTATTTCAATCCACGCACCCCTTACGGGATGCGACTGCAAAAAAAGCAAAATCACTACTTGAATTTCACTCTTTTTGACAAATTCATATTATCATATTCACAGAATTATGATAATTAAAAAATAAATTTCTTAATTAATAAAATAAACTGGTGCGAATCTCTAAGAGTTTTTATGTACACTATATATTCGCACTAGAGTATAAGATCATCCTTATCAAAGAATACACTAGCATTTAATCCATAATGTTCTATCTTATTTTCGTATTTATCACCTAAATAATAGAATCTAATACTATCTTCTTTAAGATTCACTATCTTCAGTAGTTTATCCTTCATCTTTCTCCACTCTGCAGCTGATGCTTGACATTCAAACACTGAATTCTGTACTCTATGGCCACAGTTTTCGCATTCTTTTGCTACTTTTCTAAGTCTTGTTTTACCTGCACTTGCTACAGTAGAAACATCATAAGTAATTAATATAAACATACTATCACTTCCAAAAGAATGCTGGATAAGAATCCAGATCACCTCGTAAATAACGACTTAATAATAATGCTTGAACATACGGAACCATACCCCACTCTACTTTTTCTTTCAAATACGGATGTTCTATTACTTCCAACTTCTTCTGTTGCCAGTATTTGAAGAATATCTTCTTACCCTCATCATTTAGTAATACAGCACCATCTTCTTGCTCAATAAAATGCTTGCTTAAGATCAGTTTTTTATTGATTAACGTAATCACAAATCTATCAGCAAAAACACTTCTTAATTCTTCTACCAAATCAAGAGCTAAAGATTTTCTACCAGGCCTTATAGTATGCATAAATCCTACATATGGATCTAACCCTACTGATTCTAATGCTGAAGTACACATTGATGTTAATAATACATATGCAAAAGATAATAGTGCATTTACTCTATCTAAAGGTGGTCTTCTGCTTCTAAACTCAAAACTAAATTCTTCTTCCTGCTGAAGAATTAATTCATTAAATACTCCAAAATAAATACTTGCTGCTTCGCCCTCAATCCCCCTTAATGAATCCATGGATTTACATTCATAAGATGAATTCAAGGAATTCTTTAAGGTAAGTGAAGCACTTTTTAAAGCCTCGGTATCAACTCTCAATTTATGATCTCGTATTGCTCTTTCTAAAATCCATCTACTATTATAAAGTTTGGACATGATAAAACATTTTGCTAATTTTAAAGACTCTTCTTCACACTCTGATACTCTGTATTGCGTCTTTCTTAGAATCACATTTCCATATTGCTCGCCAACAATTCTAGCAAGAAACTTTCCATTCCTAGAGAGAAATATTATAGATATTCCTTCTTGAGCACATTTTCCCATCAATGCAGGACTTGCGCCCATATAACCACAAGTGATAATACTTTCAAGATTATGTAAAGGAATCTTACCAATCTTCTTTTTATCAGATAAAACCGTTACTGTCTCACCCTCTAATGACAAATAGTAATCAGGGTTAGTGATATAAAGAGTGTTTAATAGTTTTTTCATATTAGTTTTCCTCAACCTTAGATTGAATATAATCCTTTACCGATTTATTCTTTCCTAGAACTGGTAAGCATATTTCTTTTAATGAGCACGCGTTACAGCTTTTAGACCATTTCACTTTAGGAGTGTACCTCTTATCGAAATACTGATGCATTTCTTTAAAACTATCTGCAACTAACTTTCTTAGTTCTTCAGTTATAACAACAGTCTCTCTGCGTCTTGTCTCACCATAAAATATATATGCCTTATTAATCTCACATACTAACATTTCTTCTAAGCACATAGCTTGTGCTACTACTTGCAAAATATCACTTTGGTCACATTTAGGTTTCCCCTTTTTATATTCAACAGGCTCTATTGTATATTTTCCTTCACGGCCATGAATAGAAACTCCATTATGATCATCTCTTACAAACTCAACAATATCACATACTCCATGCACACCCAAGGTATGAGAGAACACTCTCATACCTCTTGTAATGATTATGTTATTACGTTTTTCTATAAAATTATCATTATGTGCATTTGAATGAAAGATTTCACCTTCAATAGTTCTTAGGTTTTCATCCCATTGTTGTTCTATATGAATCAAAGCCCATTGGCGTCGACAAAACTGAAAATGCTGAATTCCAGATAACATCAAATAATCTTCTTCAGCATATTTCATAATTTCCTACCTTCAATAACTTCTACATCTAAACCTTCAAGGTTATCTAATGTAACTTCGTAATCTTCATATTTCTTAGGAATTACTACTTCTGGAAGAAGATTTACATGTAATGAATTATGAACTTTTGCAGATGAATACTGACCCATTTCACAATTATGTTTCCACCAATATACTTTCTTAACTTCCATGCTTCCATCTGGTCTAGCAGAAGAAGAATCATTTTCAAATAATGTTACTAATGCTTCTTTAATCTTTTCAGCATCTTCTTCAGAAAAACCAGTCTTTTCAGCTAACTGATGGTTGATGCTTCCACAAAGTTTATATAAACCAAATTCCACACGGTTTTTACTTCCCATTGTATCTGAAGCTTTACCTGCTTTTTCTTCACTGTTTACACTCTTTGTAATCTGCATTGTAGAAACATCCACTGGTGATACACTAACAGCTGTTCTTACAGTAACAGGACCGCGTACACCTACTGATAGAGAATTTCCTTTAAATGCAAACACCTGTCCAAAACTTCTCACGTCAATCCATGATTCACATGCAATCTTTGCATACTCATCCCCTGATTTATCTTTCTTATGTTTAGCCAATTCCTTATTTGCATCAGCTCTTGCAGATAAACTATTGCATCCATCATCAGATCTTTCCTGAGACTGTACAAAGACTTTTTCACCCATATCCTGAAGTCTATTTCTAATTTTTCTCTTGATACATACATCTGACATTTCACCATAGCCATCTACATCAACTCTTGGACGGTTACCATCTAATGGATCCCCATTTGGATTAGCCTTTTCAACTGTAAATAATACTGCAAAATCAATTTTATTCTTAAATTCACTCATCTTTTATTCCTCTTCTTTCTTTGAATTTGTTCTAATTTTTCTTATTTCTGCTCTTTCGCAGTAATAACCTAATAAGTAATTTTCATTTAATGGCTTATTGTTGAAACCATCGATATCACGCAAGCACTCCAATATATGCTCAATTTTCTTTGATTGATTTTCTCTAATCGGCTTATTTGTTTTAGCTAAATAAGGTTGTAACTTTCTTCTTATTTCTTCAAATGTTCTAGCAGGATATCTTGAGTAAATATTCCATAGTTTACTAGCATTTGTTTCTCTAAAATCCATTTGGGCATGATAATAATATGAATTCTCAATATCATCCAGAATAGCTAGCAACATTCCAAATAAATAATCTCTATCCTTTCTATACTTTTCTTCTTCTAACATTTCACTATATTCTCCTTTCTTATAATCAATGTTATGTTTTCTAATAAGTGCACATGTTATTTCTAATATAAAATTCCAGTTATATGAACTATATTTTTGTGGATTACTTGCATTATTTACAGCACACTTCAAAATATCCATCGGCAATTTTCTATTATCCACAATACAAGACAATATTCGATCCACACACTTCTTCTGTAATTTTGAATTGGTAATCTTCAATAATCCTTCTTGATCCACTCCATAAGCTGCACGTGCAATATCTAACGGCGTAGGAGTTCCTATATAATCAACATATTCACCATCTACTTTACGATGTAATCTCCAATTACATTCTAGATACCACTTATTAAGCCTATCAAGATATTCTTTTCCCAATAGTTCATTGTAGTACGTAATTGATAAACGGCCTTGATTTGATCCATCCGCTGTATCTACTGATATTATTGATACTTTTTCGTCACTTAGTTTTGTACGATATCCAGCTAATAAACAACTAATCTGATGTGCATACTTTTCTAAAGTATCAATCTCAACTTTTTCTTCAGCAAATAATGCGAAAGGATTATCAAACGGTTCAAGTGTTTTTATTGTCTTACTTGCCCAACACACTATACGCTCAGTATCGTTTCTATATCCCTGCTTAGATATTAACCAGCGTAATGCATTGTGTGCTTTTTGAGATGCTACATATCCTATACCAACAGCTTGCTCAGCATTTTTAAATCTACCTCTAAATGTATATCCTGAAGTATCATTGGATGATATGAGTTTTGCTTTATCCCCAGCATTACGAATTTTTGCAGGTAACTTTGTCGTTAATTGTGTCACTTCTCCTGTCGCATAACAAATGCCTAAATCGCTTGTCTTACTCAAAGTATAGGCTATAAAACAATCATGAACTAAACTGTCTTCCCAGACTTTTTCATTCATAGAATCAGGAGATTCTACTATAAATCTTGCAACATCATCCAAAGAATCCTTATCAAACTTATCATCAGCAATTAAATCTTGCATCACATGCTCTTTTTTCAAATAAGTATAAATAGCTTTAACCTGTGAACAAGAATACTCTGAATTAGCCCAATCACCTAATTGTTTGATATAAGCTTCAAAACATTGTCTTTTATTCTTTGAGTCATTACTATATTGATCATAATCTCCTGCAATATAGCACAACTTATCAAACAGAGGCATAGGAGTTATCCCACTACTTCTACTAGCACTATCTTCAGTTACGGGAAATACAGTTACTTGATCATCCTTTGATATTCTTTCAGCTCTAATAAAATTTCCATCTTGATCAATATAAATCTCTAACTGTGCTTTCAACTGTAAATGAAACAATGGCAATAAAATTACTGAATTATCATCTCCACTCACCTTACCGATTAATGACTCACATTGATCATATGTGCTACTCAAATTGCTTATCCAACTCATCGCCAAATACTCCTCCTTTCTC
>JAEXLD010000098.1 GCA_023445445.1 Bacillota bacterium
AGCAACTCTCTCTTCTTCAGTAAACTTTCTTATGAATCTTGTACTCATTTATATCCCCCTCAATTAAGTTATTTTTATTATAATTACATTGAATGTAATAGTCCAACTTTTTGAGGGGGCCTATGAGTTTTACATTTTTCATTATTCATTTTACATTGTGCGACAGCCCCTAATAAAAAATTTTGAATTCTAAATGAATAATTATTAAATTCTATTCTTCATAACATATAACTGGAGTTCCTGATTCTATATTTTCATATATTTTCTTGGCTAAACTTAATGGTGAATTTACACATCCATGGGTACCATTATTTTCATATATATTATAACCAAAGGAAGCTCTCCAACTAGCATCATGAATACCAATATTTCCATTAAAGGGCATCCAATAATTAACCTTTGCTTCATAACCAGGCCCTCTTAAAACTGCATCTTTTTGTTTATAATTAATCATATATGTTCCATTATGCGTTGAATACCCCTTTTTTGGATCTCCTGTAACTACTCCCCCTTCTGCTATTACTTTTCCTTCCTTATAAAACCACATATATTGCCTTGATATGTTTATTTCAACATAAGTATTTCCTATATCATCTTTATCTCTATATAAAGCTTCCTGGCTATAAATAGGCTCCTTTTCTATATTTGCTCCTAATCTAATATATTCATTAAGCAGTTTTTTTTCTGCAGTTGAATTTATCTTCCATCCATAATATCCACCCTTTACCTCTACAGTTTTTCCTGTAGAAGTTTTAAAGTTTCTAGTTATTCCAACGGTATTATATTTATTACAAAGAGATGTTATGTATTCACTTAAAGCTTTCTCATCTAAAACAGCATCTAAATTTTCATTTACAGAAAGCCACTCTTTTATAATATTAGAATCTAAAACTTCTTTATTTTCGCCAAATAAGTAAGTTATTTTTGTAGATATATATTTATTCAATAATTCTTCTGTTTCCATAGTTTTATCAGAAACAGTTGTAAATAAAGGTTCTTCATAACATCCTTCTTCATTTATATTAAACTCTCTAGCACCTTTATATATAGCTTCAACTAATAGTTTTTTAAATTTTTCTTTATCTATTTTATTTCCGTAAACCTCTGGTTCAATTACATAAGTACCATCTAAATAGTGAAATCCCACATTAATTGGATTTTCTATATTCTTGGTCAAAATCTCTAAATTATCAACTCTTGAATCTAGTTTTACTTTATCAAAATCAATTAATCCATCTATAAAATATTCTTGCTTAGCTATTAAGGCACTCCCCCACATAAGTGAATTTTGTTGTTCTTTTATTTCCTTTTTAATATCTTTTTCATTAAAGGTTATATCTATATCCCTCCCATTAATTACTTCACTTCTTCCATCTCTACCTATTATTCTTATGCTATAATCATTTATTGATTTATAAAAGATTTCATTTGCAACGCTATAATTTTTTAAAGATAAATCCACTTCGTTTACCTTAGTATTAATGAAAAAATGATTAATAAAAAACAATGAAACTAGTAAGTACAATAATATTATTAAACATAAAGCAATAAATATTTTCCCCAGAACTTTATTTTTAAACCATCTATTTATATTTTCTCTTGTCATACAAATTACCTTTCTAATAAAATATTAACTAATCTATAATATGTATAACTTTATTATTTTAAAACTTTTATAATTATTTATATAAATTAAAAATAGTCTATAACATAGATTTATACATGTTATAGACTATTTTTGATTTTTAAATTATTATTTAATTCTCATTTATTCTATCTATATATTCTTTCATTAAATTAGCTGATGAAACAAACTTTTCTTTTTCTTCTTCAGAGAATTTAATATTTAACACCTTTTCCACTCCATTTTTTCCTACTATTGTTGGTACACTTAGATAAGTTTCATTTACCCCATAATAATCATTTAATAAAGTAGAAACTGATAATATTGTTTTTTCATCCTTTAAAAATGCTTCCACTATTCTTGTTAAAACAGCAGCCACGGAAAATGCTGTGGCACCTTTTCTATTAATAACTTCATAAGCAGCATTTTTTACATCATCAGCTATAACCTTCTCAGTAGCTTCATCCCATTCAATTGATAATTGATTTGAGAAATCCTTAATTGGAATATTTCCAATAGTTAAAGATGACCATGGAACAAACTCACTATCTCCATGTTCTCCAAGTACATATCCTTGAACTATTCTTCCATCTACTCCAAAATATTTTCCAAGTAAACTTCTAAGTCTAGTTGTATCTAATACAGTTCCAGAACCTATAACTCTTTCTTTTGGGAATCCTGATAACTTATATGTCATATAAGCTAATATATCTACAGGGTTTGAAACAACTAAAAGTATTGCATTAGGACTTAACTTTGCTAAAGTAGGCACAAAGCTTTTAAAAATCTTATAATTTTTATCTACTAAATCCAATCTAGTTTCTCCAGGTTTTTGTGCTACTCCTGCGGTAATTATAATAATATCTGAATCCTTAGTATCTTCTAAAGCTCCTAATGTAACGTTACATGGGCTTGCCAAAGCACTTCCATGCATTAAGTCTAATACTTCACCTAATGCTTTTTCTTGATTAATGTCATTAATGACTATTTCTCTTGCAACACCCTTTTGTAATAAGGCAAAGGCAGTAGTAGCTCCAATTGCTCCTGCACCAATAATTGATATTTTACTCATAAATATACACCTTCATCCTTTTTAGAATAATTTACCTATTTATATTATATACTAAATAATAATTAGTATCAATTAAATATATTATAAATTATTTTATGCATTTTATAAGAAAAAAATCTAGTAACTTTTTCAAAAGTTACTAGATTAATACTATTTTGCTCTTATTACTTCAATCTTATATCCATCTGGATCTGTAACAAAGTAATATGAAGGTTTAGTTCCAGGAAGTCCCTTAAAAGGTGTTACTTCATATCCTAAAGCAACATGCTTTTCCCTCATTGCTTCTAAATCATCTGCTTCTACTGATATATGACTAAATCCATTACCTATTTCATATGGCTTTTCAACATCATAATTATATGTTAATTCTATTTCATATCCGCCTTCTTGGTTTGATAAATATACAAGGCTAAATTTATGTTCTGGAAAGTCTTTTCTTCTAGTAATAACTAATCCTAAAGCTTCTTGATAAAATTTTAAAGACTTTTCTAAATCCATCACTCTTATACAAGTGTGTAGCATCTTTACTGACATACTATTTCCTCCTAATGAAAGTTTTTCTAACTTCATTATATTCATATTAATAAAATTTATCAACCTCTCTTATGTATCTTATATTAATTTACTTTTATTTCTATTTATCGTAAAATTAAATAAATGTAACTTTATTATAGATATTTTCGGAGGATATATGAAAAAAAACAGTTTATTATTTATATTATTATTTATCTTATCATTGACGTTAATTAGTTGCTCATCTTTAAAAAATTCAAATAATGAAAATATTAATACTATAGAAACACCACCAAAAGAAGAAGAAATAAAAGAGGTAGAACCTATAAAAGAATTTCAAGCTTTAGGAAAAACCTATACTTTTTCAAAAGACCTATCTGAAATAGAATTAGGTTATAATATTTATGATGATCAACAGTCTATTCACTATACTGCTGGAGAGTATAAAGAAATAGATTTTATTAATGATTTATTATACTTATATCTTAATGAAGACTCTTCAGTTTATGATTATTTAATTTCATATAATCCTTCTATTGAAAAAGGATATACTAATATAACTGAAGGAGATAGAGAAAAGCTTATTAAAGATTTGAATTCATTAAGAAATCAAATGGAACTATCTGAAGGTGAAGAAATGGTTGTAAGACTAGATAGAGTTACTTATGAAGGCAAGGATTCTAAAACTAATAGTGGAGCAACCTTTAAAATAAGAGTTGCTATTTCTAGAATTGGAGCAACTGTAGTTCCTTGGAATTATTTCACTATTACAGTTTTCCAGAATGGAAATAATTTATTGGCACACTTATTCTAGTTATTTGATTAAATATAATATAATATTATATACAAAAAAAGGGATTCATACTGGAATCCCTTTTTTCATTATGGACTATTATAAAAATTTAAATATATAATTATTTTTTAATTTCACAATGTAAATATTCTTCTACATCAGTCCAGGAAACTACAAAACCTTGACCCTTGGAACAAAAAACTGAGCTAGAAGAATATTCTATATCAGCATTTTTATCATAGCCTATTCTTTCTATAACTTCTTCTGTGTTATGACAAAGATCATAACCATCAAAAATTAAATTTATACTCCCTTTTCCCTTAGTGAAAGTAAGAATTTCTTCGCTATATTCCATAAAAGTAGCTACAGGGCCTCTACCTGTTATAGTAACTTTGTTTAATTTTGTATCAGGAGGATTAAAGCTTCCATTTAGCCTTTGTATATCTGAAATTACCCTACCCATATAATTTAAATCCACATCTATTTTGAATTTATAGTAAGGTTCTAAAAGTACATTTTCACTTTTTTCTAATCCTTGCCTAATAGCTCTAAAAGTAGCCTCTCTAAAATCTCCACCTTCAGTATGCTTATTATGAGCTCTTCCT
>JAEXLD010000032.1 GCA_023445445.1 Bacillota bacterium
CCTTATATTCGTAATTTCCTGCTTCTTTGTAAGTTATAGCTTCAAATTTAATTTTTCCATCTGCATCATTAGTTACTGTTTGTAATACGTTCTTATCTTTGTCTAATAACTCAAAGCTAAACATATCAGCAATCAATTCTTTTCCTTCTAAAATCTTAGTTGCTTCAATTACTACACTTATTGATTTATCAGCCGTATCTTCAGGATCCTCAAGATCTTCATGACCTGTAAAATCCCACTTGTGAGACTCTTTATAATTTTGCATTGTTTCATTTGCAATAATACTACCATTTACTGCTCCATATTGAATATTGGCATTTGGTGCTAGTATTGTTCCCATAAAATAATCACTAGTTCCAACTTTTGCATATTCAGCACCAGTAGTAAATAATTCATTTTCTGCTGAACTATTATAAAGATTCCATAATACATTATTCTTATATTTAACTACATCTTCAGAATTTTCATAACCATTTATTTTTGTAACTAAGTTTTGTAAACTATCAATATCTGTACCTGCCATATCTACATTAATTATTAATGTTTTATTATCAGGAATGGAAATGTTTAATACACGTTTATTACTTCCATTACTAATTTCATTTGCACCAATATTTAAATAATAGTTATTTATACTTCCGTTTACAGTAATAGTTTGATTTTCACCATTTGGTTCACCTAAAGTTACACCTTCTGATGTTTTATGAGTAGATAATAATTTAGATATTATTTTTAATTTTTCAAGTTCTTGATCTATATCGATATATTTATTTGATTCTTTAGTTTCTTGATATACTCTTGAAGATTGATCACTTGTAAGTTTATTTCCATTAGTTCCTATATTTAGACTATTGTTATTATCCTCAAATTTTACAGGCACATTATTTCCTATAACAATATTTCCATCACTAGCTATATTAGTAATCCTATCTACACTATTCATAAAATAATTTTCTTCATTTAATTTAAATGCAGTAGACTGATTAGTTCCAAAGCCTTGTCCATTAGCAAGTACGTCTTTTGTTGCAATATTACCATTAGTATGCGCATTAAGAATTGCTTTTTTTGAAAAAATATGAAAATCGAAAGCACTTGTATTATAAACAATTCCATTCTTTACATATTTGAAGTTATTTTTCACTCCATATTGTTTGGTAAGTGTTTTAGTATTATCTTTAACACCTGTAGCTATAAAATCATTTTCTCCAAGTACTCCAATTAAATTAGTATCATCATTCTCACTTAGGTATACATTAGTACTTAGATTATATGCAAAGATAGTACTACTATTTAAGAGATTAAATACTAATAAAAATGATAAAAATAGCCCCATACTTTTTCTAAATTTCATATAAATCACGCCCCTTTAATACTATAATTTATATATTTTCACATTATTACCAGTACATATTTTACCATTTTTATTTATTTTTTTCATCTATTTTTTACATAATTTTCACATAAAAATATATTCAAAATTTATCACTATAAATTTTAAAAAGTAACTTCCGTTTTTTTACTAAACCGAATTTACTTTTGAAAAGTCTTTAATACAATTAATTTAGAAAAAAATAATATTATAAATTTCGTCTAAAATTTTTTAAGCTTTTATTGCCTGTGTATATAAGATATGAGGAGGTGATAATTATGGCAGCAAGTTCAGTATTAGTTGGAAATGCTTTAGGAGTAAGCTATCAAATTGGAGTTGATTCTAAAGGAAATGATGTTTTTAAGGGTCAAAGCTTTAAGAACATTTCAGCTACTGCAACAGATGAAGATTTAGTTGCATTGTCTGATGCTATAGGAAGAATATTAGAACATAATATTACTACTATAAAAAAACAACAAACTTATATAGTAACTAGAGGTTAATCCCTATTAGTTACTCACTACAAGTTATTAACTATTATCTATAAAGAAGGGAGGATGTCCAATGATTGCAAGAACTGCAAGTATGAGTTTTAAAGATATATCTGGTAAAAAACTTACATTATCTGTTAAGGATATAAAAGAAAATGTAGATAATTCTGCTGTAATAGCCCTTATGGATACTATTATAAATAAAAAACTTATTAAAACTGCAGCTGGAGACTTAGTTGAAAAGCAAGCTGCTCAAATAGTTGTTAAAGACACAACTGAAGTTAACTTTTAATATATAAACCTAAGGAGCTGTCAAATCAGCTCCTTATATTTACTAAAATAAATACTATCAGTGTAGATATTAAATTACTATTTAGGTTCACCATATCATTATTTATAAAAGCAATTCCTTTAATAAGCTTATTAGGTTTCCCCTTGTACTCCTTCTTTTCTGTAATAGTCTTTAAGTCTTCACAATAATATTGAGCTTGCACAGATGCACCTAATATACTATCAACTATTGAACCAATAAAGCCTATAACAAGACAAAGTATAGAATAAATTAAGCTTTGCTTTATATCTCTATATGTAATAACAGATGCTATAAAATATATGAAGGATATAAATGAAGCTCCTAGAAAGGCAAAGGTTGTGCCTAATATACTAATACCACCTGACATACCTTTTTCTAAAGGCTTGAAGTTTAATATATTTATTGGCTTACTTTTACTTAATACCCCAACTTCTGAAGCCCAAGTATCTGCAGTAGCTTCTGCAAAGGAAACAGCATAAGCTAATAAAAATACTGGACTTTCATAAAAATAATATAAAACTGAAATTATAAGTCCTACTCCTCCATTAGCAAATACTTGCATATAATCACGATTTCCACCCTTTTCATTTAATTTTTCTAAGCTTTCTTTATTATTATTTTTAAATTTTGTTAAAATACTAGAAGATACAAAAAATGAAATCATTATAATAGAAAACCATAATCCCCCAAAATAATATATCCCTGTTCCAAGCACTGTAGCAGCTAGACAGCCACTCTTATTCAACGAGGCTTTCTTATAGGCAACAAATGCTATTAAAAAGGAAAAGGTTAGCCCAACTAAAAAGTCTAACATATTCTACCTCCTAACTTATAAAATAATAGACAAATAATATAGTAATGATGTACCTAAAGGTACTGTTAAGTTATCTAATCCATAAGGAGAAAAAACTTCTAAAACTGTACTTACTACAGCTAATATTAAGCTATATAAAAGTATATTTACTGGATTAAAAATATAAAGTATAACTAAAGAAACTACAAAGGAGAATAAGAACATAGCTAAGCTTCCTTCAAGACTTTTGTTATTTCCCAATACTTTAAATTTATGCTTTCCATATTTAACTCCTATTATAGCAGCAAAGCCATCACCATAGCCCATAACTAATATACCTAAAGCACCAATATAAGAAAATTCAGTATTTTTAAAGGTTATAAGTGCTAAAATCATTAAAGATAAAGCAAAATATACAGTTCCTAAATCATTTTTAGATCCATCTCTTTCCATTGCCTTAAATATCTGCTTTTTGTATGATATATAATTTATAATAACAAAAAGTGCAGGTACAATAGAGGCATAAATATTATTATTAAAGAAAATCATTGCCACAATCCACCAGTTAGCTACCCCTACATGAATAAATTTTCTGCTATCTTCATTAGCTAATATATTTAATTTATTTAGTACAGATGAAATCCCGATTATTCCAAATATAAATACTATAGAAACAATTATTCCAACAATATTAATCAAAAACACCTCCTTTAATTAATGTATATATTATATCTAATATTATATCTCTTTTAAATAAAATAGTATGGAATAATGAAACTATAACTAATTATAGGAGTAAATTTCTAGATATAATTAAAACATAAAAAAACTAGTCAATATTTTTTTAGTATTTGACTAGTTTTTATTATTAATAATTTAGCCTCTGAATATTTTAATTAGTTGTAACTTTCTTCTCTTCTTTATACAACATAAGAACAACCATAGCTAATAATGAAGCAATAGCAACTGTTGCATAAACTTCTTGGAAGCCCTTATTTAGTGTAGTTTGGAATTCATTTTCAATTGTACCCCCAATATTTTCAATTTCAGTTAAATAATTATTTTTCCCAGTTTCAAATGCAGTTGGAACAGCTTCTTTTAATGCCTTCATTTTTACTAATGTATCTTCCATTTGAACTTTTCCAGCATTCATCTTATCTATCGTTGGCTTCATAGTTGGAATAGGTGGCATTTTATTTATTGCTTCTGTTAATTGTGTTATAGAATCACTAATACCAGTTATTCCAGAATCAATACCACCATTTATCTTAGCAATTACTGAAGGTGTCATTTGTGAGAACATATACTCTGCCATTTTCTTTGTATTGTCAGTAATTGTTGTAACATCAGAAGATTGTAACATTTCAATTATTTCTTCTGGTAATTGGAAGTTATCGCTCTTACTATTCATATCAAATTTTATTGTTTCCATTGATGCTAAATCTGGTATATCTATTCCCTTAAGCTTTTCTGCCATAGAAGGATTTTCTTTTAATTGATCTAATTGTTCTGTAAGTTCCTCTGCATATGGAAGCTTAGGTACATGAACTTCATTTGGAATAAGAGTCATTATATTATCTTGTACTGCCATTCCAGCATGGGAAATAAATCCTATCATTATTGCAGGAGCAATGGCAGTTCCAATAGATCTAATTAATGAAACAGCTGCTAATGCTGAATTTGATTCTTCAACTCTAGTATTATCTAACATCATATAATTTATTGGTGTTCCCATAGTAAAGCCTATTCCTGTTCCTAGTAAAATTAAACATATTACTATTGAAATTAAACTTGGATTGTTTGTAGCGTAAAATATAATATATAAAGATCCTAGTATAGAAGCAACAAATCCAGTACCAAGTACAATCTTAGCCCCATATTTATCAATTAAATTTCCTGAGAATGGTGCTCCAAGGCCTGCAAATACCCCTAAAATAATAACGAAATAACCACCACTACCTGAAGCTATTTTCAAAGAATTTTCAGAGAATTGAGGAACAAATATCATTCCCATAATAATAATTCCTGTTATAAAAGCAATAAAGAATGTAATTATAATCCTAATATTTTTGAAATATGAAATATTAAGTACTGGGTCTTCTGCTTTCTTTTCTATTAATATAAATATTGGTAGTAAAACTACAAATATTATTAAGAAAGGATAAACAGATGTACTTAAGAAGGTATTTTTAAAATCAAAATAATCAATATTTTTAAGTCCATATAAAATAGAAAGTACCATTAAAGTTAATGTTGTAATTCCAAAATAATCAATCTTTTTAACATCTGTCATCTTAGTATTTGGAAGAGTCATAAAGCCTGATATTAATATAAATATTGTAATTGGAATATTTATATAAAATATAAATTGCCAATTGTTTTGACCAAATATATCTATAATTGCACTACCAGCAGATGCTCCAAAAATGTTAGCAATTCCATAAACTCCACCTACTAATCCAAGTGCAAGTCCTCTTTTTTCTTTTGGGAATGTTGTACCGAATTCAGCTGTTGCAATAGGAAGAATTCCACCTCCACCAATAGCTTGAACAACTCTTGAAATTAGTAATACAGAAAAGCTTCCTAAATTTTGTGATAAACCACAGAATAAAGAGCCAATACCAAATAAAGATATACTTGTTAAGTAAACATATTTTCTTCCGTATTTATCAGCTAACTTACCCATAATAGGAATACTTGCTGCATATGCAAGAGTATAAATAGTAATCATCCATATTCCTGTATTATCATTTACCATTAGGTCATTTTGGATTATAGTTCTTGCAGGTGTTACTATCCCAGTATCTATAGCTCCCATAAATATCCCTAATAAATATACAGCCATAATTAATCCTAAGTTCAATTTTTTCTCTTTTACCCTCATAAACCCTTTCCCCTTTCAATTTCTAATCTAAATATTTAACAACATTTTCTACCATTTTACCTGTAAGTCTTTTCACGCACTCAATATCCGCCTTACTCATTTCTCCATAAAGAATCTTATTCCAATCATCAAATATAGTATTTATATCATTCATAATATATAAACTTTTTTCTGTAAGTGAAATAATATTTTCTCTCTTATTCTCAGGATTCCTCTCTCTAAGTACAAAGCCTTTATCTTCAAGCCTAGTTAAGGTTTTAGCTACCATTCCTTTATCAATCATGTATCTTTTTGAAATGGTCTCTTGGTTCACATTTTCATTTTTTGATAAAAATATAATGATAATCTGTTCCCCAAAGGTCAAATCAAATTCTTTTAATCTCTTCTCAGTAAAGTTTCTCCAATATCGTACTATAACTTCTAAGTTATCCATATCATTCCTCCATTTGTGTTAATAATATAATTTAAATGTTGTTATTTGCAACTGTTGACTAATGCCACTATTCTATAGTAATCCTTTGATTTTTAAATTACAATACCATTTTTCACCTATTCTTCCTTAATATTCTTTCAAAAATCCTAATTTTAACAAACTATTATAATATTATATAGGTTATCATTTTTTAACCTAAAATTTTTAATTATAAAAGGAGTAATGATTAATCACCATTACTCCTTTAATTTACGCTATTAGTTATTTTTACTTTAAAATTAATTATTTTACTCTATTTTCACCTCTATGAGCACTTCTTAATCCAATCTCAGTACCATTTCTAAGTCTTGAAATATTATCTCTATGTTTATATAACATTACACCTGTTCCTATTAATAAAATGCAACAAGTTATAAAGCTATTATTAGAAAAGCCAATGTAAATTGGTACAACAAATATACTTGTAAAAGTTGCAGCTACAATATAATCAGTAATTAAAGTTAAAAGTGCACATAAAATAATTAATCCAATAGCAAATCTCCAATCCAATGCAATAGTCATACCTATATAGGAAGCAAAGCCCTTGCCACCCTTAAACTTTAAATAAAAGGGGAAAATGTGTCCAATAACACATGCTATTCCAACTAACTCTGCCCCATATGGTAAATCACCAAATAACCTTTGTGCTAATAAAACAGCTATATAAGCTTTTAAAATATCATGGATAGCTACTATAATTCCAGCTTTCCATCCCATTATTAGCACCATATTAGATGCACCTAAATTGCCTGTTCCACTTTTAAATACATTAATCTTATTTAACCTACCTAAATAATAAGACATACTAGAACTTCCAATTAAATAACCTATTAAAATTACCATAAGATATCTCATTAAATTCTCTTACTCCTCATAACCAAACCTTATCATTTCTTTGTTATTTTTATAGTTAAAATCCCATATAACACCATAGTCTTAATTAAATTAATAATTATAGTTTACTTATATTTAATATGCTAATCCTATACTCTTTCCAATATATTTATCTTCTTCTATTACCTTTAATAAGAAATCAGCCACATCAGCACGGGAAATGTTTTTCCCTTTAACTGGAACTTCATCTTCAGCTTCTCTATATAATCCTGTAAATTTACCATCTGTTAAAGACATTGGTCTTGCTAAAGTATAATAAACTGCTCCTTCTTTTAATACTTCATAAGCTCCTGCATGATCTTTTAATGGATTCTTTAGCATTAAGCTTATAATTTTACCTATTATTCCTTTTAACTCACCATGTATACCAGCTGAAGAAACTTGTGCTATTCTTTTAACTCCTGTTTCATTCATAGCATCCACTATATTCTTTGTAATATCTGTAATAGTTGTAGAAGGTTTATTTCCTGGTCCTCCTATGCAATTAATTACTGCATCATGAAGGGCCATAGCATTTTTTACATCCTCATATTTAGTTGCTTGTCCAACTACTATGTGTAAGTTCTCTGACTGTACTTTTATAGTTCCTGGATTTCTCACAAAAGCTGTTACTTCCATCCCTTTACTTATAGCTTGTTCAATTACCTTTTGTCCAGTTCTACCATTAGCTCCAAAAACAATAATTTTCATTACATATCACCATCCTTTTAATTTATATATATTTTAAATACTCATTTTAAGTCTTAATTAGTTATTGTTGTCTTATATTAATTATATATAAAAACACCCTATAGAGTAAACCTTTTTTAAAAGTCTTCTCTATAGGGCGAATTTTTAGCAATATATTCTAGAAAAATTTACGTTCCTTACCTTGGATACTAATCCATCTATCAGTAGTAAATTTATTAATTACCCATTCACCATTAAAACGTCCAAGTCCAGAAGCTTTTTCACCACCAAACATAACGTGTGGCTCGTCATTAATGGATTGGTCATTAACATGAACCATACCTGACTTAATTTGTTTTGCTACTTCCATACCATGATAAATATCCTTTGTAAATACTGAACCACTTAATCCATATATAGTATCATTGGCAATAGCAATAGCTTCTTCTTCGTTTTTAGTTCTTATAATAGAAATAACTGGACCAAATACTTCATTGCAAGCAGTAGGCATATCATTTTTAACATCTGTTAAAATCCATGGATAAACAACTGATCCTTCTGTTTTTCCTTCTAATACAACCTTTGCACCTTGTTTAATAGTTCCTTCTATATAATTTTCAATTTTTTCAATTTGTGAAGAATTTATAATAGGTCCAATAAACACTTCTGGATCAGCTGGATTACCAACCTTTAAGATCTTAACTTTTTTAACTAAAGCCTCTACAAAATCATCATGTATTTCCTCTGGAACTAAAATTCTATTAAGAGCCATACAAACTTGTCCTTGATTGAACAATGAACCAAATACAGCTGCATTTACAGCTTGGTCAATATCAGCATCTTTAAGTACAACCATTGCATTATTTCCACCTAATTCTAATGACACATCCTTTAAATGATATCCAGCAACTTCTCCAACATGTCTACCAACTTCAGTAGAACCAGTAAATGAAATTAGACTTGGTATTGGATTAGAAACAATACTATCACCAATTTCTGAACCTTTTCCTACAACTACATTAATAACACCTTTAGGGAATCCTGCTTTGTCAAAGAAATCTGCAATCATTAAGCTAGATGCTGGTGTGTCTGAAGCTGGCTTTAAAACTACAGTATTTCCAAGTGCTATAGCAGGAATTACAGAACGCATTGCTAAAACTAAAGGAACATTCCAAGGTGCTATAACACCAATAACTCCTTTTGGTTCTTTAATAATATAATTCTCTTTTCCTGGTATATTAGAAGGAAGTATAGTACCCTTCATTCTTTCAGGATAACTCATAGCCAACTTAATTATTGAAATACTAGTGAAAAATTCAAAATCACACTTTGCTAAGGAACTTCCACCCTCTTCCCTTATTACATCATAAACAGTCTCTTTTTCTTCTTCAAAAACTTTTACCAAACCTTCTAAGTACCCTATTCGTTCAGAAGGAGATATACTTGCCCAAAGTTTTGATGCTTCATAAGCAGCTTCATAAGCGTCTTTAACATCTTGCTCATTAGCTGACTTATAAGTATATAACACTTCATTAGTATATGGATTTCTATTTTCCAAAATAGATGAACTACTACCACTTCTCCACTCTCCATTTATGTATTGTTTAGTATATTTTTCCACAAAATCCCTCCTTTGGAATATAAAAATATATTAATATTTTATTTATACGTAATAATTTAATAATCATATTATATCATATTTTTATTTTAGTTGATAATAATTATTATAAAATAATCACTCTGATAAGACTTGATATTTTTTTCTAAAATATACATTAAATTAATCTTATCAATTTAATATACTCCACTTAATCCTATATAAATATATATAAAAGCTCCCCTAGATAACTTCCAGGGGAACTTTCAACACAGTATATATCTAATTAAACTATCTAAATCTTTTATTTTTAAATTTGTATTATAGTCTATTTGATATCATCTATTATTTAATATATAACCTTTAAAATTTCTATGTAATAAGAAGATAAATTATTATACACTTTATAATTTATTAATGTACTATGCTATATTATTTTTCAAAGTAGGATTTATAGCTACTAAAAATTCTTCTATAGTATTATTAATTTCTTCATTTATTTTAAATAATTCCTTCATCTCAATTAAGCATCCTTCAATTCTTTCAACTCTTCCCTCAGCTTCAAAGATCTTTTCTGGCAAATTATTTTTTATAAATATATTGCAAATTTCTTCTTGTATTTCTTCTGAAAGTTCATTATCTGTATTAAATGCCTTTATTTCAGTAAGTATATTTGATGCCCTAACAACAATTTGTTTACTATTATTTTCGATTCCTACATCATCATTTGCAATACATAATATTGAATTACAATCAATAAATTTCCCCTTATACCCCTTTGATTTTAACTCATTATTTATTAAGATCTGATTAATTGCACAATGATAATTATTTTGATCATTTACATTGCTTAATGGATTGTTATTTATATACCATAATCCATCTGGAGTTATTTTAATAGTTTGTCCACTTCTTCCAAAATTTTTTGCTTCAATTACAAATACTCCTTTTTCGCAAATAACTATAGTATCACTTTCAGATGATCTCCCATCAACTTCCACCCTAATATTTTTTAACACCTTATATCTATTTTCAAATAAAGAAAGTGTTCTTTCTACAGCCTTTTCCCCATTAATACCTTTTAATAAATTGAAATACTCTATATAAGTGTGTCCTATATCTTCATTTAATCGTTCTGCTAATTGGCTAATTCTATTCTTTAAATCTCTTATTCTATTAAAACTTATTGGTAAAACTTTATTTAATACTTCAATTTCATCATTTCCTAATCTATACCTTTCTAAGTTAATAGATTTATAATCATATTTTATTATTAATTTATTATTTTCATAAGATAACATCTCATCATTATCTATTAAATCATTTACTTTATTTAAATTAGATTCAGCAAAGGCTCTTCTCTCTTCTAACTTGCCCACTATAAATGAGCAATCCTTAAAAGGTTTATCTAAAGATATTTCTTTTGATATCTGTCTTTGCTTTTTAGATACAAAATTATCTATTATTTTTTTCTTTCTATTCTGTTTAACAAAATTAGGAGTCAAAGTGTCTAAAATTATATATCTAATTTTGTAAATAAACTTAATAGTATATACTACTACTAGTAAAACAACTACTACTGTGCTAATTTTAAAAGCTAAATCTTCATTAATTTTACCAAATGAAGCAAATTCAATAATTTTCATAAGTATACCTATTGGTATCATTAATATAAGCCCAAATAAACTTATTATTATTTTTATAATACTCTCCATATTTTCATCTCCACCCTGTTGTTTTATTCAATATTATAATATCATCAACACATAAAAATATATATATTTTTTGCTTATTTTATTAAGTATTGCTTTGCAAATAAAAAAACTAACTTCCATTTCTTACTTAAACAGAAGTTAGCTACATCAGCACGAGAAATTGTTTTTCCTCCTTCTGGAACTCCTTCTTCTATTTCTCTATATACTCCTGTAAAAGCATCATCTGTTAAACCTAATGGTCTAGCTATTGTATAATCAACTCCAGCTTCCTTTATTTTATTATAAGCCCCGGCATGATCATTTAACGGATTTTTTAACATCAGCATTACTTCTTTTCCTGCTATTCCCTTTAATTCACCATGTACTCCTGCTGAAGCCATTTGTACTAGTCTTTTTACTCCTGTTTCCTTCATAGCATCCACAACGTTCTTTGTAATATCTGTAATAGTTGTAGAAACTTCTATTCCTGGTCCCCCTACACAGCTAATTACAGCATCATTACCAGCCATAGCCTTTTTAGCATCATCATATTGAGTTGCTTGTCCAACTACTATGTGTAACTTTTCTGATTGTATTTTTATATTTTCTGCATTTCTTACAAATGCTGTTACTTCCATTCCATTATCTATAGCTTGTTCAATTACTTTTTGTCCTGTTCTGCCACTGGCTCCAAAAACAATAATTTTTATTGTCTATCACCTTCCTATAATTTATATATTTTAAATACCAATTTAAAATCCTAATTAGTTATTGTTATCTTATAATAATTATATATAAAAACACCCTATAGAGTAGACCTTTTTTGAAAGTATTCTCTATAGGGTTAGCTTTCTTAAGTAAATTTATAATTTTAATTATTATTTTCTTGTTAGTTTCATTGAGTTATATTATTTTCTTTAATATCCCTTTATTCAAGTTCTATATTTCTTATTTTATTATAAAACTCCTCTGAAACTTCAATTTCTTCTAAATTAATCTTATCTGGATTTGTTGTTAAAGGAAATTCCATTATCCAAATGTTTCCCTCAATTAATATTGGTTCTGTAATTGAACTACTTGGATCTTTCTCATTTACCTCTTCTAGCTCTTTAAATTTTGTAAGAACTAGAATTCTTCTGCAGTATTCTTCTGTTTCAGTAAATATATTAAAAAAACTATTATAATTTTCAAAGAAGCTAGTTGATGTTACAACTTTTAAATTTAATCCTAATTCCTTTGCAATATCACTTATCTTAATTAATTTTTCTTTCATCTTATTATCCTCTTTAAATTATTACATTATATATATTTATTTTTTTGACTTTAATTCTATATTCATAATTAAACTCATTATATTTTAGCTATTTAATTATATCATATTTATTATTTCTATCTAACTTCGACTTTAAGAAACTATAGGATTAAATGAAAACAAAAAAGTAATTATAAATTGAAAAAGTAACTTCCGCTTTTCTATTTAAACAGAAATTAGATTAAATTATTTTGATTGTACTATTTTTAAACAGATTATTTAATCTTATATTTTACATTGCAAAAAGAGCCAAGCAATTATCTCACTTAGCTCTTGTATTTATTTCTCATTTTTAACTAATTTGGTAATTCCTTCTACAGTAGGCTGCTTCCAATCAACTTTCGCTTCGCTCAGTTTCTTGGGCATCCCTTGTAGGGGCAATAGTAACAGCTTACTTCATCCCTTCGGTCTTTGTAAGCTTAACAATTGCCTCCAAGTGAGGTGTATTTGGGAACATGTCTTTAACGCAGCTTTCTACCATTTCGTATCCAGCTTCCATTAATACCTTTAAGTTATCTACTAAGGTTTTAGGATTACATGATACATAAATTATTTCCTTGGCATTAAATTTAATTACGTATTCTAATGCTTTTGGATGTACTCCACTTCTTGGTGGATCTAAAATTATTGTATCTGCCTTATCTTTTACTGATTTTATTATTTCTGCTACATCTCCTGCTAGGAATTCACAGTTATTTAAATTGTTTAGCTTTGCATTTTCCTTTGCTGCTTCAACTGCTTCTTCTATAAGTTCTATACCAACAACTTTTTTTGCATTAGCTGCTGCTATTTGTCCTATAGTTCCTGTTCCACAATAAAGGTCAAATACTACCTTATCCTTTGATTCTCCTAAATAATCTCTAACTATACTATATAGGCTTTCTGCTCCTTTAGTATTAGTTTGGAAGAAGGAAAAAGGAGATATTTTAAATTTTAATCCTAAAAGATTTTCTTTTATATAATCTTTTCCAAATAATAAATTAACCTTTTCTGGTACTACTGCATCTGAAAATGAATTATTTTCTGTATGTAAAATTGATACTAAATTACCTTTATAATTTTGATTTTTTAATATCTCTACATATTCAGATAAATCAAAGTCTATTTGAGTTGTAGTAACTAAGTTAACCATTAATTCACCAGTATTAATTGCTTTTCTAATAACTAGGTGTCTTAAATATCCTTCTCTCTTCATAACTCTATAATAAGGCAATCCTTTAGTTCTAAAATAATCTACAGTAACCTTAATTAGAGTTCTAAAATCCTCATCTACTATTAAGCATTTATCTACTGTAATAATTCCAAAGGATTTCCCCTTCATGTGCATTCCAAGAGTTAGCTCTCCACCTTTTTCAAAATCTCCAAAGGTAAATTCCATCTTGTTTCTGTATTCCCATTGTTCCTTACTTCCTACAATTCCTTTGTAGTTGTTAAGTGGTAAATTAGCTTCTTCAAATAAAGCTTTAAATTCTTCACTTAAAAGTTCTAATTGTTTTTCATAAGTTAAATTTTGTGATGTACACCCACCACAAATTCCAAAATGCTCACAAGATGGAGTTATTTCATAATCTGCTCTCTCATCCACTGAAGTAAGCTTTAATTCTGCAAAGGCCTCTCTTTTCTTTTTAACTCTCCCTGTTACTGTTTGCCCTGGGAAAGCACCTTTTACATATATTTTTTTACCTTCTAAGCTTCCAATCCCTGTTGATGGAAACTCACTTTTATCTATTTTAACCTGAATAGTACTTCCTTTTTTCATGTTAACTCCTAAGTAAAATTATTTTAACATTGTCTTTCTTCCAATAGTATCTTTTAATTTAGTTGATGCACAAATTGGTCCATATATTATATTTACTATTACGTACATAATTAAGAACATAGGCTCTCTTTCTGCAATATAAAAGCCAAATAACTTTAATACCAAATCTGTAACTATTAATAATAGTAATGCTAGTGCAATACTAATAATTTGATCTATTACTCCTGCTAAAATTCTTTTAAAGAACCTTAATGCTTTACTATCCTTTTCTCTTTTTGTTTCCTCAATTACTTCTTCTATTGATTTATTTTCTTCTATAGATTCTTTTATTACTTCCTCATTGTTTAATTCATTATTGTCCAAAGTAGCATCCTCCTAAATTAAATTAATTTTTAAAATTATATGTTTTGGAATCTATTTTATATAATAAAAAGTCATCCTTAATTATTATTGTTTCAACTAGTCCATTTAAATTAGTTTCTATAGTTCCATTAGCATCATTGTTTTTAACTATATCTATTATTTTTTCGTTTATTTCAGAGTAATCTCTATCAACATTATTAGTCATAGCTTCTGAAAAAATTGCTATTGAAGTTTCCTTTACATCAAATTTATCTTCCTCTTTAATTTGATCTAAATCTAATTTAAATCCTATTTTCATATTTAGGCTTCCCTTTGCCATATCCGTACCATATGTTTTAAAACCATAATACATACTTTCCATTCTGTTTGGTTCTGGATTTAAATTATCA
>JAEXLD010000054.1 GCA_023445445.1 Bacillota bacterium
CGGAATTATAAAAAAGTGTGTTTGTTAATTTTTTAGTTTTTAATTACTATAATTGAAAGGGTTTTATTATGAACAAAATTTCTAGTAAACATTTTATATTATTTATCATTGGGGTATCTATAATTTCAATTAAGACTTATATGTCAATATTTATTGATATAGGGGGAAGAGATACTTGGCTAGCTTCCCTAATAGCAGGATTAATCTTTATTTTATTCTTACTTTTCATAACTAATATTTATAAAACTACCAATGCTTCTGATATAAATGATATTTTTCTTAAAGCAATGCCAAAACCTTTAGGATTATTGCTTTTATTTATATTCCTATTAGCTTTGTTTATAAATGCTATTGAATCGGCAGCTGTTGAAGCTAATGTACTTCATACAACTTTATTTATTGATACTCCAGTTTGGTATGCATTAATATTTTTTATAGCACCCTCACTATTTATTTTCAACAAAAAAATTCGTACAATATTAATTTTTATATTGATAAATGTATTTATACTTATATTAAATGGAGTTGCATTTTTTATACTTTCGCAAATGTATAAGGATATAAACCACTTATTACCAGTACTTGGCACTGGATTATCTACTAAGTTTTTTACTACAATTTTATTAATTTTAGGAAGCTTATCATCCTTTATGATAGTAATTCCTTTTATAAAATTTATTGATAATGGTGAGCATATTGTTAAACATAGCTTATATTCTGGACTAATTGTTATTGCCTTTGTAGTAATTTCTTTTGTAGGTGCAATAACTGCTTTTGGTCCTTATAGAGCTGCAAATATCTTTTATCCTGAATTTGTATTAAGCCAAAGAATTGAAGTAGCTGGATTTTTAGAGTTTGGAGAATTATTTTTTATAGTTCAAACAGTTATTGGATTTTTTGTAAAATATCTTTTGTCTAGTTATAGCATATTATTAATATTAGAAAGAGTATTTAAAAATAAACCTTTAATTATAGGAATATATACCTTTTTGATTTATGTTTTATCAAACTTCTTAGGTATGAATAATTTTTATATTTATAAAATATTAAAATACATACAAGGTCTAAATTTAATAGCCTTTGTTCTACTACCTTTAATAGTATTTACAGTATATTACTTAAGATTTAATAAGAAAAAACCTTCTAATACTTGATTAAAATAATATACTTAATTATTTTGAATATTTCGAATTTTAAAAAATATTTTTATAATTTTTGAAATTTTCCTTGCATTTTTTTCCCATTATGCTATAATATAGTTGAATATTTAAATGATTAGGAAAAATTCGATACATCTGTCCCCTTAAAGTTCATATTGGTCCTTAAGGAAGATAATATCAATTTGTACCTATGAATTTTAAGGAGGAAATTATAAATGGAAGACAAGAAAATAATTTGCAAAGATTGTGGAAAGGAATTCGTTTTCACAGTTGGAGAACAAGAATTCTACAAGGAAAAAGGATTCGATAACGAACCTGTAAGATGCCCAGATTGTAGAAGAGCTAGAAAACAACAAAACAACAGAAGATAGTTTCTGTTTTAAAATAAAGGCTATATCAAGAAATCTTGATATAGCCTTTATTGCGCTTATATGTATTATTATATAATTTTAGGACAAAATACTTTAAAGAAGAATTATACATAGGAGAAATTAGAATGAAATTCACACAATTATTTTTTACATTAGTAGTTTTAATAGCAATAATTTTTTTAATATTTAAATTTTCATTTTGGGCAATAAGTCTAATAATACTATTATCAACTCTATTTCTATTAATAGACTTTTTAAACCTAAAACCAAAGGGTTAAATATAAAGGGATACTTTAACTTATTTATTTTGTATTAATACTTCCCCATTATATAAATTCTTAATTTCTCCCTCTCTATACATCCACTCTTGGCATAAATCAAAATCTTCTTTTGCATATTCTCCATTAATTTCAAAAGTAAATTTTCTAAAACCTTCTGCTATTTCCTTAGGAAAATCACAGAAATTCATAAAATAATTAACCTTTTCTTCATCAGAGGAATTATTAAAAATTTCTGCTGCTTCATTTAAGGCTTTATGAAAATTTCCAACTACCTCAGGATTCTTATTATAAAAATCTTCATCAAAACACCACATAACCAGATTTTTATTGCTATTTCTTGAATTCCAAATTACTTTTCCACCATAATTAACTACTTTAGAAACAAAGGGTTCTATTGCAACTAAAGCATCAATTTCTCCATTGTTTAATGCTGCAATTCTATCATTTGTATTATTAATCCAAACTATCTTAGGATTTCTTATAATATCCTTTAAATCATTTTCTAAAAATAATCTAAAAAGTCCACTTCTATTAACTCCAACTCTTAATCCATCTAAGTTTTCAGGTAACTCCCTGCCACCAACTAAATTTATAGTTCTTGTTAAGTTTGATGTAATAACAGCTCTTTTCCCCTTTTCAAGCATATAAAAGAAGAAGGTTGTATCTCCCATCATAGCATCTGATCTGCCTTCTAAAAATTCTATATTCCCATTAAATAAAAAATCTTCATCTAAATATAAATTCATATCTATATTATATTTTTTAAATATTCCTAGTTTATTAGCTAAAATTGAAGTTAAGCTTAGTGGATTCTTTTTTATTAAATTTAAATTTATTTTTACCATTCTTACCTAGCCCTTTCATTCTTTCATTGTTTTACTTATCATAATATGTTACAGCCTCCTATAGAATTTAAAACAACACTATATAAATTAAAAATTCTAATGCCATAATAAAATGAAAGCTATATATAAGAAGTAATGGTCTAGGTCCCCACTCTTTACCCATTTCCTTATATACTTCCTTTATCTTATAATAATCCTTATACCATTTAAGGTATCCATAATAATAAAATATAAGTAAACCTGAAATAAATATTATTAAGGTTATTTTTGAAGTTAAAAATAATATTATCCAAGCTACTATCATAATTATTCCTTCTGGTATTATTAGCTTTATGGAATTTCTAAAGCCTATAACATGTGGCAAGGTAACTCTTATGCCCTTATCTTTTTCATAGTCAGAAGTATTGTTTGTAGACATTAAAAACACTGTCATTATCATAGCTATAAGCGAATATAAAAATATTTCAATGCTTACTTTACCTTGCTGTATATATGCTGATACAAAGGAGCTTATACCCCCTGCAAATATTCCAGATACTAATTCACCAACTGGATATATTATATAAGGTTTTGGTCCTAAAGAATAAGTTATTGCAGCTAAAGCACTTACTATTCCTATAATTAATATATTAATGTTTTTAGTTATTAATACTACTAGAAGACCAGAACCTCCACCTAAGGCTAACATAAATATTAAAGCTATTACTGCATCTAAAAACTTTGCATCTCCTCTAACTAAGCCTTCACTTCCTAAATGCCCTGTAAAGGTATCTTCATTTTCTTCATTTTTTAAAAATGCTCTTATTTCATTGGCTATATTAGCCACTATATTTAAACTGAATCCAGATATAAACATTAAAATTAAAGGCACTACCTTTATATCCTTTGCTAAATAAGCTCCAAACAATCCACCACTTAAAGCTGGAAGTCCTGTGGCAAAGCCAGTTCTTAGCTCCATAACCGTATAAATTCGTTTAAAAAAATTATTTTTCATTACCTAATGCTCCCTGATGTAATTCCTTGATAAATATGTTTTTGTAAAAATATAAAAAATAATATCATTGGTATTATGCTTATTACAATTCCAGCACAAATTACCTGCCACTGTGTAGATGCTGGCCCTATGAAATTAAATAAACTAGTTGATATAGTATTTAATCCTTCACCTGGCATATATAAAAATGGCACATAAAAATCATTGTATATTGAAATTATTTTAAGCATTATAGCTGTTGCCGTTGCAGGCTTAAGTAAAGGAAATATAACCTTTCTATATATTTGAAAATATCCTGCTCCCTCTAGCATTGCTGCCTTATCTAAGTCTCTTGGAACCTTTTCTAAGGCTTGTATATAAATATAAACCATTAAAACATCTGCACCTAAATATATAATTATTGGAGCAAGCCTAGTATTATATATTCCTAAAGCATCTACTATTTTAAAGGTTGCAACTTGAGACATTTCCATAGGCACTATTGATACAAGCAAATACATAAATAAAATTAACTTTTTAAATTTAAAGTCAAATCTACTTATAACAAAGGCAACCATAGATCCCAAAATTACACTACCTATTGCTCCAAAGAATATTAATATAAATGTATTAATAAATCCTACAAGCATTTTCCCATTTACAAAGGCATTTATATAATTTTCAAAATAAGTAAAGCTATTTGGAGGCGTAATTCCACTAGTCCTTGTAAATTCATCATAGGTTTTAAAGGAGCCAAAAATAACAGTTATTAAAGGTAAAAATACTATTATACTCCAACCTATTAAAGCAGTATACTTTAATATTTTTGCTATTATAGACTTAATACTCATCTTCATCATTACTATATACCTTCTTTTGAATAATTGTTGCTAATATAATCACTACTGAAATTATTACTGCCATAGCAGCTGCAAGTCCTATTTTCTTTTGCTCAAAGGCTGTTTTAAGAGTTTGCAATAAAAAGGTGCTAGTTCCATTTGAACCATTAGTCATTATCATTGGTATTTCAAAAACAGATATAGCTCCTATAATAAGCAAAAGGAAATTTATTTTTATTATTGTGTGGATATTAGGCAATATTACATATCTAACTTTCTGTATAACAGAGGCTCCTTCTATTTCAGCAGCCTTTATATATTCCCTTGGTATAGATTGAATTGCACCAAAATACATAATAAAGCTTCTACCTGTAAATCTCCAAAGAGATATACTTGCTAAGGTGTAATTAACAATTCTAGGATCTCCTAGCCAATAGTGGGCAAACTTTCCAAGACCTAAGACTCCAAGTGCAGCATCAAAGGTTCCACCTGGTTCAAAAAACACTCTAAACATCATTGATATAGCAACTCCACTTATAAGCGTTGGAAAAACAAAGCTTGCTTTAAAAAAGCCTTTAAATTTTACCTTTGATGATAGCATAATAGCAAAAATCATAGCTATTATTATTTGAAGTATTCCAGATAAAAAGTAATACAAGCTATTTTTAAACACCTGAAAATATGATGGATCTGTTAAAACCCTTATATAATTATCAAAGCCAATAAATTCTTTAGTACTTGATATTCCATTCCAAGATGTAAAACTATAAATAACTATTTCAATTATAGGTAAAAATCCAAATAAAAATAATAATAAAATAGGAAAAAAAAGAAAGAGAAAAATAATTTGTCTTTCTTTTTTTATTAAACTTACATTATTCATTTGCCTTTACTGCTGCTTCCCACTTAGCTTCTAAGGAATTTACATAATCAGTATAGCTTTCATTTTGATTTGGATATAAACCTATATTAATAACCTTTTGAAGTACATCTGTTAATCTTCCAACTCCTACTTCATTTGAAATTGCAGCATATTTTGCATCTATTTCTGGAGTTTCAGTAGCTGATGTTAATACTATATTATTATTTTCAAAAATTTCTTTTTGTTCAGCACTTAAATCTTCTTTATTTGGTGAAATTCCACCTAAATCTTCTGCATATCCACTTTCAGCTGAAATAAAGAATTCTAAAAATGCCTTAGCTGTTGCTTTATTTTCACTATTCTTATTTATTCCAATTACTGATGGTGCTCCAAAAGCAATACTTGTTTGGCCATTAAACTTAACAGGTAATGAAGCAATACTTATTTTGCTACCATTTGATGTAAGCCCTTGAATCATCTTTGCATCTTGAGAGCCCTTCATTATCATAGCTACTTCTCCATCTGCAAGCATTTGTAATGACTTATTAAAATCTCCTGTTATAGGATCTGGTTCTGTAAGTCCATTTGAAGCTAATCCATAAAATAAATCCATTATTTCACGAATTGGTTGACCTTCTTTAAATGCAGTTCCTGCCTTTAACATTTCTGATCTATATTCTTCTCCACCATAAGAAGTTAATGTTCCTCCCCAAGTTCCTAAGGTCTTGTTATAATTAGTATAGAAAGGAATTGCATCAGTATTTTCTTTTATCTTCTTACATGCTTCTATAAATTCTTCAGTAGAAGTTGGTATTTCATCTACACCAGCCTTCTTTAATACCTCTTCATTATAAATAATTCCTAAGCTATTTAAAGCAGCTGGTAATCCATATGCAATATCATTATAATCTGCTTCTGTAACATCAATATACTTTTCTTCTAGTTCAGAAACACTTCCTAAGGCTTCAAAATAATTTTCATATTCTTCAGGAGTTCCATTCATAGTAAATGGTATAAATAAAACATCACCATAATCCTTAGTATTCATTCTAGTCATTATGTACTTATCATAATCTGCTGCTGATTCCCACACTATATCTTCTACATTTGGATATAGCTTTTTAAAGTCCTCTTCAATTTTTTCAAATAATTCATCAGCATCTGTTCTAGAGGTAACAACTTTAATAGTTCCTCCAATTTCATCAGTTTTCTTTTCTTCTTTGCTTTTACATCCAACCATAAGGATTGGTAACATTAGTAAGCTTGCTATTATCTTCTTTGCCTTCATCTTAATTGCTCCTTATATTTTGATTTGTTAATATATCAAAAATATTAGCTTTACTAAAATTAAAACCAATATTAATTTTATCCCCTATTTTTATATCACTTACATTATAATCCTTCAAAGTAACCTTAATATCATTATATCTAAGATAATATATTGTTTCACTTCCAAGATACTCTATTTTCTCTAAAGTTCCTTGGAAATACTCTTCATTAGGATTATCTACCTTAATAGTATCTTCAGATCTTATACCAATTATATATTTTCCTTTATTTAAATCATTAAGCTCCTTAGGCTTAGTAAATTTAATTGAATCTCCTAAAAGAATATAATCTTCATCTATAACTACATCTAACAAATTTATTTGAGGTCTACCAATAAAAGTAGCTACAAATATATTACTAGGCTTATTATATATTTCAAAAGGGCTTCCAATTTGCTGAACTTCTCCATTATTCAATATAACTATCTTATCAGCCATAGATAAGGCTTCCACTTGATCATGAGTAACATATATAGTTGTTGCATTTAATTCATTATGTAAACTGCTAATTTCATTTGAAGTAGAATTCCTAAGCTTGGCATCTAAATTAGATAAAGGCTCATCCATTAAAAAGCACTTAGGATTCCTAACCATAGCCCTAGCTAAAGCTATTCTTTGTCTTTGTCCACCTGATAAATTCTTAGGTTTAGACCTTAAACAGTCCTGAATCTTTAATATTTTAGCTGCCCAGTTTACCTTTTCCTGAATATCCTTTTTACTTTCCTTCCTTATCTTCATTCCAAAAGCAATATTTTCATAAGCTGTTAAATGAGGATACAAAGCATAATTTTGAAAAACCATAGAAACATCCCTATTCTTAGGCTCTATATCATTAATTACCTTACCATCTATTATTATTTCACCTTCAGCTATTTCCTCAAAACCACAAATTAAATCCAAAAGTGTTGATTTACCACTTCCACTAGGTCCAAGTATTACTACAAACTCACCCTTTTCAATTTTAAAATCTATATCCTTAAGGGCATACTTATCAGCATTCTTATACTTCTTAGATAAATTATGGAACTCTATATAACTAATATTAATCACCCCCATATAAGTCAATAACTCTAAAGTTTTATAATTGCTATACTAGTATATAACCATTTGGATTGATAAATCAATAACAAAGTTTAATTTTGCTATGCAAAATAATGAAAAATGTAGAATGAAGAATGTAAAATTTCTGAAATAACTCAGACAAGCTGAGTTATGAAAATTATAAATTCCCATGGAATTTAATCCTTAATTATTTCATTCTTTCATGCTGATTTTGCTTCAGCAAAGAGGCTCTTACAAATCTAATTCTTTCATTTCGATTTTGCGGATGCAAAAGAGAAGATTCATTCTTTCATTTTCCAAAACTCTGTAAGAGTTTTCACCTAAATTCTATATTTTACATTCTTCATTCTTCATTATATAAGATTGCTTTGCAATCTTATAATTGACATGGTCTTTTCCCATACCTATAATTAATATATAGTTAAAGGTTACGTTAGATAGTAATTAATGTGCACAAATGAAAGGAGTGCTTTAATTGGAAAATAATATAGAGAAAAAGAAGGTTATTTTTAGTGGAATACAACCTTCTGGTCAATTAACTTTAGGAAATTACCTAGGGGCTATTAAAAACTGGGTTAAACTACAAGATGAATTTGATTGTTATTTTTGTGTAGTTGATTTACATGCAATTACAGTTAGACAGGAACCAAAGGATTTAAGACAAAGAACTTTAGAAGTTCTTGCAATTTATATTGCTGCAGGTATTGATCCTAATAAGAATACTTTATTTATACAATCTCATGTACCAGCTCATAGTGAAGCTGCTTGGCTTTTAACTTGTAACTCTTACATGGGTGAATTAGGAAGAATGACTCAATATAAAGATAAATCTCAAAAATATGGTGACTCCATAGGGGCCGGACTATTTACTTATCCAGTTTTAATGGCAGCTGATATCCTTTTATATAACGCAGATTTAGTACCTGTTGGTCAAGATCAAAAGCAGCATTTAGAATTAGCTAGAGATATTGCAAATAGATTTAATAATGTATATAGCCCAACCTTTAAGATTCCTGATCCATATATTCCAAAGATAGGTGCAAAGGTTATGAGCCTTCAAGAACCTACTAAGAAAATGTCTAAGTCAGATGATAATCCAAATGCTTATATATTAATTATGGATCCACCTGAAGTAATTAGAAAAAAGGTGTCTCGTGCTGTAACTGATAGCCTTGGAGTTATTAATTATACTGATGAGCAACCAGGAGTTAAAAACCTTTTAGATATTTTAATTGCAATTAATAAAACTACTGCTGAAGAGCTAGTTGAATATTATAAAGAAAAGGGCTATGCTGATTTAAAGAAGGATGTAGCTGATGCTATTATTTCTGAATTAGAGCCAATTCAAAATAAGGTTAACGAAATTCTTAAGGATAAGAAAGCTTTAGAGGAAATATATAAGCTAGGTGCTGAAAAGGCTGGCTATGCTTCAATGAAGACTCTAAGAAAAATGCAAAAGAAAATTGGATTAATTCCAAGATAATAATTAAGGAACTCCTTTTAAAAGGAGTCTTTATTTTACTAAAATTTATATTAAGAAAATGAGGTTAAGTTTATGAAAATATATAAGGCAATATTAAATATTCTTATTTTATTATTTATCGTTTTATATCCAATTTTGCCTAGTTACGGAACCATAAATTCTGATTTAATTTTGTACCTATTAGCTATTGTTCAGATATCAGGATTTCTACTTTTTAAAGATGAAAGAAAAGATTTTATTAAAAACTTCTCATTATTAATAAAGGATAAAATTTTTATATCCTTATTTTTATTAAATATAATTATGTATCTTTCTACTATAGTTGCAGAGGATAAAAGGATAGCTATAATTGGAAGCATAAGATTTTCTATGTATATATTCATTTACTATTCTACAGCCTATAAATTAGAAATTAAAAATAAATTAAATGTTATTATGACTGCTTTCTTAGGTGTTGCAACTCTTTCAGGAATTATTGGAATTATTCAATTAATAAATTTAAAAATTTCTAATATCCAATTTAACGAAGAGCATAGAGTTGCATCATTTTTAGAAAATCCTAATAATCTTGGTGCATATTCAATTTTATCACTATTTATAATAGTATTATTGTTATTTAATGAAAAGAAGAAAGACAAAAAAATAATCCTTTTTCTTTCTATGTTCCTAATTGCTATTAATATTATTTTATCTCAATCAAGAAATGCTATTTTAGCATTATTTTTTGGTGCTTTAGTATTAGCCATAATATATGATAAAAGAGTTCTAATTTTTTCTATTTTATTACCTATAATAATGTTTATTATTCCTCAAAGTCGCTATAGAATACTAAGCATTTTAGACCCTGAGCAAAATAGTAGCCGATTTAAAATATGGAAAACTGCTGAACTTATAATTAAAGATAATCCCTTATTTGGAGTAGGATATGATAACTTTGCTGTAAAGTATCCAAATTATGTATATCACAATCCTGATTTGATGGTTCATGGAAGTTATGTAGCTCAACATCCTCATAATATCTTTTTAAAATTTCAAAGTGAATTAGGGATAATAGGAACAATTTTCTTTATTTTATTTATTCTATTAACTATCTTTACATTATATAAATATATTAAATCAAATAAGGATTACAAAACAAAGTCAGTATTAACAGGAATAATAATTTCATTTATAACTTTTCAATTTATGAATTTAATAGATTGTTATTATTCTTCTCTAAAAGTTATTATAACTATGATTGTAATACTATCTATATCAACGTTTATTACTAAAAAAAATTAACAAAGAGCTATACGATAAAATTTATCGTATAGCTCTTTATATTACTTAACTTTCCAATCTCTATTGGTTAAATATTCAATAAATGGTCCTCTTAATTCATCTCTCTTTAATGCAAATTCTACAGTTGCTTGTAGGAAACCTAATTTATCCCCTACATCATATCTTCTTCCTTCAAAATTATATGCATACATAGCTTCATTTTCTATTAAAGTTTGTAATGCATCAGTAAGTTGGATCTCTCCGCCCTTACCTGGCTCTGTATTTTGCAATATTTCAAATATTTGAGGTGTTATTATATATCTACCTAATATAGCAACATTGCTTGGTGCCTCTTCAACAGCTGGCTTTTCAACTAATTTTTTAACCTTATAAACTCTATCTTCAATATGAATTCCATCTACTATTCCATATTTGTTTACCTCTTCATGCTTAACTGTTTGAACTCCTAATATTGTTGTCTTATATTCCTTGTAACAATCCATTAATTGCTTAAGAGAAGGCACATCTGAATCAACAACATCATCTCCAAGTAAAACTGCAAAAGGTTCATTTCCAACAAAAGCTCTTGCACATAGTATAGCATGGCCTAATCCCTTTGGTTCCTTTTGTCTTATATAATGGATATCAACCATATCTGATATATTTCTTACCATTTCTAAGAGATCATCCTTATGATTCTTTTCAAGTTCCATTTCAAGTTCTACCGATTTATCAAAATGATCTTCTATACATTTTTTATTTCTTCCTGTAATTATTAATATTTCTTCAATTCCTGAAGCCACAGCTTCTTCAATAATATATTGAATCGTAGGCTTATCAACTATAGGTAACATTTCCTTTGGTTGTGCCTTTGTTGCTGGTAAAAATCTAGTACCAAGACCTGCTGCTGGTATAATGGCTTTTCTGACTTTCATATCTATCCCTCACATCTATACATCTATATTTTTTACATAATATAACATATCTATATTATCATATTAAAATAAATAGTTCAATTTACCTAAAGGTTAATTGAACTATTTTATAAGTTTTCAACATTTATCTATCTAATTCTTTTTATAAATTTAATAAACTTTTCATGATTTATTGCAAAGTTTCCAGACACCTTATCCATATCATTTAAATTCTTAGTTACAACTGAACCTAGACTTATACTAACATTATTACCTAATATAAGCCCATTAGATATAGTTGCACCTAATCCTACCCAAGAATCATCACCTAATACTGTTCTTCCTCCAAAGGTAGATCTTGAGGCAATTAAACATCTATTACCTATTTTTACTCCATGCTCTATATGCACTAAATTATCAAGCTTAGAATAATCACCTATAATTGTATTATCCCAAGTGTATAACGCCTTATCTATACAGGAATTATATTGGATTTCCACATTGTTACCTATAATTACACCGCCACAATGGTTAACATTCATTATTATTCCATCAGTTCTCTTATATTCAAAGCCTTCCCCGCCTATAATAACCCCGGATCTTATAATAGAATTATCCCCAATCACAGTGTTTTCTCTAATTACAACAAACTCTTCTATAGTTACATTATTACCTATTATTACGTTATTATCACTTATTGATGATAGTTTACTTATTTTACATCCATCACCTATAGAGGATTTAAATTCTTTTCTTCTATATCCTTCTTTACTAGATAATAAATTATGCAGCTTAAAATAATCTGCCCTTGGGTTCTTAGAAATTATTATTCCATATTTATCCCTAAGTTTTAAACCTAATTCCTCTGTTGTAATTAATGCGGATATATTATTACTTAATCCACTAATATACTTTTCACTTTCAATAAAGGTAAGGATTTTTTCATCACACTCTGCAATTGCAAGTCCTAAATATGTAAATTCACCTTCTTTTAGTAAAGTAAGCCCATCTTTTAAATTAACAACTTCACTTAATAACATATATTCTCTCCTATCCCTATATTTATCTGGAAATTTCCTTATTCTTTTCTTCTATTCTTTTACTTTTTAAAATATAGAAATTAATTAAACCTAATATAAATCCAATTCCATATGAAATATGTAATATTGGAAATGTTATAAATAAGTATGGAAAATGTTTGAAACTTCTCTTCTTACTTATTTTAAAACTAAAGCTACCATCTAAAATTAAATATAATAATATTGTTAGTAAATATCCTATTCTAATAAAGTTTGAAAAGAAGCTTGCTATTCCGCCTAATAATAGGAATAAGACAAACATAAGTGGAATTAAATGCCTAATAGATGCAGGCTTCTTATGCTTTTGTATTACTCTTACCTTCCAGAATCCATATTGATAGTATTGTCTCCATAATTTTTTAAAATCACCTCTACTATAATATGTTGATTTTATTTTAGGATTTAATAATATCTTCTTCCCACTTTTTTGAACTCTAAAATTCAATTCATCATCTTGATTTCTAACTAGTTCTTCATCAAATAATCCTATATCTATAATAAACTTTCTATCATAGGCTCCAAAACCTACTGTATCAACAAAGGCTTCTTTTTCAGCATATCTAAATAAAGCATTTCCTACCCCAAATGGACAACTCATAGCTTCTGCTATAGCTTCACCCTTAATACTATCATTTATAGTAGTTATTACACCACCAGCACAGCCTACTTCATCATTTTCTAACGCTAATACATTTTCCTTTATAAAATCTTTATCAGCATAAGCATGAGCTCCAAATATAATAATTATATCTGATTTACTTTTTCTAATACCAAGATTCATACCTGCAGGTGCTGAAAACTTTTCATTATCTATCAAAACAATATTCTTATTCTTAACTGACATCTCTTTTATTATGTCTCTAGTATTATCTGTTGACATCCCATCAGCTATTATTATTTCTATTAAATCTTGTGGATAACTTTGATTCAAAAAAGATTCGATACATTCTTTAATATATTTTTCCTCATTTCTACAAGGAATAATAATTGAAACTGTTTTTTTCACAATTGCAACTCCTATCTATACTATGTCTTTAAAAGTTAAATCTATTTATTAATTATATCATACAGAATAAATTAGACAATAAATTAGAATATACATCTTTTATTTAATAATGATTTAACCAATTCCCCATTGAAGGATTTCTATCATTATGTTAATATATTTTAGTATTATTTAATATTTGCACAAAAATTAACTAGATTTTTTACTGATTAATAAACAAATTTGTAAATTACGGAGGAAAAAATATGAAAAAAAGCACAAAAGATTCTATTGTAGTAGGATTCGCACTATTTTCAATGTTCTTTGGAGCTGGTAACTTAATATTCCCTGCATTCTTAGGAAATACAATAGGAGATCAATACCTTTTAGGTATTATCGGATTCATCTTAACCGGAGTAGGACTACCCCTTTTAGCAATAATAGCTTGCTCAAAAGGAGATGGAAGCTTTAAGTCTATTGCAAATAAAGTAAGTCCAAAGTTTGCTGTTATCTTCACTGCTATATTATTTATAGCTATTGGACCTATGCTTGCAATTCCTAGAACTGCAGCTACTACTTTTGAATTAACAATAAACCCATTTTTCAGTGGTATATCTCCTTTTATTGCAATGACTATATATTTCCTAATTAATTTATATTTTGTTTTAGGAAAAACTTCTATAATTGATACTATTGGAAAATATTTAACACCTTCATTAATGATAATACTATTTATTTTAATAGTTAAGGGATTAGTTATGCCTATAGGTAATGTTGTTGAAACTAATGTTATTAATGTTTTACCTAATTCTTTATTAGAAGGGTATCAAACCATGGATGCTATAGCTGCCCTTTTATTTGCAGGAATGATAACAAGCTCTTTAAAATCTAAGGGCTATAAAGATAAAGAAATGCCTACAATGATTATTAAATCAAGTCTAGTTGCTATATTAGGACTTGCTTTTGTTTATGGTGGATTAACTTACATAGGAGCACAAACCGTTGGAATAGCTTCACATGAAATAAGTAAAACTGGTTTATTAATATTAATTTCTAAAAATATTTTAGGAAATATTGGCCCAGTTATTATAGGAATAGCAATGGGACTAGCTTGCTTAACTACTTCTATAGGTCTAATAACTTCAGGTGCAAATTTCTTTGAAAGAATATCAAAGGGTAAACTATCCTTTAAACTTAATGCAATATTAATTTCAATTGTAAGCTTAGGAATTGCAACCCTTGGAGTTGATAATATAGTAGTTTTATCCGTTCCAATTTTAAATATTCTTTACCCTGTTTCAATTACCCTTATTGGAACTACACTGTTATCTAAATATATTAACAACAATAAAGCAGTTAAGGTTGGTGTTTATACATCATTAGTATTTGGTATTTTATCTGCTATTCCTGGAATAAACTTAAACTTTATTCCCCTAGCTGAATTTGGCTTTGCTTGGTTTATTCCAACTGTACTTGCTATAGTACTTAGCTATATTATATTTACAATTATAGATAACCAAGACCAAGAACCAGAGTTTGAGTAAAAAGTAATAGATAATAGAGAATAGATAATAGTGAAGAGTGAAGAGTTAAGAGAGAATAGTGAACAGATAATAGCGAATAGTGAAGAGTGGAAACTTGTATAATAAAAGTGTACATTAATAATAGTTAATTGTAATTATTATAATGTATATCTTATCCAGAAGTTTGAGTAAAAGTTTAAATTATATATTATATATTGACTCCTATATTAATATTTAGATTACTATTCTAACTTAAATTTACATATAGAGAACCAAAGTGGCTGTGGCACAATGTAAAATGAATAATGAAAAATGTAAAATTAAAGAAGAAACTCCCTTAGGAGTTTCTAAAATATATATCTTTTTAGTAATTCCTTTGGAATTATATCAATAATTCTACATTTTTAATTTAGGAGCTGCGATAGCTCCTTTAATATTATTTATATTTATTAATATTCCTTAGAACCTTAACATAAAGTTCTAAGGAAAACTAGGAATTCCTTAATTAACACATTTAAGCTTGTCCTTAAGTTTATTTGATGTGGTCTTATACCTTACTTCTTACTATTAGTTAACTATTACTTTCCTGATTATCTATTACTTACTGCTTATCTATTACTTCTTACCTCTTAGTTCTTACTTAATAATATACATCCTTCTTCACTTTTTTAAAGTTTCTTAATATATAATATGTGGCTATACTTAATGAAATTATTATTATCACCTTTAAAAGTGCCAGTTCATAAACTCCTAAGGTATTTTTAAAATATATTTCATCTACTATAGCACTTATATATGGCGCACTTAATACTCCCCCTAAGGTTAGTAAAATAAAATTTGCTATTTTCTTTGGAAAACTTAGAATTATTCCTTCATTCATATTTTCCACTAGCATTTTATTTGTTAATATTTTAGAGATAAAAATTAGTATAATTCCTATAATTATAAATATCATTGATGTGCATATAACCTGTAAAGATGTTACAGTATTACCTATACTAATACCACCTATATACTCAAATAATCCATTATAAACATATCTTAGACCTCTCCATTCACCATAAGAATAATAACTAAGTAATGAATCAAAGTTAACTAATAAGAAAATTAAATATATAAGAGAAACAACCCCTGCTACAATTAAATAATATAGGTTGGAAAAAATACTATCTAATACTGCTACAACTCCTATAATTATAGTTGATAAGCTAATTATTCTTATAACATCTAATACCACAATTTTATAAAAATCATCTATATATATTAAAATATACTGATACTGAATATAATTCTTAATAATTATAGATAGATACATTCCAATAAAAATTAAAATTGAAGTTACCATTATAGAAAGTTCTCTTTTTCTAATATCTAATCTTGAAAATGGTCCTGCTAAAAAGGTAGACCACTTTTTCCTTTTAAAAATCCCAACTGTTATCATATATACAATTCCAATATAAACAATTAATAAAAGTACCCCACCTTCAGAAAAAATAAACTTACTATTTATTTGATTATACAAATGCCTACTTATTTGTAAGCTAAAGTACTCATTACTTAATAATAAAAGCAAAATAAATGTTGATATATAAACCATACATAAGGGAAGAAAGATATTAGCATCTCCTTGATAAAATAAATTGTTATTTAAATACTTCTTCATTGCTAACCTTCCCTTCTATCCTATTTATAAACACCTCTTCTAAGCTTAAATCTATTTCTTCTATAAATAAAGGATTAAACTTCTTAACATAATCTATAAACTTAGTTTCATTATCTTCTATTACTATTGTAAAGACTCTTCCAACTTGAGAAATATTAAATATTCCCGGGAAATATAAGTCTTCTTCATATACAGGCATATCAAAGGCAATTTGTATCTTCTTAATATTCTTCTTTATATTATCTAATGTATTATGATACTCAACCTTTCCTTCATTTAATATTAGTACATCATCACAAACTCTTTCTAGCTCTGTTAAGTTATGGGAACTAATAATAACAGATTTATCACCACTTGACACTTCCTCCATTATTATCTTTAGCACCTTTTCCTTTAATATGGGATCTAGACCTGAAGTAGGTTCATCTAAAACTAATAATTCAGCCTTTAAAGAAAAAGCTATCATTAAATTTACCCTCATCTTCATACCCTTAGATAATTGTAAAAACCTTTTATTAAGAGGAATCTTAAATATCTTATTTATACTATAAAATCTTTCTTCATTAAAATCAGGATATAAACCCTTATAAAATTTAATTATTTCTCTTAATGTAATTAAATAAAAACTACTATGTTCGTCTGGCACAAATGCTATTTTCCTCTTAACATTTGGATTATCATATATTTCTTCACCATCATAAAGTGCTATTCCTGATGTTCCTTTATAAATTCCAACAATACCTTTTATTAAAGAAGTTTTACCTACTCCACTAGGCCCTACTATCCCTAATACCTTTCCTCTATCTAAAGAAAAATTTATATTGTCTAATATATTAAACTCTCCATAACTAAAAGAGTAATCTTTTAACTCCAGCATTATATTTCCCCCCTTACATGCCTATACTCCTTGCTTAATAATGAAATCAAGTCCTTTTCTCCTAGACCTAAATAATTTGCTTCTAAAATAATTTTCTTAAAATCAGAAATGATATTATCTAACTTTCCCTTGGAAATACTTGCACTATAATCCCTAGCTATAAAAGTTCCTTTTCCTCTTATAACTTCAACTATATTCTCTTTTTCAAGCTCAATATAAGCCTTACTAACAGTATTAGGATTTATAGTTAAAACTGTAGATAACTCTCTAACTGAAGGTAATTTATCTCCTGATTTAAAGACTCCTTTAAGTATAAGTTCCTTAATTCCCACTATAACTTGCTCATAAATTGGTGTACTAAGCCTTGCATCTATTTTTAACATAACCTCACCTCAACTTTAGGCTATTGATAAATTACTGAATAATAATCAACTACAAATCCTTCACCTTCATTTACAACTACTAAATATATACTTAATGGATCCCCTTCTACACTATCTGTATTCTTAATAGTTCCATCTTCATTAATAAAACTTTTATCAATATGACTATCGTAGAAACCATAACCATCTAATCTATAAACCCTTGGATTATTATCTCGTCTATAGTTTGATATCTGCTTAAAGGAATCTTCATAGCTTTCCTTTAAGTTTGTAAGTGAATTAAAATCAACTTCATTCATTTCATATCTATATAGTACAGGTACTTGTCCTAAAGTATTTTTATATGACATAGAAGTTCCTGTATATAATCTATATCTCTTAGATACACTTTCTAAAAATTCTCTTGGTAGAATTTCATAATAACCATTCTTTTCTTTTACCGTTTCATAACTATTTATATATCCTATAAAATTAACTATTGCCTCTTCAGGCTTTTTGAAGTTTTCTTTTTTTTCATATAATCCTTCTCTATTGCCAAATGCTGATACTATAAAAAAAGCTAAAATAACAGCAGCGATAGATAAAAATGTTGATTTCTTCATACTCATTCCTCCTGAAGAATAAAATAAAAATACTAAGTGTACTAATATAAGTAGTACACTTAGTATTATATGGAATAAATTGCCTTCAAGCAATTAATTTTTCCTTAATAAATATATTTATTCTTAATATTTTCTTAAAACTATATTTTAATTACAATAATTCATCAAATAAAAGAGAAAGTTTTTTAGTTAAAATTCTTCTATCAAATTCATTGCAAATATTAATTGCTGATGTATTTAAATTTTCTCCATTTCTCCATGCTAAATAAGTTTTTTCAATAAAATCTCTTGTTCCATTTAAATCATTATTTTCAACTGCCACACCTATTTTTTTAGAATTAATTAAATCAGAAGCTACACCACCTAATGGCATTATTGCTAATATAGGCTTTTCACTTAATATATAATCAAATATTTTCCCAGTATAAATACCCTTACTTTCTTCAGTATTAGGTAATATAAGAAGATTTATTGAAGCTTTTTTCATTTCTTTAAGCACAGTATTATGCGGTTGATATGAATTAATCTTTACATTGTCCTTAATATTACTGTTATCAAATAAATACATATATTTATCAACTATAGTTCCTGTAAAATTAATTAATAGGTCATTTTTAAAATTAGAATCTTTTAAAACAAGTTCTTCCACAGCTTTTAAGAATATTTCTGGACTCTGTCCATCAGTTACTATACCCGAATAATTAATTATAAATTTTTCACTTTCAATATTTTCTTCTACTTTATCTGAAATATCAAAGCCATTAGTTATTGTAATAAACTTATCCTTAAATTGCGGATATCTAGCTATATAATCATTAGTAATATTTTCTGTTACATTAATAACCTTATCTGCATATTTTATAACTTCTTCCTCTAACTTTCTTTCTTTCTCTTTTCTTTTTTCATCATATCTCTCATATATAAATTTATTACCTACCCAAGGATCTCTTAAATCTACAACCCATGGTTTATTGGTTTTCTTTTTTATTTCAAGAGCAATAAGATGGTCAGTATAAGGAGCTGATGTAGAAAAAATCAAATCTACTTCTTCTTCTTTTAAAACTCTTTCTAAAATATCCTTAACAGCATTTTTATACCATCTAATCTTAGTGTCTGGAATATAATAATTATACTCTAAATATTTGAAAATATTATCTTTTATTGTGATGTTATTTGTTGAGTTTCTATTATCTATATCAACACTTTGTTCTATTTTTTTTTGTTTTCTATCTCTTACAGTATATTTCTTTTTAATTGATACTAAAATCTTATTAAATCCTTCTATCTTCTTTCTTAACCAAAGAGTTTCTCCTGAATTAGATCTATATACTTTTACAGAATTAGGAACTTCTTTTATCATATTTTCATCATATGCAAAATTATGTCCTTCTTTAACTGTTACCACTATAGGTAATTTATCATACATAGGTAAATATTTAATAAATTTCAAGGTTCTTTGAACTCCACTACCAGCTAATGGTGGAAAATAATAAGCTATATATAATATCTTTTTATTCATATTTAATCTTTCTCCCTAAATTAAAGTATTATTAATAATTTTTTCTAAATTTAATAAGCATTTTCCACTTATATAATATATATTTCTTTAAAATATATATTCCACATATCAAATATAAAATTAGGGAAGTTTTAAAAGCATAGTAACCTTCAATCCTTCCCATCCAAATATTATACTATTTATTTATCATATCTAATGTTGAAAATCCTTCAAGTGGAAATTGAACTGGTAAACCTGTTTTTTTAGATTTATACGCAGCTAATATAATTGATAAAGGTACAATTGCATCCTCACCACTTACATAAGGCTTTCTGTTTTCGTTTATAGCCTCTATCACATCTTTAAATAAAGGTGTATGACCCTTACCATAAACACTGTCTATTTCAACTTGAAGACCTTTTTTAATAGCCTCTTCATCTTCGCCTTCAAATCTCCATGTTTTAAGCTCATTAACGGCAAGACCACCAATTACAACAGTTCCCTCTGTACCAAAGATACTTAAAGTTTCTTCTAAGTTCTTAGGATATACTACTGCACTTCCTTCAATTATACCAATAGCTCCATTTTTAAATCTTACTACTATTGCTCCAAAATCTTCTGCTTCTATTGGATTCCTATAAGTTTCTGTTTCAGCATAAACTCTTTCTACCTCTGATCCAATCATCCATTGAAGTAAGTCTATATTATGAATACATTGGTTCATTAAAGTACCACCATCTAATTCATAAGTACCTCTCCAAGGTGCTTGTTTATAGTAGTTATCGTCTCTTCTCCAAAGAATTCTTGCTGTCCCACTCATTATTCTTCCAAGTTTATTTTCTTCAACAGCTTCTCTTAGCTTTTGAATAGGTTTATTAAATCTATTTTGATGTGCTACAGATAATTTTACATTGTTTTTCTTTGCAACTTCAATCATTTCATTTGCATCATCTATTGACATAGCCATTGGCTTTTCAACTATTACATGCTTACCTTTATTCATACAATAAATTGCAATTTCAGCATGATATCCACTTTCAGTGGCAATTGTAACTACATCAATATTTTCTTTTTCAAGCATTTCTTTATAATCTGTATATACTCCAACCTTCAATGAATTATCATTCATTTTTTCAATATATTCTTTTGCTTTAGCTTCAGCAAGTTCTTCTTTAACATCACATGTTGCAACTAAGTTAGCTAATTCCTTATTTTCACATAATCCTTCAACATGCTTATAGGAAATTCTTCCACATCCAATAATAGCAAAATTAAGTTTCTTCATATTCATCACCTTCAATAAATTATTTTAAACATTTTAATAAGGTTTTAAGTATAATTTTTATATCTAAAAATATATTATTTGTATATATATACTTCAAATTTAATTGAAGTTTATGTTTCATAATTACATTAATGTAGTATTCCTCTGGATTTTCTACTGTACCTAATATTTCATTTTCATCTCTATACTCTATTGAAGCAAAATCAGTTATTCCTGGTTTAACCTTCAATACTTCTCTTTCTTCTTCATTATAAAGATTAACATACTTAGGAACTTCTGGTCTAGGGCCAACTAAACTCATATCTCCTTTTAATACATTAAATAACTGTGGTAATTCATCTAATTTAGATTTTCTTAAAAATTTACCAATACGTGTTATCCTGCAATCATTCCCAACAGTAATTTGCTTTCCTAATTTTTCTGCATCTACTACCATTGTTCTATACTTTAATATTTCAAACTCTTTTCCATCTTTGCCCACTCTTTTTTGTTTAAATAGTATAGGTCCATTTGAATCCAATTTAATTAATATAGCTATAGCACTAAAAATTGGAATTAATAATATACATCCTATAAGAGATGCTATAAAATCAAATCCCCTTTTGACAAATTTATTAAACATATTAATCTTCCTCTAATATTATTTATCTAATTAAAACTAAATTAAATTATACTATAAATAAATACTAATTGTCTATACAACATATCTTAAATTTATTCAAATATAGTTTACTTTAAGATATCTTCATATTCTTTCAATGCAGTATTCATATTATCTTCCCATATTGCTCTATCTTCAATAATCTTCCTATTAATTTTTCTTGAAGATTTAATAAGTTCTTTATCTTCAATTGTTCTAATCATTAATTTACTTAATTCATCTGAATCAAACTTATTCAAAATCAAACCATTAACTTCGTTGGTTATCCATTCCTTATTAGCTGGTAAATCTGAAACTATTGGAAAACTTCCACTTATCATACTTTCTAAGAGAGTTACAGATGTTGAATCTGATTTGGGTATTGAAATAAAAGATAACCCTTCATTCAACAACTCAAACATTTTTTTTCTATTAATGAATCCCATAAAATCAACTTTTTCTTCTATTCCTAATTCTTTAATATGCTTTAAAACTTCTTTCTCAGAATTTCCTGAATTAGTAATTATAAGCCTTGAATCAGTATATATTTCTGATACTATTTTAAAGGAATCTAAAATACATTCTATATTAGAATTATCACATAATGTTCTCATACTTAAAAATATTTTAGATCTATCTTCTTTTATGTGATTTAGATCAATATCAGATAAACTAACTCCCATAGGAATTGTAAGAACTTTATACTTATCAGCTTTTAAATTTATTATCTCTTTACTCATATAATTTGAATCAGAAGTAACTAAATCGCATTTTTTTAATACAAACTCTGTTAATAATTTATAAATTTTATTTTGCTTTGGTGTAACTAAAATGTCACTTCCCCAGGTTGACACCACAAAAGGAATCTTACCTTTAACTAAACTTCCAATAAACCCATAGCTAGTTAAATAATGTGCATTAATTAAATCAGGTTTTATTTTTTTTATTAACCTTCTTATAGTAAATACCTTTTTTAAATAAGCTGTATTTCCACCATCACTATTTATATTTAATGAATCACCTATATAATAAAGTTTAACCCCATCTATATTAGCCTTTCTAAAAGATATTATATAAACTTCATTTCCTGTATCTCTAAAAAATTCTATCCATCTTCTTACATGGATACTACCAGCATCGCCTAGAAAACATATTTTCATAACTTACACCTCTAACTAAATTCACTTATACTGTCACTATAGAATAGCATAAATAGAATTATAAAAGTACTTGTAAAACTATACACTTCAACTGAGAAATTTAATGCTATACCAGTTAAATTACCATATAAGAAAAATGCTACTAAACATATTCCTCCTGCTAGGTAAGTTAGCTTAGTATTACCCTTGTTTTTAAAATATCCTACTAACATATCTATTCCAAACTTTATCATTAAAATTAATGATACAATCATAAAAGGAAGCCCTAATTCTGAAGATAAATTCAACAGAATATTATGTGCATCACTATAAGGTCTATCACTTCCTGAGTATTCATTATAAAACAGTTTAAAGTTTCCAATACCAACACCTGTTAGCTTATAATCTTCTGTAATTTCTATACCAGCCTTCCATAAAATTTGTCTATTTTTACTTTGACTATCAATTACCTTAAATAGTATTTCTTTGAAGCCACTTTTATCCTCTTCTTTTATAGACTCATTTTGAGTTTCTTCAATGACATCATTAATATCATGAGTGACATCTGGCCTAGAAGTTACATTAGAGAACATCATTATCCCTACTAGAAAGAAAACAGAAATATATTTTTTCCAATTCTTTATATCGAATATTAAATAAAGAATGAAGGTAGAAAAAATAGCTATTAAAGCCCCCCTGGATTCTTGAATTCCAAGCACTAATATATATCCAATAATATATAAAGTCCAGATATTCTTTATCCCCTTCACTTTTGACCATTTGCTTAAAATAATAATAAACATAAGTAACATATAGACAATTATTGAATTTGCTCCTAAAGGACCAAACAATCTAATAGCATTACCTCTAGATAAACCAATTATGTAATATAATAAATCAGGAAAACCTGATAATAATGCTCCTAAGGCAGCTGCATTTAGTATCTTGTTATAAAACTTTTTTCTATCATCAAAATATGATGATTGTATTATATAAAATAAAGTAATAAAAGGCAAAAATGATAATGTTACTAACATAAATGATAATTGTTTATTATAAGCAAAAATTACATTTATAATTAACAATACTATTAATGCTATTCTTATATATTTGTTTTTAAATAAAACTTTTTCTTTATTTATTCTATTAAACAATCCATTTTTTATAAGAAGTAATAAAACTAAACCATAAAAAAGTGTATAAAATATCCATTGTTTGTCCAATAATCCTAATCTAAGGAATATATATCCACCTAATGGTAATAAAAAAATGCTAAAAATACATGAAACTAAAGTGTTTTCATATGATTTAGACATATACCAAATAACTATCAATCCTATAGGAATACCAATAATAGCAATTATTAATGTTAATTTTGCTTCAGAGTTTCCCAAAAATAAAAAAGCTATTATTTCCATAAGCAATCCAATTATAATAAAACCATAATTTTTTTTCAAAGTATTCATAAAAGTAATTCCAACTCCTCTAATCTTAAAGTTTAATTTAAATCATTAATACTATTAATAATTCTATTTGAAACTAATCCATCTATTTTATAGAAATAACTATTTATAATCATTTCATTATCTAATTTATAAGTATCTAAATTTCCCAAGAATTTTGTAAGTTCCTCTTTATTCTTTGCTCCTAATGATATATTTTCTTTTACAAAGTCTCCTTCATCCCAATATTTATTTAGTAATATACATATTGAAGGTTTATTTAAGATTGAAGCTTCTAAATTTACTGTTGAATGAACACTAATAACAACATCTGACCAAATTATGGCATCATATATATCTATGCTTCTAGTTATTTCAACATTTTCAATATTATATTTATTTATCAAATCTTTATAAATATCTTCATAATTATCATTTGGATGCAGTTTTATTACTAATGAATATTTGCTTTTTAACTCTTTTAAACTTTCAAAAAGAATCTCTGTTGCTTCATATGTAAGGTCCTTTATTGATTGAGTAGCATATAGGATCTTTATTTCATCAGACTTATATATTTCATTATTATATTTTAATTTATTGAATAAATAATCTGTCCTTATTTGACCAACTACTTCTATATTTTTATTATTATATATTCTTGTATTATCTATAAGTGTTTTTTTAAATTTTTCTCCCCAAAGGAAAGTTTTTTTAGGAATATATGCACAATCTTCAGTAGGAATAAAATATGCACTAGATCCAAGGGTTATTATACCATGTTGAATTGCGAAGGTAGGTATACTATTTCTATTTGCTGCATAGATAAAACATCTAATTCTATCTGCCTCATCTATAGCTACTACTTTATTAATATTCATAAACTTAATAAGTTTTTCTGCAGCATATATTTCATGAAGATAGCTATTCATAATATGTTCTAAATCCTTTAATAAAAACTCATTTATAAATTCATATAAATTCTTATTATGAAAATAGAAATTAATATCTTGTAAATACATTAATCTATTATTAATTTTGCTACTTTTCATATTTAACTTATAAATAAATTTTTTCATAAGAATAAAATTTTCGAAAGGCAAGAAATCATTACCTAGGTTTAGTGACTTATCTAATAAAGAGTCGTTATTTAAATACTGTATTACAAATGACTTTTTATCTTTTCTAAATTTTTCTAAAACTCCACCAAACTGTGAATCGTAGCTTATCATATCTTTATTTATTGATATTGAATTAATACTATTTGCTTGTGTTAAGAACAAAGTCTTTTCTTTGTTTTTTAATTTAATTTTTAATATATATTTAAATCCTCTTATTATTCTAGAAATATTTTTAAATTTAAAATTAATTGATTTTTGAGAATTAGATTTACTACATTCAAAATTGCATTTAATCAAAAACACCTTTTCTGCTAGATATTTATAAACTAAGTCATCAGTATTTATTTCTATTTCTTCATCAAAATAATCTAGTAAACTTTCAATTAAAATGTATTTATTAAGCAATTCCTTTAATTTATCATATATACTTCCTCTACAAAAATTATATAACTCTATATTATCATAAAGATACATTTCATTTATTTTAATTCCTAAAACTATTTGATTTTCTATCTTCAATAAAAAGTCTCTTATTTCAGTTTCAATATCATTTTTATAAATTTTAGAAGGTAACTCTAACTTTATTCCATTTTTATTTATATAAAATTCTTTTTCATATATAAATACTTCTAACATTTTTCCTCCAAAACTAATTTAATTATTCTATAAGTAAGATTATTACTTATAGAATAATTAAACTTCATTTTTTATTAATTATCTACAGCTACCTCTTCATCCACAACTCTGTGATAAGTTGGCACTATATTACCCATCATATTTTTAATATTATTATTATCATTTTCTTTTAAAAGCTCTCTAAGCATAGATAACTTTATCTCTAAACCTTCCATGCTTTCAAAAGTTGGTTTGCCTATATAAATTTTATTATGAGATGTGTTACTTAATCCTTCTTCACTCATTAATAGCTCTTCATATAACTTTTCTCCAGGTCTTAAACCAGTAAACTTAATATTTATATCCTTATTTGGTTCAAATCCTGATAGTCGTATTAAATCACAAGCCAAATCATATATCTTAACAGGTTTACCCATATCTAAAACAAATATCTCTCCACCTTTTGCAAAAGCACCTGCTTGCAATACTAATTGAGCTGCTTCTGGAATTAGCATAAAATATCTAGTTATGTTTTTATGAGTTACAGTAACTGGTCCGCCTTCTGCAATTTGTTTTTTAAATAAAGGTACTACTGAACCATTACTTCCCAATACATTTCCAAATCTTACAGCAACAAAATCTGTTTTACTTTCTTTATTCATAGCTTGAATTATCATTTCACACAATCTTTTAGTAGCACCCATAATATTTGTTGGATTAACAGCTTTATCCGTTGAAATCATTACAAACTTCTTAACATTACTTTTATCTGCCTGTTTAGCTAAATTTAAAGTTCCAAATACATTGTTTTTAATAGCTTCTTTTGGGCTATCTTCCATTAAAGGTACATGCTTATGGGCTGCTGCATGAAAGACTACATCTATGCTATAAGAATCAAATATCTCTTTTAATCTACTTTCGTCCCTAATAGATCCTATTAAGGTTTTAATATTAAGTTCAGGATACTTATAACGTAGCTCATTTTGAATATCATATGCACTATTTTCATAAATATCAAAAATTATCAGTGTCTTTGGATTAAATGTAGCAATTTGCCTGCATAACTCCGATCCAATGGAACCACCTCCACCTGTAACTAGAATATTCTTTCCTTTTAAATAACTAGATATTACATTATTGTCTAGGTTTACTGGTTCCCTTCCTAGCAAATCCTCTAGTTCAACATCCTTTATTCTGCTTACAGTTGCATTACCACTAATAATCTCATAAATACCTGGAATTATTTGAACTTTACAACGAGCTTTTGTACAAATTTCTATTATGTCATTTTTATCCTTTGGTTCTAAAGTTGGTATTGCAATTATTATTACATCTATTTCTTTTTCTTTAGCAAGCTGAGGAATATCATACCTATTACCTTCAACTTTTACTCCTGAGATTCTTTTTCCTCTTTTATATCTATCATCATCTATTAATACTACAGGATTATACTTAAGTTCTCTTCTAGAAAGCATTTCATTTATAATCATAGTTCCAGCTGATCCTGCTCCCACAATCATAACTCTTTTTTGATCTGGAGAATTTTTATATGGTATATATAAAAGAGTTCTTCTATATATTCTATACAAAATTCTTAATCCTATAACTAAACATATTGACATAACAGTACCTACAACACATACATTTATAGGAATTGTTGATCCAAGAAATCTAGTATATCCAATAGACACAATTCCGGCAGTAAACCCTCCAGCAACTCCCAGCATAAACTCATCTGTGCCTGTTAAATCCCATAAAGAATTATATAGTCTAAACACATAAAATGACACTATAAAAATTATACTGACCGCTATAAAATCATTCTTGTATATTGTAGCAATTTCGGTAAAATTATTAGATTCAGTAACATTAATTGCTATTAGAAACCCCATATTTACTAAAAATAAATCTATTACCATCAATAAAATTGTTTTCATATATCTCATTTCATTTCCTCCAATATAACTTTGTTAGCTTCAAAATGTAAAGCCTTCTATATTATACTACTGCCTAATTAATATGTCTATAAACTCTAAGGCTACTAGATAATAACAATTTCATTTTCATTAAAAGCCATTAAATATTATCTCTTTTTCTAATTTTATTTACTAACACTTTATATATACTATTAATATCTTTTAAGTATATTAATGCTATTAGAATTACCATTACTAATATTATCAAAAACTTAATTCCTATTGACAATAATAAATTTTCTATATTTATTTTAAAAGATAATAAGGAAATAAGTAAAAATACAATAGCAAATGAAAACATTTTTATAATGTTAAATTTTATAGGCTCAATTTTTTTAGAAATTATATATACTAATATACATGAGACCATCATTGATAATAAGCTTGCTATACCAGCTCCAACCCCTCCAAATATAGGAATCATAATAATATTTAATATTGAATTTAAAAATGCTCCTGTAAATGTTCCAATTGCTATAAATTTAACTCCTCTCTTGTTGTAGAACAAAGGATTCACAAAAAAATAATAAATTCCATTAAAAACAAAAGCGAAGCTTATAAATGGTATTACCTTCCAGCCTTCATAATATCTTCTATTTACTACTAATTTAAATATTTCAGGTCCTAATAAAGACATTCCTAATGCTAAGAAACAATATACTATAGTTAACAATTCTGCCATTTTAACTATTTCATTTTCATTTTTATCTTTTTCTTTCATCCTATCAAAAAACCAAGGAACATATGCTTGATTAATTGCTGAAGTTAATACATTAATTATATTTCCAAATTGCGCTGCTGTTGAATAAATTGAGGTGGCAGCTCTGCTAACCATACCATTTAAAAATAATCTATCAATCATTGAAACAGCCCATCCTGATAAACTATGTGGCAATAGTGGTAGAGAATACTTCAACGCACTTTTCAAATAGTCCTTATCAATTTTCAAAGTTATTGTAGGCAAAAAGTTTATTGCTGTATATATAAAAAATATTATATCAGTAATTGCTAATGCTAATAATGATCCTAATGCTCCTAGCCTTAATACTATTATTAGTATTAGATTTAAACCTAAGTTCACAAAGAAATAGCTTAAGTTATTTAAAGCATATTTTCTACTATCTTCTTTTGCTTGTAAAGTACTTTGGAAAACTGTATATATTGGATTTAAGGTTATTGAAATCATTCCGAGTAATATATATGGATAAAAATCTATCCCACTTGCAATTGGCATAATTATATACTTTTTAAATATAATTATAATAGTTGTTAATACTACACTATTAATAATTACAAATGTAATACAAGTACCCCAAAAATCCTTGAGTTTCTTTTTGTCTTCTTTATAATCTACATAAAATCTAACTACTGCAGAATTTATAGATACACTATAAAATATACTTAAGAAAGCAACAATTGTTGTAATAACATCAGTTATACCTTTTTCGTTTGGTGATAACAATGAAGTATATATAGGAATTAATATCAATCCAATACTTTTTTGTAATATTTGAACCATCCCATATATACCAGAACTTTTTATCAATCGCATTTTACTAGACATAAATCACCTATTAAACTAATTTCAGTTTATCTTTTTTAATAAATTTGGTTCCATTGTATTTAAGCATAACGAGATTTTGCTCATACTTATTGAAGCATTCCTCATTTACTTTTCCAAGTAAATTATTTGATATACATCTTATAAAATCTACTCCTGAATTATATGCATGAGAATATCCGCCTCCGAATCTAGGATTTATTTCATTCACATATAGATTTCCATCCTTATCCTCAAATATATCCATATCTATTGGTCCATAAAATCCTAACCCCTCTAAGTTAAGAATTATATCATTGATATCTTCTCTATAAATTGATATAGATTTGTCTGTTTCTCCAGCTCTCATATTTAACTTTTCTTTAATAAAAAAACCCTTAATTTTGCCATCAATCATATCGAAATATATATCTACTCCATATTCTTTTTCTTTTACATATGGTTGAAAAATATAATTTTCTTTATCTCTATAGGCATCTAGCTCATCGTAATTATTGACTTTTCCAATTCCAACACTACCACTTCCATCTCTTACTTTAGCGAAAATAGGAAACTCAACTTCTTTTATTGAAACTGCTTTTTTTATTTCTTCATAACTTTTATATGTTGGAATAACATTAACCTTATCTTTTAATCTTCTAGAAAACTCATATTTATCGAATGTATATGAGATTGTATCTAGATTAGACACAATAGGAATAATATTATTGGCTAAAAATTTCTCCTTATTTTTAGCAAGCAATAATAACTCTGGATCTATTAATGTAATAATTGCTCCAACATTATTAGAGCAACACACTTCAATAACATTGTCGATATAAGAATCTAAATTGTTAAAGTCTTTTTTTATTACAAAGGCTTCATCACCCTCATACAAGGCTGGAGCATAAGGACTCATATCTAAAGTAAAGACCTTAAAGCCTTTTTTATGAAACTCATTTTTAAAATACTGTACTATATCCACTCTTCTTCCTGGACTTAATATCATTAAATTCATTTTCTTCACTCCTAATTAATATATTGAATTGGCAATATATTCTTCAATAGACCACGCGTTTCTGATTAATTTAATATCATTTTTACTTTCTAAATATACATTAGGATAATATTGTATAAATAGTGGACTTAACGCCATAGAATATGCTCCAGTATTATAAAATAAAATATAGTCATTTTCTATTAATTCATTTTCATTATTAACTATAGCCATCCTATCCTTTTCAATACATGTGAAGCCAGAAAGTATTTGTCTATTCTTAAATATTTCACCGCTACCATAACATTCTTGATAGAACTTTATATTATGCATCTGTGGATCTATATGTATACAACTTCCATCAGTAGTAATTATCCTATTTTCTCCTACATCCTTTTTATCTATAACTTTGCATAAATATTTAAATGGAGATGCTATCAAAGCTGCTCCAGGTTCTAATATAAGAGCTACTTTCTTTTTATCATATTTTTTCTCTAGAACTTCAGTAATCACTTCTGCGTATTCATCAAATGTTGGTGCCCCAGGTTTATCACCAAATATACATCCTCCAACATCAATATATTCTATATCATTAGAAATAAGTTCGCCTATAGATGATAATTTCTCAGATATAGCTTTAAATATATTCAAACTTTTAGTTTTCGTGCTATGGTGTCCGTGAAGCCCAACTACTTTAACATAAGGAATACTCTGTAATTCTTCTAAAGCTCTATTAAAAGACCCGTTTTCAATATTAAATCCAAATCTACCTGGTTCTTCTCCCATAATAGTTTCACCAGGGCAGCATTTTTCCAAGTTAAAATTTATTCTTAATCCAACTTTCCATTTTCCATCTTTATTAGGTTTATTATTCTTTATCCAATTTATTTCATGGAAAGAATCTAAATTAACTATGGCTCCATTATTTAAGCACTCTTCTAAAGCATTAAAGCCTTTAACAGGTCCATTAATTATTACTTTTTCTTTATCATATCCCATCTTGATAGCTAATCTATACTCTGGTTCAGATACAACTTCAGCATAAGCCCCTTTTTCTTTTAGCATAGTTAATACATATGGTAAAGAATTTGTTTTAAATGAGTATCCTACTATAAAATTACTCCATCTTTTTGAAAAAGCTTCAACTAAATCATTATAATTTTTTATTAATTTATCTTCATCTAATATATAACATGGAGTATCTAAAGATAAATAATCTTTTTTCATTGTTTTATTCATTCTACAGTAAGTCCTCCCATAATACCATTTCATCACAAGATAAATCTCTTTTTAATGTTCTTCCTATTAAAGCCTCTACTAATTCTGGTTTAATTCCGTTTCCTGGTCTTTTATAAGTAAGCATTTCTTTGCTTAATACATCTCCAGCATTTAAATTATATTTTGCAACAATACTTCTTCTAACGTCCTTCATAATAGCTATTTCTCTCTTAGTAGGTCTTTTAATTCCATCACCTAATAATTTTTCTGTATTTCTAATAGACTCTACATATTTCTTAAATTCTTCGAAATTCATTGAAGCTTTATGATCAGGTCCCTCCATTTCTTTATCTAAAGTAATATGCTTCTCTATAAATTCAGCACCTAATGCTACAGCTGCAATAGCTGCTTCATTTCCTACTGTATGGTCTGATAGTCCAACTGGAACTTTAAAAGCTTCTCTCATTGAAATCATAGCTCTCAAATTAACATCTTCTACAGCTGTTGGATAATCAGTAGTACAATGCATTATTTTAACATTATTATTTCCTGTAGATTTTATTGCATCTATTGCTTTTTCTACTTCTCCTAAAGTACTCATACCAGTAGATAATATAACTTCTTTTCCTGTCATCCCTATTTCTCTTAAGAACTCTATGTTAGACACTTCTGTAGAACCAATTTTAATTAATGGAACATCTAAACTTACTAAGAAATTTAAACTTTCTGTTCCATCTGGTGTTGATATAAAATCTATCCCTACACTTTTGCAATAATCTTGTATTTCCTTAAATTGCTCAAATGGCAATTCTAACTTTCTTATCATATCTAATTGAGATTCTTCTTTCGGCATATTTTCTTGCTGATATTTTGCTTTTTTAGCATAAGCTCCTGTACTTTCTTCAGCTTTAAAAGTTTGAAACTTGATAGCATCTGCTCCTGATTTTTTTGCTAAATCAACTAATTTTTTAGCTAATTCTAACTTTCCATTATGATTTACTCCTGCTTCAGCTATTATATAAACTGACATAATTTAATCACTCCATACTAATTTCTTTTTTAATAATTTTTCGTTAATTTCAATTTTTTTCAACACTTCAACTATTTCTTTACTAGTATCCCCTTCTCCATAAAGACTTTTCACCTTCTTAGTTGCTTCTATAAATTCATCTGATAATGCTTTTTTAATACCTTCTCTTATATTATTAGCTTTATTATCAACGTTAATTATATTATCTGCCATAAGTCTTCCTTGTTGCCTATTGCCAATATTAACAACAGGTTTTTTTAGGTATGGTGCTTCAATCAATGCACTTGAAGAGTTACCAACAATACATCCACACTTCTTCATAACTGATAAATATCTTAAACTACCAAGACTCTCAAATAAATGAACATTATCCTTTTCCTTAGCAAACTTTTTCCATTCCTCTATTATTATATCTCCACCATTATCTGAATTAGGATAGGTAATTAATATATCATCATTATAATTTCTTAGTGCTTCAATTAAATTAGCTATTTGGTATGATACCTGATCTAATTCTAATGTTACAGGATGATAGGTTACCAATAGTGTTTTTTCATTAACTTCAAAACCTAGTTGTTTTTTTAACTCGCTTTCATCTAAAAGCTTTGTTAATTTTATATTCTCTATTCCTGAATCTCCAACATTAAATACTCTCCACGATTCTTCCCCCATATTTTTTATATTCTTTTCATACTGTTCCGCTCCTGGAAAATGTATATGAGCCATTTTAGTTATTGCATGTCTTATTTGCTCATCCATTGCCCCTTCTGTAATCTCACCGCCAGCAATATGTGCAATAGGGATACCTAAAACCATTGCAGTAGTTGCTGCAGCAAATATTTCATATCTATCTCCTAATATTAATACAATATCAGGGCTTAGCTTTTTAAATGCAGTAGTAAATTCACTTATTGCTAAACTCATTTCTAAAGCATTCTTTTCTTTACCTCTATAGTCTAATAATATAGGACATCTTTCATCAATATTAAATCCATCATCAATTATATCTTTAACAGTAAGACCATAAGTAGTGGATAAATGCATACCTGTTACTATTAATTGAAGAATTAATTCACTATCTTTATCTATTTCTCTCATTATATTTTTAAGTAGTCCATATTCTGCTCTAGTTCCTGTAATAACAGCTATTTTTTTCATAAAATACCTCTTTATAATCTATAAAATATTGAAAAGGACTTTGCTAATTTAATAGTAATTGCAAAATCCTAAAATACATAAAACTAAATTACTTTATCATAGCTATATTTTCTCTAATTTCATTTAATTCTTTATTTAATTCAAAGAAATGCTTAGCAATAACTTGCATAAGCTCAAAATCCTTTTCTGAATCAATATCAAGGATTCCTGTATCTATCATTTCTATAATTCCACAAGGTCCTTCAAATATTTTTTCAGTTTCACCCTCTGTTAAATACTTTCTTTCATAGGCATAAATAGATGCATTCATATCATATACCATAGGTGCTTCTTGCCTAGTAACATATGTAGAATCAATTACTAATTTATAGTTGCCATTATCATTCATCACCATATTAAAATATGGATTTCTTCTAGCTTCAACAACTGAGAATACAACCTTATTATCTTTATTTTTAAGCTTTCTATTAATAGCATTTTCTATATCTGATAGCGTTCTTAATGGTGATGTTATATCTAAGTCAACAACTATATCATACTTTATATCATTTGCATTTTCACAATATTCTACTGAAGACATAATAACATCAGTCTTTGGTGTATTATCCTTAGCTAAACTTTCTTCTCTATTAATTAAACTTATATCTATATTAGTTTTTTTTGCTAATTCTAATAACTCAGTACTATCACTATTTACACAAACATTAATATTTTTATAGTTATTCTTATTTTTTTTAATGAATAAATCTATTGCAGATAAAGTATAATAAAGTAGTGGCTCTCCTAAAAATTCTTTAATATTCTTATTTTTACATCCCTTTGACCCTGCTCTACCACATACGGTAAATAATATATTCATTTTACCATTCTCCTTTTGCTATTTTAAGAACTTCATATGCATGTTCTATATTATTCGTATTTTCTTTTTTATGATTAATCATCATTAAAAATTCTTGTAGTTCTCTTATATAAATTTCATCATCATCATTTTCAAAAGCAATCTTATCCTTATATGAAAATCTTATTTCATTTTTTATGAAATCAGCTACTATTAATCCTTTTTCAGTTATAAGTTCAATTTCTCTTCTTGTATCTTTTCCTATATAGTCTAAATGTAATTCAACTAATTTATCTTTATATTGAGCTATATATATAGAAATATCATCACTATTTATCTCCAATTCAGAGTACTTACCTTGTATGTTTAAAACTTTTTCAGGAAATCCAAACATGTATATTAAATAATCCCATTCATGAATGCAATCAAGACTTATTCCTCCACCAAGTTCTTTTTTGGCACTATATACTTCTCTATAATCTACCCCTTTTCTCCAATCTGGTAAATATGAAGAGCAAATATTTCTAATAGAATAAATCTTTTCATTTTTTATTTCATCTTTTAATTTATTTATAACATTAGTATATCTCATAGGAGCTGCTACATAATAAACACCTTCAGATTTTAGATTTAAATTATTTAAATCACAATCTAAGCTATGGAAAACCGGCTTTTCAATAAACATATTTAAAGTTCTATTACTAAATGTATTTATTGTGTCATAATGCATAGAAGTAGGATTCGTAATGAAGGTAATATCATAATCACTATCTAAATCATTAACATTTCTTGCTACTTTAGAAACTATTGATTTCAGTTCATTATCTAGGGCCTTATCAGTATTCCTTAGTGCATGAACCTCTAGTTCAACATTATTTTTTCTACATATAAAGTCTAAATTTTTTATATGTCTTTTTCCTATGGATCCTAACCCTACAAAACATACCTTCATGTTTATTCCTCCTCGATTTTATCAACTATGCTTAAAGTATATAAATCATCTTCAAAAGTATATCTAACTTCATCAATTCCATTTATTTTATTAACATAGGTTTTTAATTCCTCTAAATAAGGATTTTCTATAATGTTATCAGCATATCTGTTATCTTTTTCAATATCTTTATATGTATTTATTTGTTCAATCATCTTACTGTCTATATTTAATGCTTTTAATGTATCTGGAGTTCCTTCCCAAGTCAGATGTAATTCTTCACCATATATTTCCAAGTTGCTTACAGCTTTTCTTGATACTACATCAACAGAAACTATACCTTTATTTCCATTTTCATGTTCTAGAATGCAAAGATAAGAATCATTATAATTTAGTTCTAGATTTGAAATTTTATCCTTTTTAACTGTTAAATCCTTTATTTTACCAAATACTTTTATTATCCATGGTAATTCTATTGCAAATAGTTCTCTACATCCATTTGTTCTTTTATCATTAACAAAGAAATCTTTATAGCTTTCCCAAGGATGCCAATCAGGTAAATATTGTCCTATATGATATATATAATTAACTTTTTGATTGCAAGCACTAACTCTTCTTTCAATCTCTTTTATTTCTTCTCTATATAATTGAGTAGATGATAAGAATAATTCTAAATTTTTATCATTAGCTATTTTTATTATCTCACTATAATTGTCATTTACTAAATTTATCTCAGTAAATACATGTAATCCTAAGTCTAAACATTTTAAGATAATTTTACTATGTGATAAAGGTGATGTACTTATAACTGCAGCGTTAGGTTTTTCAGCTCTTACTGCTACTTCTAAATCTTCATATGTTTTTATCTTAAAATTGTCTTCTACAAATTTTCTTCTTTTTAGGTCTAAGTCTACTCCTATTATTTCAATATTTTTATATTCTCCAATTAATAATTTTAATCTTCTTTTTCCCATTGAACCTAGTCCAATAACTACAATCTTCATACTGCACCTCATAATTTGAAATTCTTTTTTTATTTTATATCATTATATCATAAATATCAAATAATCAACTATATATTAGAATCATATTAAAAAAGCAGATTCACTAACACGGAATCTGCTTTTTAATATAATTTTATTTTTTATATATACTGTCTATAGAGTTTGCTAATTGTGTTGCTATTATTTTTTGTGTTTCTGGCTTTGAAATTTTAGCTACTTCTGTAGGATTACTTATAAACCCAGTTTCCACCAATACAGATGGCATTAATGTATTCTTAACAACATAAAATTCATATTTTTCATTAGCTTTCGCTCCTCTATTTTGTTGCCCAACAGATTTTGATAAATTATTGACCATAGCTTCTGCAAGATTTTTACTTATAATATTATTTTGTGAGTTTACTGTACCAGATACCGACTCTTTTGAAGAATAATATACTTCAACTCCATTTGCTTTAGAATCTGGGTTTGAATTATGATGAATACTTACAAATAGATCAGCGTTAATTCTATTTGCTAATTCTACTCTTTTTTGTAAACTAGGTCTTAACTCATCATATAATTTTTCTCCTGGTTCTCTTGTCATAACCACACTATATCCTCTATTTACCAATTCTTTTCTAAGTAAATCTGCTACTTGAATATTTAATTCAGTTTCATCATATGTTTTACCATTTAATGTGCTAATCGCTCCTCTGTCTCCACCATAATTGTGACCTGGATCTATAACAACTAAGAACTTGTCTTTTACGATAATATCTTTTGATAAATAATCATCTTCAGCTAAATTACTGCTATTTTTATGCTTAACATGTACTGTAAATGTATAGGTACTATCTTCTGGAAGTTTATAATTTACTGTTCTAGTGCTACTCCAATCACTTAAAACAGTCCAAACTCCAGTTTTTCTATTACAAACCCATATTTTATATAAAGTATCAGCTTCTGGTGCTCCTAATGCTTCAATAGTTAAAGTATTACCTTTTTTAGCTTCTCCTTTTATATCTAAAGAAACAGCCATTGACTCATTCTTTTTAGTAACATAAAAATCTACTGATTTATAATCTTCCTCTATATTACTGCTGTTACTTTTATTTTTCACATGAACAGTAAAAGTATATTTACCTATTTTCTTTGGAGTATAATTTATTGTATTCTTTGTACTCCAATCACTTAATACTGTCCATGTATTTGTACTTCTATCACATATCCACAGCTTGTACAATGTAGTGTCACTTGGATTAGCTTTTGCTGAAAGAGTAATAGAATTTCCTAGTACCTTATCTCCCATAACATTAATAGATTCAACCTTTGATACGGCTTTAGTTACTACTACATCCATTGATCTATAATCATCTTCTACTTTACTACTGCTATTTTTATGTTTAACATGTACTGTAAATGTATATCTACCTGCATTCTTAGGTGTATAGTTTATCGTGTTTTTCGTACTCCAATCACTTAATACTGTCCACGTATTTGTATTTCTATCGCCTACCCATAGCTTGTACAGCGTATCCGCTTCCGGTGTTCCTTTTGCTGTCATTGTTAATACACTACCAGCAGCTTTATTTCCAGTTACCTCTAATGATGTTACCTTTGATACTGGATTTGTTACAACTACATCCATTGATCTATAATCATCTTCTACTTTACTACTGCTATTTTTATGTTTAACATGTACTGTAAATGTATATCTACCAGCATTCTTAGGTGTATAGTTTATTGTGTTTTTCGTACTCCAATCACTTAATACTGTCCACGTATTTGTATTTCTATCACCTACCCATAACTTGTACAATGTATCAGCTTCTGGTGTTCCTTTTGCTGTCATTGTTAAGGCACTACCAGTAGTCTTATTTCCAGTTACAGATAATGATGTTACCTTTGATATTGCATTATTTACAACTACATCAACGGATCTATAATCATCTTCTACTTTACTACTGCTATTCTTATGCTTAACATGTACTGTAAATGTATATCTACCAGCATTCTTAGGTGTATAGTTTATTGTATTTTTTGTACTCCAATCACTTAATACTGTCCACGTATTTGTATTTCTATCACCTACCCATAGCTTGTACAATGTATCAGCTTCTGGTGTTGCTTTTGCTGTCATTGTTAAGGCACTACCAGTAGTTTTACTTCCTGTAATATCTAATGATGTTACTTGGGACTTAGTACTAATAACATTAGCTTCTAAAATTTTATAATCATCTATACTGGAGCCGTTGCTCTTAATACTCACTTTAAATATATATTTTCCAGAATACTTAGGACTATATTCCACTGTATTTTTTGTACTCCAGTCACTTAAGGTTACCCAATTATTAGAATTACCTTCAAGTACATCTATTTTATATGTTACTCCACTTACTTGATTAGCCTTAGAGGAAATTGTTAACTTATTTCCCACTTTAGCTTCTCCACTAATCTTAAAGTCTGTTAAATAAGAATATTTAAGCGTTGAAGATTCACTACTAACATTGTCTTTTAATGATAACAACCTATATCCATATTCCTTAGCCGCTGCCCAGCCTTTATAATTAGGATTTTCTTTAATTCCTAAATGTTCAACGTAAGCAGCACTTCCTCTTTGTACATAATTAAACCTAGGGTCTACTAATGGCATTTTAAGTGATTCAGATGATGCATATGCTTTAAGATGTTGTACTACTGCTCTTATTCCTATTTGAATACTCGGGAAAGAGTTTCCAGGGTTCCCATTACCAGTAGCACCTATTCCTGCAAAGTTATTTTGTTCCTCCTTTACATCTCCAGTAAATTTTAAAAATCCAGTTTCATTCATTATTTGTGAAAACAAAATATCATGATTTACGCCTTCTAAAGCAGCTTCACTAATAACTAAATCAACAAAATTTAAAACATAGCTCATACTTTTTTCTAAATTATTTCTATGTAAGAAATTAGCCATCTGTTCTCTTTTTAATTGTCCAGTACCCATTATGTTATTTTTATTATTATTCACAATAATATCTGCTGAATACTCTTTAGTTATTCCCTTATTATTTGTAGCAACTGCTTTTATAGTATGATTTCCATTTGAAATGTTTCTTACTGAAAATTCAAATCCACTATTAAGTGCATTGGGATACTTGTACTTATTTCCAATATCTTGTCTTTCTATACCATACTTAGCATCTCCAGCCTTTTTCCCATCAATAAAAATTTCAACTTTTGAAATTGTATCAGTAGAAACAAAGAATCCCTTTACAAAAAAATCTCCAGTTAATTTATGAGGCGTAGTAGGATTCTCCAAAGCGCCTTCAATAATACTATCACTTACTTGTGCATAATACATACTGGTTAATTTCATTTTACTACTATCTTCTAAAGCTTCATTTGTTTGTAATTCACTCTTTAGATCTTCGTCTTTTGTTTGACTTTCAATATTTAAATCAGATGAAAATTCAACTGTTTCATTATTATCTACAATACTAGAATTTTCATCTTCATTTAATACCTCAATTGTATTCACTTTATTTTCACTCGTTACTAAAGCCATGACATTAATAGATGGCATTATAATATCAACACTTATAGCTATAAGCAAAATTAAAGCATACCTTTTAAATTTTGACATAATATTCCTCCAATAATAATTTATTATTAGAAGCCATGTCATTATATATCATTTTCTGTTGTCATCTATAATTATACATATAAAAACATTTTTTTTCAATTATTATATTATTTAATAATATAATCCATTAATTTTCTGCTATCAATTTACAAATCTTCTTTACTTCTTCTTCTGTTAATGAAACTGAACTTGGAAGATTTATTCCTCTATTACTTACATCCATTGTGGCTTCCATAGTACCACACTTACTTCCACAATAAGGCTTCATATCATGTACCGGTAAAAAGAATGGCCTTGCTTGAACTCCATTTTCAACTAATACCTTTAATAACTCATCTCTAGACATTCTAAAGTTATCTTCCACTAAAATTGAGTACAGCCAATAACAATTATCAATATAATCTACTTGCTTTACTAAAGTAATTCCTTCAACATCCTTTAATAACTCGTTATATAGATTTGCATTCTTTCTTTTTGCTTCTAAATATTCATCTATTTTCTCTAACTGTGCTACTCCCATTGCCGCTAATATATTTGGCATTCTAAAATTATATCCAATTTCCTCATGATACATAGCACCATTCTCAGTTATTGTTTTTGTTTGGTTTGATAAATATTTTGCTCTTTTACCAATATCCTCATTATTTGTAATTAGCATTCCACCAGCACCAGTTGTTATTAATTTATTACCATTAAAACTAAAACATCCAATATCACCTAATGTTCCAGCTAACTTGCCTTTATAAGTAGTTCCTAATGCTTCAGTTGCATCTTCTATAACATATAAATTATGTTTTTTAGCAATTCTATTTAGTTCATCCATCTCTACTGGGTAACCATAAATATGAACTGGCATTATAGCTTTTGTTTTTTCAGTAATTAATTCTTCTACTTTATTAACGTCCATTACAAAACTTTCTCTATCTACATCTACAAATACAGGCACAGCTCCAGTGTACTTTATTGAATTTACTGATGATATAAAAGTCATTGAAGGTACTATAACTTCGTCTCCTTCTCCTATACCTAAAGTAACCAAAGCAAGTTGAAGGGCTGCTGTTCCATTCATCGTAACTACAGCTGCTTTAGCATCATTATACTTTGCAAACTCTTCTTCGAATCTATCAACAAACTTTCCTACCGAAGAAACCCAATTGGTATCTAAACACTCCTTTATATACTTCCATTCATTTCCTCTTATTTCTGGTACACATAATGGTATCATCTTTATCCCACCTTCTATAAATATAATTTAGAGATTATCTTTTAAAACTAAGATAATCTCTACAATACTTTTAACTAAACATTATAAATATCTGGCTTATAATGCTTCATATTCTCTTTTATCCAATTAATAGTCTCAACTAAACCATCATCAATTGAATATTGTGGAGACCAATTTGTAAGCTCTTTTATCTTAGTGTTATCAGCCCATAACCTGTTCACTTCACTTTTTTCTGGTCTAATTCTTTCATCATCACAAATTATCTTAACATCTCTTCCTATAATATCTATTATTTTCTTTACTGTATCACCAATAGATATTTCATAGTTTGAACCAGCATTAATTACTTCTCCTATAGTTTTATCTGATTCAGCAACCTTAATAAAAGCTTCTGCAGTATCTTTTACAAAATTAAAATCTCTAGTTGGTGTTAAGCTACCAAGCTTTATTTCATTTTTACCAGCTAATACTTGTGATATTATAGTAGGTATAACAGCTCTTGCAGATTGTCTTGGTCCATAAGTATTAAATGGTCTTAATGTTGTAATTGGCATATTAAATGATCTGTAAAAACTTTCTGCCATCTTATCTGCTCCAATTTTTGATGCAGAATAAGGTGATTGACCTTGCATAGGATGTTTTTCATCTATAGGCACATATAAAGCTGTTCCATAAGTTTCAGATGTTGAAGTATGTATTATTTTTTGAACATCATGATTTCTACAAGCCTCTAAAACATTTGTTGTTCCTTCAACATTAGTTCTTACATAAGCCATTGGAGAAAGATATGAATAAGGAATTGCTATTAAGGCTGCAAGATGGAATACTACTTCCTGTCCTTTTATTATTCTATTCATACCATCTAATTCTCTTATATCGCCAGTCTCAACTCTTATACTATTTAAAACTTCTTTATCAAAAGTATCAATCCAACCCCAGTTATTAAAAGAATTGTATTGTACTAAAGCTGTTACATCAGCTCCTAGCTCTACTAATTTTTCAGTTAAGTGGCTTCCTATAAAGCCTTCTGCTCCTGTTACAAGAACCTTTTTCCCTTTTAAGTTCATTTGACACACTCCTAGCTATTATTTTTTTCTTTTTTTTCTTTCTCTTCTATTCTGTCAACCATTTCTTTCATTTCACTAATTTGACCCATATCCATCCAAGATTGTTCACTTATAGGATATACTCCTACCTTAACTCCACTATTCATATATTTTTCTACAATATCAGGAAGATTATAAAATTCACCTTCTGGAATATCCTTCAAAACATCTGGTTCTATTAAATACATTCCTGTATTAATTAAAAATGTATATACTGGCTTTTCAACAATTTCATTAATATTACCTTCCTCATTTAGTTTAAATACTCCGTAGGGAATTTGGAAGTTTTTAACAGATGAAATTACTGTTACTTTATTTCCCTTTTCTTTATGATATTTTAAAATAGACTCATAATCTGCCTCTATTAATATATCACAATTAGATACAAAAAAGGTTTTATTTATCTTATTTTTTAGTAAGCTTAAACTTCCACCAGTTCCTAGTGGCTTATCTTCTTCTACATAATTAATAGTATAATCTTTATTTAATTCATTAAAGTAAGATTTTATCATGTTCTTCTTATAGTTAACAGTTAAATAAAAATCTTTACTTCCATATAAACTAAACTTATCCATAATTCTTTCAATTATTGGAGTATCTCCAATTGGTATAAGTGGTTTAGGTAATATTTTTGTATATGGATATAACCTTGTTCCTAATCCACCTGCCATAATTACAATAGGAATATCTTTTAATGATTTATTCTTATTCTCTATAAAAACATTTCTATTTAAGAACTTTATATCTATAATGTTTCTATTTAAATTAATAATTGGAATTGCTGTTATACTTTTTTCCTTCATAACTTCATCAGCAGAGTTACTCTCACCCTCCATTAAATAGATAGGGTTTTTATTCATAACATTTTCAATTACTTCTTCCATACTACCATTCTTTAGAATCCATCTACGAATATCTCCATCAGTTACTGTACCTATTAATTCATCTTTTTCAGATACAACAAAAATTATACCTTTTGCAACTCTATCTAATTTTTGCATGGCCTCTCTTACATTAACTTCTCTTTTTATTTTTAAGTTATCTAAATTCACTTTATCACCACATTATCTATAATATTATGTTACATAAAATCTATATATTATTATAATTTAAAATTATATATTATAAAAGAACTTCTTAGTATATATAATTATTTAATAATATACTGATACTGATTACCCAAAATACCCCAATTATATCTACAGTATATTAGAAACGGTTAATAACTAAATATATTATAGTTATTAACCGTCATACTGACATCTAATAAAAAGCTTTGCAGTATATATTATATAACACTATAAAAATATTTTTTCTTATTGAAGTGTTATATACTGCACTTTTCAAAATTTTATAGCTTATATATCTTTTCTCTATTGTTTACAACATTTTTTGTAGCATTTCTTGTATCGTAAACTACTTTTGATCTATCTACGATTTCTTCATAGTCATAAACTGTGTGTCCAGTAGTTATAACAACTATATCTGATTCATCTATTACTTCTTTCCAATCTACTGAGTAATAAGTTTTACCTTTGTACTTACCTGTAGCACAGAAAGGATCGTTAACTATAACTTCTGCACCATTTTCTTCTAGTAATTCTATTACCTTGAAGGATGGTGATTCTCTATAGTCATCTATATCATTCTTGTATGCTAATCCCATAACTAAAACTTTTGCACCATTTAAAGCCTTCTTTTGCTTGTTTAATATCTTCATTATATTTTCTAAAACAAATCCTGGCATTGAGTCATTTATCATACCTGATGTTTCAATAAGTTGTGTATGATAATCATATTCTTTAGCCTTCCACTCTAAGTAGAAAGGATCTAGTGGTATACAGTGACCACCTAAACCTGGGCCTGGATAAAATGGCATAAATCCATATGGCTTAGTTTTAGCTGCATCTATAACTTCCCATACATCTATTCCCATTCTGTTACAAAGAATAGCCATTTCATTTGATAAACCTATATTTATATTTCTAAAAGTATTTTCTAAAATCTTTTCCATTTCAGCTACTGCTGGTGAAGAAACCTTGTGAATTTCTCCTTCTAATACATTTTCATATAAAGCAGCTGCGATTTCTGTACATTCTTCAGTGCATCCACCTACTACCTTTGGAGTATTTTTAGTGTTGTAGTGCTTATTACCTGGGTCTACTCTTTCTGGTGAGAATGCTAGGAAGAAATCTTCTCCACATTTTAGTCCATTTCTTTCTAGTATTGGTTTTAAAACTTCTTCAGTAGTTCCTGGATAAGTAGTACT
>JAEXLD010000065.1 GCA_023445445.1 Bacillota bacterium
GAAATGGGAGATTCTCACGTTGGTCTTCAAGCAAGACTTATGTCACAAGCTTTAAGAAAGTTAACAGGAACTATACAAAAAACAGGTTGTATAGCTATATTTATAAACCAATTAAGAGAAAAAGTTGGGGTTATGTTTGGAAATCCTGAAACTACAACAGGAGGAAGAGCATTAAAGTTCTATTCTTCAGTTAGACTTGATGTTAGAAGAATAGATTCAATAAAACAAGGTGAAAGCGTTGTAGGAAACAGAACAAGAGTTAAGGTAATTAAGAATAAGGTAGCGCCTCCATTTAAACAAGCTGAATTTGATATAATGTATAATGAAGGAATATCAAGAACAGGTAACATAGTAGATGTTGGTGTAAAGGAAGGAATAGTGCAAAAAAGTGGAGCTTGGTTCTCTTATGGTGATATTAGGCTAGGACAAGGAAGAGAAAATGCTAAGCAATATTTAAAGGATAATCCAGAAACTGCACTTGATATAGAAAATCAAATTAGAACTAAATATGAATTACCTATAATGGAAGCTACTACTGCTAAAAATAAGAAAGATAAAGAAAAAGATAAAGAGTAATAAATATATATAATTTGAATATAATTATATAAATATGATAATAATATAATCGATAGTATAATTTATTATGCTATCGATTTTTTAATTATTTATTCTAATAATTAAAAAATTAATATTAATATCCCTTATTTTAGCATTAATTGTTTATTGTATTATATAAGTAACTTGACATAATTTTAATTTTAATATAAAATAATAACAAATACTGGTTTTATCATATTTCATATATCAGTTAGATTAAGTATGATACCTCTACATTTTCATTTAAGCATAATGTTTATATGAATGGAGGAGGTGTTTTTATGGAGAAGATTCTTATAGGTATAATAATTTATATTGTAATATTAATTGTATCAGGTTTATTACTGTATAAAGCTATACAAAGTGCTTCTAAAAAGAAAATAGAAGGCTTGGAAAGAGAAGCTGAAATCCTTTTAGAAAATGCTAAAAGAGAAGCAGAAGCGACTAAGAAAGAGTCAATATTAGAGGCTAAAGAAGAAGTTCATAAACTTAGAAACGATTTAGACAGAGATTCAAGAGAAAGAAGAAATGAAATTCAGAGACTTGAAAGAAGAATCATCCAAAGAGAAGAAGCTTTGGATAAAAAATCAGATCTTTTAGAAAAGAAAGATGAAGCTCTAAATAAAAAATTACAAGAAATCGATGAAATGGAAGCAAATGTACAGGAACTACATTCTAAGAGGAGAGAGGAACTTGAAAGAGTTGCATCTTTATCTACTGATGAAGCTAGAGAAATCCTATTAGAAGAAGTTAGAAGAGAGATAACTCATGAAACTGCTATTATGATCAAAGATATAGAATCTAGAGCTAAAGAAGAAGCAGAGAAAAAGGCTAGAGAAATTATAACAACTGCCATCCAAAGATGTGCAGCTGATCATGTATCAGAATCAACAGTACATGTTGTAGCCCTTCCAAATGATGAAATGAAGGGTAGAATTATAGGTAGAGAAGGTAGAAATATCAGAACTCTTGAAACATTAACAGGAGTTGATTTAATTATAGATGATACTCCAGAAGCTGTTATTTTATCAAGTTTTGATCCTATAAGGAGAGAAATAGCTAAAATAGCATTAGAAAAGTTAATTGTGGATGGTAGAATTCATCCAGCTAGAATCGAGGAAATGGTAGAAAGAGCTACTAAAGATGTGGAAAATGATATTAAAGAAGAAGGAGAACAAGCAACTCTAGAAACTGGAGTTCATGGCGTTCATCCTGAAATTATAAAACTACTTGGTAGGCTAAAATATAGAACTAGTTATGGACAAAATGTGTTAAAACATTCCATAGAAGTTTCATATTTAGCAGGTGTTATGGCGGCAGAATTAGGTTTAGATGTAAGTTTAGCTAAGAGAGCAGGATTATTACACGATATCGGAAAAGTAGCTACTAAAGAAGACGAAGGTCGTCACGCTGTAATAGGTGGGGACTTAGCAAAGAAATATGGAGAATCACCAGTAGTGGCAAATGCTATTGCAGCTCATCACGGAGATGTAGAAATGTTAACTTTAGAGGCTGTGTTAGTTCAAGCAGCTGATGCAATATCAGCAGCAAGACCAGGCGCAAGAAGAGAAACATTAGAGGCATATATTAAGAGGTTAGAAAAACTCGAAGAAATTGCGAATTCTTATGAAGGTGTAGAAAAATCATATGCAATTCAAGCTGGTAGAGAGATTAGAATTATGGTTAAACCAGAACATTTAGATGATGCTGGATCTGTAGAATTAGCTAGAAGCTTAGCTAAGAATATAGAAGAACAATTAGAATATCCAGGTCAAATTAAAATTAATGTTATTAGAGAAACAAGAGCAGTAGATTATGCTAAGTAATATAAAGTACATTTTGTGTTAAACAAAATGTACTTTATTTTTTCGTAAAAAAATTTCATAATAAAGAAGGATTTTAAAAGAATATATAGAATATATAAATAGCAAGAGTAATTTCTTGTAAATTGTAAACGATTTTTATCTAGGAGGTAAATACAAGTGGAAGTATTAAAAGTTTCAACAAAATCAAATCCTAATTCAGTGGCAGGTGCTTTAGCTGCCATTATTAAAGAAAAAAATATAGTAGAAATCCAAGCAGTAGGAGCAGGTGCTATAAATCAAGCAGTAAAAGCAATTGCTATAGCAAGAGGCTTCGTTGCCCCTAGCGGAAAAGATATTGTTTGTGTTCCAGCATTCACTGATATAGAAATTGACGGTGAAGAAAGAACAGCAATAAAACTAATCGTTCAACCAAGATAATATTTTGTAAGAAATTATTAGTAAGTTAAATTAATTTAGGGGAAAAAGAAAAGGACTACAAATAAGTAGTTCTTTTTCATTATAAATAGAAATTAGTGATTATAGCCTTGAAATTTTTTGGAATTACATATATAATGAAATAGTTAAATAGATAACTATTTTAAAAAATTAGCAAAGAGGTGTGTATAATGGTATCTAAAGAAGTTGTAGTAAACAACGGAACTGGTTTACATGCTAGACCAGCAACTTTATTAGTTAAGAAAGCTTCATCTTTCAAATCAGATGTAAGCATAGAATTTAACGGTAAGAAAGCTAATGTTAAAAGCTTAATCGGAGTTCTTTCTTTAGGAGTAACTAAAGGAGCTGCTATAACAGTTTTAGCTAGCGGTGATGATGAAGCTCTAGCAGTTGAAGAAATATCTAACTTAATAGCAAATTTAGAAGATTAATAAAAAAGTGCCCTAGGGCACTTTTTTATTTCTTTATTATAAAATTTAATTTTAAAATTATATTAGATTAATTATGTAGTTAATGATTAATATCCAAAGGATTGCATTTAAACAATAAAACTATTAAATCTATAGCAGCAGCAAAAATTATAATATAAATTAATCTTTGCAAAATTATAGATTTAGCAACTAATATACTAACTAGATTAATACTTAAAATACCAATAAGTCCCCAATTAATTGCACCAATTAAAACTAAAATAAAAGATATCTTGTCTAATAAGTTTATTTTACACATTAATTATTCCCCCTATATATAATATTACAATATATTATATTGTAATAATAAAAAAATATAACTTAAAATTTATTATAAAAAGCTGAAAATAAAATAGAATTATGCTATAATACGAATGATGAAGTAAAAAGTGAAATATTTATTCGGAGGTTTTCAAAGGATGAGAGATTTATATAATTCACCGTTAAACTCAAGATATGCATCAAAGGAAATGAGTTACATATTTTCTGATGACATGAAATTTTCAACATGGAGAAAGCTTTGGGTGGCTTTAGCTGAAGGGGAAAGAGAATTAGGCTTAAATATAAGTGATGAGCAAATAAATGAATTAAAAGCAAACATATATAATATAAATTATGATGATGCTATTAAAAGAGAAAAAGAAGTTAGACATGACGTAATGAGTCATGTATATGCTTATGGACTTCAATGCCCTAAAGCTAAGGGAATAATACATTTAGGCGCCACAAGCTGTTATGTAGGTGATAACACTGATATTATAATTATGAGAGATGGACTATTACTAATTAAGAAGAAAATAGTAACAGTTTTAAATCATTTATCAAATTTTGCAATTAAATATAAGGATATGCCTACTTTAGGATTTACTCATTTTCAACCAGCACAATTAACAACTGTAGGTAAAAGAGCAACTCTTTGGATGCAAGATTTATTATTGGATATAGAAAATATAGACTTTTTATTATCAACTTTAAAATTAAGAGGAGTTAAAGGAACTACAGGAACTCAAGCTAGTTTTATGACTTTATTTGATAATGATGAAGAAAAAGTAAAAGCTCTAGATAAAATAGTAGCTAATAAAATGGGGTTTGAAAGTAGTTATGGTGTAACAGGGCAAACTTATCCAAGAAAACTAGATTCAATAGTTTTAAATAGATTATCAGAAGTTGCACAAAGTGCATATAAATTCAGTAATGATTTAAGATTATTACAAAGCATGAAAGAAATTGAAGAGCCATTTGAAAAAAATCAAATTGGATCATCAGCAATGGCATATAAGAGAAACCCTATGAGAAGCGAAAGAATGAGTTCATTAGCAAGATATGTTATAGTAAACTCCCTAAACCCTGCAATTACAGCAGCTACTCAATGGTTTGAAAGAACATTAGATGATTCAGCAAATAAAAGAATTTCAGTGGCAGAAGCCTTTTTAGCATTGGATGGAGTACTTAATTTATATATAAATATAGCAGAAAATATGGTGGTTTATGAAAAAGTAATAAAAGCCCATGTGAATAACGAACTTCCATTTATGGCTACAGAAAATATTATGATGGAAACTGTAAAAAGAGGTGGAGATAGACAAGAGCTTCATGAAAAAATAAGAATTCATTCAATGGCAGCGGCTCAAAGAGTAAAAGGGGAAGGGCTAGATAACGATCTTATTGAAAGAATTATTAAGGATGATAGTTTCAAATTAACTAAAGAAGAAATAATAGATATTATAGATCCTATCAAATTTGTTGGTAGAGCACCTAGTCAAGTTGTTGAATTCATAGAGAGCTATATAAAACCAATTATAGAGGATAATAAAGAAGCTTTAGAAATAAAAAGTGAAATAAATGTTTAAAATATAAAATAATAAAAATATAATGTTAGATAACTTATAATCTTAAAGTTAATGGCTAGCATTATATTTTTTGTTTTTTGAATAAAATAAGAATAATTGTTAAGAATTAATAGATAGTAATATATAGGGAGAAAAGGTATGAAGATTAATAATAGCAATTATCTAAGTAAATGCATTAGTTGTGATGGTACAGGTAGAGTAAAATGTGATTGTGGTGAAGAAAATTATCCAAATGAAAAGTGTCTAACATGTGGAGGTAATGGGGATTTTGAATGTCCTTTTTGTGAAGGAGAAGGAAAGCTATAATATTATTAATAATTAGGTGCATAAAGAGGCTTAGTATTAGTCTCTTTACTTTTTTATAAGAGTATATAGTAAAGCAATTTACAGATATTTAGATTTTAGTATAAAAAATTAATATCCTAGCTCTTTTTTTCTTTTGTATAGCAAAAATAATATTAATTAATAATATAATAGTATATTAATAATTAAGGAGCTTTCATGATTAGAAATATTGAAAAAACCTCAAAAGAAATAATAACAAGTAAACTTGGTAATATAATTAGTGATAGTGATAAAGATATAATTTATTTAATAGGAAGAAAAATTAATGAAGGAAAAAATACATTATATGATGAAATGGAAATAGTTATATCTGAAGGATTAAATGGAAAAATAACATATATTGATTTAAAAGATATTAAGGGATATAATCCTAGAATTATATTAGCTGAATTCACTTCAAAGGATAAACATGACATTTTATTTTCAGTAGAAGAAGAAGTAGAATTTAATGGTCTTAAATTTATAATATATAGATTTAATAATGAAAAGATTGAATCAATTTTTGATTCCAATCAAAACTTATTAAATAATCCATATAATGTAATATATAATGATAATTATAAAGTTAGCTTAATTGATAATAATAATAATAGAAATTATATCATTAATATAGAAAATAAAGATTACAGATATTTGAATGAAAGATATAAATCAGATGGAGGTTTAATCAATAAATGTCAGGGGCAGGTTCTTTCTCCATATGAAGCTTTACTAATTAGAAGTAATGATAGAGATACATTTGATTTACTAATAAAACAAAAAATCATCGGAGAAGATATAAATGATATTATAGGAGAAATAAATAGCATATTAAGATATGAAGAGCATAGTTTTAAGGAACTAAATAGTGAAATTTTAATTAAAAGTAGTAAGAATATAATAAATTCTACAAGAGTAGAATTTATAGATAAAAAATATGATTTTTCAAATGTAGATTTTATTGAGGCGGAGTATTACGCTAATTTAAGGATAGAAAGAGCAATAGAAAAAGAATTTTTATTAAATCCTAATTTGGATAAAGTAAATTATCTATATAATAGAATCAAACTTAATGATTCAGATAAGTATCAAATAATAGCATATTTAGAAGGACCAAAGTTTTGTAGTCAAAGAGGTGGAACTATTGTAATTCTAGAAGAAAAAAATAATGACTATATAATAACCTCTAAAATCAAAGATATTATTCCACCTATTATAGTGTCTGATGAAATAAATAGTGGATATCATAACTTAATAGTAAGATTAATTAGAAAAGATAAGCTAGACTTTAGAGTATTAAAATATAATGGCAATTCATATCCTATAAATCCACTAAATGAAGAAAAATTACAAAATGGAGTTAAAGTAGTTGGAATTGCAGTTATTTCAGATGATTTGTTTTATAAAAGAGGAATAGAATATTAAAAAAGGAGCTGACTAATCAACTCCTTTTAGCTTTGTATTTAAGTAAATGATTAATTAATAGCAAACAATCTTTCAGAAGAAAAATACCCACAATTAGGACATTTGCTTTCACCGTAAATCATGTAGTTTTATCATCCGTATTTTACTTTAATTCAACAGCATCTTCTAAATTCACTTCAAAGGCTTCGCCTTCATTCATTAAAATATGACCTGATGTATAAGGTTTACCATCTAGAGTTATTACTACATTTTTAACATCAAAGTAGTCACCAAAAGTATTAGATATTGCAGTAAGAGTACTAGACTCAGCACCAGCACCTAAGTTTTGTGAACTTACAAAATTAGAAGAAAAATCTAAAGTTATTTTAGATTTATCCTTATCTAAATTTGAAGAATTTAAAGTTACTTCACTAGAAAGTGAAGGTGATATATCAGTACCCGGTGATTTTTTTAATTCATCAACTAAAAGTTCTGAGGCATTATTACCATTAACTTTAATAGTTGTATTTATGTAGACAATTTTATCAGATACTACATCATAATAATAAATTTTAGCTTCAGTATCCTTGATTTCAACTGTTTCACTATCCTTCTTATCATCAGTAGAAGTGTTATTTTCAGAACTTGTACTATTATTTATTCCAGTAGAATTACTAACTTCATTATTTTCATTTTGTCCAGCCTCTGTTGATTTTGAACAAGAAATTAAAGAAAATGGTATAAGTAGTGATAAGGATATTGCTAATAAACTTTTTTTCATGTAAACTCCTCCTTTTAAAGCAAATTAAATTGATTTTTATAACAAGCTTATTATAACATAATAAGGAATTTGTTACAATTTGTATGATTATAGGAATTTGAAATATGTTTTCACTTATGTTTGAAAAATGTATGTAAATATCATATAATATAAAACATCGGCTTACACATGATTTATTATAGTCTAAATACCATAGAAAAGGAGAAATAAGTAATGCAAAAAACAATAGAAATAAGGAACGAAAGATGTTCAGAAATAATAAGTATTATTAAAGAGGTATGTATAAACAATTTAAATGAAGAATACTTGTTTCTTGCAGAAAACTTATGTGAAGAAATATTTAAGTTAGATAGTTCTAAGTTAAATAAGGGTAAGGCCAATTCTTGGGCCTGCGGAATTGTTCACTCAATTGGTATAATAAATGGGTTATTTACAAATAAATCTACTATAGATATTAAGGCTTCCGATTTCTACAAATTATTTGATGTAAGTAGTAGTACAGGCCTTTCTAAATCTAAAGAAGTAAGAAGTATGATAAATATAGATGAGGAAAAATGGTTAATATCTTCAAAAGAAGATAATGAAGTGGAAAGTAAAAAGTGTGAGAGTGTTTCCAATTCAGAAGCTACATCTGTTGATACAGAAAATAAAGAACAGATACAAGATGAAGTTGTTATAAAAGAAGACAAGAATTTAATTGAAGCTAATAGAATTGCAAATGATGCATGGAATCAAAAAAACTTTAATAAAAAGGTTAAGTTAGCAAAGGAAGCATTAAATATAAGTAATAAATGTGCAGAAGCTTATATAATTTTATCTTATGATAATTCTATAAGTAAAGAAGAGCAAAAAAACTTATCTAATAAAGCCGTAGAAATAGCTAAAGAAGTTATAGGTGAAGAAAATATTGATAAATTAATAGGTAAATATTTAGACTTAGAAACGGCTAAACCATATTATAGTGCAAAATATAGACTAGGTAATTTATTATGGAGTATTAATGAAAGAAATGAAGCCATACAAGAATTCACTGACTTATTAAGATTATGTCCTGAAGATAGACTATTAATAAGAGGAGTATTACTTTCTTGGCTAATTGCTGAAGGAAAAGATGAAGAAACTCAAAAAGTATTATCAATGTTTAAAGATGATTATCTTTCAGCTACTAAATTTTCAAAAGCCCTTTACTTATTTAAATTAGGTAAATTAGAAGAGGCGGAAAGAGCCTTAAGAATTGCAAATGCATCAAATCCGTTTGTAGTTAATTATCTAACTAAGCAAAAAAGACTTCCTAAGGTTCAACCTGAATTGAAAAGCTTAGGATCAGAAGAAGATGCAATCTATTATGTGAAAAATGCAGAAGTTGCATGGGATGCAGTAAATGGAGCTAGAAATTGGGTAAAGGAAATTAAAAATAGACTTTAAAAGCTGTATTTGAAGTAAACCTTAGGTGCTGTATCACAAATTAAATTAATAAAGTAAATTACTTAGATAATTTATTTAATAATTTCACATTTTTTACAATTTATTTTCTTGTGACAAAGCACCTTTTAGGCATATAGTTATTTTAAATTATTATTATATATATTAACTAAGTTTAAGAGAAGTTTGCTATGTCCTTCTATTGTATAAATAGAAGGAGGCATATTTTCTTTATTTAGCAAATAGTCTATATTTTTAATTTT
>JAEXLD010000118.1 GCA_023445445.1 Bacillota bacterium
GTTGTACTTCTTTCCACAATATTTACATGTAAAATCTAAAACTTTTTTAATTCTCTTTTCTCCCATATGTCATTCTCTCCATTTATTTAATTAATTTTTGTATAATAAAAAGAGTAGAGGAAACCTACTCATATATATTAACTAGCTTTGTATTTTTCAGTTATATATTTTTTAACTCCATAATAATCAGCACCAAACTCAACCAATGTGCAAATCTCGTTTTCTAACTTAGCAACATTTGATAACTCTTCTAATGTAAATAAATCATCCCTTAACTTCACAACTTTGAATTGTTCTTTTAGTTGTTTTGCAGTTCTATTAAAAATAGGCTTATAAACAAGTTCATTAGTATAAGTTGCAAACTGAAATTTATTTCTAATATTCCAATTATCCTCTATAGTTTTACTCCAATCTTTACGAACGCCAATTCCAAATTTTCTAAGCACTTTTCTTTCCATAGCCTCATCAACTAATTGAGTTAACTCTTCTACAGATTCAACATCTTCTTCGCCATTTACATACATTCCATCTTTTCTTAGAGTAGGAATAACTTCCCCACATATCCAATCTTGAAATTCTTCAGCAAAAGGCTTTCTTGATTTAAATATTAATTTATACAAACCTTGTTCCGAAACGAATAGCATATCTTGAGTCTTACGAGCTTTTGATGTGGTATAGTTATTATCTACATCACATAATACCGTTATAATATCCTTTTCTTTACCTTCTTTAAATTTTTTCAATGCGTCTGAAGTGTTCTTAATTTCTAATATTCTACATACATCATCTGCTATTGTCCAAATATTCCCTTCAACATTAACTGTTCTAACATTCCCAAATCTTTCATTTAAAAATTCCCTTACTTTGTTTTCTCTCATAAATATCAATCCCTTTCTTTTAAATTTAATTAATAATTTTAAAAAGAAGGTAGCAAGACTTATAATTCTACACTACCTTTACCTACACGTTGGGAACATACCCCAATCATTCGTTAAGTAGGATTGATTTTCTTACACCGTGGTCAATGTAAATTGCCCCATCACAACTTACCCGTACAAACCAAGTATCATCACTTGGATATTTTAATTAATTATTTTAAAAATCTAATAGCCATACAATGTACTATAGAGTGATTTTTGATAAAGGAGATGTTCTAACTCCTGTCTACAAAATGTAGTTTTCAATATTCAATTGTTTATACAAAGATACAAGTAAATATATCCTTGAATTAACAATTGTTAAAATAGGTGATTTAATTAAAAATTGCAGTATCCACTTTGATGACCATACTGCTCAATCCTTGTACTTCGGATTATTAAGTGGTTCATGTTTCACATATCTTTCGACATAGGTGCTGAAGGTCTATGTATGTCCACCATATTTGAGGATAATCGTCACTACTAAAGTGTGGTGCAAGGCATAGCCTTTGGTGGTTCAATCACTTGTCTAATTTTTCTGTTGCTAGTCAACGGCGTTCAATTAAATCACGCAAAACCTAATCATAAGATTAGCCTCTAATGATTACGACGTGGTAATCAAACATTTAACCCTAATGACAAGTTAGGAATTATTGCTATCGAGTTTCTTTAAAAAATAACTTCACCCTATTCTGACTGCCACTTTGTCACGTGGTCTTTTCTGTAGATAGCTTACACTTTGATGTTCTAAACCTTCCTAACAAACATCTATCGCCAACCTTATTCTTAGTAGCGAGTTCCCAAAAACACTAGCACAAAGCGTTATATCTGCACAAACAAATATCAGTTTCTTAAACTGTTTAGCTTTAAAAATGCTACATCATAAATCAATAGTCAAATCTCATACAAGTATCTGCTATATAAAACAATTATTTTATTATAAAAAAGCTTTAATACCTTTCTTTATTTCATCAACACATTGCTTCTGGTCTGAGTTTAAACCCACCGTTTCAGCTATTGCCATTATTTCTAAAAGTGCTATCATTTCTTCTTTGAATAAATTTAATGTTAAACATTCATTAATCATCATTTTAAATCACCACCTTTTTAATTAATTATTCTTCAGGAATTTCTTCTGTCTTATCTGATAATGCAATCTTTATATATTTACCATTGAACTTATCTAAGTATTTCTTTAAGTCAACTTCGCCTTCTTCCTCAACTTCTACTACAATATTATTTTCTTGAAGACCATCAACATTTAAACTACCCTCGATACTAAATTTATGCTCAGTAATTATCTTTTCATTTATTTTTGATTTTGCCATAATTCACTCTCCTACGCTAAATTTTTCATAAGGCTAGTCTTTTTAATCTTAATTTCATCATGTGCTGGAGTTGAATATTCCCTTCCTAAAGCTACACCTGTTTTTCCTTCAACATGCTTCTTTTCTAGTGTAAAGTATTGTCCCACCTTAACTTTTTCATCAACTTCTAAAGCTTCTGCTATTGATTTAAATGCTAAATCAATTTTGTCAATAAATTCTCCCGCTTCTTTCTTAGTTTCAAATCCAATCTTTTCTTTTAGTAACTCTAATAATTCTTTCTTACCCATAACTCTTTTCTCTCCTTCATTCTCTCTTTTCTTTTAATTAATTATTATATAAAAACAGGTTTCTCACGCCTGTATTTAACTTTTTATTCTCATTATCATTCCCTAATGGACAAGGCTGAATACTCAGCCAAGCCACCAGAGAGATTGTATGAGAGGTGGATATTATTTTCTGGTGTTCAGAAAATCGGCAGAATTTCTTTCTCTACCTTATGTCCTAAAACTTATACCCTTGGGAAGTGGCTATTTTACTAAGTTTGTCGCTATTGTTATTTTTTTAACATACCCTAAATGTTGTCTTTTTGTGGCTTTTATTATATATTTTTAATTTATTATTTTCTTCTTTTGTTTCTTTTAACACTAAAATAGGCTCGTGTTTTCTCTTAAATAATCCTAAAAATTGAGATTTATGTGATAGATATAACACATTTATAATAAGTAGTCCAATTTTTTTAAAATCTCCATTCTTGTTTACATACTCTCTATTTATTCTTGATAAAATATTAATCATTGAATCATTAGAAATTTTAAGTTTTGACACATTTGAAACTATTTTTTCTCTTTTATGGTTTGAGTACATATATTTATCTTCATAATTCATATTACTAGCCCAAATTCCATTTATCTCATTATTTAGTTTGTTAATTTTTTTTATAAAAGAGTTGATTTGCTTCCAATAAGGATTGCAAACTTCATCTTCGTTAAGTAAATCTATAAAATTGACAGTAGCTTTATTTTCTTCAATTCTAGGAGTTTCTTTATCTATAATCTGCTCTAGGTAATCCATAGGAGTATCCTTTTTAATAAACTTATAGTTTTTACCTTCACCTACAAATTTAAAGAAATATGGTCTACACATAACTTTTTTCTTTTTCTTATCTCTAGTAATTTGACCATATGATATGTATTCACTTTCCCTAATTAATTTAAGTTCTTTTTCGGAATCAACAACTGACTCTTTCTTGGCTTTATCTATTTCAATACAACTCATAACATCTAACTGACTTATAATTTCATATAATCCTTCTAACGACTTTCCTTTTTTCAACCTATCCCAGTATTCACTATTCAATATCTGAGATAAATTTATAATTTCACCAATAAGATTTTTACTTGTTTTAATATCTAAGTCTATTTTATCTTCAACGCTATTAGTCCTATTAACTGTTTTTTTAGGTGTAAAGTCAGTAGGTACTAAAAATTTACCATATATCTTTTTTGCACCATTAACCAAGATTTTATTGTCTGTAACTAATATCTGATCTGAATCAAAATCAGCTCCTGAAAGTCTTTCTAGTAAATTATTTTTAATACTATTTACATGAATTATAAAATTGCTAGTATTAAAGTACCTATCCAATAATTCATTATATTTATTTTTACAATACCACACATTTCCCATCGTAACATGTGGCGACCTTATTCCTATCAAATCTATATCATACTTAAAAGACTTTATACTAACTTCATCTACATCTAAAGAACTCTCACCATTAAACAAACCACATGAAGCCTTTAGCATTTCACAACCATTTCCAAGCAAAATACTATAATTCCCATTTATTAAAACATGTCCTTTTCTTATGTTGTTCTTATAAGACTTAATGATTTCATTTTTATAATTCCTAAAGATTTTTGTATTTGCAAAATCATCATTAATCATTAACAATTTGTAAACCAACTCATTGCTATTAGTAAAATCAAAAGTTTCATCTTCCAAATTCCACTTTTCAAGTTTTTCTAAATTTATTCCAATATGATTTCTAAGCACTGCTAAATCATCTTTTAGCAATTTTATGTATTCTAAACTAGGTCTCAACAACTCTCTCATATCATCATAACTCAAAGGTAATGTATTTAATAATTGATAATGTGTTTGAACCATCTCGTGCATATTGGTTGGTGGCTTTTCGTATTTTACTACACCAAATTTTTTATCTGAATTAGTTATCCAATATTCTAAACACTTATCTCTATCTCCATCAAAAGTTTTGTAGTCCTTGAATTTTAAATATTTTATACTACTTGGAGTTGTTATTAGTTTTATATCTTCAACATTTTCTGCTAAAGTAAAACCCTTTAATTGATTAATATTACGTATTTTGTTATCTTTAAAAAACTGTTGAATATTAGTATTGAAACAAGCTGATTTAAAAAACCTATTTCTTAATAACAAAAATCCTTTATCTTTATATTTCTCTTCAAAAATACTTGCATCCAATAAAGATTGACCATCCCAAATGCTATTAGATATGATTGTTTCCTTTTTTGAAGTAATTAATCTTTGCTCTTCATCGCACCATTCTGTAGCCATCACTGTATCCTCAAATTCACTTCTAAAATCTTCAATTACTAATATAGCTTTTGGGTCTATGGATATAGTATCTATTATTGATGATGTTGTAAGGCTTATATATGCCTCCATAGAAGCTAAATCCATTTTGTCATTCTTCCCATACTTTAACCCCATATAAGACCATTCCATCATGTTTTTGTATAAATCTTTTCTTATAAATAGGCATTTCCCAACCCTGCTTGAGCCACTGCTTCTTTTAAATCTAACATAATGCTTGCCATCTAATTTAAATCCATTTTTATAAAGTTCCTCCCTAATTTCTTTTGTTGTCATGTCTTTATGTTGATATAATCCAAACGCTATATCACTATCTTCAATCCTTTTACCGTTTTCTCTTTTATATGTATAACTAACCCTATCGAAATTCTTATTGTTCATATCTTTTTCATCGTTTATGTCTAAATCAATCTTTTTATTTCTATTACCATAGTTAAAAGTAACATTAACAACTGCCTTAGTATACTGTTTCCCCTCTTTTTTATAAAATAATTTATTGTTAATTTCACTTATCTTTATAGCTTCTAGGCTATAATCTAAGCTACCTTTAAAAAGATTATTTTTATTTTTTGTCTCATAACCTTTTTTATTTTTTTGGGAATTTATAATATCCTTCCCTTCTAAGCTTATTATATAAGTATTAACCTTCTCCATTAATTCACCCCGTCATTTTTAATTAATTATTATATTTATTAAAATACCCTTATTACAAGACAATACCCTTCACTTATTACTTCATAATCTACAAAATAATCATAGTTTTCTGTTATGTAATCACACACCATTATGGCTTTTCTTTCTATTTCCTCGACATCTATATATGTATTAAACTTCTCACTAACTAGTTTATCTTCCCTTATCTCAAAACCTAACTTATAATTTTTATTTAATTCCCCTTTAATTTGTTCTAAATCTTCTCTCATATCTCTCTCCTTTTTAATTAATTATTAAAATTCAAATTTTATCAACTTACTTTCTTGATTATATGTATTATTTCTGTATTATGTATTACTACTCTTTAAAAGCATAACCTTCCCAATTAAATTTTGCTCCACAGTAAGCACAATAATTAGGTTTCCAAGTATAAGTATAAACTTTATATCCACACTCACACATATATTCTGGTTCTGCAAACTGCATCAACATAGGTTTAACTTCTTTTTCAATCATATTTTATTTTAACCCTCCTCTAATATGTAATAGTATCAAATTGCGTGTTATTTCTGAATGACGTATTACTTAGAACACTCTTCACTTATTATCTTTTCATAAGAATCTAATGCTCTTAACCCTATTTTAACAAGTCTTAATTCACTCTCAGTTAGAGATAATGCCACTTCATCACTCTTACTTGCTTTTTGAAATTCTTCTGCTTTCAATACCTTGTTTGATAAACTCTCTCTAAACTTATTCATTTCTTCTCTCCTTTTATTATTGCGTAATAATTTCATAAAAATCACTAATTATTATGAATTACGAACTATGAATAGTTTTCTAATAAGTATTTTTCAATACTTTCTATTACATCATGCTTCGCTTTTACTTCAATCATACTCTCTAAGTCAAATTTAAATTTCATGTCAACTACTACTTTTTTATCACTACATCTATATGATTTATCCCAAACTACTAAAGATACTTCCTTAGTATTTTTATTATAATCAGTTCCAAATCCAACACTATCCTATATTCCATAAACTATACCACTAACTGCTCTATCTACTGTTTCTTCAATTCTCACCCACATAATAAATCCTCGCTTTCATTTTTATTTTTAGTGCGTAATAATTACAAATAACTATTATAAGACTTTTAAGCCGTTTAAAACCCCCTATTTTTAATTTTAATTCTCACCCTGCAACTTATACCTAAAACCTCCCAACTCTATTTCTAGAGCCAAATTTTGCACTTTAAACCTATAATATTAAACCTACATACTCTCACCCCTTTAAAATATCATTCGAGTGTTTTTAATTAATTATTTTGTGTGGAATTTTTATCCACAATCTTATTGTACATCCTATTCCAAATAATTGCAATAGTTTTTAATTAATTATTAAGGAATTATTTATTAACCAATTTCCAACCTTGATTTTCCCAATAATATTTAGATTGTTTTAAGCCTTCCTTTAATTCTTGTACATTTGTTGCATAAACATTGTGTGGCGTTATTATAGTATTGTCCTTTACTAATTTCCCCATGTTGTCATAATATATTAGTCCTAAATTACTTAAAGCCTTTAAGTAAGTATTTAGAGTTTGTCTTGTTATATTTAAAGTATTACACATTTCCTCTTGACTACACCAAAAGACCTCAGCTCCACAATTAGCTTGGCTAAAATTATCATTTCTCCTTATTATCCTAGCAAGTATATAAAAGTATAAATTTGTCATAGTAAATTTACTTTTTTTAGTTTTGTTATCTAGTATTTTTGAGTATTTGTTTATATCTACTTTAAACCAATTTATTGCCATACCGATACTATTAATTTCGTATGGCATATGGAGTTTTCCTTTAATTAATCCATTCATTGTTATTTTGTTTGTGTCTATATCACATTCCAATATCCCGTTTTGTATCATAAGTTTTATTATACTCTTTACTTTATTATTTATTCCATTCTTACCACCCCTTGGTTTTGAACCAGATGTAATTATTAAATCCTCTATCGTGAATTTAACATAGCTTTGTTTATTCTCAAATAGAAATAATATCGTTAAAATACAAATAAATTTATCACTATAACTTACTGAATATTCTCTATCTAAAATTACGCCTTTAGGAATCATTATAAAATTCTCTTTGCATTTATCGTTCTCTTTTTTATTTTTTGATAAATTAGAAGCGATATAGTTGCCCCCTATTTCTTTATTAGTGAGTTGTTCAAATCCCAAACCCTTTTTTCTGAACTCCAATATATATTCATCCTCCAATTGTTTCACAATATCCTCTTGATAATTATTGAAAACTTCTAATACTTTAAAATCAAAGTCATCAATAGAGTATTTGTTAAATTCATCTTGCAACTTATGCTGATGGTGATTGTTATGCTTTAAGTCATTTATATCTTTGCCCCATCTAGCATGTATATCTTTCGACATCCCAACATAAGTGTTTCCTGTTTTTGTATTTGTAATAGAATATATCCCTTTTACTGTTTTGATTTCATTATATTTCATATTCAACACTCCTCTTTTATTTTTAATTAATTATTTGATTTTATAATATATTATATTTTCTTTATCTTCGTTTCTTATTATTTTTGATTTAATAAAATTCATTCCCTCTAATGTCCTTCTTGCAGTAGTTAATTTTTGTTTATTAACTTTAGATTTACTACTATATCCTATCATCTCCAAAATCATAGACTGACTTAGACAGTCTACTTTATTATATTTCCAACCGTAAATCAATAAATATAACCTTATACTCATTTCATCTAGCTTTAATAAACTTTCTATGTGAGGTCTATTTACTATTATAAAATTATCTATTGGTTTACTTATGTATAAGTGCCGATCCCCTAATTCATCTTCTTTGATTTTATATATTTTATGATTGAGTTTCTCTTTTATAGTTTTAGTACTTAAACCACTCCATCTTTTAATTCTTGCTAAAGATATTCCATAGTAAAACCACTCACCCTGTTCCATTGAATAATTACAATTATAAATCACATTTAAAAATAATTTGTATGAAAAATATTTATCTTTTAGCATTTTATTTGATATATCAAACTCATTTATGTTATTCATTTTGTTAATTTTTATCACCTCCTTCAAACCTAGTAAAAATCAACGTTTAGAACATATAGTAAAAAAGTAGGGATAACCCAATGCAAAAAGTAGGGATAAGGTAGTGAAAAAAGTAGGGATATCTACACATAAAAAGTAGGGATGATAATAAGTAGATTAATAAGTAGTATAGTAAGTAGAATAAATAAGTAGATTATCTACCTCGCACTAAAAGTAAATTTTAGTTCAAGGTTATTTTCGCTTTAGCTCTTTTCTCTCCCTCTCTTCTCATTTCATTTTAATTAATTATTAAACTATTGTCAATATTTTCTTTTTTATGGCTTATATATAAAAATAACAGGAATATTTAACTACTCCTGTTAATATACATATATCAATCCATCATTTTGCTATATATCTTTATTTTTCATTTAAACCCATTCTACAACGTTTTAATTTTAGACTATAACTTATTCGACTTTGTATTTAAAACCGTTCCTAGAGCCTTGTAGTGAGTTTTAAGGCTATGTGTGTTTATAAATTATATTATTTTTGTTTTTACTATGCTATGTAACTTATTATTCTATGTCCAAATATCTATTTTATACATAAGGCTTTTAATCACATTTAAAGGCTCTATTTTAGTTTTTATTTCTTGATGATAAATTGTGCCTATTGAGTGCTAGAAACGATTCTAGGTGACATTTTATGAGTTTTATCCCTATTAAAACCATATTAATATTTTATAGTGGTATTGAGTTCTAATCTAGTAATCAAATAGTTTGCTAAACTTTATATTTGTGGTACTGAATTATAAAACTATACTCTATACTGAAAATATAAGCTACTTAATCACCATAATTATATCAAGTAACCGTGGTATTGAATGATAATTAACACCTAAAGGTAAGTAAATAGCTTGTTTAGTTGATTATTATATCGTGGTATGGAGTGATAATTATATGTTTTTTAGTGAATAAATAGATTGTATTATCGTGGTATTGAATGATAACTTTATAGTTTTTTGGTGATTAATTAGCTTATCTTTAATAGAAAATAATACGTTTTGTGATTCTTTTTTTATATTCTTGTATACCATTTACTCACTTTTCGAGAATGTGGTATTCAGTTCTAAATAATAACCTCAAATTCAGATACGTCGTATTTACCATATGGTAAACCTGCAAAAGTATAAGTTTTTATATTTTCAACAGCCCCTATACTATCTTTGTAGTCCACATATCTTAATAATGCTGAAATATATGACATTGTATCTAATCTGCAATATTTAGTTATGTCCTCATAATCTATACCAATCTCTCTTAATCTAGCCACAATTTCCTCGTCTGTTGTATATTTGTTAAGTCCTTTGAGTTTAAGTCTAACTGTGGTATTGAATACTAAATTTATGCCATCGTTAGAATCTATATTATATGCTTCAAAGAATTTAACTGTCTTTAATTCTTCTAAAGCTTCTTTCAACCTTCTTATCCAATAGTAAGAATCTTGTTTAGTTTGTATTTGTATTCCCAAATAATCATATAATGTTTGTAATTTTATATATTTTTCATTACCATGTGACCACTGCGTTAATATTAATAGCATTTTTTTAGCTATATTATTTTTCAATAACTTATATTTTTTATAATCATATAGCTTAAAGTAATTGCTAACTAAATTACTAAAAAAGAACTCATCTATTTGGACACTTTGAAAATCCCTAATATCTTCATGATGTAGAAGTTCTCTACCTTCTAGTTTTCTAGTTTCAACTGAATAACTTTTGTACTTCGATATTATCCTACTACTCTCTTCTCCGTTGAAACTACTTACATAAGCACCTTCTTTTTGATTTCTGATTGCCTGTTTGCTATATATAGTTGTTTCAACCAAACATTTTATTGACTTTTCAAGTCTTTCTTTTGTTGCCTTTCCAAAACCCTTCAAACCCATCTCTTTTGCAAGTTCTCTATAGGTAAAATTAATAACATTACTCATATTTTCAACTTTATTATCACTCGATACCACAATTTTATTATCCATATTTTTTGACTGTATTTTAAATAGAGCCATTAGTACATCCATTTCATATATAGTTGGGCATCCTAAGTCAGCAGATCCTTTTACTGTTAGTTCAACTTCTACGCCATTTCTAATCCAACGCCTAACCAGCATCTTTTCTTTTTTTCTTTTAAGAGATATAAAAGGCAATGTCATTAAGTTGGATTCATTAAACGACTGATGAGGTTTTATAGTTATAACTTTTCCACAATCTGAATCATTGATATTATTAGCTTCAGCTATGTTTTCCACATTATCCACACCTTTCAATTAGACTTTAAATATCACCGTGGTATTGAGTGTTAATCATCGTGGTATTGAATGATAATGACTGTGGTATTGAATGTTATCCACAGTGGTATTGAATACAAACAATTGTGGTATTGAGTGTTAAAAAAATTATGTTAAGCCTTATTATGACTTAATTTGACGATTTGTGTTACTACGTATATAGTTTCTATAGTTATATATTACATATGTATATAATTACAGGTAAGAGATACTATATATAAAACACTCAACACCATTTCTATTCAATTTATATTTAATTATAGCATATTTTTACAAATTATGTTTAAATGTTCAATAATTTTCTAAACCAATTCTTTTTATTTTTTAAAGACTCTATTTCTTCTTTGGTTACATAACTAGTTTTAAAAGTTTCTTTGATTTCATTTAGTGAAGACTTGAAGTCATTTTGACTTTCATCTAAGTTATTGCGAAAATTATCTAATAATTCCAAATCCCTATTTTTCTGATTAGTCTCAATATCATCCAAAAGTTTCTTTGTAGAAGATTCATGTCTTTCTAATTTAGAATCGAGGGATTCATTAAACTCATCTAATGCGTAATTTAGTTTTTGATTTTGGGCTTCAGCGTAAATTTCCATAAAGGTTTTTAAGCTATCTAGTATTTGATTCCTCATAATTTCTAATTTTTCATCTTGTTTTTGAGTTATTTGAATAGCTAATGCTTCGAATCCCAATGGATCATTAGGATTAATTAAACCACTATTGTATTCACCAAAACTAAAACCACGTTTAGATATTATCTCCCTTATTTGTGTATAAGAATATTTCTTATCAACCAACTCCTTGATGAATTTCAAATTATCTATATCTTTTTTTGTATATTTCCTTCTTCCGTTTTCTCTCTTCAACTCTAATAAATCACCAAATGACTCATCTTTAGCCCAATTTCTAATTGTAGTTACTGGTTCATTTAGTATCTCCGCTACTTGTACTGCTGTATAATAAATGTCATCTTTTAATTCGGTATATGAAACATCGGTAAAATTTAAATTTTCCATAAGAATTTCCTCCTAATCAAAATGGAATAAATTATATATATTATAATTTTATATGTAAATTAGAAGAATTACAATAGTTTAATAATTTAATTATATTACTTAAATTTAGTTGAAAAGTTTTGTTATATAAATTTAGTTAAGTTTATAATATTAATTTGTTTAGTTTAGTTTAATCTAATATATTTTAATTATACTTTAATAATTGTTTAATTACTATTTAATAATATATTAATGATAATTTAGTATAAGTTTAATAATATTTTAATAATTAAATATAAATAAAGTTAATATTAATATATATTGAAAAAAATATTAAACCATAATGTAACATTTATTAAATGGTTATAATATAATTATGAATATAAGAATAAATACTTATTAATATAATATTGTTTTATATTGACATTATATTTAATTTATAGTATTTTATTAATTATGAAGTATAGTTATAGCAACTAAAGTGAGGTGTAAAAAGTGGAATATGGTTCTATGTTTAATAAGAATGACTACGTTATACTTGAAATGTTAATTGCAGAAGAATGCAATTCGCCATACAAATCATTAACAAAACAATTCATAATAAAACAGTCTGGATTTTCACATGTTAAAGTACAACAAGTTTTAAAATCTTTTTTGCTTGTTGGATTTGTAAAAGAAGGTACAAAAGATGGTAATAACAAAACATATTATTATACCGACAAGGGGAAAGAACACTATATGCAGGTTTTTGAGTATTCAAATGAAGATATAGAGATTTTAGTAGAAAATAATAAAGAGAATGAAAATAATAATTAGGAGGAAAGTTAAATGTTAAAAGATTCTTGTGTATTTATAGGTGTAGGACAATGTGGAGGAAATATAGTTAGACAATTAGAATTAAAAGGTGGGTATTCATGCTTTTATATTAACTCATCAACTGAAGATTTAGAAACTATAGGTACTGATTATGATAAGCAACATCATATTTCAGAAACAAAAGGAATGGCTAAAGATCAAAAATTAGCTAAAGAAATAATAAACGCTGAAGAGAGAAATTATATAATTGCAGAAAAGATATATAAGAGATATGCCAATGCTACGATATATACATTTGTATTCTCAACATCTGGGGGAACAGGTGGTGGAATGTCAAGTTCTATAATGAAAGCTATGAAAGAATGGTATCCAGATAAAATAGTAAATGCCATTGCTGTTAAACCACATTCAAGCGAAGATATGATTATGCAATATAATTCATTGGAATGTCTAAAGGAATTAAAAGAGTTAAATAAAGATAACGTAGTAACTAATTTACAAATTGTAGACAATAATAAAAGAGATTTTAAGGATAAAATGAGAATAAATTCAGAAGTTGCATCTTTATTAGACGGAATAATGGCTTTTAATTCAATAACATCAGAAGGAAATTTAGATGAACAAGAATTAGAAGTAATATATTCAACAAAGGGTGTTTCTTTTATATGTGAGTTTGGTGGTACTGATTTTGTAAATGAATTAGATAAAGCAGAGCAAAAAATGGTATATGCACAATATTTAAAAAATGGTACTGTGCATGGTCTTATTTTAAATAAAGATTGTAATACAGAAATAAATAGAGCTATAATAAAGGATGCATTTGGATATCCTTTAAAAACAATGGATACTGTATGGGATGATGAAAGTAATATTGTTTTTGTAGCTGGAACTGAATTTAATGATGGAATCTTAGAAGAATTAAAAAAATCATATATGGAGATTAAAAAGAAAAGAGAAGAAGTTAACGATAAAGCTAAAGAAAAGAGTGAATCTGATATAAGTATAGATTTTAGTGAATTAGAAACAGCTTCTACAGTGATAAATACAAAAGTTCAAAGACCAGATAGAAGACGTAGAGTAGGCGTAAATGGTGAAATGAGCAGATATAGAAAATAATTTCAAAGGCTAGGGTATAACAACCTTAGCCTATTTTAAATATCCTAAATATCTCAACACATTGTCAGCATCACACATCTTACACATATCTACAAATCCGTTGATATCAACTAATTTAATATCAACTTTACTTTTCTCTGCCGTATCAATAGCATCATTTGTATAGCCACTTGTAGTTAAAAACAAACACTTATTAACTCCATCTGAGACCGCACTCCCAATCAATTTTAAAACCAATGGAGCAGTCACCAGATTTGAACTAGCATACCTTTTAATTTCCACATACATTTTGCCATCCTTAGTACTTAATATTAAATCCTTGCCACCATCCCTTGTTTTTGGTGTTTGTTCCGCTTTAAACCCCATTTCTTTAAATATATACTCAACAAAATCCTCAAATTCTGATCCATTCATTTTATTTACTGAAGAAATAACTTTATCTATATAGACATTGATTGGATATTCTCTTTGCTCTTTTTTCTTGGCATTTACTTTGTTTATTCCAAGCCCTACATAATAAAGGATTATAGACAATATACATATAGTAAAAAACTGTTTGTTATCCATAAAATAATCCTCCTGAAATTTTAAAAATATATTTTAACATATATGTTCACATATATACTGTTAATACATAGTATGTACTATAAATCAAAATAATATTCAAAAGGGAGCAATGAAAAAATGAAAAATAATTTAGAGATATTAAAATGTTTATGGTTATTACTAATAAATGGTTTAAAAGATGTCAATACAGAATACAGACATCTAGGATAGGAGAGTGTGTTATGTTAGCAAGAGAAAGAACATTGTCAAAAAAAGAAGTTAGCAATATTTTATCAGAAATAAATCAAAAAAAGATTATAAAAACTACCTCAATTGGAATTGTGGGACTAGGAGTTTTTAAGATTGTATATAAATATTCAAATGCAGTAGATAATTTTATATTTAGTAATTTTAAAGGGTTTTTATTAAACAGCAATTTCTCATTACTTGGAATAGCAATACCTAATTGGTTTTCAATAGCGTTATTATTAATGGTTGTAGCTTGTTCATCTGTAGACATATACACAAAGATTATAAAGAAAAGTAGGTGAGAGTATGATTTTAGAAAGTTTATTATGTGGAACAACTGGTTATGCATTATATAGAACATTTGCATATGATAAACATGAGGAAAGAAGGCTTAAAAGTAAAGTGAAAAGAAACTGGAAAGTTTTAATGGATAGTATGGGTAGTAAGGCAGGAAATAGTATAGATCAAGAATATCAAATTTTAAAAATATTCTCTAAACACTATGGTTTCGATATGATATTATCTATCCCTTTTGGTAAGAAATTTATTGATATAGTAGCTTTAATTCCGTTAGTTGAGCATTGCTACAAAGCAAATGTAATGGCAAGTTTATCTGAAGATAGAAATACAGCATATATAAGAGTTCATTTCCTACACTATGAAATATCTACAAAGGATAGATTAAGATTTAATTGGTTTAAAACATTTTATAATATTGATGGTTGTATGACTAAATCAGGGGAAATTTTAAATATGGATAAAATAACTGAAATAAAGTCGCATGATGGTGATTTAGTTGGTTATAAGGTGATATCAAAGATTCCATTGGGGCTTAATTATGATAAAATCAAAGCTTCTTATGACACTATAACTAAAACAATGGGAAAGTGTTTTTTCAATTTTAACTATAAAGAAATGGTACTAGAAACATCTATAATCCATAAAAGAATTGAAGATAATGTTAAATTTACGCCTTATAGAACAAAACCTTGGGAATTATACGTAGCTATGGGGTACGACTGGAATCCTATTATTCTTGACTATAGTTTAAATGCAAATTCTTTAATTGGTGGAATTCAAGGTAGTGGCAAAACTAATTCATTAATAAGTGCTTTTATAAATCTTTGTAATCAATGTAATGGCTACCTTTACGAAGATAGTTTTGACTTAATGGTATGCAATATGGGTGAAAAGAACGATCTTAGAGTTTTTAGAGATACAAAGCAATGTAAATACTATGCTAATAATGAAGCTGAAGTAGTTTCTATGCTTAGATATTTAAAAAAGGAAATGAATAGAAGGAATAAGTTGTTTGCTGAACAGGAGTCATTTTGTTTTAATGTACATCAATATAATAAATTGGTTAAAGATAAATCAAAGCAATTGAAAGTGATACATCTTATAGGAGATGAAATAGCAGACTTTATGGCAAGTGATGCAATACAAGATTTATTATGGGATATTATAAGAAAATCAAGAAGTAGCGGAATTTATGTTACAGTTGCAACCCAACGTGGAAGTTTGGCAAATATGAGTAGTGAAATTAAAGGACAATTAGTAAATAAGATATGTTTTAGTCAACCTAACACAGCCTCCGCACTTACAATTATGTCTGGTGAAGACGTTGCAAAACGTGTTATGTCATTAGAAAAGAAAAGAGAATGTTTAGTTGATTATGGAGAAGGAATTAAAGTGGCTAAGACGTTATACCTTGATGAAAGAATGATGGAGAAATTATTAAAGGATTCTATCACAAAAGAAAATAATAAATTAAATCTTAACCTAGATGGTGATATAGTCGTTCCAGAACTCCCAAAAACGATAGAAAACTCTGAAAATAATGATAAAAATACTAAAGAACATAAAGAAACTTCGAAAAAATCTAAAAAAAATAGATTCACTAATCTGATTGAGAATAAAAATAAAAAGGGTGAAGAAGAATAATGAGCATTAGATTTACAAAGAAAGTTAGGGACATTTTGGAGCATATAAACACCTACGGATTTATTACTAACAAACAATGTGCTTTGATTTACTTTAAGGGGGCTAAACAACCATATATACAAGCACAGACAAAAATGAAGTTATTGTATGATAATAATATAGTAAAACGAAATGAATACAAGTTAAATAGAGAATATGTATATAGCATAAATAAAGAAGAAATAAGCGACCACAGAATGTATTTAATGAATTTATATGCATATCTATATAGTAAATTTGAAATCATCTATTTTAAAGTTGAAGAATCTTGGCAATGCAAAAAGAGAAATGATGCACATATAATCATTAAAAAGAATAATGGTGATATGGTTGGTATTCTATGTGAGATAGATTTATACCACAAAACAGGACAAGATAAGTTGGATAAGATGTATGAGAGTGGGGAAGTACACCAATGGTATAAGATTAATTATGATGCCGACGGTTATTATCCATCTGTATTAATAGTTAATAGTTCTGGTAAGACGACAATTAAATCTAACCAATATGAAGTAGTTGCTGTTGATTTTGATTTTAATGGGCTAGATAGTATCTTATAGTGGGGAATGTAAAAATATCCCCCGCCCTATACATATAACTAAAGTATATAAAGGAGGATATTTAAGATGAAGAATTTAAAAAGTTACATGAAAATTATGATAGTACCAATAATTGTAGGACTAGTGCTTTTGATTTGGTTTAGGAATACAGACTCTGTATTTGAAAAGCTACTTATTGGATTTATAGCAATTACAGCTCTTATTCCTTTTGTTTTACAGCTATTAGCTATGTTATTAAATGGTGAAGTTAAAGATAATAAATTTAACACCTATAAGCAAAAGGAGAGTAAGAAAAGTGAATATATTATAGAGCCAATAAAAAATAAAAATAATACTAAAAATAGCAGTATAAAAGCACCTTATAAAGTTAAGACTAATAATAATCCAACATACATTGATGTGAGAGATAGATTTAAGGACTTAGTTAAAAATGGTGATTTAGGGAGACAACAAATTTTACAATTCAAATCAGAATTAGATCATACTTTAGGTACTCACAAATACACTTATGATACTTTCAGTTTTGAGAATGATATGCATGAGATATATATTAAACTGAAGAGTTCTAAGCTTACCACAGAAGATTATGTTTACTTAAAAGGTGTTGTAGAAGACTTAATTTAATATTTTGCTTGGCTAGTTTTTATATGTTTTGTTATATATTTAGTTATATATATAGAACATATAAAAATTGGCTTTAAAATTAGTGATATCAAGGCTTCATTTTTTCAATAAGAAATGAAAGCAATGGGAGAGGAATGAGAGTATTAGACACGCCCAAAAAGAAAAACAAATCACAGCACACAAATAGTTATGTCTATTCACTTTTAGTATACACACAATCATATAAACTTATACATTTAAAAATTTATAGAATATTACAAAACTAATGAATTTAATTATGAAGATAAAACAATAGGACTAGCCTATATACACAGTAGATTGATAAATTAATAGTTGATTTTTTGCTTTTGCATTAGCCTATTTTTATCTTTCTACTTTCCTTTTACATAGATTACAATCTTTAAATTATAAAAGACAGGGGTGTATGAATAGCTAATTGGTGATTAAAACTATTTTTTGAATTTGAGATAGCACCCCTGCCAACATTTTAATTATAGACCATAGTTGGAAATAATATACAAATAAAATAAACAATATTTTAGAGCTACGATAAAGAGTTGTCGGTGGCTCTAATTTTTTGTCTTAAATTATAGATAGATAAATATGATATAACCGAGATTAAGCTGATGTTATTTGGTAATTTAAGATATCATTTTTTAGTAGCTATATTAAAAAATTAGGAGCATCTCGTTAAAACGTAGTAATTTAGATAGTTTAATCAACTATAATAGACACCAAGTTTAGATTTTTTAATCGGAAATTATATGTAGACGTTGAGAATAGAGGGCTGAACGATAACGAATACGATAATGTTTCGAGTCGTATTTTTAAAATATTGCATGACTCAATGTGTTATGGCGAATACACGTTCCCTTAATCTCCCCGAAAATGTTTAATATCCCCCTACCTATATAGTACTATTTACCATATAATCCAATATAAATAACACGTATTAAAGTACGATAATTACATAATTATAATACTTTAAGGCATGAAAACAATGTAAATGATAATAATTGTTGATAGAGTAGCTCCTGGAATTATGTAGTTATTGATACTAGATAATATAGTTATTAATACATGAGTTGATGCAGATTAAGCGAAAAGTAGTCAAATATATTTGAGTAGTCAAATTTCGTTGTTAAGTTTGGTTGGGATTGGAAACACTTATACTATCCAAAATACTATTACACTATGCAAAAGATACTACACATATAACATATACTCAGTATATAAAAGATACTCAACAACGCATAACAATACTTCCAAAACTATAAATAAAATAAATATAAAATTCTTTTAATAATTATTTAAAAACTATTGACTTATATATTCATACATGTTATACTTAGTATATAGTAAAGGTTAAGCAATACCAAAACAAACGCAAACTCTAAGGTATTGACTAATAGAGAAGTAATACAAAATTATGGTTAAGATGGTAAACGCCGATGGAAGTACCGTGAGCGAAACACATAAAAAGGGTTAGACTAGAAGGCACTTAACTAGCAACAATAATAGAGTATTAGAATCCAAACAACAATATAATAATTAATTAAAAACTAAAGACAATAATTATTTAAATAAAATGGAGGTATATTTATGTTAGCAAATATCAACAATCAAATGGTATCTGTGAAGATAATTGACAATAATTATAATGACCATGCTAAAGAAGTACAAATATTAGAAGGTACACACAAAGGACAATATGCGATAGTAGAAGATAAAGACATAATAATAAACACATATAAACAATTAGTAGAACTATGTGACTTAGATTGTAAAGATAAAGATTTGAGCGATAGTAATTTTACCGAATTTATAAGTCCAGCAACCGAAAAATTTATAATATCTTTTGCTAACAAATACACATTAACCAACAACGAATATTATAAACTTTTAACGCACATTGCTTATGAAAATTGTAGGAGCATAGAAGATGTAAAGCTTAATATATTAATGAATAGTATAGAAAACAGCTTATATAATATTAAGTCTAGCTTTACAAGTGTAAAGAATAAAGCACTTAAAGAAGTTTAATAATTAATTAAATAATAATGATTTGTTATATATTCAATAATCATAATACAATTAAATAACGGGTTGAGTATATAACAAGTTAATACAAAATGATATAATTTATAAAGGAGTATAAAAAGAATGAAGATGGATTTTTAGGACAAAACTTTTAAAGAAATTAGTTAAATAATAAAAAAGTGTATAAGGAGTATAGAGAAACATGAATAAAATAAAATTTAATTTAGTGCATGAAAACGAACTTTATAAAGTATATGAAAATGAATATTATAAAATAGGTATAGAGAAAAACACAAACAATATAATTAAAATTGAATCTTTAGGATTTGCACCGAATTTATACATTAAAAATGACATAGAAAATCTTATAAGAAAAGAAGATAAAATAAAAATTGAATCTGTTGGCTATGGAGCAATAGACAAAGAAGAATTAAAACAATTAATAAAAGGTTATCAAATTGCACTTGAAACAGTTGAGGAAATAGAGAAAAATTTTTTATAGGGAAAAAATTTAAGGCTAGAATATTCTAGTCTTATTCTCATATTAATTTTAAGGAGGTGATAACATGTAAATAGCTGAATAAGATTATATAATTATTAATTAAAACATGGTACATATGAGGGGATGCTATATTATATATTATATTGGGAACTAATATGTACCATATTAAAAAGGAGGAATAAAATATTTGAGTAGAAAAACATGGACATATGAAGTTGACAAAACGAAACACATATTAAAAAATAATGAGTTTATATCTGAGGAAGGAGAGGTGATAAAGTTACATGATAAAACACTTGAAAATGTAGCAATGAATATTGTAAATTACAAAGAAGATGAGGAAGAAAAAAAGCAGAATATAAAAAAGTACTATTATGATAAAGAATGTGCAGAAAATGAAATTGTAAATAAGTTGGGTAATTTTTATTTTAGTTTTTATAATAACTTGCCTAAAATTGAAAAACAATATTTGTTCAGGTTTATATTTATGAGTACATATATTAAATATGAAGATAATAGAATGATGCTAAAAGAAGATAATAATAGATATAAATTAATAAAAGAAAGTGAATTGCAAGAAATTTTAAAACTTAGTAAAAGCGAATATTATAGAACTAAAAATGCTTTACTTGATAATAACTTAATATTTATTGACGATAATGATAGTATACATATAAATAATAAAATAAGTGCATTTAAAAGTATTGATAATAAAAAGAATACCTATACAAGAATATTTAAAAATACTATAAGGGAATTGTATAATAGATCTTTAGCAAGAGAACACAAAAGACTATTTATCTTTATAGACCTACTACCTTATATAAATTTCAATCTTAATATAATTTGCTTTAATCCTTCTGAAGTTAGCCCAGAACTTATTGAACCAATGACAATAAAAGATATCCAAAAGGTATTGGGTGATAATGCAGATAAAAACATTGCAAGATTTAAAAATACATTACTAAATACTTTTGTACATAATGAAAAAGTAATTATGATAGTGAAAGATTTTGAAAAAGAATTTTTAGTTATTAATCCTAAAATGTACTACAAAGGGAATAAGACAGAAGACTTAAACTATTTAATTAATCTGTTTAGTGTGTAATGTTTAATACTAATATGTTGCTATATGTGAAAAATCACGACAAAAGCGTTGAATAACAATTTTATTTTTCCCTAGAATGTATAAAAAAGACAGTTATTTTCCCTAGAATGTATAATAATTAATTAAATACTTTACAAACAAGTGCAATAGGTGTATAATAAATATTATAATAATTAATTAAAAAGGCGGTAATTTAAAAATGAAAAATAATAAAAGAACAATAACAATTATATTATTAATACCTATGTTGCTTGTATTAGGAGCTAGACAATACAAGATAAACGCATTAACAAGGGAATTAGGCACAACAAACAATAATATAAAAGCATCTAAAGAAGAGTACAATAAGTTAAATAAAACAGTACGAATTAAAAACATACTGTATAAATCAACTGACAATTTCCACATTGAAGAAGGGGAGATAGGGATAGAATTCGCCGACGGGTCATGGGCAAGTATAAACCAAGCTAAGAATCAATATACTTTTCAACCGTACATGTTGGGCGATTGGAGCTATGATTTTGACAATATAGAAGACTTTAAGAACTGTATTACAACATATTTAAATATAGCAAACAAGGGAACTTATTAAGAGGTAGAGTTATTTCTATCTCTTTTTTATTTGTTTAAGAATGTATAATATAACTTACATTATAAACCTTCTGATAGCCTCGCATGAGCCTTTTGACTATCTACTAATACAATATATTCTATTAAATTAAAACGCCTTAAAAATGGCAATACAAGCTTAAAGAATATATAATAATTATTTAAAAAAAGTTAACAAACACTAGTAAATTAAAGAAAATAGAAGATAAATAAAGCTAATGTTTAATAATTAATTAAAATAGTTGAAAATAACACTTGTAATTATAATACTTTAAGCGTATAATATAATTATAGTAAGAAAACGAACACAGTAACAAATATAGTAAGTCAAATAAATTAATTAAATACTTTTTAATAATTAATTAAAAAAAGTATTGACAAAATATAGAAAAGTATGATATAATAAATTATAAGATAAATTAAAGGGTGGTTAAGTACCTACAACAAACTTAGCTAGATATTTACGCATCTACAAAGTGTATCGGCTTTTTGAAAACTACATATAGAGACATCGAAAAGGCTATCTTTAAGCCTAGTATATTTAAAAATTAATTAAAATGTTTTTAGATTTAAGCTTATAAATAGTAAGTCGCATTATTAACTTAATTCCGAATTGCTTAGCATAGTAGGTTATATGTAATTTTAAGTATAAATTAATAATTCGCATCTTATAAGCTTATGTATAAAAATATAAAATAATTTATAAAGGGGTTTTGATAATGAATAAAGAGGAAATCATAAAAGTATTAGAGAGTAATAAAAATTCAAATTTAACAATTAGTACTGAATTAGATGATATCAATGTTTTAAATATTAGCGAAGGCGAATGGAAATTAAAGACCGCATGGGGATGGTTTCAATACTCTCTGGAAGATTTAGCAGAAGAATTGAGCGAGTGGAATGAGGAAATATATAGGATATATTAACTAACAAAAGGGAGGTGAACTCCCTAGTACATAATGTAAAAATACATAAAAGTATTATTTTAATAATTAATTAAAAGGAGTTGGCAATATGGAAAAGGTAAAATATATGAGAATAGGGAACGTTTTAAATTCTAATAATGAAATCATAGGGACTATAGACAGAATGAAATTTATTGATAACGATAGAATTTACTATGACTTAAATACCAGGAGCGTTGGGCGAGGATTTGAGAGTATAAAAGAATTAAATGAATATCTAGAAAAGTATGGTTATAGATGGGTATAAGGGGGAACAAAAATGTATAAAGTTATAGATTATATAATAAGACCTAAATATAACAATTGGGAAGGTGCAATAATAGAAGATCAAAATACAGGTGAAAGATATATTACTAATGGTGTTTATAAGTGGGAAGCTAGAGAAGAAAGGCTTAAAACTTGTGTTGTAGTAGAAAAAATTAATACAAATGAATTTATGAGCAGGTGGAATAATTTTCAGGGCTATTGTAAGTTGGAATTAAAATAGATTAATTTTTGTTAGAGGATATAAGATGAAGAATTTTTATATCCTTCATAGAAAAATTAATTAAAATAAAAATAAGGAGTGATTATTTTGAAGAAGTTAGTAAAAGGGAATAGATACATATTCAATTATAACGGAAATTCAGAAATATTAAAGAAATTAAATGGGTTTGAGTGTGTTTTCTGTGCTGAATATTTAGGTCAAGAATATGTAGGGATTAAATTTGATAATGGAATGGAGGCAACTGCATATTTAAATGAATTAACAGAAATTAATTAAACAATATAAAATAAAAATTTTAAAAATTAAAGAGGTGTATAAAATGAAAAAATATATGATAGTTGCAATTGATAATTTAACTTTTGACAAAAGAGAAGATGCGGAACAACATGCAGAAGAGAATTTAAAATTAAAAGAGTATTTAATACAAGATATAAAGACTTTGCAAGTTTGGGAATTTATAATTACAGAAAGCAATTATAAATATAGATTAACTACAACGGGAAACAATTCACTAAAGTATGGTAATTGCGAATTATGTAACGCTCATTCTTCAGAAACCTACATGCAAACCGAAGAACACTATTATTATATTGATGAAAATCACAAAGGATATACAAGACATAATTGTAATAGTTATTTTGGGTGTAAAGAATGTTTAATTAAAATTAGGAGATAGAATATAAAGGAGGATTCACAATGTTAGAAAAATTTTTAAATGAATATTTAGGTATAGAGGAAAGAGTAAACGAAAGAGGTATAAAAGAAAAAATCAATCTTAATAAAAATCAAGATTTAGCATTTATAAGAAGTCAATTCAAAAGAAGATTAGTTACAAGTAATCCAAAAACAATAAGACTAATCAATAATAGATTGGAGGGGACTACAATAAGCTTAGAATGTAGTTGTAATAAGCCTTTAGATGTTAGGGTATTAGAAGATAGAAATAAGATTTTAAGCCTTATAAGTGGATGGATCACTGAAGAAAGTAAATTAGGAAATACACCAATGAAGATAGAATTAATTTAATTATTGTTAGAGTATATAAGGAAATACTTTATATATTCTATAGAGTAATTAAAAATAAGTTTAATAATTAATTAAAAAGTGCTTGATATTTTAAAACGTATATGATATAATTATATCATAGAAAACGATTAAGAGAACTTTAAACATGTTATAATTAAAGTAAATAAAATTAATAATTTAAATATAAAGGAGTATGAGGAAAATGAAAAATTATAAAGAAATTAAAGAGGAATTATTGCAAAATGAGAATATCTATAGAGTCAATATAGATAGTAGCAAAGAAAAGATTTTTATCAAACCAGTTCAAAATAAAGAGTTTTACTGGATTGGTGAACCTTTAAAGGAGTACGAGGAAGATGAAGACACAAGAACTATATATAATATAGGCGGAAGAGAATTTAAGATTCATAGCTCAGAAAATTGTAACACAATTATATATGAAATAGTTTTAAAAGAAATTAAGAAACCAGTAAAAGCAAAATAAAAAGAGGATATTCACATATCCTCATAACAATAACACTCATGTTACGGTTAATCTTATTATTTAAAATATAATTTAAATACATTAAGTGTTATTAAATCAAGATTATCAAAGCAAACTATAAAAGTCAAGAGAAATTATAAATAAATATGGAGAAAAATAAAAGGATTAAGTAGTCAAATACTTTCCAACTAGTTTATACTTTCTAGTCAATAAAAAAGTGGTTACATACATATAAAAAAATAAATGAAATAATTAATTAAAAGAAGGTGTTAAGAAAATGAAAGCTAAATCAAATACAAGTTACTATATAGAAAAATATACAGATAACATTATGGAGATAACAACTGTAGATGGCTATGTAAGCACAAATAGAATTCATAGGACAACATGCGGTGAAGATCCAGAGAAGATTTTAGAAGAATTTAAAAGCAAATTACAAAATGATTAATTAAAAGAAAAATTAATGAAATATTAGTTTTATAAATAAAGTGAAAGATGGAGGAATAAAAAATGTTAATAAGCAAAGAAAAATTAAATTTAAATTCAATAGAGGGGAATAGAGTTGAGATTGAAATTAATCATAATGGGATAGATAGACTTAAGAGGAATATAGAAGATGAAAATGAGTATGTAGTAGTTTATGTATATTTTGACAATGATCTAAATGTTGAAAAAATAATGTTCGCAGTTCAAAGTACAGAAATAGCTATGTGCGATGAAATGATAGTTAATATAAGTGAAAATGAAAAAGAAGAAATTATAAGTTTTGCAAAACAAGAATTAAATAAATGAATAATTTTAAATAGTATGGAGGATTGAAAAATGAAAGAAGTTATAGAAAATGGAGTATATACTTGTTTAAATGAAAAAGGGGAAACAATATGTATTATAGAAAGCTTAGGAGATAATATCTATAAAGCAAAAAACAAAAGTTTACAAATAATATCAGAGATAAAATTTCTTGATAATGGAAATAAATTCATGAAATGTATTGAGAATAAAAACGCTGATAAAAATGGAAGGTTTAGAAAGTCCAATAAATTAATGGTTCATAATATGCAATGGTTGGCTTATATGTTAGAAGAAAAAGGGATTATAAGAAATTAAAATTAAATAAAAGTAACAATTTATAATGAAAATTAATTAAAAGAAAGAGGTAATAAAAATGAAAAAATTAGAATTATTAAAAGAAATCTGTAAATGGTACAACTACAATTTAACAATAGCAGGAGAAAAAATTATCAATGATAATACCAATAGTGATGAATCTGTTTATATTTCAGTTGAAGAAGGTTTAAAGGATTGGCTTATAACACTAAAGGAAAGTAATAAATGTTGCATAGATGAACAAGTGCCTTTATTATGGTCAAATGAGGAAATAGAACTAATTAAAAGTATTTAAGTAGTTTGAAGAGCCTACATAAAGAAAAAAATTATGTAGGTTGGTCAAAACATTTAAATAAAAATAAATTAAAAGAAAGAGGGAATTATAAAATGGTAAATATAAAAATATTAAATTCAGAGATTGATTTACAAGATGAGGAGTTAACGATTTATCATACAACTTTAGAAATTAATGATAAAAGATATGCCAATATAGGAAAAAATTTAGATAAAGAAAACTTTAATAATAGTTGTTTTTTAGTTATAACTTCTATGGAGGAAAATAAAGTGCAAAGTATGGATTTAAACTACGTTACTAACAATGGGAATATTGAAGAAATAGAACCTTTATTCAAAGGTAATGAATTAAGAAAGAGGGTTGTTGAGGATATAGTTAATAACTTATGGTAAATAGTATATAAAATAAGTAATTTATAGTAAATTAGAGGTAGTAAGCATGAGTAAATTTAATGAAAAAATGTTTGAGCATATAGAGCTTCATAACATGAAGTGGGAAAAGCAAGAGTTAGAAAATATAATAGAGAAAAAGAAAAACGATATAGAAGAATATTATTTAAATGAAGTATTAAATATATTAAATGAAGTGTGGATAGAAGGAAATACAAAACCTACTGAAAAAGAAATGAGGGAACTTTTAACAGGTTTCTTAAGAACAATAAAAGAAATTGAAAGAGAAAATTAAATTTAAATGAAATTAGTTTTAATATAAAAAAATAAGTATATGGAGCGTGTTAATGATGAATAGCATGGAATTATATAAAATGATAAATAAGTTAAATGAGAATCAAATGTATAATGTTTTAAGAAATATGGTAACGACAAGTGATTGTGTTAGAACTGTTTTAAAGCAATGCTTAGAGCATGAATTAAATAAATCAATAGAATGTTAAATGATATGGAGTATGGCAATTATGTTATTAGGAGATTTAATCGGTGTGCTTTTAGATAAAGATACTTTTACATCTTTTGTTAATGAAAATATAAAGAAAATAAATTTGCAACTAATAAAAGAAAAAAATCAATATATTATAATTAACAATAATCAGAATATTAGAATGTATGTTGATGTAAAGGAAATAGGTAATAATGAGTTGGTTATAAGTAATATTAGATGTTAAAATCATAATAAAACAAGTGATTTAAGTATTATAAAAAAAATAATTATATGGAGGTTTTAAAATGAAATCGTTGAGTAAAAGATTAATTGAATTAGCAAGTAGGGTAGGTAAGTTAGAAGATTTATATGACAATCTTGAGGAAGGACACGAGGATGAACAAGACTTAGAAATAGAGTTAAGCTCAATTGAAAGCTGTATAAATGATTTAGAGAGAGAAATGGAAGATGTAAAAGAAGGATATGGAATTTAATAAAGTATACTAACCGAAACTACTCCAATGCGGGGTAGTCAATACAAGATTACAACTTGTGTTCTGAAGATGGCAAGTTAAAATAATAAATTTAATGAGGTGAATGAAAATGGAGGAATTAATTAACTTTCAAAAAGAAATAAAAGATTGGGATATAGAAAAACTTTTAAAAGAAATTATGTGGTGTTACCATTATAGCATAGGTTCAATAAATGATGGAGTAAAAGAAGAGTATGAGGGAAAAATTTTATTATTAAAAATGGAAATAGTGTCAAGAACTAAATATGAGGATATTATGAAACCTAAGTATAATGTTGGCGAATTAGTGAGTGTTAATGGAATTGATATGTTTTACTTTATAGTAGAGGAAATACATATACTAAAAGAAAAAATTGTTTATACTTTAAATAATGGTAGCACTATTGGAGAATGGGAAGAAAAATATATTGATGTGATATAAAATCAATCTTTTGATAATAAATAAGAAAAATTTTTAAGTGATGAATAAAAATGGTATAATAAATATTATAAAAATAAAAGGGAGATATAAGATTATGGAAGTTGTGGATATCAGAGAAAGAATTAAGAATTTAGTTAATGAAGAATATTCTAAAATGACATTTAGTAAAAAATATAGCAACAGAGCAAGACTATCAAATATATGTGAAGATATTATCTATAATCAATGGGGAATCAGTAGTAACGAGATGTGGGAAATAGTAGATGAATATGTTGAAGAGTTAATATCAGACGAAGAAGATTAAGTATATAAAAATGTAGAGAATTTTAAATATGAAAGAAGTATAAGAAAATAATATATAAAACTAGAATTTTAACTATTAAGGAAAATAGAGGAGGATATAAAAATTGAGTAAAATAATAATAGGAAGTTATATTCAAACAACAGAGGAATATAAGAAAATAAAGAGTTATATAGGAAAAATTAATGGTTTATAAAAGATTAGATTAATAAACAATATGATATTATTGAAAGAAGTAAAAAAATAAGGGGGAATTATTATGAGAGATAATTGGCTAATTATTTATAAGCACGGAGGGAAACAATACAGAGAATTTGGCAGTTTTCAAAGAATTAAGACTATTAAAGAGTTTGCTGAAGAAGTTGTTTCAACAGAATTTATTGGATAGAGCATTGTGTAACTTAGAAAGAATGCTATTTTTGTGACTATTACGAAACAAGGAGGAGTATAAAAAATGGAAAATAAGTTTATAAAATTTAATGATAATATGAGAACAACAATTAATATTTCAGATATTACTTTATTTTTTAAACAAAAGATAGATGGCTCTAATGCTTATTTTAACATGACTTTTCTATTTAAAAATGGAGAAAATTTAACTTTAAGATACGAGTTAGAAAACGAGGATAAATATAATGAAGATGTTAAATATTTAGATAGCTTAATATCAAGAAGATAATTCGCAATTCAGAAATAATAATCAATAAAATGGATATTTCAAATACTAATGAGGAGATATATTCTCCTAACCATACATAAGATAATTAATTAAAAAAACAAATGATAAAATATATAATAAGAAAAAAATTATTAAAAGGTGAGGGATGTTATATGTTTTATCTAAGCGTATCAATGGAATTTATATTAAAAATGGCTTGTATATGGTTGCCTTATGTAATAGGTGTAGTTTTATTACTTGTATCAATAACTAGGCTTAAAAAGGATTCTAACTGGCTTAAAAGAGTAATACATAATTGGTATTTAACTATGCTAGGAGAAAAAATTTTATGAGTATGTTTGAAATAATGAAATTGGTTGTAGAAAAATCTTATGATGGAAAACATTTAATGTTTAGTGGATACTTTAGAAAAAGAATGTTTTTTGGATCAAATGAATGTGGAAAATTTAGAATAATAAATAATAATGACTTTTATGAATTTGAACAAGAACATATATTAAAATATATAAATAATTATTTAAAGAAATAAGGTTTTCTAAGGGGTGTTTTCCTAAATAAAGCCCTATCCAACAAAAATAATTTAAATTAAAAGGAGAATAATAATGAGTAGGAAAATAAATAAAGAGTTTAAGGAAAGAATATTAAACAATAAGGTTAAGGCAGAAAGTAAGTATAAGGAAAAAATTAAAGAGAAGAGTATTGTAACAGTAGAGTTAGAGGAAAATAATTTAATAGCCAAAGTTGATAGAGGAAATTTATTTGTAGACAGTAGAGAGGTTAGAGAATTAATTAAAGACATATTCTATACAAATGCAGAGCTAAAGGAAAATACTGTTATAAATTTAGATAATATCTGTGATGTGTGCTATAAATTAAGCTATAAAGGGAAAGTTAATAATGAAGTCTTATTTAGTTTATGTTAAAAAGTTCAAATAATAGGAAAATTTTTGTTGCAATAATTAATTAAAAAGAATATAATAATAATATAGAGATTTAAGGAAAGGAGAAAAGTTATGGATACTGAAATTAAAGATAGGTTCTTGATGAAATTTGATAAAGCAAATACTGTAAAAACTTATAAGGGAAACATAGATGGTTTTTATGAATTTGTATTATCTAGGAAAACTTTTAATACTGATAAAGAATTATTAAGTGCTATAGATTTTAATGATGTTGAAGACTATTTCTATGATATGAAAAAAAGTAATCAATACAAAAAAAGTACGATGAATTTAAAAATAAATGTACTAAACGAGTTTTTTGACTTTGCAATAAAAAGAAGAGTTATGTCTTTTAATCTAACTGATACAATAGATAGATTTAGTAAAGAAGAAGTGAAAAAAGATCAGACGAAAAAATATATACCTAGTATTCAAGAAATTAAAAGATTAATTAATGCATCGTATGATAAAAAACCAGACGGTCGATGTCAAGATTTTAATAATGTAAGAAATAGATTCTTTATTGCATTATTAACTTCTACTGGTATGAGAGTAGATGAAGCTTTAGGAATTGAACTAAGTGATATAGAATACGTTTCAAATGGATGCTACATGATAAATATAAATGGTGAGAGAGTTAAAAATGGGATGGATAAAAGAGTACCTATTCCTAAAAGTATAATATCAATATTTGAGGAATACAAAATTAGAAGGATGATAAGAAATGAAAAATTTAACTCAAATTTACTATTTTTCGGAATGAGAGGTAAAAAACTATCTGGAAGTAGAACTAATGAAATATTAGAAGAGTATTGTCAAAGATCTAATATGAATATCCATATAACAAATCATTGCTTTAGGCATTTCTTAACCGAATACCTAAGAAGCAAGGGGTACGACATAGGGTTAGTTTATAAAATTATGGGTTGGTATGAAGATGGAATCATAACTAATTATCATGGTGAGGCTACAGATAAAGCATATGATGAATTAAAACTAAGGATGTGCGATGTTTTGGGGTAGCGTATAAACTCCTACCCCAATTAATCTTTATGATTTTTACAATCGCAATGTAATAAGTCTAAAGGACATACATCAAGAGCTTTAGCAATTATCTCTAGGGTTTGTATTGTTGGGTTAGCTATGCTATGTTTTGCTTCTAACTCCGAAATATAAGATTGTGAAAGTCCCGTTTTAAAAGCTAATTCTTCTTGTGTGATACCTTTCAGTCGTCTTATGTTCTTTATGTCGAAATGTATCATTAGTTTTAATCACCATTTTAATTATAATTAATAATTATATAAAAACAAATGCATAATTTTTTCCAAATTAGTTGTTTGATAGGGAAAATATCGTTACTGGTGATAAGTATCTTTTTAATTTCATGTTATAATTAATTAAAAGTACTTTTAAAATACGTTTTAAATAAAATATGTGTTGACTATTTATGGGAAAGGGTATAAAATCATATTACAGAAATCGAACGTTTGTTCGATAAACATAATTCATTTTATTATAAATAGCAGGGGGAGAATTTGATGGAGAAAGTGAATATGTCTATGGATGATGAGAAATTATTAATGAATACTTTGGTAAATAATATGTTTAAAGAGAATAAAAAAACGTTTAGAGAATTTATGATTTATAATATTGATACAAATGTAGTTGTAAACGATGGCGAAGCTACATATATAGTACAATTAAGAGGAAATTTGATAAATGAAGTGGAGAAAGTGTATTATGTAGATGATGATTTAGCAAGTATTTTATTACATAATGGAAGGCATATGGAAATAAGAATATTGTAAATAAATTGACGATTTTTATTATTTAATTAATTATTTTCTTTGCAAATACATACTAAATGTAGTATAATAATAATAAATTAATAAATTGAAAAGGAGTAATAACAAATGTCAGAGATATCAACTTTACTTCCTATGAAAAAGCTAGATGAAGAATTAATTAAAATAATAAATAAAGAAGTTAATAACAAGGAATTAATAAAAAACATTAATGCTATTTTCGCTAAAAAGAATCTTACTTTAAAAACAGTTGCTTGTCTATTTAATGGTAGCAAATCAATTAGAGAGATAGACACTATGGAGAAAATAGCATTTACTTATGGATGTTATGAAACACTTAAAGTTAAAAGAAAAAATAATAAAAGTTTAAAGGATGAGTATATTTATAGAGAAGAATTAGATCCAGCTAATTATTTTAGTGACCAAATATTAGTTAGATATGAAATATTCATGAGTGAATCTGATGTTGTAAATATTGTTGAATTCAAGAATTTTATTATGATTGATGATAATAATAGCAGAGGTAATGTAAGTCTTTTAGATGTTTACAAGTATAGAAAAAATACATTGTGGTTATATAATAGGTCAACTCAAAGAGCACCAGAAATTGTTCCTATGGGTAATAGTGGGGAATATACTTATAGAAATAGTGTAGATGAAAAAGCAGTTAAAGAAATGACAGAAGCTATTTTAGATGGTAGATTTGAAGAAACAGAAGTGATTTTAAACGTTAGGCTTATTCCAGATAAAGAACCTGATGTCAAGGTAGTTACCAAAGGGAAATCTGAAGGGATAGCAGACATTATTGTAACTCCTAATTATGATATAAATAGTGAGAATTACACTGTGGTTGAAATACTAGACGGATACCACAGAATATTAGCAATAGAGGAAGCGGTAAGGATTTATCATGAAAGAACTGGCGAATGGTTAAAGGGTTGCATTGGTGTTAAATTGGTTTTTGCAGATGAGAAAAGAGCGTTAAGAATTGTTAGACAAACATTTAAAAGAACTGCTACAGATGAGCAATATCTAAAATCTATAGAAGAAGATGATATTTCAATGTTTGTAGATAAGATTATAAGTAAGAGTAGTATATTGAAATTAAACGTAGGTAATGTGTATGAAGAGTGTTTGGCTTTTGGGAAAATAACTTATAAGTCTTTATTAAATGATACAATTAGAAAATTAGGAATAGATGTAACAAAAAGATCTAGTGCAAATTTCACTTCTGATTTTCTAGCAAAAGGGATAGATGAAATTTACGAAATAATTAATGATATATATAAAGATGACAAGGATATTTTGTGCAATCCAAATATAATTGCGGGTTATGTAAAAGCTATTTATGAAATGATAAATAAAGAATTGGATGCTGAAGAGGTTATAGTAAAAGCTTTAAAATTAAGCAAAAAAGACATTAGAGATATGAAATTAAATAGTAGAGATTGTATCTTAGATAAGATATTAGAATATTTTGAGGTTATTTAAAAGGAGAAAAGTATGTTTAGAGAATTTTATTTTGGGAGAGCTTATGATTTTAAAACAGAAGAGGAAATGAATGAAATGTACTCTAAGTTAATGAGTGAGGCTAATCCTTATGAAATTAACAAAAATACATTTCTCAACGAATATTACAGAGATGATAGTATTGATACAAAGATAGTATTATATGCATTGTGGAAAGGTGCAATCCAATACATTGAAGAAATGAAAATGAAAGATTTATATCAGTTTTCACCTTCTGAGATATCTGATTTGATAATATCCACACCAACGACAAGTAGAGTTAGAAAAGAGTCTATATTTAACTTTATAAAGCAGTATTGTGATTGGGCATTCTCTAAGGAGTTAATAAATGTAAATCCTACTGATGGATTAAACAGGGAAGAGCTCGTTCAAGTAAATAAAAGAGCTATTAAAAGAAAAGTAATGGGATTGAGTGAGTTTTATGATTTATGCTATTCAATGTTAGAGAATACGAGTGTTTTTAATGTTTTGCCATTGGTTTTAGCTAGATATGGAATAACTGGTTCAGAATTAAGTTATATGTCAAATTTAAAATGGAATGACATAGATAGAGAAAACATGATTGTTGATATAGTAAATCATGAAACAGGAGAGGTTGTTACACAATTAAAAGTAGATAAAAATTTTATTAATTGGATAGATATTGCTAAAGATACGAATGATTATAAAGTTAAGACTAGCAAAGAGGAAGGTGCTACTACTTCTTTTGAAACAGTTAGCAATGGTGGTTATATAGATAGAGGATATGTAAATAAAATTTCTATAAAAACCAGAGAAAGTGAAGATGTTTTGAAGGTTGAAAAATCTTCATTGTATAGTAGAATTAATTTGGCGTTTAGAGACAACGAAATGAATGCAATTTCTCTTGGGAGTCTTGAAAAGAGTAGAAAGATAGAAGTTTTATTAGAGAAAAGAGAAAGTAGAAAGTTAACTACAAGAGACGTTCAAGAAGTAGTGCTAATGTTTAACCCTAATGCAAGTGTAGGAGCTTATAATTCTCTCAAGAATGATTATCAAAGTATAACTGGAGATACGGTTCTACCTGCTAGAGCTAAAACATATGAGTTAAAAGATGAAAATAGCGTAGAGTTTGTTAAAAATGTCAAAAAAGAATTGGGTTTATAGAGAGCATTATCTCTATAAACTCTTTCTTTAAAATAATTTTAATAATTAATTAAAAAGATGTTGACAATAAAAGCCAGTAATGTTAATATATTATTGAGGGTAGGAAAACATAAGACACCTACTAAGAAATAATAAATTAAAAGAGGTAAAGAGGAATATGATAACAAGACAATGTAAAAGAGCATGTATTCATTGGGTTGATTTTGGTGAGACCAAAGGTTCTGAACAAGGGGGAATTAGACCTGCGATAATTATTCAAAATGATATAGGAAATAAGTATAGTCCAACTGTAATTGTTTGTCCTATATCTTCAGAGATAAAAAAGAAAGAGTTACCAACTCATGTATATTTAGAGAATTGGAGAACTTATGGTTTAACTAAGCCATCACAAGTAATAACAGAACAAATTAGAACTAGAGATAAAGCACAACTTGGGGATTACATAGGATGCGTAGATGTGGACACAATGAATAAGATAGATAAGGCAATTGAAATAAGCGTTCAAGTTGGAAGTGCAAAAAACATAATAGAACCTAGAGAAGTGAAAGCGGTAAAGGAAAAGGTAGAAGAAATTAAAACATTGGATATTTTTATTAAAATGTGGTTTATGAAAAATGATGACGAAGATAGAATAAAAGAATATTTTTTAGAGAGAGAAATAGCTATAAAAGATTTAGAATTATATGCTAATAAATTTAATTTAAATTATAAAGAATTTTATAATCCTATGATAAATAATATGGGAATTGATAATGTGAGAATGGTGGGGTAAATAAAAATGGTTATAGATGGGGCTTGGAAAAATAAAGTTAGAATGATGAGAGCCAATGGAGATAGCGAAGACGCAATAAGAGAACTTAGAAAATTTTATATAGTGAATAGAAGTAAATTAGAATTATATACAGATAAATATTTTGTATTATTTGCTTTAGCACACCTATATTACAAAAAGAAAGATTACAATATGAGTAATTATTATTTAGATGAATTATTCAGAATAACTACTGATGATATAATAAGAGATTTCGAAAAAGAATATCACAATATAACTTGGTTAAATATAAATGTGAATCACGACAGAATGGCTTGCAAAGAAATACTAAATGATATGTTAAATGCTTATCATTATTATAATAAATTAGGTGAACAAGACATAGCTTTATCAGCTTTGGAAAATATATTTTACTTTGAAGGCAATAGTGACAAAATATTAGAAAGTTTGGAAGCCCTTTTGCAATGTGAGATAATAAGTGATTGGAATTTTATAACTAGCATATTAGATGATTGTGAGAATATGAATCACAATCTATACATAAAAGCATTGAATATAGTAAGTAAGTATAATATTAATATAAATGTAGTTTAAAAGAGTTTGCATTAGAAACCAAATTATGAGAAAGGAGGTGGTTGTATGAAGAAAAAAGTTAGCATAGTTTTAACTGTATGTGCGGTTGTTTTATTACTAACAGGCGTAGTTGCTAGTAAGAACACAGGTATTACACCATTTGGAGATCCACCGTTTCCATTAGTTAATCTTTTAGTAAAATAATTAATTAAAACAAAAAAGAAACAACTTAAACACAAGATAAATTAAGGCTAGATGTATTCGTCTAGCCTTAATTTATATAAATATAATTTAAAAGGGGATGGAGAATATAAGAAAATGGGTAAATATAGATGTTTTACCAAAATGGGAAAACACAGAGAATATGGGAAAAATCAAATGGCTTGATTGTATAGGGAAGGAAGTAGATTTTGAATACAATGAATTAAAAGGTGTAATAAAAATATTAGATTATGAATCGAATACTGAAAAATTAACTGTTCAATATTTAGATAATTCACCTAAAAAAATTATTTCTACAAATTTCAAAGATGGATTGCTTGGCAATATAGTTCCTAAAGAATATGTTTCAAGAAAAATCAATGATTATATGGTTGGTGATATTGTTAAAACTAAAAACAATGGGAAATTACTTATATTATCATCAGAAAGATTATTTAGAAAAGGTAGGGGTACGACTGAAAGGGCGTATAAATATAGGTGTTTAAAATGTGGCAATGAAGAAATTGCATATATAACTAATTTAAGTAAAGGTGTCGGATGCCCTGTTTGTAATGGTAGTAAAGTTTTAAAAGGATACAATGATATAGCAACGAAAAGACCAGATTTAGTTAGATATTTTTGCGATATAGAGAATGCTTACAGATACGGGATAAACTCACATATTAAATTATGGTTTAAGTGTCCAGATTGTGGGGCTAAAAGAAAAATTCAAACTAAATTATTTATTAAAAGAAAGTTTAATTGCCCTATGTGTGACAAAACTTATAGCATACCAAATAAAATAGCATATAATATGTTGTTGCAATTAAATATAGAATTTGAAGCAGAAAGATTATTTAGTTGGTGTAGATATAAAAAGTTCAATAGTGATAAATCAACAAAAGGATTATTTGATTTTTATTTTATAATAGACAACCATGAATATATACTTGAAATGGATGGTGGACATCATAAAATAGGTAGACAGGGGTTATCAGCTGAAGAACAACAATACATAGATAAAACAAAGGATAAATTAGCCAAAGAGCATAATATCGAAGTAATCAGAATAGATTGCTTTAAATCAGATTTAAAATACATAAAAGAAAATATATATAAAAGTAGGCTAAAAGACATATTAGATTTAGATAAAGTTAATTGGAATGAGTGTAGTGAAAAAATATCAAAATAATTAATTTAAAATAAGAAAGTGGGTTGTGGAATTGATTACAATATTAATACTATTAATTGGTGTATTGCTAATAACGGTTTATAGTTTATTGAAGTCTGCAAGTGACGCAGATGAGTACATAGAAAAATTTTTAAATGAGAAAGAAGATTAATACATATAATAATTAATTTAAATAGTTAAAAGACAAATTTTATTAAGTAAGTAAAGGGGGAGAACGTGTATGAAAGAATTAATGGTAAAAGGGCATAATGAAGAAGTGAGAATTAATAGCGTAGAACTTGTGCAGATAATCAATGAATATAGAAGAGCTGAAAGTGAAGCTATTGATAAGAATTATAAAATACTGAGACATAGTGATTTTATGAAAAAGATAAGAAATGAGTTGGAAGTATTGAAATCATTGGGTTTAAACAACGAAGGAAATATTTCTCTCGTTAATTACGCTGATTCTAAAGGAGAAGAAAGACCTTGTTTCTCATTGAATAGAGATGGTATGTTGCAAATGTTAAATAGTGAAAGTGTTTATGTAAGATATAAAACTACCGAGTACATAAATGACTTAGAAGAAAAATTAACTAAAGTAAATACATTAACATCGCCAAGTAGTTTTAATAACTTAATAGAAAAAATAGATACTAAGACAAATCAATTATCTGAATATTTTAGACCGACACATAAGAAGAAGTTAGACATCAATAAATATATAAAACAATGCTTAGGGACTAATGCAAGCAAAGAAAATTGTGATAAGGTTAAAGAAATATTATTAACTCAGTTAGGGTGTTATAAAATTTATGATGAAGTGCCAATAGATATATTACATATTTCAGAAACAGCTAAGAAAATATTTGATATATGTTATATGATGAGTTGTAATAATGGACAAATTCAAATGAATTTAAATGTGTAAAAAATATTTAATAATTAATTAAAAACTATTTACTTATGGAATATATTGCTATATAATTAATATATATTAAGGAGGTGGTTTATATGAACAACAAGAATTATACAGAAGAAGAATTAATGTACTTAGAACGTAGTTGGGGTAAAGTATCTATAACTAAGATAGCTAATAAGCTTAATAGAAAAGAGAGTGCAATACAATTAAAAGCTTTTAGATTAGGACTAGGGGCTATGTTAGATAATAAAGATTATTTAATAGGACAAGATGTAATCAATATACTAGGAATTGATAGGAAAACTTTTATGAAACATGTAAAAGAAAGAGGATTACTTGCTAAGGAAAAATATTTAACAAAAAACAAGAAGTGTTTAGCAATTCAGTATGAAGATTTTATATCTTGGGTTGAAAGTAATTTAAATTACTGGGACGCAACTAAGAGTGACATTTTAGCATTAGAATTACTAGGGGTTAATAAAGGGTTATTAGAAAGAAAAATAAAAGAAGATAGAGATAAATTAAATAGGAAAACATTATTAGAAAAAGATATTGAGTTAATAAAAGAGTTATACGAAAATTTTAATACATATGAAGAGATAGCTATAAAACTTAACAAAGATTATGAAACTATAAAGTGGAAGATTTATACTTTAATACAAAATGAAGAACTAGAGCAAAACACAAAGAGAGGTAGGCTTGTAAGAAGCATCAATAGATCAAACTATGGGTGGACAAAATGGCAAGATGATACTTTGGTTAAGTTATTCAGAGAAGGCAAAACTTTAAAAGAGATATCTGAAGTCGTTGGGAAGAGTTTGTCTGCAACTAAGACAAGAAATCAAGTTTTAACAAAGAGAATTATGAAAGATATGGTTATTTGATAATTAATTAAAATATAAGAGGTGAAAGTGTATGGTTAAAAAGTTGGTATTAAAACTAAAGAATAGAAAAATATTGGAGGAACTAAATAAGATAAATATTAGAAATTCCGCATTACAAGATTATAAAAAATATGTATGGAATAATAGGTATGAAGAAGATGAGCGATTAATAAAAAAGCTAAAGAGAAATTTTATTTTGGCTGAAGAGGTAAATTCTTATACTAAAAAGTATGGAAACTTATACATATATCATAGCATGAACACTATAACAAAAATATATAATGAAAAAGGTTCATCTAATGGGCTAAATATTGATGTTAAATTGAAAGAAGAGTTAAATTACATATTGGGAATATAGGAGGAATACATATGAATAAATTATTTGTTTTAATTGGAAAATCAGGTAGTGGGAAGTCTACTATAGAAAAAGAAATAGACAGATTGGGTTATGCCAATAAAATTATTTCTACTACTACACGTAAACCTAGAAGCTTCGAGCATGATTCGATTGATTACTACTTTATAAGCCAAACTGTATTTGATATATATTTAAAGCAAGGGCAATATGCAGAACATAGTACATATCCAACTGTTTGGGGATTGGCTAGTTACGGAATTAATAAAAATGATATTAAACTCGATGAAGGCAATGCAATAGCGGTTGTGAATCCGCATGGCTATTTTCAACTCGTTGAGTCATTAGGGAAAGAAAATGTTGTAGGAATATATATAGATAGAAATGATAGAAAAAGGGTTATATCAGCCATAGAAAGAGATAAGAGTGATGATTTGGTTTCTATATTAGAGGAAGTTACTAGAAGGATTAAGGCTGACGAAAGAGATTTTGAAGGAATGAAAGATAAAGCAGACTATGTCGTTAAAAATCATAGACTGCACATAGCAATTGATAAAGTTATAGAAATAATTAAAAAAGAAACCATGTAAGAGGTGCAAATAATGGACAAACGTTTAGAAGAATTATCTAGAGAACTGAAGAGGCAATTTTTGAAAAAGAGGAGGAAGTTGAAAGATGAGAGCGTTAAGAATAGTAAGTAAAAATAAAATTTCTAATTGGTGGTGTAAGTCTTGTTCTAGGAGTATGAATGCACTCATCAAGGTGGACAATAGGAGTTTTTGTGATGAATGTGTTCCAGAGCAATTTAAAGACAAATTAGTTACTGTAAATCAAAATAGGGAGGAAATATAGATATGGATGAAGACAAGATGTTGTGTCCGTTTAGAAAAGTAATTATTGGTTCAAATAATGGTTTAAATCATAAAAGGTTACATAAAACAACAGAAGAATTTGCTTTTTGTGAAGGATACAAGTGTATGGCATATGAATGGCTTTCTAAAAAATGTAGATTAGTAGACAATAAGTAAATAAAAAATATATTTTATTAGAAATTTGAATTTATTATTCGTTAAATGGAGGTAGTGAAATAAAATGGATAAGTCAAAAATAATTAGGTTAATGCAACAAAACAATGATTTAATTCTTAAAAACCCATACTATTACAAACTGTACAGAAGCATGAGTGTTCAAGAGTTTAATGAAGAAGATTTAATTTTATTTATAAAGCTTATTTGTGAACTAACGCAAGAAAATACTGAAACTTTAATAAAGTATATAACAAAGTTCGGTTATTTAGACTAATTCGCAATTTAAATAAAGGAAGGAGTTAAGGTTGAAAAAAGAATATTACAAGATAACATATAGAGATAAAAATTTTAATTATGAAAAACCATTTTTATTTAATTGTTATGATAAAGATACATTAGATATCCATATTAAGCGATTTTTAGAAAATGGATATTATGATATAAAAATATATAATGTTATAGAAACTGAGGAATTAATTAAAGAAATAAATTAATAGAGGTGAAGTAGATGGAGGATGAATTATATTTAATTTTATGTCTAAGACATGAAAGTTGTTACGGTGATAACTTTTGCCTATGGTGGGGATATGGACGGAATAAAAATGGTTACAGTTCAGATGTTAGATTAGCACATAGATTTACATATCAAGAAGCAATAAAAATACATGATGAAGATGATATTATGATCCCGTTATCTAAATTAGGTAAGATTCCTGAATGTGGCTGTTATGATGATTTAGGGATGACAAGCATGTTAATAGAAAAAGGAACTTTAAATAATAAATTTGGAATGGAGCTAAGAAAGAATAATTAAAACGACTGTTTTATAAATAATTAATTAAAGAAAGGGTATAATTATGTGTAAGTGTTTTGAGTATTTTGGTGGAGTGTATAATTTAACATCAACCGATAGAGGCGAAATTGATTTAAATTTGATAGATAAACAAATAGAAATAGATGATTATTATGATAAGAAAACATACTGCTTATTGGAAATAAATTATTGTCCAGTATGTGGAGAAAAATTATAAAGGGGAATAGAAATGGAAACCACATTAATTAAAATAAATAACAATACATTAGAAACTACTTATGAGAAAGTTGCTTGTTTTGACGATGGATATAAAGATAAAACAATATTGTATGGCTCCGATTGTGTCGGTGTAGTTTGTAAGCACAGCGATGTGTCTTATTATGAAAGATTACTTTTAAGAGAATTAATATCAGAAACATCTAAGGAGCTTAAAAATGTTCATGACGAAGCGTGTAGATTAAATGAAAGATATATAGGTTTGGTTAATAAATTTAATAAATTAATAGGAGAGAAAAAGGAATATGGACAATAAAATAAAAATTGGAGATTATGTTTATTTTAAAAGTTTAGAGAAAGATAGTATATTTACTAAATCAGGCATGGTTTTAAATATAAATAATGATAGAGTTTCAATATTGGAAAAGGGGTGTTATAGCAGTAGAATTGAAATAGTAAGTATAAACAATATAAGACCTATATCAGATAAAGAAAATATAATAGATGAAATAAAAAACTTTTACAATGAAAAAATTAAAAAACAAGAGTACCAGCTAAAATCTATTAAAAGATCCGATTATAAAGAAGAAATAAAATCAAAATACACTTTGTTACAAAAAGAAATATTGAATACTTGTAGAAATATGTTAGAAACTACAGATGATTATGAATTTGAACAGAAATTAAAGGCAATATGTCAGAAGAAAAAGCAATTATTTTCAATAGAGTGTGAAAGCATGAATGATGCTAGAAAGTTTAATGGTGAAGTTAAATATAATATTAAAGAACTAATTGAAAAAAGAGAGAATTGTATTAAAAATTTAGATTCTTCAATAGATTATCTAAAAGGAAAAATAAGCTAAAAGGGAGGATTGAAAAATGAAGTTTAAAGAATTGTTACCATTATTACATTCGGACTTTGAAATTTATTACAAAGGTCAATTTATAGATAGATATAATTTTATATCTATAGACGAACACAACATAAGCTCTTCATGGATATTAGAGTGTGATCTGGTTGGGATTGAGGTTGATGAAGAAAAGAAAATAGAAATTTATTTAAATAATTAAAGCAGACAATTTAATTGAGTAGTTTGTAAAAAAGGCGAAGGAGTTAGATGTATGAAATATGATAAAGAAATGTATCTTCATAGTGGGATATATGGATATGAAGAGGAGGGTATGAGTTGTAGAAGAGAAAAGATTGTTAAATGTAGAAAGGCTCATATGTGTTCTAGTTGTAACAAAGAAATAAATAAGGGTGAACAGGTAGTAAATGAGAGTGGTTTTTTAGATGGTGAGGTGGTGTCTTATTATACTTGTTTGAACTGTATAGAGGAATTGTTAGAAGAAAGCGGTCAAATAGATGAAGATTAGTGAACAATTTTAATAAAAGAACTAATTTATCATAATTAAGGAGGAGAAATAATGAAGGGGTATATAGTATGGTTCAAATCGTGTGTTACTACTAAAGGATATATTTATTGTATAGCCGAAGATGAAGATAAAGCTAAAGTATACATATCAAAAAGTATTGATGATGGTGAGGTGTTGAGGATTGAAGAAATAGACATTAATTATATATCAATAAGTGATTTATCAGCGGGTGACATAGCTAGATTAATCAAATTTACTTGTGCTTATTAAAACCAAACAAAATAGCGAATTTAAAGTAAGGAGAAAAATAAAATGTTTAATAAAACACAAATATTAATAGATATTTTGAAGGAAGATAATGATGAATTATATCATAAAGAAAGAAGTTTAGATGAAAAGATTAAGTTAGTGAAAGTTATGTTAGAAGAAGTTAATGATATTAAGTTTGAGCTTGAACATAAATTAAAAAATTTAGAAGAGCGTAAAGAAACATTGGAGAATATATAAATTAGCAATTTTAGAATAAATTAAAGAGGAGGAATATTTAATGGGAATGTATACGCAAGTTAGAGGTTGGCTTAATGTTGATAGCATAGGTAGTATAGAAAATAAAAATAAGCTAAAAGAATTGTTAGTAAAAGCAAAAGAAGAATATGAACAAATAGAAGATTTAGATAGAAAGTGGGTGTGTGATGATACTGTACTTCATTTTGGTGGCAATGGTTCAGCTTATTTATTCATAGGGACTGAATTGAAAAATTATGATGATTCAGTAGATGAGTGGGTTAAGACTTTAATTAAAACTTTTCCAAATTCTGAGGGAAGAATAGATTTCCAATACGAATTAGATGATGAAGATAGTGGAAGTAGATTTATATTAGTTAGGAATGGGAAGATAATAAAAGACGATATAGGTGAAACTTGGTGTTATGGATATGGAAATATGTACAAAGAATAATACATAAAATGAGACTTTTAATTAATAATTAATTAAAATAGAAAAGGGGTTAATATGAGTAAATTTGAAAATTACTTCCCACTGCTTATTGCATTTTTAGGAGCATTATATTTAGTGATAGTAGTGATTAAAGAGAAGAGAAAAACATATAAAATGAAAAATACTCCAATTGATGTTCATAGGTATATGTATAAGATTTATTTAAATGATGGAAGTTGCTATGAAAAATTAGCCAATCTTTATGTAACATATTCATTTGACACCTTTGTAAAAACAGATATTTTATGGAAAGATACTTTAAAATATAATGATTCACTGTCAATAAATACTAAAAATATAACCAAGGTGGAATGTGTTAAAACTATACATAATAGAGTAAAACCAATTTTAAGTGATTTCGGTGTAGATAAAATTTACACCGAAGAAGAAGTTTTAGAAAGAAAAGTTAAATAGAAAGAAGGAGATGATTAATGGTGATTTGTGTCGGTGGGATGATTTCATTAGGTAAAAGTTCAGTTGCAAAGATTTTAGGAGAATATTTTAGTTCAGAGGTGTTTTATGAAAGTGTAGAGGATAATAAGATATTACCATTATTCTATACATCAACCGAAGAAGAGATTCAAAGAAATAGATATCCATTTTTACTACAATTATATTTTTTAAATACTAGATTCAAATCAATTAAGCAGGCTTTATACCATGACAAAAATATTCTTGATAGAAGTATCTATGAAGATTGGTATTTTGCCAAGAAAAACATGGAATTGGGCAGAATTAGTGAATTAGAATTTGAAATATATGAAGGATTGCTAAGCAATATGATGGAAGAGCTTAAAGGGATTCCAAAGAAATCACCAGACTTAATGGTGTATTTAAAAGGTTCGTTTGAAACTGTGTTAAATAGAATAGCTCTAAGGGGTAGAGAATTTGAGTTAGATGAAGGGTTGAGAGATTATTATCATTTCCTATGGAAAGATTATGATAATTGGGTTATGAATCATTACAATGCTTCTCAGGTTTTAATAGTTGATATGGACAAGATGGATGTTGTAAACAATGAAGATGATAAGAAATTATTAATAGAGATGGTTGAAAATAAATTAAAAGAGATAAGAAGTTAATGAAAAGTTTATTTTATCTACAATGAAATTTGAAGGGAGAATATATGAAGAAGATTTTACTTTGGATAATAGGAATAGTAAGTTTTGTAGTGTTTTCAGTAGGCTTAATATTAGTAGATTCTTTACTAAAAGAAGATTATCAATATACACCACAATCTGAAAGTCCAGTTCTTTTTTACAAAGATATAGATGTAGTAGTAGTTAAGAATGAAAAATATAATCATTGGGGAAAAGTTAAAAAATACTCACAATCAATTACTGTAAAATCAGAAGAATATGGTTTGGAAGAGACTTTTACTTATAGTGGTAGTGGAATGTTTGTAAATATGCCTTATTGGAGTCTTAAAGAAGGAGATGTAATAAAAGCAGAATTATATAGTTGGAAGATGGAAAGCACAGGAGAAATAACTAAAAGAGAGATTAATAGTTTAAGGTGATAGTGCATAAAATGATAGTTTTAAAAATAATTAATTAAAAGAGAAGAGTGGTTAGATGTTAAAAAGCATAATAAATAAATATTTAATTGAACAAGAATTACAAACTGGGCAAGTAGCGTTGCTGTTTAGTTCTGGTATGGACAGTCTATCTATATTGTTATCTTGTTTAGAGGTAGGAGTTAAACCCAAATTATACACATTTTATTTAGATAATCATGAATCAGAAGATATAAGAAGAAGTAGAGAAATTTCTAAAATATTAAATTTAGATTTAAAAGAGATAGTAATTAACACTCACAAAATCAATTTGGAAAGTGACGTATATTCAATAGTAAAAACCTTTAAAACTAAGAGGAAAACTGCTATTCAATGTATTCATCCATTCTTATATGTTATTCCTAATATCACTGAGAAATATATTTTAACCGGATTATGTGCAGATGATCTTTATGGAACTGCTAGGAGTATAACTAAGGTAGGAAATAATTATGAGAAATTTAATGAAGTAAGGCTTAAAAAGGTAAAAGACGAAACAGCGTCTTCATATTGTTATATCAAGAATATAGCAGAAGAACATGGTAAGGTATTTTTAGCACCATATAAAGAAAATCAAGAAATTATAAACTATATGCTTAGGTTGAATTATAAAGAACTGAATAGTCCAAAGCAAAAGAATGTAATGTATGAAGATTATAAAGATATCTTAGAAAAATACAAAATATATAGGCGAAATAGCAACCTACAATGTGATTCTAAAATAAGAGAATGGCATGATACTTTGCTAGAAAACAAAAATATTAATGTAAAAAATAATAAATCAGTAGTTGCAATTTACAACAGAATATATAAAGAGGTGTTTGATGGTAGATAAATTAAGGGTATTAGAATGTTTTGCAGGTGTGGGAAGTCAAAGCATGGCTTTAAGAAATATTGGAGTTAATCATGAAGTAGTAGGTATAATGGAGATAGATAAACATGCACTTGTAGGGTATTCTGCCATACATAAAGATTTGATAGATGATATTCCAATAGTTTCTGATGAATATATGTATAATTATTTAAGAGATAAGGAGGTTGGAACTAATTTTTCAACAGGAAAGAATGAGCTTCCAAAGAAAGGAGAAAAGCTAAGGCAGATATATATAGCAGACATAAAAACCAATAATTTGGGCGATATATCTTTAATAGATGTTAACAAGATACCAGATCATGATTTTATGACATATAGTTTCCCTTGTAAGAACATATCTAATGAGGGGAAACAAGATGGTTTTGAAGAAGGCTCGGGAACGCAATCATCTTTAGTGTGGGAATGCAAGAAAATAATAGAATCTAAAGAGCCAAAGTTTCTAATGATGGAAAATGTAAAGAATATAGTTAGTAAAGTGCATAAGGCTTATTTTGATTCATGGTGTAGTTGGTTAAGCAGTATGGGGTATAAAAACTATTGGAAGATATATAACGGGAATAACTTTGGAGTTGCCCAGTCAAGAGAAAGGGTTATAATGATTAGCATAAAAGAAGAAATATGCAATAGAATAAATTTTGTTGAACCCAATTCAAATGGAAGAAAACAAAAATTAATGGATATTATTGATTATGCAACATTAGATGATTATATTATTGATGCCGATTATATGGAGGGTTTTATAGAAATAATAGATAATGATTTATTAAATAGTATGAGGGATAAAATAATAGATGAAGGGATATTATTTACAAACAAAGAAAGTGAAGAAATAATAAATAGAAGAAATAAATATTTACCTTTATATAATAATCTTAACAATTCTAGCTTAATAGTCAGAGAGGCAACTAAAATAGGGTATAAAGTGGCTGAAGTTGGTGATAGCATAAATTTGAGTCAAAAAAACAGTAAAACTCGAAGAGGGAGAGTAGGGAAAGAAGAAGCTAAAACTCTCACAACGGCATGTGAACAAGCTGTTGTATTAGAAAATTATAAAATAAAAAAACTATCACCATTGGAATGTTGGAGATTACAAGGATTTAAGGATGAAGATTATTATAAAGCAGAAAAAGCAGGAATACCAAAATTAAATTTATATGAAAGAGCTGGTAGGGGAATTGTAGTCCCGATGCTTGAGGAAATATTTAAAAATTTATTCAAAGATTATATAATAAATAATTAAATACATATTTATAAAATAATTAATTAAATGGAGGAAGTATGAATATAGACAATAATGTTAAGAGTGAACAGGCTAATTGGAAATTTGACAAAGCGATTACTGAAATATTTGATTCTCATGTTAGAAAATCAGTCCCCTTATATGATAATTTTCATAAAACTATAGGAGATTTATCGGAATGGTTTGTTGAGGAGAATACTAATGTTTATGATATAGGCACTTCTACAGGTGAAGGTTTAAATAGTTTAATATCTCATCATAAAAATAAAAAAATTAATTACATAGGAATAGATAACTCTGCAGATATGATAGAAAAAGCTAAGGTAAATTTAAAAGATTATAATATAACGTTAATAAATGGAGATATTACAAATACTGATGTTTGTATAACTAATGCTAGTCTTGTAACATCTATACTCACATTGCAATTTATTTCTCAAAGAAAAAGGGAGAAGGTAATTCAAAAAGTTTATGATGGTTTAAATAAAGGTGGGGCATTAATTATTGTTGAAAAAATAGTAGGTAATAATGCTAGGTTTGATGAAATGTTTATTGAGTTATATCACGATTTTAAATTGTCAAGTGGACTAACAGAAGAAGAAGTTTTTGCTAAGTCAAGAGCTATAAGAGGAGTAATGTCACCAAATACTGTTCAAGAAAATATTGATATGTTGCAAAACGTAGGATTTAAGGATGTTGATATATTTTTTAAATGGTGCAATTTTGCAGGATTCGTGGCAATAAAATGATAGATGAAATTATTTTTGGTCTGCATTTTAAATTAAGAAAAGATCTTCTTGAACGTTGGTGCAACGATTATGGGTATGAAACAATAGAGGAATTTAAAAATAAATCAAATTATGAGGTTGCATATAGAATATATTGTAATAGTTATTTTCAAAGAAATTGGTAATTAACGACTAATTAAAATTTAGAATTTATAAAATAATTAATTGAATAGGTGGAGGTTAAAACATGAGTATTATGAATGTGATATATCCTGTTATAATTGGCTATTTAATAGGAACGGTTGTAGGAAACATAATGGGAAACCGTATATGCAAAAAGCTATTCAAAAATTAATTAAACAGTAAATATAATTAAGACTTCCTGCATATACTATAATAAAGAGTTAACAGGAGGTCTTTTTTGTGAAAAAATATTATATAACAATTAATTAAAAAAGATTGACAGGTAAAATGTGGTTTGGTACAATAAAATTGAAGATAAGGAATGACAGTAAAATCAGAAAATGATAAACTTAATTATAATGAATAGAATATGTGTTTTATTATTTTAAAAGGAAGTGGGAATATGCTAAAGAGTAAAATTTTAAAATGGATAAAAGATGAAACAGAAAAACTTGAGGGAAGATTAGATAACTATACTAAAGAAGAAGATAAAAATTATAATTTAGGATATTTATATGCATTAGAAAATATAGAAACTGTTATAGGATATGGAACATTTGATGAAAATGTATATGTGAAACTAAAGAAAGGTATAAAAGTAGAAAACCTTCAAAATGAAGTAGAATATCATGCAATATGTATTGATGCTGGTAGATATTTTAAAATATACGTTGATGAAATTGGCGAAGTAGAAAAATATAGTAGAGATTTATTTGATATTATGAGAGTTGAATAATAGAATGTTTTATCATACTTATTGACCTATTATCAAGAGAAAGGAATGTGGTTATGGACAATTATAAAGATGTGGTTGGAGAGTTTAAAAAACTAGAACTTGAAAATTATTTAGAAATTGAAGTGCCTAATAACTACATGAAAATACCACTTATTTTAGAAAAAGCAAGATGTAAATTTATTGGTAATATGTATATGGAAATAGCTGATGCAATATCAATATATTTTAAAAATGAATATATAGAACCGAGGGTAATTATTCCATTAGATATGTTTGAATATTATTATGAGTTGCTAAAGAGTGCTGAAACTAAAAATATGATTACTGTAATAAAATTACTAATGAAGCACCAGTTTAAAGAAGGCGATACAATTAAATTTTTAAATGGGAAAAGGGGAATGATTTTAAAACCAACAAAAGAGCATTATCAAATACATTATAAGCTGATAAAGAAAGATGGAAGTTTAGGAGTTAAAGAAATGGTTCTATATGCTCAAAATAGACCGAAGTATGGTTATGATTGTGAGAATAGAGAGTTTGTTAATTATGAAATTATATAAGTATTAAAGAGGAGCGTTAGAATATGTATTTGGGGGGTGGAATAATGGAAGGTTTTAAAGAAGTTGATTTCATGACAGCTTTGAAGTTTTGGGATAAAAATTTCAAAAGAGTAATCTGTGATTATAGAGGTACATTGTATGAATTTCCAGTCGGTGGTGAATGGAGAAGTGATTTTAAAGTTGATGGCGGAATGATATTAGATGGAATTTGGTATATAGAAAACTAAATAAATTGATGTTTTTATAAAATATGAAAGGGTATGATTATATGGAATTAGATAAATTTCTTGATAAAGTTTTAGGAAATGTAATGACACAGGAAGGTTTTGATAAAGTAAGATGTTGTATAAAAGAAGATATGAAGGTATGTGGTTTTAACTATGATACAACCAGAGTGGAATCACAAGTGTTTGATAAAGATAACAATTATGAGCCAAGGGTTGAAATATCAAGTGAAGGTTATAATAATGGTGAAATAATATTTATAGATTACTACATAGATGAAGTTTAAGGAGGAATTTAAAATGGGAAACAAAGAAATATTATGTACTTATAAATATGATGGAAGATATACTTTCGATTGGCTAGATGAGAATGAAATTGAGGATTGGATAGAAATAAATAAAGATGAATATACAGATATAGAAATTATTAGAGTGAAAGTAACTGATATACTTTATCAAAGTTAATTGGGGAAGTATTATGTATTTAATATGTTAGAATTGTGGGTTGAATTGTGAGTTTAAAAAAATAGGATATGATGAAATGGATAATAAAGTCGTGGAGTGTCAAGGATGTGGAGCTATATCATATGACGATGGAAGTTTAATTGAAGATGATGTAAAGATAATAGATAAATGATGTTTTTATAAAGCGTGAAAGGGGTGGCAAGATTTGAAATATAACACAATAGAAGAATTAATGCATGAATTAAATTTGGAAGTAAATAATTCAAATAATGAAATTGAGAAGAAACTTTTAGATGAATTTTATGCAGATAAAAGAAAAGAAATAGATTTTTTAGAAAATCATATAAAAGATATTGAAAGCGGAGATTATAAACCTAAAAGTTTTGAAAGAATTAATAGTTAAATGATACATTTTATTTAAGATTAGGAGGTTTAAAATGAGTAATAAAATTCCACCACAAGGTGTTTTAACATTGATAAAAAACAATAAGAAAGAAAAACTGATAAAAGATATTGAAAGATTAATAAGTAGTTTAAATGAAGAATTAGGATCATTAAAAAATAATCCATATCATAAAATTAATAGTTGTGGGATAATTCAAGATAAGGCAACGGCAATAGATAGTTTATGTTGTGAAATTGCAACTATAAGCGAAACTATAGATATAATAGAAGGGAATCATATTTTAAGTAAATAATAGTTAAAATAATGATTTTATGAAAAAGAAGGTGATACTTTGATATTAGGTTATAATATTGAAAATGATAGATATGGAATTTTAGAAATGGATCTTTGGGTTAATGAGGGTTTGCATTGTGGAGAATCCATAGAAGTATTTGTAAATGATAGGTGGATTAAAGACAGAATGGAATATGACCATAATATTAATAACTGGTATTTAGTTGAAACTAGATTAATCGGGGAACAATTAGAGTATGTGAAGGTAAGATTAGGGGACTAATATCCCCTAAATAATTTATGAAAGAGTTGTTTTATAAATTATAAATTGGATATAATATTTATATAATGGAGGTGTTATATTTGAATATATGGCAATTAGTTAAAGCTACGAGGGAAGATTATAAAATAAGTGCTGACGAACAATATAATAGAATGTTTGGATATCTAATAATGAATTGTAATGCTGATGAGGTAAGAAAGTTGAGTAATCAATGGAATAAAAAAGCTTCACTTTTAGTAAGGTTAAAAGATTATGAGAAATTGCATATTCAAAACGGTGGATTTGTTGATGGTGGAGATGATGCTTTTTATCAAGATTTTGCAGATTGGATAGTTGCACAAGGTGAAGAACTATATAACGAGATTCTTGATAGAGATTGTAATGTAGTTAAAGAGTATATTACAAAGAATAACATTGGTAGTGATGATTATTTGTATGAAAATATAGGATATGCTTTTATGAATGCTGAAGACTATTTATCAGATAGAAATTCAAATGATGGTTAGTGGACTTTAAATTAGATTAAAAAGTAGTAATATAAATGGGTGGGGAACTTTAAAAAATAAAAATTATAAAATAATTAATTAAAAAGACTTGTGAAGTTAATACATAATATGGTAAGATAAATATATCAAGAAATTCTTGGTAAAAATAATAGAGAGGTGGATATGGTGAATGAATTAAAGGCTTATTACATTGTAAGTGACAATGGAGTTATAGACTTAATAATTGGACAAGAAAAAGATAAGAAACAAGTAGCTGTAACAACATTAGATTATATACAAAAGAAGAATGATGTTAGTTGGTTAAAATATAGGATCTTAGAGATTGATGCTGAAGGAATTATGATTGAAGGTTATATAAACATGGTTACAACCATAAAGATGAATGGACAACCAATTAGAACAATACTGAATGATTTTTATAACATACCAGAGATAATAGAGAAGTATATGGAAGAAGAAAATGATTATAGACATTATGAATATATTAGCGAATACATAAAATTATAATAATTAATTAAAATTTAGAATTGGAGTTGTTAAATATGATTATTGAAAAAATATGTGATATATTAGGAGTTGCGTTGGGATCTATTGCTTTATTGGAAACAATAAGATTGAATAAAAAAATAACTATCCCAAAAGTAAAAATAAATCTGGAGAGAATAGATAATACAAATCACTGTTCTTACCACAATTTAATAATTCAAAATATATCGGATTATAACTTATATGATTTTAATTTAAGGTTAGAAGAGTTTGAAAATATCAAGGCTGAAGATCAAACAATGAAGGAATACATAAGAGTATTAAATGAAACTATTCCTGTATTTACTATTGGACAGATTTATGATACGTTTTTGTTAAGCTTAGAGGAAAATAAAGATTTAAAAGAATTAAATTTTAACGTAACATACAAGACAAATCCAAATGGTAAAATAAAAAAAGAAAAGATAACCTTTAATATAAACGCATTAAGAAATATATATGTAAACATAAAATAATTAATTAAAATGAAGAATTTAATAATTAATTAAATAAAGAGGGGTTGAGGGGATGCCTAGAAGGAGAAATAGGTATGTAAGCAATTCTTTGAGTGATTTAAATTCACAAAGAGAAATTCAAGAAAATAGAGGAAGGCATGAATATTTTAATAACAATAGAGAAGCTAGAAGGTATGAGGGGGATAGGGGTAGGAGAATTGGGAATAATCCAGTTGATGATTCATCTGGAATAAATAGATTAGATTTATCATCATTTGAGAGAGGATATATTAGCGAATGGATTACTAGCAATCCACAAAGAAGTCAAAGCCTATATGTAGATTTTGATAAGCCAGAAAATAAATATATAAAGCCATATAACTACAAGCCTGAAGAATTTATTTTCAGTAAAACAAATGAAGATGTTGATGATAAATTGTTATATATAGGTACAGAAATAGAAATTGACTGTGCTGGTGAAATTGATGATAATGCAAAATATGTTATTGATAATTTAAAAGAGTGTTATACAGTACATGATGGAAGTTTAAATAATGGATTTGAAATAGTTACTCATCCAGCTACATTGGGTTATCATAAACAAATGAATTATAAAGAAGTATTTCAATGGTTATTAGACAGAGGATATAGGTCACATGATACAAGAACTTGTGGATTGCATGTTCATGTTAATAGAGATTATCTATCAGAGAATAAAACAATTCAGGACTTGTGTATAACTAAAATATTATTCTTACTTGAAAAGTATTGGAATGAAATAACTAAAATCGCTAGAAGATCTGAATGTAATTATAGTGTTAAAATAAAAAGAGATAGAGATGATGATAGCTTGTTAGATTTATTATATAAAGCAAAAGGAAATAGTGGTTATTTTAGTAATGCAAAATATAATTGTTTAAATTTATTACATAAAAATACAATAGAATTTAGGATATTTAAGGGAACACTAAAGTATGAAACTTATATTGCTACATTGGAGTTTGTAAAAAATATAGTTGATATTAGTAAAAGAGTACCATTGGAGGAGATTCAATTGGTAACATTTGAAGGAATAATAAATGCTAATGAAACAGAGTATTTGATGAGTTATTTAGAAGAAAGAAATATTAAATAAGAGTTGGTGAGAATATGAGTATTAAAGAATTCCAATTAAATGAAAAAGAAAAGTGTTATAAATATGTTAAAAGGGCTATATTATCAAATATAAAATCACACATAAGAAATGCTCCTAACGAAAATAGCATAAATTATTATTATAATTCAAGTTTTGTAGTCAAAGAAACGGGTAAATTAGGAGAACCAATATGGATATATAGTAAAATTAATATGTGGTTCGAAAGACTGTTTGAAGATTTAAAGGCAGAAGGTATCACATTAAGAAAAATAGAAGTATATAAGAATAAAAGTAAAGGAATATTCAAAAGAAAGGAATCTAAAGAATTTCAGTATGATTATTATAATTTAAGTTGGTAATAATTAATTAAATAAAATAAAGAGGTGGTGTTGAAATGGAAGATAATTTTAAATTAGATTTAACATTTAAAGTTCATTATGCAGGTGATGAGAATGTTGTAACTATGTCAGCTTTAAATATTAAAGATTTGTTCTTAAAATTAAATGAATTAACAGATAGCTATTATAAATGCGAGTTACAGAATGCTAGTCTAGGCATTGTTACTAATGAATTGACGAATAATTAATGAAATAAGAAATTTATTAAGAGAGAGGTGTAAGCGTGGTCAGGAAAACAGAAAAATATTATATAAAGAAAATTAAAACGTATAAAAGTAAATATAGAAAATTTAATAGTTATGGTGAGCAAAAAGTGAAGAGGACTACTTATTGGTTATTTCTTGTAATTCCTATATTTATAAAAGAAGAAGTTCTCAAGGGTGAGTTTGAATATAAGAGATGAAATGACTATTTTAAATAATTAATAATGTGTAAATATTACGAAGTAAAGAAAGGTGGAATGAGTATGTCTAACGTTAATGAAAGAATGAAACAGATTGAAGAAGAAAGCACACCAATTGAGTGCGTCGAAGATATAATTGAGTGCCTTGAATCACTTTATACAGTGGAACTTAATAATGGCGTAAAGAGATTGCCAAAGGAATTGATAGATTTTAGTGGATTTATTTCAATCGCTTTAAAACAAGCAAGGCTATTAAAAACTAAACTAAATTAATTGGCAAATCATAAATAAAATAAAAATTAATACTATTATGAATCAAGGAGTGGATTGATGAAATTAAAAAGATTATTTAAACCTATATATAAAAAGAATTGTAATTGGTGTAAGCATTTAAGATTTGGATTAGATGAGAGTATTGCAGATTGTACTATTACTGGTGAAAAAATGCTTTTTATATATGATGTGTTGGATAATAAAACTTGTGAAAATTTTAAATGTTGCACATCAAGTAGAAGTATAAAAGATATAGTAAAAAATTTTTTCAATATAAAGTGATACGTCATTCAGAAAAATGACTAAATAAAATATAGTATTTATTTAAAATATTAAAAGGTGGTGAAACATGAGAAGATACATATTATATGCTTTAATAACAATTATACTAGCTATATTTTGGGTAGGTTTAGAGTGGATATTAGATGGTCAAATTATAAGTCAGCATAGTGATACTGTTATTTGTTTAGTGCTAGGTTGGTTTATAATGGACTGGGTAGATTATTATATATTTGAGAAATAGGGGTGATGAAATAGGTGATCCAGATAAATAATTCAACTCAATTAAGTTTTAATGGTAAAGAATTTACTATAACTCAAAACAAGGGTGAATACATAGATGAGATACAATTAAACATTGTAGAAGTACAAACTTTAGGATATGAAATAGAACAGTTGGTGAGATATAATAAGGCTTTAGGAAAGATTAAATAATTTTATAAAATAATTAATTAAAAAGTATTTACAAAATATAGAATAGGTGGTAAGATTAAATAGTAAGGTAAATCTTACTAATAAGTAAATAGGGGGTGAGAGATATGTTATGTGATAATTGCTTACATAAGATGGTGTGCAAGGAAATAGACAACTTTAAGAAGTACGAAGAACAATACATAGAAATGAGAAAGATAAGTTCATTGTTTGACAAACCAATTGAATGTCCTTGCTATTTAGAATCAAGAGATAAAGATATTAAACAGGATATAAGGAATTTGGAGGTTATTAAGTCCTATTTAAAAGGGTATCTGAACAGAGCAGTAGGAATGAATTTTGTGGACATTAAAGCATTCACTATTATAGATGAACTTTTAGAAAATAATATTAAAAGATTTAATAATTAATTAAAAAATAAACAGAAGTTATATCAATAATATACAAAAGATTAACAATTTAGTAAATAAATTCACAATTTTATAAAGTTTCAAATTGGATTAATAGTTACTCAGAGAAGTGATATCCATCATATAATAATTATTTAAAAATATAAGAAAAAGAGGAGAGATTTTATGGCAAAAGAAAGAATGTTTGATAGGGGAAGGTTTGTATTTATAGGAGAACCAGTTTTTGGTAGGGATAATGTAGTAACGACAGCTAAATTAAACTCAAAAAGTGAGTGGAGTAGAACTAGATTAAACTTTGGTGTCAAGGTTGGAAATAACACACAATTTTTAAATACAGAATATATACATAGTGATAAAATAAAAACAGTTAAGTTATTTGATAAAGAAGGAAATGGTTTTGAGGTTAAATTAGATGACACAGCTAATCCAATGCACTTAGATAAAGTTGGAGATTTTTCCAAAATAACAGTTAATTTGGAAACAGATCAAGAAGTTAAAAAACAATATTATTCATTATTATTCAGAAGAAGAAATCATGAAATTAAAGCTGATAAGACTACAGAAGATGAAGATAAGATTAAGGAATATACTGAGCAATTAAAAGAGTTTTCAAGTAATGTTGTTCAATTTGTACATATAAAAGACTTTATAAAGTTTATTAATTCAAACCAAGAAGTAATCAAAGGTAATAAAGTAAAGGTTACTGGCGATGTTAAATCAAATTACTATAATGGTAAGAATAGACTTCAATTTATACCTTCAACTGTTGAGTTTGTTAGTGCTGATACAAGAGAGGAACTTACAGTTCACTTGGATATATTCTTTGATAAAGACTCAATAGATGATGATAAGAAAGAAAAGAAAATGTATATAAACGGATATGTTGGTGAGAGAATTAAAAAAGCTGATAAATTAATACCTACACAAATAATTTTTGATTATAGTAAGGCTAATTTAGAAGATGAAAATCAAAATAATCTAGTAGAATTTGTTAAAGGTTTCTTTAATGTTAAAAACAAAAAAGTGTTACATAGACTTCCAGTTATATGTCAAGTAATAAATGGAGCAGAAGTAGTTGAATTTGATGAATCTCATTTAACAAAAACTCAAAAAACTGCTATAGCGTTAGGACTAAATACATTAGAGGATTTTAAACCTAAAGGTAATGTATTTGGTGATAGAATCAATTTCGTAAGATTATTACAACCAGATTTAAAAGTTGCGACTGATGGGGCTATAGAATCAATAGACGTAGAAGATTTATATAATTATTTACTAGAAGATGATAGCGATAAGAGTATTGAGGATGTTAAAAACAATGATAATGAAGAAAGTAAAAAAGAAGAACAATCAAATGATGATTTAATGAAGGCACTTTTCGGAGTGTAAAACAAATAATTACAGAGATTTGAGTGGTAATTGTGAGATGATATTACTATAATAATTAATTAAAATTATAATTTAAAAGGAGAGATTTTAATATGGCATTTAAAAAACCACAAGTAACAAAGGTGAAGACAGATATTCAATCATTATCTATTTATTTAAGAAGTGTGAAAAAATTTGGTAAAACAACCCTATTCAGAGATTTAATATTGGAAAAATTTAATGGAAATCCTGAAAAGGGGCTTTTGATTGGCATTGGTGCAGAAATGGGTTATTCAATATTAGATAACTTAAATGCTACTCAAATAGAAAATTGGGAGGAATTAGAGGATTTAAAAGATTGGTTAATAACACAGAAAGGTAAAGAACATGATATAGAAATCGTTGCTTTCGATGTAATAGATGAATTAATACCGATAGCTGAAGAAGAGATAATGAGATTATCTAAAAAAGATGGTAAACCTTGTAAATCATTCAACGGAGCTTTCGGTGGATATGGTGAACCTAGAAAGAGATTTCAAAAGTTATTAAAAGACTTCTTTAGTGATTTAAAGAAAGCTGGAATACAACCTTTTGCAATCTCGCATACAAAGGTTAAGAATGTAAAGGAAAAGGGAGATGAAGGTGAAGGATATCAAACATTGACATCTAACTTATCAAACGATTATGAGTCTATATTCGGAGATATATTTGACTGTGTGTTAACAGGTTATATTGATAGGGATGTTGAAGGTGGGAAAGTAACATCTGCAACAAGAAAATTATATTTAAGAGGTAATGGCTTTATTGATGCAGGTTGTAGATTTGCTGACAACACAGTTCCAGAATACATAGTGTTTGATAAACCGAATATGGCAAAGGATTTTATAGAAGTATTAGAAGAAGGATTAAGAAAATCAAGGACAGTTGATAAATTAGATAAAGACCAATTTAAAGTAGAACAAGAAAAAGAAAGACAAGAACTTAGCAAAAAAGCAGAGCAATTCACAAGTGATTTACAAAACAAAGAAGACACTGATGAACAAAAAGAAGAAAAACTAAATAAGATAAAAGAAAACATGGCTAAAATTGATATAGAAAAATTACAAGAGATAATAGCAAAACATAAGGTAACCAACTTAGGTGATGCTTCAATTATACCTACTCAATGTTTGAATGAAATACTAGAATTGATCTAGTCCTTTGGGATAGGGAGAAATCCCATCCCTTTTTAATTAGAGGTTATATTTGTATGTAAATTGTAATTAAAAAATATGAAAGGAGTTAAAAATGAGTAGAAAAGTTATATGTAGGATATGTGGTAAGCAAACAACAAATGATATTGCCTATAAGGTAACTATTAATGGTAAAAATAATTATTTTTGTACTAAGGAGGAATATGATACTAAACAAAAGGAAAAGGAATCTAAAGATAAATGCATAAGAACTATCGGTGATATACTTGGTGTTAAAATAGTACCACCTGTGATGGTTAAAAAGGTTAATGAACTTAGAGAATTTTATGATTATATAGTTATAGAAAAGACCTTTAAAGAGTGTACTAGTATAATATTATGGGCTTTAGAAACAAAAGATTTTAATTCAGAATTTGTTAAGGCAAAATACATAATTTCAATTGTAGTGAACAATATAGATAAGGTTTATAAAAAGCACATTAAAGATTTAAAGGATATAGAAATGTTATTTGCAAGAAGTGAGATTGAGCCTGAAATAATTGATTTAGATATTGATAGACCAATAGACAACAGAAATGTTTCTGACATAAGTTCATTTTTATATTAAGGGGTGGTTAAATGAGTTTTGAGGATAAATTAAATGAGAAATTAAAAAAATCTGAAGGGTTACTTTGTGGCTTAATACTCAAAGAACCTTCATTATTGTTTGAGTATAGTATAAATAAAAAAATACTTTCAAGTGAGGCATTGTTTTATATAGGTGTCACTGATAGATTATTAAGCAAAGGGGTTGAAGTCATAGATGAAGTCTCTTTTGCAGGGGAAGTAGCTGATATACCACAATTAAATGATAAATACATAGAGATGGGTGGATACAGTACTATCAAAGAACTAACTAATATTGTTGATATTAAGAACGCAGATAGTATTGTTGATGAATGGACTAAATGGAACGTTATAAATACGTATAAAGACAAAGGAATACTTAATATAGATAAACATTGGGAAAAACTTTTAAAAATGAAGAGTAGTCAAGTGGTAGACTATATAGAATATCAAATAAATGATATAGATTTAGAGATATCAAGTGATATAGTTTTTGAAGACCTTAATTTAACTGATAAAGAAATAGAAGATATCAAAAGTGGAATAAACATGGGGATAAGTTTTGGGAAACATTCACCTATATTAAATTATTTATCAATGGGATTACCAAAGGGTGATTTAACTATGTTTGCTTCATATACAAATGGAGGAAAATCTTCTTTTGTTATGAATAATATAATAATACCTTCAGCAGAACAAAAGGTTAAAAGCACAATTATAGCAAATGAACAACAAAGTATAGTTTTTAAGATGTTATTACAAACATATGTAATTACTGAAAAATTAAACTACTGGAGTCTACCAAGAAAGAAATTTAAGAGTGGGAAGTGGGATTCAAACGATGATGAAATAGTTGAACAAGCTAGAAAAGTAATTAGAGAAGAATATGCTCCTTATATTACATTTGTAAAAGTTTACGACTATGATATGAATAAAATAAAAAAGATTGCAAAAAGAACATCAAAATTAGGCTCTGAGATATTAGTTTATGATACTATGAAATATTCAGGAGATGATGATAATGTTTGGTTATCACTTATAGATGATTCTAAACAACTATTTCAAATATGTTCAAAATTAAACCTAGCTGGAGTAGTAACATTTCAACTTGCCCCAGCACATTTAAATAAGTTAAGAACACTAGATGTAAGTGCATTAGCAAATGGGAAGCAAGTTGCAGAGGTGTTTAGTGAAATGTTTGCATTTAGGGATATTTGGGATGACGAGTTTAATGGAGAAGACTTTGATATAAAGCCTTATAAACTTAAAAAGGATAGTAATGGTAAGTTTACTAATAATAGAGAAGATATTGTTTTGGATAAAAATAAAAATTATAAAATATTCTTTCACTTCAAGACTAGGAATGATAGTGTTGGAACTGCTGTAGTTTATGAATTTAAAGGACATCAAAATAAGTGGATAGAGTTAGGTTACTGCAATCCTCATCAAAAGAACAGATATTAGGGGGATACCCTTATGATAACTAAAATAAAGGATAAACTATATGGTAAAAAAGATTTAATTATAGAAATATTAAATGATTTAGGTGCTGAGAATATAAATCCTAATACTAACTCAAATGAAATCAGGTGGGGAGGTAGAGGTGGATCTAAGATAAACGTAGATACATTATCATATGTAAGTTTTTCGCATAGTCATAATGGTGATATTATAACTATGGTAAGCTTACTTAAGAATATACCTTTAGGTGATGCAATAAGGTGGTTAGCTAATAAGTTAAATTTATCCTATGAAGATGTTGGGAAAGCAGATATAAAATTGCCATTTGGAGGATTCTTTAAGCAATATTCTAAAAATAGTGATAATGATGAAAATCCACCAATAACATACGATATAAAAAGATTAGATGAATTTAATATTGGTGTAAGTAAATTGTTTATTGAGGATGAAATATCTGCTCAGACACAAGAAGAATTTAATATAGGTTATGACAGTCTAACAAATAGAATCACTATTCCTTGGTTTAATGCTGAAGGTGATTTGGTTGGATGTATGGGTAGGCTTAATAAAACTGAAATTAAAGATAAAGAGAATAAATATTTACCTACAATACCTTTTCGTAAAAGTAAAGCATTATATGGGCTTAATGTAAATTATAAAAATATACTTGAAAAGAATTGTATTATAATCTGTGAAAGTGAAAAATCCGTTTTAAAAAGTAAGCAATACGGAATTGATAATGTAGTTGCTTTAGGTGGGAATCAAATAAGCATAATGCAACAAAAATTAATTAAAAGTATGCACTGTAATGCGATAATAGCTTTAGATGAAGGATTGGAATTAAAGCACTCAATTGAACAAGCTAAAAAAGTTAAAATACAAAATGTATTTTTTAGTAATGAAGTTTATGTTATGGATATGGAGGGGTTACAAGAGAAGAGTTGTATATTTGATTTGGAATATGAAGATATACAGAAAGCCTTTAAAGAAAGATTAATATATATAGATTAGGAGGAGTTTAATGAATAAAATTAAATACATATTTAGAGACACGATGAATGAATATACTGATAAATTGAAAAGTAAAGGTTGTAGGGTTTGGAGTATTTCCAGACTCAATAACTTTAATACTTGCCCTATGCAATATTATTTAACATATATTGAAAAAGCTAAACAAAAGCAAGGAGTATATTCTTTACTTGGATCTTCATGTCACTCAGATTTAGAGGATTTATATACAGGTGATAATATACAATTAATACCTAAACACTTTAATGAGGATTGGATGAAGGCTGAGATATTTAATATTCCTTTCCCAGTTAGCAAAGGAGATATAAAAGGTAACTATAAGAAGGATATAGATATTTTTTATAAAAATTATAAGAAAATGGAAGGCGAATTTATTTCAGAATTAGGATTTATACTTCAAATAAGCGATAAAGATTACATAATGGGGTATATAGATTTGATTGAAATAGTAGATGATAAAAGAGTTAAAATATATGACTTCAAAACAAGTGCAATGTTTAAAGACAAGAAGTTAATTGATGCAGGACATCAACTTTCAGTTTATCAAATGGCTTTAGAACAATTATATGGACTAGAAGTAGTAGACAATGGTTGGATAATGCTTAAATATAGCGATGTGCAAATAGCAAATAATAAACCTATGGTTGGAGTACAAAATAAAGATATAGTTAAAAAGTGTAAAACTCAAATAAAAAAACTAATGATTAAGAATGGAATAGATGAAGTTATGGCTGAAATGTATTATTGTAAGTGTGAAGCTGATAATAATTTTGAATGTTTAACAGAATTAATTAAAAAACAAATACATATTCAAACTCATTTAAAAGAATATAAGATAACAGAAGAAGTGAAGAGTGAAACAATGAACTATATTAAAAATACCATCATAGCAATAGATGAATTAGATAGGAATAATAAAAATCAATGGAACAAACAACCACATGACTTTTTCTGCAAGAATTTATGTAGCTTTCATCCAATAGGTTGTGATGGTTTGCTAAATAATTAATTAAATTGGAGGTGTCACATGAAGACATATCAAAGGTATCATAAACACACTTCTTATAGTAATGTTTATACAAAGGATAGTCCTATAGTGGTAAAAGATTATTTAGATAAGTTTAAAGAAGAAGGTGGAATACATATATATAGCACAGTAGAGCATGGCTATCAATCACCTTATTTTAGAATTTATGATGAGATAGAACAATATAATAAAGATAATGGAACTGATATTAAATTTATATTCGGGGCTGAGATTTATTGGGTTAAAGATAGATTTAGTGATGATAGATCAAATTGTCATATGATTTTATTAGCTAAAAATGACAAGGGAAGAAAAGCAATAAATAAAGCTATATCAATAGCTAATAAAACAGGATATTACTATAAGCCTAGATTAGACCTAGATTTAATACTCAATTTACCTAAAGATGATGTCTTTGTAACTACTTCATGCATAGCTTATTGGAATAAATATGAAGATATTGATGAAATAACTTTAAAACTTAATAATCATTTTACTGATTTTTATTTAGAGGTTCAAGCTCATCATACAAATAAACAAAAAGAATTAAATAAACATATCTTGAAATTAAGTAGAAAATATAATATCCCAATAATAGCTGGTACAGATACTCATATTATTGAAGAGTATCAAATAGAAGACAGGGATGATTTATTAAAAAGTGCGAAAATGAGATATGAAGATGAAGACGGTTGGTTCATGGATATGCCAAGTTACGATGAGTTTGTACTAAGGTTCAAAGAACAAGGTATATTAAACAATGAAGAAATAATTACAGCCATAGAAAATACAAACCTAATTCTTGATTTTGAGGATATAGTATTAGATCGAAGTATAAAAATACCCACTTTATACCCTAATTTAACACAAAAAGAAAAAGATGCATTATTTATTAAAACAATATATGACTTATGGAATCAGGAAAGTAAAAAAATACCACCAGAAAAGCATAATATATATAAAGAAGAAATAGTGAAAGAATTATCTGAGATAATAGGTTGTGGTATGTGCGATTACTTCTTAACAAATAAAAAGATAATTGAGGATGGGATTAATGATTTTGGTGGAGAATTAACTCAAAGTGGTAGAGGTTCAAATGTTGCAATGTACTTAAATAAATTATTAGGGTTTACTAATATAGATAGAATTTCTGCTCCAATTGATATGTATTATGAAAGATTTTTAACGAAAGAGAGGGTGTTAGAAAGTAAAACACCACCAGATGAGGATTTTAATGTAAGTGATAGAGAACCCTTCATTAAAGCACAAAAAAGATTATTAGGAGAAACATCTTGTTATGACTTAATAGCTTTTGGAACACTGCATCTTAAATCAGCATTTAAAATGTATGCAAGAGCAAATGACATAGATCCACAAGTTGCTAATGAAGTTTCAAAACAAATAGATAAATATGAAAAAGCAGTATTATATGCAGAAGAAGACGAAAATGGAGAAAAAGAATATATAGATGTGTATGAGTATGTAGATAAAGAAAGATTTGAATATATAATAGAAGGTTGTCAAAGATATTTAGGAATTATAGATAATAGAAAAGGACATCCCTGTGCTACTGTTATTGCTAGTTGTGATATTGAGGAAGAGATAGGAATAATATTATGTAAATCAGAAACAACAGGGAAAGAAGTATTAACAGCATTAATTGAAAGTATAACTATAGATTCTTTCGGTTGGTTAAAGAATGATTTTCTTATAGTTGATAGTACTAGAATTATAAATGCAGTATATAAAAGAATAGGGATGAAACCAATTGAAGTAAATGATTTGTTGGAAATTATAAAGACAGATAATAAGGTTTGGGATATTTATGCTAATGGGATTACTCAATGTGTTAATCAAATAGAAAAACCTAAAACAACTCAAAAAATGATGAGATATAAAGCTAAAAATATAGTAGAACTTACACAATTTATAGCAGGTATTAGACCGTCTTTTAAATCATTATATAGTAAATTTGAAAGCAGAGAGAAGTTTGAATATGGGATTAAAGTGTTAGATAATCTATTACAAAATGAATATAGTCCTTCATCATTTATCTTATTTCAAGAAGATTTAATGAAGATATTAAACTTCGCTGGATTCCCTATGAAAGATACATATACTATAATAAAGGCTATCTCAAAGAAAAAGAAAGGTAAAATCGCTAAAGTTAAACCTAAATTTATTAAAAATTTTGCATTCCACATAAAAGACAGTGGGGATAGTGAGTCAGAGGAGGAAGCTATGCTATTGGCTAATAAAGTATGGGGTATAATTGATGATTTTAGTTCATATGGTTTTAATTCACCTCATGGATTTAGTTATTCAATAGATAGCGTTACACAATCATGGCAAAAGGCAAATCATCCATATGAATTTTATGAAGTTGTACTTCAAAGATTTACAGAGAAAGGTGAAAAAGATAAAGTTAGTTTAATAAAGCAAGAAATGAAGTACTTTGGTATAGACTTAAAACCTATAAAATTTAGAGACGATAATAGGAAATTTACTTCATATAAGGATAAGGGATATATAACGCAACCTTTAAATAGTATAAAAAATATTTCTAAAAACACTTCAGATATTTTATATCATTTAAAAGATATAAAGGTCAACAGTTTCACTGATTTTTTGATTTATATTGCAGAAAATGATATAAAACTAGATAAGACAAATATGGAAATTTTAATTAAATTAGATTATTTTTCTGAATTTGGATCAATAAATAATTTATTAGAAATATATAAACTTTTTAAGAAGGAGTATAATAAAAACAGAACTGAGAAAACAAAAGATAAAAAGAAAACAATCTTATATGAGTTTGAAAAATCAGTAAATATGAAAACAGCAGTTATAGATAGAGTAAAATATGAGGTTGAAATATTGGGATATACAGATATAATAGATAAATCTTTTGATAATAGGATTTGTTTTGTAAATAAAATAACCTATAACCAATATAAAACTCCATTTGTAGATTTATATAATATTTCTAGTGGCAAAACAGTAACGCAATTAAAAGTAGATAAAAAATATTATAACAATAAGCCTTTTAAAGAAAATGAATGGATATATATTGTAGATATTGATAATAAACCGAAGACAAGAAATGTTAATGGCAATTGGGTTAAACTTGAAGAAAAAGAAACTATTCTTTTAAGATATAGTAGAGTAATAGATGAGGAGATGGATAATGACTGATACACAAATAAAAAAGATATTTAAAGAGTCTACGTACATAATAATTGACACTAGAGAAAAGGATAGTTATATTAAAGATACATTTGATAAGTTTGGCATAAAGTATAAGGTAAAAAAGCTGAATTATGGTGATTATAGTATAGAAATAGATAAAAATGAAGAGTTGGGTATTACTGAAGATATGAAATTTAGCATTGCAATAGAAAGAAAAGGTAGCCTTGAAGAAATATCAGGTAATTTAACTAAAGGGCAAAAGAGATTCTATAATGAGATGCAAAGATGCATTGATGATGAAGGATTTATGGTAATTATGATAGAAGATGCTACATATGGCGATGTCATAAGTAGTAACTATAAAACTAATTTAACCAGTAAACAATTATTAGGCTTATTACATGGTGTAACGGCTAAATACCAAGTTCCTTTTATATTTGTGCCTAAAGATAATGCTCCATTGTTTGTTTATAATATGCTTAAATATCATGCTAGAGAATATTTAAAAAATATCAATAATAATTAATTAAAAACTATTTACAAAATATAGATATGATGTTATTATAATAGTACAAGGTGGTTACAAAATTTTCCTTGTACTATTATCTTATATAGGGAGTTGAATATAAGGTGTATGAAGAGTATTACAAATTAGATGATATTAAATGTAGACTTATAGGCTATGAAAAACATGCAAAGCAAGTAATAACATTCCTAAAAGATGCATATAATGAAGACAGTTATCAAAATAATTTAACTAATATGAAGAGTAATCATAAAATACATAAGATAGTGAAACTTGAAAACGAGGTGGAAGAGGTGGTTTTAGAAAGGTAAAAATATATAAAATATTTATTTTAATAATAATTAATTAAAATTAAAGAGGTTGATATGGATAAAGAAAAGTTTCTTGAAAGTATGCGTGATAAAGCAAAATTTTACTCTAAGGAATTATGGGGTATAGAATTTGATGGAGAAATAAAGTTAAACAATAGATTGAGAAGTACTTATGCTCAGTATTGTTGGTTTAACCAAAACAAAATAGAATTTAATAAACAATTGATTAATATTGATAGTTTATTTGTAGATGAAGTCTTAATACACGAATTGTGCCATTGGCATTGTCATAAAACTGGCTTAGAGTTTGATGATGGGGATTTTGACTTTGAGCTAGAAATATTTAAAAGTGGATCAAGGAGTACTGAGACAGATGAAGTTAGAAATAATGGTGAGGTTTGGCTTTTAGATGATGAGTCTTGGTATTATTGTGATAAATGTAGTGAAAACAAAAAGTCATACAGAATTAAAAAGAATGAAAGAATAAATCATTATGGGATACGTAGAGAAGAAGCTAGACCAATATGTCCTATATGTGGAGATAAATTAAGTTATTACTGTGAAACTAATTTTCATAATAGATGGGTTAAGTATTATCCAAGAAAGAGATTAAAAAATCTTAATGAAAAATATAATGTGTTAATAATTAATTAATTAAAATGAGGGTGGGTAATGTGTGTAAAAGAATCTATAAAAGTTATAAGATTAGAGTTATAAATGACGATGGTGAGAAATACATAGACTTCAACAAGAATATTGATGCAACGTCATATAATACAATAATAAAATACTATCATACGACTAAGCACAAGTATCAAGACGAGAACTGCAAGGTTGAAATGATAGGGGTACATGAAGATGAAACAATAGGTAGTGTAATATTCAGTAAAACATTTTCTAAGGAAGTTGTTGAAGATAAAGAAATTTTAAAATCTACAGATGAAATAGTAAGCGATATAAAAAGCTTATTAGAATTATTAGATAGAAAGAATGAATATCATAACAGTATGAGAAGTGCATTTGATAAAAAGCAAGATGTATTACTTCACAAAGTAGAAACGTTAAGCTCTATTAATCCTAATGAAGTAAATATAGTTGATGAAAAATTAAAAATAATAGATGAATTAGAAAAAGTTAGAGTTAATAGAAGAATAAATAAAAATGAAGCAAGGAAGTTGCAATACCTACATAGCAAAATAAATCTACAGGAAATTATAAATAAGTTTGCTCAAATAAAGATCCCAATAGACATAAAGGAGTATGAGTATGTAAGTGGAGATATAGAAGAACAAATGATGAAAGAAATCAAATATAGTAATGACAAGCAACGAATAAATATTATGAAGCAAATAAATGTCAAGTATAAGAAAATTGTTAATGATGAAACTAGGAAAGTTTTAATGTGCTACAACAATAGTAATTAATAGTAAATTTGTTAGTAAAAGATTTTAAATATATGGTTAAAAAGGAGAATTAATATGATTTTAAGATTATGTTTAAAGGACAAAAGTAGTGTAGTTATAGAAGGAGATTTTTCAGATATAAATTATCAAGCTACAAATGGTCAGTTTATAAAGGTTATTAACTATAAAACAAAGAAAGAAGAAATTTATAATAAAGATTACATATGGTGTGTAAGACAATCATCAGAAGGAGAGAAATAATGAATAAAATTATTTTTATGGATGTTGAAACTGGGAAAGAAGTGCTTGAAATTGATGAGATAACAAAACTTGATATAAATAGTCTTAATGATTACAAAAATATGGAAAGTGGATTTCTAACAAAAGAATGTACGTTTAGTTGTAATTCAACAACTACACTTACACAATTAGCGTTTTTAGAATTGAAGACCCAAAGCAATATAAATAAGATTTATTCAAAAGAAATCATTGAGAAGGTTGTTTATGATAAACAAATAACTGAAAAAAGTAGTGATGGTAATTTAAACAAAGTTTATTCGGGACATGATGGAACGCTATTGTTTACAATTATGCACTATTCTGAAATAATATCTTTTTTATATAAGTTTGCAACAGATAAAAGAGTGGAGAAGATTTTCTTTGGAGAAATCGAAAATGATCCAATTTACTTAAATGGGTATATGAAAGATGATTTAACGATTTACTTTAAGATAAAGTTGAAAAAAGGTTCATCGGCAGATTATAGTGTTTCGTTTTAAATAAAGATTATTGATGAAACAGATATTTTAAAATGAAAAGGAGAAATTAAAATGATAGATAAAGAAAAATTAAAAGAGATAATGGGTTTTATTATTAAAGAATATCCTGAAGGTTGTGCTAATCACAATTGGATAAACAGCAATTATATGGATATAGTTAAAAATGTAGCCAACATTGAAGATTATGAGGTTGAAAACATAGTAGAAGAATGTATGAATGAGTTCACCGAAGATTTAGGTTTATGTGGATGTGGTTGTCCAGAGAAGACAATAGAGGTTATTAGATTGGTTTTATCGGCTCAAAATGAAGATGAGTGGGATAATAAAAAACTAACACTTAATAATATTTGTAATTTAGATGTATATTCAAATAAAAACTATGATGGTTTAATTCAATTTGTTTTATACATATTAGATAATCATGGCTTTTTAGAACATGGAGGTTCTATTGGTGGGGCGTGGTTAACTAAAAAAGGAGAATTATTTTTAGAATTATTAAATATGAACAAAGAGCTGGAAAATAATAATTTAGAATAAAAAGTAAGTTTTATAATAAAAGGAGGAGAGGTTTTTGTTGAAAATATTTACAAAGAAATTAAAGTTATTAATAAGAATGTTTAAAATTACTAAGGTTAGAATGATTGTACTAAAAGAAATAAAGAGATGTTTAGATGAGGGGTATTGGAGAAAAGAATATTTAGAAGAGTTAATGAAGAGCATTGATCCGTTGAAAGAACATTGGACATGTTTGGATAATATCTATAAAGATAATTAAAAGGGAGATGTGAAATGGAATTTATAACAGTAGAACAATTTAAAGAGCAACCCGAAGAAGTACAAGAGGTGTTTTTAGATTGGTGGAAGCCAAGTATAGGAGATTTGTATCACGCAAAACCACCAAAGTGTGATAATGGATTTGTTACATTTTATTATTTAGAAAAAGAAAATTATGGAGACTTTATTAAGGCACTAGATTTTATTACTCCTTTATTTACAGAAGGACAACTTAGAAAGATTGTAGAGGATAAAGGTAATTGCTTGTTAGACATTAAGGTTGAAAACTTATGTGATGAGTATAATGAATATACTGTAATAGGTTGGGAAATTAATAAATTCGATTACAGGAGAGAATTTGGAAGAATATTATTTGAAGATTGCATAGGTGCAAAGGATTTACTTGAATTATATTGGAAAATGGCTTGTAGTATAGCCAAAGAACATATAAGTAATAATTAATAGAATGAACAATCTATTGATTATTTAAGAAAGGAGTTAAATATGAAAATTTTAATTGATTACAAACCACCATGCAATATTGACATATTATCTAAATACGGAACAATAGAATATGAGAGTGAAAATATGACAATTGTAGTTTTGAATACAAATGAATCCATTGAAACTATCAAAAAGATAGATGGCGTGGCTATGGCTTATAAAGATGGGTTGTTTAGTTAGTTAAGGAGGTGATATTATATGAAATGTTGGATATGTGAAACTGAAATGAATTTCATAGAAATAACCGAAGTTGTAATGATAGATAGAAAAGTTAGGAAATATAAGTGTAATAAATGTGGTGAGGTTATCTATGAACCAATTAACATTAATTCAAATAATTAATTAAATAGTTAAAATCAAGATTTTATAAACAAAGGAGGTTGGCTATTTTGAAATATAAAGAAGATATATTGAAGATAAAAATTGACGGCAAAGATTATATTATACCGTGCTTATCAGTTAACAAAAAAGACTTAACAATTAATAAAAGAGTTGTTACCAATATAATGAATTTTGCACATGGGATAGTTTATATATCTAATTCTATAGGAATAACTATAACAAATTTAAAATTACAAAAGCTTTTATCGGAAGTGCAAATATTTTATAAAAGAAATGATATTGAGATATTTAGTGATGAACCTAGTTTATGGAGACATGGTTTGGTTTACCCTGAGGTATATGGTTATTATAGAGCCTATTTTAATGAGCATATAGGTTTTTATGATGAAGATTATGTAAATGAGTTAAATGATGAGGATTTAATTATTATCGAAGGTTTGATAATGGAATATAAAGATTTAAATTCTTGGGAAATGGTTAGAAATAATTTAGGGAAGATTAGAAATGGATATTTCAATTCAATAATAAAAGGAGAAGTGTAATCATGTAGATTCAGGTATACATAAAAATATGATTAAGAGTAATAAATATATGACAGAAATTATTTTAAGAGAGGTAAATAGGATGACAAAGTTAGAGATAATAGAAATAATTAAATTGTGGGAACTCAACCACTCGAATGGACATAGAGCAAATATAGACATGCTCAATGATATTTTATTTGATATTGAAAACAACTGTAGTTTTAATGAAATTATAGAATGTTATAAATTAGCATAAGGAGGTAAATATGAGAAAACAATGGTATTTAAAAGAAAAGAAAAGGCTGAAAAGAGAGATAAAAGTATTTGAAAAACATATTGATTATAACTGTTCTATACTAACACCAATAGCAGCTGTATATTTAAATTGTGCCAAGAAAACATTAAAAGAGTTAAATTTAAAATACAATGTCTCTAAAAGGAGGAATAAAAATGAGTAAATTCAAAATTGGAGACGAAGTTAGAGTTGTATGTAATGCATCTAGTGATTTTGATGGCGTAGAAATAGGAGATATAGGAATTGTTGTTGCTATTGCGACCAATAAAGATGCAGAATTCCCCATAGGTTTGAATATAAATAAACACGATAATTATTGGTTCGAAGAAGAAGAATTGGAGTTAGTAACAGATAATGATGATTTAAAATTAGAAACAAAAAACAATACATATTCACTAGGAGAATATCCTATAGGTGTTGTACCTCAAGATATTTGGTTAAAACAAAGAAAACAAGAGATTTTGGATGCAATAATTAGATATGCTGAAGCCGGAGTCGTAATACCTGCTGAATGGGCTAAAGAATTAAAAGAATTAGAAATGAGAGGTGTATAGAAATGGATTTAAATAAAATGTTTAAATTAACAGAAGATACAAAGATATTAAATGAGATTAGTGAAATGTCCACCTATATGAAGGATATTGAAATGTATGTTAATTATGGTTACGCTAAAGGGATTGCAGAAACGCTAAAACTAATAAAGCAAGGAGAAGAATTAGAAGGGAAAGAAATATATGAGGTAATCATAAAAGGTTTTAGCGATAATGATGATATAGGTAATATGGTTAAAAGGCTATTAAAAGATTAATTAAAATTGTTGTTTTAATAATTAATTAAAGGAGGAAACTATATGAGTAAAGGTTTTAAAAGCCCTATAAATTGGTATGGAGGTAAGTATTATATGAAAAATAATATTATAGAATTATTCCCTAAGCATAAAATTTACATTGAAGGATTTGGAGGTGCTGGGCATATATTATTACATAAGAAGCCATCAGATATAGAAGTTTATAATGATTTAAATGAAGGATTATATTTATTCTTTAAATTGCTAAGAAGTGATAAAACTAGAGATAAATTAATTGCAAATATCCAATTAACACCTTATAGCAGAAAAGAATTTTATAATTGCAGAGACGAATGGAGTAAACAAGACGATGAATTTGAAAAGGCAAGAATGTTTTATGTAAAGACCATGCAAAGTTTTAGTGGAGTAGGACAATCTTGGAGCTATTCTAAAAATAAAAGTAGGAGAGGGATAAGTCAAGCAGTAAGCAAATTTTTAGGAAATGTAGATGAAAATATGCTAGATGTTATCAATAGACTTAGAGAAATTCAAATTGAAAATTTAGATATTATTGATTTAATAGATAAATATGATAATGAAGAAAGTTTATTTTACTTAGATCCACCATATATAGCAGACACAAGAGTTTCTAGTAATATATATGATAAAGAAATGCCTTTAGAAAAACATGAAGAATTGATAAATAGATTAACAACTACGAAAAGTAAAGTTATATTAAGTGGATATGACAATAATACATATAATAAATTATTAGAAAATGGATGGAAGAAAATAAATATAGGCGAATACAAGAATAGATGTGGGGATAGTGAAGGAAAGAAGACTAAGACCAAAGATGAATATGTTTGGATAAATTACGAAATATAACATTGATATATAACAAATAACTTAATAAAATTTCTATTTTAAAAATTGTTTAATAATTAATTAAAAACTCTTTACAATTTTTAGAATAAGTGGTAACATATAAATATAGGGAGGAGGTGAACGAATGACGCCTTATGAACTAATAGAAACAATAAGTCAAAACCACAGTCCTTCTGAAACAATAGAAATAGTAAATGAGTTAATAGGTGAAATTGATAATAATCCAAGCAAATACATAAATGGATTATCACAATCTATTGAAGACTATGGCGAAATACATAACTTATGTCCTTTATGTGGATCTGAATTAACTACAAATACATATGAAGAAGATAGAGGAGAATATTTCGGTTTTAACTCATACGAAACAATGTTTCATGGTGAATGTTCTAATCCAGAGTGTTCATATACAGAAGAGTAGAAGGGGGGAATTTGATGGCAAAGAATAGGATTCTAAGCACTTTACTCTCGGTTATGTTATTAACACCATTGATTAAGGTAAAGGCTATAGAGATTCCTGCTTCTAAACCAAGAAAGGGAATTGAATCTGACAGGAATTTAAATTTAAGAAATTATGAAATCGAACAAGTAGAAGAATTAATTAAAGCTGAATTTGAAAAACGTAAAGAAATCGAATTGGAGGAGCAAAAGAAAAGGGAAATTGAAGAACAAAAAAAGAATATAATCTATTGTAAGTTTGAAGTGAGTTTTTATACTACATCTCCAGATGAAGGAAGTGGAACTGGAATAGGTAAAAGCAACGAGTATGTTCAACCGTGGGTTAGCATAGCCTTACCAGAAGATATACCTTTTTATTCCACGGCTACAATAGAGGGGCTTGGGACATTTATCAATCATGACACTGGCTCATACATACAATGGAATTATGATGAAGAAGGAAACTTAGTGTGTAGAGTTGATGTATGTGTAAGCACAAAAGAGGAGGCATTTAGTCTTGGAAGATTTTATGCAGATGGTTATATAATAATTAATTAAAAAATAAATATCGAGAGGTGGATTTTATGAAACAATTTGCTTGTAAGTCTTGTGGAAGTATAGATTTATTTACAAAAGATAAAGGCGGAAATACAATGTTATATTGTTCAGATTGTGGAGCATATCAACAAAACCTAGGAAAGAATGACAAATTATTATTTGAAGAGTATAAAAAATCTTTAGAGCCAGTTAAAAAGATAGCTAATAATATACAAGCTATGGAAAGTATTTTAAATTACGATGGTAGCACAGTTGCTGAATTAAACAATTTAATAGTTGCGGAAAAGGCTAGATTAGAATTTGTAAATAATAGTTTTCAAAGAGGAATAATAAAAGGTTTAGAAATGGCTTTGAAACTTATGGTGGATAAATAAATGAAAGGTGTTGAGGGAGAATAATGAATATATTTTTAATACTATGGTTTATCGGTTTATTTATATTTACTATAAGCTTTGTGCTTTGGGTAGTGTTTTTAATTAAAAGAGATATTGATAAAATGCTTAAATGGAATATGGTGTTATTGATTGGATGTCTTTTAATGAACCTATTTGGCAAATACATAAAATAAGTCTTTTATAAAGCGATGAGAGGTGAGAGGTATGAATGAGTACAAAGAAAAGTTACTAAAGGAAATAGAAAGTAAAAAATGTCCTTATTGTGGATGTGAAGATATAGGCATTGATAACTGGGGAATGTTTATAGGCGAAAGAGATTGGTTTTATTATTGTAAAGAATGTGATGATACATTTTAATAAAGAGGTGATATAGTGGGTAAATGTACTATATGTTTAAAAGAAACTAGCAACAAAGTTAATGACAATATAGGTGGAAAATCCTATTTATGCAACAAGTGTGAAAGTCTATTTAGTCAATGCAAAATTTGTAACGAGTATTATTTTACTGATGATATGGAAGATGGATTTTGTAACAATTGCAATGAGGGTAATTAATATGAATAAAGATTTTATAAAATTTATAGAAGATTATTATGGTATTAAGTTAACTACATATCAAAAGACTTATTTAAAATTTCTAACATCAAAAGGAAATATAATGATAAATACAAGAATCCCTTATAAACAATTAGTTAATAATTTAATGATTGAGTACAATAAAGCTATGAAAAATGACTTTTGTATTGCAACTCCAAATGGAATTGAAGAATATAAAAACGGAGAATTGGTGAGCATTAAAAACAATAAAATAAAAACTAAATATAAAGTATTATTAGATGAGTTTAAATAAGGAAGTGATAATATGAACAATAAAATTGAAAAGAAGAAACCAATAGGGAAATTAAAGATAAAGCATAAAGATTTAGAAGAAATAGAAATAGAAATATATTCTTCAATAGAAGGAGAAAATAATGAAATGTTGGTAAATGAATATTTGCACATGTTGGAGAATGCATTTAAAGATAATTAAAAGAGGTATTTTATTAAAAAATAAATTAAAAGAAAGAAGGTGTAGTTAATAATGAACATACTTGAAGTTTTCAAACATAAAGTTGGCACAAGATTTAGAATACCTGAAGATGATGATTTTGAAGAAGAATTTGTTGAAATTGTCAATATAGGTAAAGTTAAAGGGTTGGTAAATGAAGATGGTAAAAAAGTTGTATTAACGGATGCTTTTATAAATTCTGAATACGTTAAAGAAAATTAATTAAAGGAGAGAATGATAATGAACATTAAAAAAGGAGATATACTAAAACAAAAAATAAAAATGGAACTTTGCGGTGTTGAAAAAGACGAAATTGATTTACCAATAGGAACTGAATGGCTAGTAGTTTCCATCAATAATGAATACAACACTTGTAATTTAAGACTTGTTAATGGGTTAGACAAGAGCGAGAGTGGTGGAAGTATTTCGCTCGAAGGACTTGAAGAATATTACGAATTAGCAAGTTAAGAGAGGGATTAATATGGATTTTTTAGAAATGAAGAAAATAATTGAAAAATATAACCTTGGTTTTGGATGGAGATTAACAAGGTGGGGTGGTATGTACGATACAAAAGAATGTTATGCTATAGCATTAGATAATGGGAGTCAAACCTATCATTACATTTACTTTAATAAAAATAGGTATGATAATGAGTATGTACTTTTTATGTGTAAAGAATTAGCAGATAGACTAAATATTGAATGCGATGTAAGATTTGATTAAAAACATAATTTTAATAATTAATTTGTAACTATTATAAATTAATTTTGAAGGGGGAAATGAAATGGGAAGAGAATTGAAAAGAGTTCCTTTAGATTTTAATTATCCATTAAATGAAGTCTGGGAAGGTTATGCTCCAACTATAGAGAAGATTAAGTCTATAAAAGGTATATTTAAAAAAGCACCCTACTTAAAAGATTGTAAGTCATCTTGGGATATATGCTCCAAATGTGATGAAATAATAAATTGTTGCAGTGAAAGTGCAGAACATTGTATATGGTATAACAAGGACAATAAAAGAGAATGGTATAAAGAAGTACCTGAAGGTGAAGGGTATCAGTTATGGGAAACTACATCCGAAGGCTCTCCTACTAGTCCAGTATTCAAAACTTTGGATGATTTATGTGAATGGTGTGAAGATAATGCAACTACATTTGCAGATTATAAAGCCACAAAAGAAGAATGGAGAAGAATGTTGCAAAGTGGGCTTGTAAGCCATAAAGAAGTAAATATTGAATTTATTTAATATGTCATCCAGAAATAATAATGCGAAGAAAGGAAAGATTGATATGGGGATTTATAAAATAGGAAAATGCGATTATTGTGATAATAAAGGTGAAATAGTTAGACCTACACCTTTTATGGCAGACATAGCAATGATGTGTGAATATTGTTGGGGTGAAACTAAAAAGGAGTATGCTAATTCACATGGAGAATACATAGATGATTTTCAAAGTGACAAAGAAGATTATAAAAAATTAGACGAAATACAAAAGAACATAGCTTATGAAGAAGAACTGAAAAGACTAGAATTAAAACTTAGAGAATGTGGATATAGCGATGATACTATAGAATCAATAAAATATAATGATGGGGCAACAGAAGTAGAAGAATTTATTGCAAATTTAGAAGAAGAGTTAAGTTGTTGGAGTGAGTAACTATGGATGAATTTAAATACACAATAAACGATATATTTAAATTCCCAGTAGGGACTAAATTACAAGATGAAGAAGGTAATACATATAAAATATTTCAAGATAAACTTGGTTCGAAGACATTCAAGTATTCAATATTAAATGAGAGATTAATGAATAGTAAATTTAAAGTGGTTGATTATAATGATGTTGAAGATAAGAATTTAATATGCCCTAATTGTGGTATAGAACTGGGAAGAGGATTTGTAAAAATAGATGACCACGGCGGATATGATTTCATTCTTGGAGTAGAATACGATTGTGAGTGTGGTTATTATAGAGTAGATAAATAATAAATTAAAAAGTGAGAGGTGTAAAATATGGAAATGATTCAAAGAGATATAGAGCATGACAGCCTTGAACAAGACAGAAAGGATTTAATAGAAAACACAGGGGTAATACGTAGAAAGCGATTTTTAAATGAAATACATATGGATAATGATAATTTAATAGATGAATTACAATATGGGTTTATAAAAAAGAATCCTGAAATTAGCTTTGAAACTATTGAGTGGATTAAAAAGTTTTGTAACTATATGAAAGGTAATTAAGCATGAATATAATTTTTTGGTTAATGTTTATATTTCTATGGGTAGTGGTTTATTTTATATTATCTTTTACATTCAGAATATTAGGTAATATTTCAATAAAAATATATAACAAATTTAAAAATAATATAGGAAGAGGAGAAATTAATAATGAAAAGTAAGTTAATAGGTGCAATAATAGCTGGAGTTTTAGTTGTTGTAGGAGGTATAGGAACTGTAATGTGCATTGAAAAGATACCCGCTGGGTATGTTGGCGTAGTTTATAGTATGAATGATGGTGTGCAAGATGAAACCTTGTCACAAGGATGGCATATAGTATCACCCACAAAGAAAGTTGTTGAATACACAGTATCCACAGAACAAGGGTTTTTGAGAGTGGAAGATGAAAGTAATTTCTCAGTACCAACTAGCGATGGTAAAATGATTGATGTTGATGTGGAATATAGTTACCATTTTAATACAGAAAAGCTACCTGATACGTACACAAGATTCAAAGGACAAAGCGGAGAGTCAGTTGAAAATTCATTTATAAAAGGTAAAATTAAATCTTGGTCACAAGAAGTGACTGCGACATTCCCTGTATTAGATATTTATAGCTCTAAAAGAGGTGAATTAAATACAGCTTTATACAACCATTTAGTGAGTAAGTTCGAAGAGTATGGAATAGTAATTGATTCAATAAACTTTAGTAGAATAGGTTTAGATGAGCAGACAGCAAAAACTATTCAAGACATAGTAACTGCTCAGCAAGAACTTGAAAGAGTAAAAATTGAAAAAGATAAAGCGCAATTAGAATCAGAAAGAGCAAAGATAGAAGCAACAGGAAAAGCTGAAGTAACTAGAATTAATGCAGAAGCGGAAGCTAAGGCGAATGAATTAAAACAACAATCATTAACTGACAACATAGTTCAATATGAAGCTATTAAGAAATGGAATGGAGAACTCCCAAAGGTTTCAGGTGATGCTAGTACAATAATAGACATGAATGATTTAATGGGTGGGAAACAGGAATAATTTAAAGGGGTGTAATAAAAAAATGAAAAAACAAGATATTATGTTTTCAATAGGGAAATATTTAGACGAAGAATTTATATACATATATACAGATGATTCATTACTAAAGTTCAATCCCAAAGATATTATGATTACATTTGATGATAAGTATCTTAAACTTAAAACTAACATAAAATTTTTAGATGTTTCAGTAAAATATAGTAGCATTAAGACAATAGAATTTAGAAATAGATAAAACATTGATTTTATTAATAATTAATTAAAAATAAGCCAACGTTGCTGAAACAGGGGTGAGCATAGATTGAAGGAGGAGTTATATGAAGGTAATTAAAAGAGACGGCAGAATCAAGGAATTTGACTTAAGAAGGATAAATGAAGCAATTAAAAAGGCATATGATGAGGTTAATCCTGCATGGGGAGATGAACAAGAGTTAGAAAGTGTTATGGATGATATTTTCTCGGTAATCTCATCAGCAGAGGAAGAATATTTTTCAGTAGAAGATATACAAGATATAATTATTGATACTTTAAAGAATTATAATGCAGATGTTGCAAGAGTTTATAGTGAATATAGAGAAGAAAGAACAAGATCAAGAAATTTTAAAACAGAATTATTGAAAGAAATTTCTGGATTGTTAGATAATAGCAATATTTCTGTTCTAACTGAAAATTCAAATAAGCAATCTCAATTAGCATCCACACAAAGAGATTTAATCGCAGGTGAAGTTAGTAAATATATATCAAAAAATACCCTTATTCCCAAACATTTAATGGAGGCACATAATAAAGGAATTATAAAAATACATGATTTAGATTATTTTCTTCAACCAATATATAATTGTGAATTAATAAATATTGAAGATATGTTACAAAACGGCACAGTTATTAATAAAAAGAAAATAGATAAACCTAAATCATTAAGAACGGCAATGACACTAGTGACTCAAATTTCAGCACAAGTAGCTTCTTCAACTTATGGTGGACAAACCATTACGCTATCTCATCTAGCACCATTTGTTAGAATAAGTAAAGAAAAAATAAATAAAAAATATAAAGACATGAATTTACCGATAACTAACGATAAGTTAGATGAGTTAATAATGAAGGAACTTAAAGATGAAATTAAAGATTCCGTTCAAACTTTTAATTATCAAGTATCTACTTTAATGACTGTAAATGGGCAATCACCATTTATATCAGTGGCAATGTACATATCAGAAAACCCAGAATACGAAGAAGAAACTGTTTTGTTGATTGAAGAGTTTTTAAAACAAAGAATTGAAGGGATGAAGAATGAATATGGTGTAATTGCAACTCAAACATTCCCTAAATTGTTGTATTTCTTAGATGAAAATAATACATATAAAGGTAGTAAATACTTTTGGTTAACAGAATTAGCTGTAAAATCCGTATCAGTAAGGATGTCACCAGATTTTATATCTGTAAAGAAAATGAAAGAATTAACAGGATATGCATTCCCTTGCATGGGATGTAGGGCATTTTTAAGCCCATTCAAAGACGAAAGTGGAAATGCTATATTTTATGGTCGTGGAAATCTAGGAGTTTGTACTATATCGTTGGCACATGTTGCGTTAAGTTCAGAAGGAGATATAAATAAATTTTGGAATTTATTAGATGAAAGACTTGAATTATGTAGAGAAGTATCTGAATTAAGATATAATAAATTAAAAGGCGTTAAAGCTAACGTTGCACCTATTTTATGGCAACATGGTGCTATATCGAGGTTAGATGCAGATGATGACATACTAAAGGCTATAGACGAAAGAGGATTTACAGTCACTATAGGTTATAGTGCAATATATGAGACGGTAAAATATTTGACAGGAAAATCACATACAACAAAGGAAGGATTTGAATTAGCCGAAGAAATAATGAAGCATTTAAGAGATAAATGTGAAGAGTTTAAGTCAGGTTATCCTAATTTAAAATTTGCTCTATATGGGACACCTCAAGAATCGACTGCTGAATGGTTTAATGATAGATTACGTAAACAATTTGGCGACATTGAAGATATAACAACTAAGGGCTTTGTCACAAATTCATACCACATTGATGTCAGAGAAGAAATTGATGCTTTTGAAAAATTAAGAATTGAATCAGAGTTGCAAAAATACTCAACAGGTGGAGCTGTTAGTTATATCGAAACACATAATATGCAAAAGAACCCAGAAGCGTTATTACAAGTAGTTCAGTATATATATGAGACAATCATGTATGCGGAAATCAACTTTGAAAGTGATGTTTGCGGGGTGTGTAAATATATGGGCATTATGGATAATGACTCTGTAACTCTGGATTGGGTTTGTCCTCAGTGTGGAAATAGAGATCAAAACAAACTAAGCGTTATTCGTAGAACGTGTGGATACCTTTCAGAAACAATATGGACAAAAGGCAGAAAGTTGGATATTCTCAATAGGGTAAAACATTTATAGAGGGTGATGAAATGAATTATGCAGACATAAAAAAATACGATACAGCAAATGCCGTTGGCATTAATACGAGCGTGTATTTTTCAGGATGCAAATTTAATTGCAACGGTTGCTTTAATAAAATTGCACAAGTTTTTTCATATGGTAAAGAGTACACAAAAGAGATTGAGGATTTAATAATAGAATATGTGAGTGATAAAAATGTTAAGGGACTTTGTTTGTTAGGTGGAGAAGTTTTTCAACAAGATCTTAATAAAATTTATAATCTTGTAAAAAGGGTGAAATTTTTTACAGATAAACCCATATGGGTATGGAGTGGCTACACATGGGAGCAATTAATTAAGGATGATTTCAAACTAGATATATTAAAATACATAGACGTTTTAATTGATGGTAGATTTGAATTGGATAAAAAAGATTTAAATTTAAGGTTTAGAGGTTCAAGTAATCAAAGAATTATAGATGTACAAAAAAGCCTTAAGCAAAATAAAATAATAGAATTTTTATATTAAAGGAGATTAAAAAAATATGTTTAAAATAATATTGGTGTTATGGTTTTTGAGATTTTTTATAAATCTATTTACAAACAATTTTACATTTAAATATTTATATAAAAGGTATTTAAAAAGTTTAGAGAGATACAATGTGACAAAAAGTGGTGATATAGACTCGATAGAGGAAGATGGTAAGATTGAGATAATGTTAGAAGGGTTCTGTATAATCGTTGTTGGTATTTATAAGATTTTAATGCTAATAATTGGTTTAATAATGATGCTGACTATGGTTAAATACGATCCAACACTTATAACAAAGATATTTATACTTTTAAATATTACATATATAATTGTATCAATGATAAAAGCTAAATTTGCTAAAAAGAAAGATGATAATCTTATTGAATCAACCAGAAAAACTATTTACGATATAGAAAGATTTTCTTTTTATAAGTTTATGTGTAGACTTATAAATGTTTTATATTGGGGTTATGCAATATATCTATTATTCTTCTAATAGAATATTTGTTTAATAATTAATTAAAAACTTATTGACTTCCTTACAGTATGTGGTAAAATATAAATTGTAAGGAAGTTATTTCTTTATAATCAATTAAATGAAAAGGAGAAGATGAAATGAAGATTAGAATTAAATACTTTAATAATGCAACAAAATTACAAAAGATTGAGAAAGGTAACTGGATAGACCTATATGCAAATGAAGATGTTTTTGTACCACAAGGAGAAAAAGCAATGATTCCATTGGGAATAGCTTTAGAGTTACCTAAAGGGTGGGAGGCTCATGTAGTGCCAAGATCAAGCACATTCAAGACATGGGGAATAATACAAACTAATCACATGGGCGTAATTGATGATACATATATAGGAGATAATGATATGTGGTGGTTCCCAGCCTATTGTTTAAAAGGTAAGGAACATAAGGTAGAAACTGAACCTCACTCTACAACATATCCATTGGGAGTTAAAGGAACTTGGATTAGAAAAGGGGATAAAATTTGCCAATTTAGAATAATGGAAGTTATGCCTGAAATAGAATTTGAAGAAGTAGAACATTTTGGCAATGTTGATCGTTCAGGATTTGGTTCTACGGGAGCTAGGTAATATGTATAATGCAAGAATATTAAATAATAAACTTCTATGTGGACATTGTGGAAGTAATAAAATATCTGGAATAAGAGATTATAAAGAGGTCTTTATGAACGATATCGCTTACACTATGTTTCAAGTAAAGTGTTACTCATGTAACTCTGATAATAGATATTTAGCCGACGTTACTTTGGAAGGTACAACTAGATATGAGATAAATCATAAAATAACTGACATGAAACAATACAATAATAATTAATTAAAATAGTAGATTTATAAAGTAAGTAAGTTGATATTATTACGAATCGTAATGGAGGTAGGAATGAAAAAAAGAGCAATGAAAAAATGGATACCCAAAGGTGCATATTGTCATGGAAATGGGACTAAAAAGCATCCTAATTGTAAATGGAGAAAGTATATAACCACTATAAAAAGGAATAAGAGCAATTGCGAATATTCGAATGAATGTAAAGAAGAGTGTTGGAGCAAACCTAATAACTCATGTTATCATGTGGTTTATAAATGTGAATATATGAAATACATTGATTGGACACAAGATAGTTTACTTTGGGACGCTTGTAAAGAATGTGGAATAAAAGATTATTAATTCGAAATTTAGAAAAGGAGTGAATATATTGTTGGACAATATTTATGTTGGTTGTAAAAGATGTGCCTATAAAAAAGTTGATGTAATGTCGGTCAGAGAAGAAACAGTAAAATATGAAGGCAAAGAAATTCCAACAGCAACAATAACTTATATCTGTCCTAGTTGTGGATGGATTGAGGATGATGAACATTATTTATATAAGAAGAAAGTGAAATAATTGGAGGATTAATAATGCAATACAACATACAAATAATGAGCAAGGATGAAATGACTTTATTTTCAACTAAAGATTTAGCCAAAGATTATATTGTAATATCAATAAATGACACAGGATACAATACAGTAATTTATAAAAACAAACATATAGTAGATAGGTTAAAGTTATGGTTTGACGATATTTTCTTAAAGGAACATGAAGATGAAGATTTAAAATTAATGATACCAACAGATGCACAAAAGATAAAGAATTTTATAGATACATATAAGAATAAAATAAATAATATTATAGTTCATTGTACTGCTGGAATAAGTAGAAGCGGAGCTGTAGGTTGTGCTTTATCTAGGTATTTAAATGGGGATGATGAATATTTATTAGCAACAGGAAAATACATCCCTAATAAACACGTTTATAAATTAATGTGTGAAGTATTGAGTTTAGATTATTCAGAAGAAATGTTTAAAGAGAAGCTAAGGATAAGAAATAAAGGTAATAGAAGCAATTTAAAGGGTTACGGGGATTATGGTATAGATTTGAATGATATGTTTTGCGATGTGACAATAAAGGAGGATTTAAATGAGTAGATTAGATTTTGAATTGAAGATAGCAGATTTATTAGATGAAGCTAATGGTAAATTAAAAAGCGAAGATTTCAATAAGTTATTAGCTAACTTGAAGGAGGTTGTCGAGGACTATGAATAATGTGGCAATAGAATGTAGTAAGGTAGGTGAGAGAACTTGATTAATAAAAGATTCGAAGAATTACTTAGAATAAATAACAGACAAGACTTTGAAAGTAAATTTCTTATAAATGGTGACAGTTCCTGTGCTTTTCTTCGTACCAAAGATGGAGATTTTGAATGTGAGTGCCCTTGGATAAAGAGATGTAATCCTAAAGATGATTGCATGGAATGTTGGGAAAATGCAATACAAAACTCAAAATTTAATGGGGAATATTAGTTTATAATACAAATAATAAAACGCACTCGATGTTGTTACAAAGTAAAGGAGTTAAGAAATAATGTGTATTAAATTAAGTGAATTAAAAAATGATGAAATGTTATTAGTTGGAGAAAATCTTGTAATTGAGAAAGAAGATTTTGTTAAGGAAATAGAAGAGCATGGAGGGAAAGAAGTATATACAACTACAGAATACAGAGCCAGTATTAATGCTAAAGATATGCTAGAGAGTGCAATAGATTGTGAAGCTTCTAATATGTACGAGGATTGGGAATATGATATATGGGAAGATATAAGCGAAGAAGATATAAATGAACTTCAAAATATTTTAAATAGAATATTAAATGGAAGTAGAAATATTTCTTATATCTCAGATAAGAAAATAGAAATTGATATTTAGTAATACTCATTTTAAAAATTAAACGCAAATTGTAAATATTACGAATTAAGGAAAAGGGGAATCAATATGAATAGAGCAGAAGCAAGAGTAAAAAACTTTCAGAACTCAAATTCTCAATTAAAACCTTCAAATGACATGAGCCTAGGAAATAGTGGGATATTCTCTTTTCTAAGTCACACGAAGGCTTATATGGATGAATGTGGTTTAGCAAGAAATATGGGAAGAAAAAAGAAAAGAAAGTAACACGCAATTCAGAAACAATACTTAAAACTAAGATTTTAATAAAAAATTAATTAAAAAGGATGTGAATAAATGAGATGTTGTAATTGTAAATATTACACCGAATGGCAAGGATATTCAGACTATGGAAACAGATGTGACAAATTTGGATTTGAATATTTTCATAGTTGTTATGAAAGAGAATGTCAATACATAACTGATGATTATTGCCTTACAGATGAAGGGATTTATTTAAGTGAAATATTATAAAGAAGGTGAAATAAATGATAGAAAAGTTTTATAAATGGCTTACAGGAAGATGTTGGCATAAGTGGTCGTTAGAAAATGGTAGTGCAAGTTTTTATTATTGTATGAAATGTGGAAAGAGAAAGTAGAGGTGAATTTTATGAATATGGATATAATTTATGTAGTTTATTTTGATGGAGAAATGTATAAAGATAGAGGTAGAAAATCAACTTATTTAAAGTTGGGAAATGCAAAGCAAATAGTTAGTTCGGATTCCAAATATATAGCTCAATGTATGTGCGAAAATGAGAAAATTGATTGGTATGATTTAGACAAAAAACAAAGGGAAGAATGGGTAGATAAGGCTAAACAAAGATTTGAAATTAAAGAATTTGTAGAGAGGGTGAAGTAAATGATTTTAAAAATACATTTAATAATATCAATATTAGCATATATATTCTTTTGGTTAACTATGCAAAGAATGATTGGAGCATATATAAAAGTGAATAAAGATAAGGAATTAAAAAATAAAAGTATTGGATTTATAAACCACATAAGATTAACCATTATAATTTTAATTCCATTGCTAAATATAATGATGTTTTTAATTTATGCTAATATGTTTTGTTTTAAAGATGATGATGAATTACTAGAAATACTTTCAAAAAATTTATAAAATTCGTGATTTAATAATTAATTCAAGGAGGAATTATGAGAAGAAAAATAATGGCATTAGTAACTAATAAAAATATTAAAGAAGGAGAAGTATATATTTCTCGCCACCATAATAAAGATAACGATACCGAAATGATAAGGCTTGGAAGTATGGATAGTCCCCAATACATATATGAACCTACATCTAATTTTAAAGAACTACCAAGAGATGTAGAGTTTTATGAATTTGGAAATAACGATTATTATTTGTTAGCACTAGTTGATAGATTAGAAAGTAATAAAAGAAAAAAGGCAATGGAGATATATTGGGAACATATAGGCGATGGGGACTTTGATAATTTTGATTCATTCTATTGTCAAAGTGGAATTTACCCTATAGAAATAACAGAGGAGACAGCATTGCTAAAATGGTATAGTGTAAATAAAAAGGAAACTGTAGAAAAAGCTCATAGAGAATTTTATATAAACTTAGAGGATGATGCATTGCTAATAGATGGAGACTTACTATAAAGGAGTGATTTAATGAGAATTATAATAGCAGGTTCAAGAGATTTTAATGATTATAATAAACTTAAATCTGAAACGTTAAGAATAGTCAAGGAATTGAATTTCAAAGATTATAATACAAAAAGAGAAAATGTAGAAATAATTAGTGGTACTGCAAGAGGAGCTGACCAATTAGGTGAAAGATTTGCTAAAGAATACAAATTAAACTTGGTTAAGTTTCCTGCCAATTGGGATAGCTTCGGAAAGCGAGCTGGTTATTTAAGAAATGCCGAAATGAGTAAATATGCTAAACAAGATGCAGAATTAGGTGTATTGATAGCGTTTTGGAATGGGAGTAAAGGAACTAAACATATGATAGATTTAGCGACCAAAGATGGTTTGAAAGTTTATGTTGTGAAATTTTAAAGGGGGATGATCTTAAATATGAAAGATATAATAATAGATAATAAATACATGAAACAAGTTAGATTAGTTGATGGTGTGTTAATAAACACATACAAATGTGAGTTTGGGTATGATGTGAGTTCTTGTATCAAAAGACCTAGAAAACAACTTGATAAAATAGAAGATTGCTTTTATAGTACAAAAGAAGTTCTAATAGATACATAGAAAAGTAAAGAGTATCCAGTAGGTACTATATTATATAAATCATACGCATCATATTATCCAATACTGAAAATAAACGATAAGAAAGATTGGGATTGGGAAATTAAAACTACCGGAAATGCCTTTAGGGGGAACACTGAATCATTTAGATATTTATTGGACTCAATATCAAATTTTATTGAATCAGAAACTATATAAAATGTGGATTTTAATAATTAATTAGATAAGGAGATAAACAGCCGTGAATAGAAATTTAACTTTATGTAAAATAGACATTGAAGAAGATTCTAATTGTAAAAACTGTTGTAAAGAATGTAATAGTAAATGTGAACAACAATGCATTTTCGATAAAAGAAGTGTTAAATGTGATAACCAAATTATAAACAAGGAGATTGAAAATGAAACTTAAAGCTATAACAAATTTAAGAGAATTTATATTTGATACTAATGATATTAAAGCAACAAATAGAGGATGTAAGGGCTTTAGTATTTTAAAATTAGCTAAGACTCAATTAAGTAAAGGTGAGAATCTATTAAAATTAGAAGAAATTTAAAGGATATGATGTAATGAAAAGAAAATCAATTAATAGGCTTATATTAACATTATCAATTATACTAGGGATAACATCATTGTACACTATAAGAAAATACATAAATATAAAACAACAACAAAGAGTTATACCATTGTCTACAAAAGATGAAACTGATCTAATATCTAAAGAGGTAATAATTAAAAAACTAAATAATGAAAATCAAATGCTAGTGTTATCGGGTGAAGCAGAAGTAGAAGTTACATATTCAAATAAAGATATAGCTGAAGATGATGTTAATTTTAAATGGATTAAAGATTGGTTTTCTGAGATAAACAGTAAAGATTTAAAGATTAATGCTACTTATACATATCAATTCCATTACGATTTAAAGGACTTAAACATAACAATAGTTAATAATAAACCCAGTATGAATCTTAGTAAGAATAGACTAAACTGTGAAGTTGAATTAGTAGAGAATGAATCTATTTATGCTGACAGGGTGGGAGTATTTGAATCTCAGTTTACACCACAGGAAGTCAATTCTATTAATACAAGAACCAAAGCGATAGTATTAAATAAAATACAGAGTGATGCAGAACTTAGAAACAAAGCTATGTCTAATGTGCAAAAGAACATAGAGGATTTATTAAAGATTGATTGTAGCTTTAATGTAGCAAAATATGATGTAGTTGAATATAATAATAAAATTTTATTTAATAATTAATTAAAAACTATTTACAATATAAGAAAATGATGGTATTATTAATATAAGAACAGAAGTTCTTAAAAATAAGATGGTGGGTGGATAATATGAATATTGAAAAAATGAGTTATGAAGAGTTAAAGGCTTTTGCAAAAGAATTAATGAGAGAGAATGAGATATTAAGAGACAAAGATATTATATATTCGTCAGCACATGAAATTTTAAACTCTAAATCCTATGAAGAACAAGTAAGAGATATTGGAGATACAATTTATCCTATTATAGAAAATGATTTTATAGATTATTATTGTTCAGACAATGAAAATATTTAATACATAATAATTAATTAAAAATATTATAATAAAGGAGAATGATTATGAATAAAAACAAAAAAATCTACATCGCAGGGAGTTTATTTTCTGAAGCTGAGGTTGCACAAAGAATAAAGGAGGGAGAGTTGTTAAAAAAAGTTGGGTTTGAAAATATATATAATCCTATACAAGCCCCATGCAATTCCAAGGAAGATTTGCCGACTGCTGAAGATATTTTCTGGGGAGACACAAAAGAAGTATTAGAATCAGAAATTGTAGTGATTGATATAAGTAACCCACTAGATGCAGGAGTTTTTTGTGAAACTGGGATAGCTTGGGCTTGTAATTACATCCATAGGTTAGCTAATGAAGGTAAGAATTTAGATGAAGTTTTAAACATAATGAAAGAAAAGATGGTAGTAGCACATCTATCTGATATAAGGAAATCGACATCACATAGATATAATGGCAACCATATTCCAGTAGGATTTAATCAATTTGCAGTAGCCTGTATTGAAGATGTTGGTGTTATAAAAGACAGTTTCAATGAAGTATTAGAAGAGTTAAATGATTAATTTGATTATATTACGAATTAGGAGGATTTAAGGAATGAAAAAATTTAAATGTAGAGTAACTAGAGTAGATGAATATGAAATAGAAATTGACGAAGAAAGAATAAATGAAGAATGGATGAAGGATTTCCGTTCATATATGTATAAATTTCATGATTATGAAGAGCATGCAGAACATTTAGCTCAACTAAGAGCAAGACAAGGGGAAGGTTTTTATGAAGGATATGGATATGTAAGTGTTAATGGCGAAAGACCTTTAGCTGTAAGATTAAGCGAACTAAATGAAAGTAGCTATGAATCTGGAATAAATATAAATGTAATAAGTGAAGATGAAGAGTGTGAAGTTGAAATAGAAGAAATTTAATGAATCATTCAGAGCGTATATTGTAATTATTACACATTAAAAGGAGGTAGAGTTTATGGGTATTTTAAATAAGTATAATCTGCATTATGGAAATGAAAGAGATACAGTCATCAGTATAAATGAGCTTAAAAGTGTATCTAATAAAGAAAAACGATATGATTTCTTTGAATTAAGAAATATTGTAGAACACTCATTGGGATTCAATGTCAGAGGATGTGAAAATAATCTTGTAAAACTAGGCTTTAACATTCCAAAAGATACATCTATAGTTGGAATAGATAGATATAAATATTGCGACTATTGGCATTATCAATTAAACGCAGTATTTAGAAGAGCGGTTCACAATGACAGTGCTAATTCTATATATGTAGGTACAAAAAGAGGAATTTCTTATAAGAAAGTTAAAATTAAGCCTAACGAATGGCAGAAAATGATATTAGAAAAATGGAATGAATTGCTATATCCTTTGGCTGACAAAAATGGATGGATTAAAGTGGTAATTTGGTGGTAAATTTGATAGTTCATATTTCTAATACTAACTATACCTATAAAAATAATGCGAAATAACCACATTCAGAGATACAAGTTTATGATAGGTTGGGTCTATTTTTACACTCATAAACACCATAAATGTTAAATATCAAATAAGATTGATACGTAATTCAGAAATAAGAATAAATTAGAGGAGGAAATAAAAATATGAATTTAGCAACATTATTTAGTACATTTCAATTAGTAGGAGGTGTAGTTCTGTTTATATCGTATTTACCGATGATTAAATTGCTACACACTACAAAATCAGCTAAAAATCAAAGTATTAGTTTTTGGATCATATTAGATGTAGGAATGGTTTTATTTGAGTTAAATGCTCTATATTTAGCAATTACACTAGGACAACTATCATATGCAATAAGCCAATCATTAAATTTATTATGCGGTATTATTGTATTAATTCAATTATTAATTTATAGAAAGAATGATTAGGAGTAAGTGGATGAAGAAATTAAAATTATTTATAGATATGGATGAGTGTATTTTCGACCTTTCAGATGCTATAAGATTAAGAGTAAACAAAGACTTTAACAAAAATTATCCGAAGGGATTCAATAAATCTTATTGGTGGTCAGATTATGAAATACCAAAGAAATATTTTGAAAATTTACTAAATCAAAAAGGATTATTTTTAGATTTGCAACCATATGAATGTGCAATAGAAACATTAACTAAACTACATGAAGAAGGTTATGATATACATATTCTAACTTGCCCACAGTACAATGAAACGTGTTTCATAGAAAAAGTATTGTCGGTTAAAAAATACTTACCATTCATAAATATAGAAACTAATTTTCATACAAGTGGCAATAAAGGTTTGTTTGCTAAAGAGAATAGAATATTAGTTGATGATAATCCAATTTACATAAACCAATTTAGAGGCAATGGTGGCTATGCGATAGTATTCAATCAACCTTGGAATAAAAAATGTAATGATGCTAGGGCGTTTAATTGGAATGAAGTATATGATTATATAAAATTGTATGAGGAAGTTTATAATTTTAATAAAAAGGAGAGAGAATAATGTCTGCAAAATTATATTTCAGGTATGGAGCTATGGGAAGTTCAAAAACAGCAAATCTTCTTATGGTAGCACATAACTACGAGTCACAAGGTAAAAAAGTGCTATTGATAAAACCAAGTTTGGATACAAGATCAGAAACACAAAAAATAGAAAGTAGGACAGGGTTATGTGCAGAATGTATAGACATAGACAATACTTCTAATATACGAAATATATTTTTAACATTAGTCAATACAAATAATTTTGAATATCACGCAATATTGGTAGATGAAGCACAATTTCTAACAAAATATCAAGTAAAACAGTTAGCCAAAATGGTTGATACATATAACATTCCAGTAATTGCATATGGACTGAAAAACTCATATATTGATGGTGAATTATTTGAAGGTAGTCAAGCTTTGTTATATTATTCAAATAAGATAGAAGAAATTAAAACCGTTTGCTCATGTCCTGAATGTAATTCTAAGGCTACAATGAATCTTAGGATATTAAATGGTGAAGCAGTATATAACGGAGAAATGATTAATTGTGGAGATACCAAGCCAACAAGCGATTATTATATGCCAGTATGTAGAAAACATTATTACAATCCAATAGGTTCTTATAATCTTAAATAAGTTACTCGTAAATGATATAGATATTATAATTAATTAAACTATATCAAAATTACTTCTGAAACATATCGCATATCATAATTAGTTTCTAGTAAGTGTTTTTATGAAAAAAATAAAAAAAATAGGGGATATACACTCAAATTAATGAATATATATCCCCTAAATTAAAAATGATAATTTACATATACTAATAGATTTAATACAGAAAGGAGTGAGTTTTACGTGTAGGTGACTCACTTTTCTTTTACCCAATTTTAGAATCCAGCTCTTCAAGTAAATCTAATAAGCATTTTCTATAGCCTTGAGAATAATTATATGTATTCTCGTTATAATTGTCTATTTCATAACTTATTAATTTTTCTTGGAGTTGAGATTTAAATCTTTGTAGTATTAAATCCATTTTCCCATCCCCTTTATACTATATATAGTATTTTTTATTATCAACATCTACAATATGTAGTATTGAAAACTTTTTAAAATAACAATTTTATCTATTTACTTTTATCATTAGACTATTATATAATTGATAATATTTTGTTATATTTTTACATCAATTACTAACAAAAAGATACTTTGAAATAAGTAGGATAATTATTGCCTACATCTGAATATTTAATATATATATTGTTAGTATCTTTATAAACTTGTAAATTTTTACTACCAGCACTTCCGATAGTGGTTGGATTTGCTGAATCGCTGGAAATTTCACTACTTGCCCATAATGTTTTTGTAAGCGTGGGTTGTGTTCCACCATTAGAATATACTTTTTCAAAATCTATAAAATTAGTTAATTTAGCAAAACCTATCTTCTGATAGGTTGTTGACATAGTTATAACACCCACCCACAACATAAGAGTAGGACTAATTGTTTCCCAATTTAACCAAGTGTTACTAGAGCACATTCTTTTATACACCACGTTTGAATTATACGGATACCATAATTGATATGCCAAATCATTGTTATCATCTATTCTAGCTGTAAATAAAGTTCCTGCATTAGTTGGAAACCCTGCTCCATCTGGTGATATAAATGATGTAACACTAACACACTTTGTAGGGAAAGTTGTAATTAAAGAAGCATTGTTTAACCCAGTTTTACTAATTAATTTCATTCCAGTTGGTTCACCAGTTATAACTTCCCAACTTTGCCATACTGAATCAGACCACATTCTTTTATATATTTTGTTTGAATTATGCGGATACCATAATTGATAACTAAAAGCATCATCAGTGTTTATTCTACTAGTGTGTAATGTTCCTGCACTTGTTGGGAATGTACCATTGTCATAACTTGCAAAACTTGTTATGCTAACACACCTAGAAGGAAAGGCTGTAATTGGTGAATTAGAATTTAAACCAACTTTTGATATTAGTTTAGTCGCAAAGTTTGCGTATTCACCATTAAATGAAATAGCCATACCATTAGTTGTTACTATATCATCTTCGTTTAAATAATCTCCAACTTCCAAAGCGTTCCCAAAGATATTATAGCCTTCATTTATTGTAACAATATCTATATTTAAACTTTTTATATATTGAATTGTTTGTTTTAAATAATCTTGTTGAGTTGTGTTAAAATCAGAGCTTCCCGGGTGTAACATGAAAATAGTCCAACCATTACTTGAAACAGCTTTATCAACAGCAGACTTATAATAATCTAAAGTTGATGTACTTCCATCAGCAGGTAGGTCAAAATAAGAACCCATAGCAAACCTATGAATAGTGAATGAACCTATAACCCCTCTGTTTGTTTTTCTACCAATAGCAACTCCATTTCTATAATATTTTTTTGCAATTCTTCTAACTGTTTCATTGTTATTTCCAACTGGATACACAAAACTATTTACCTTAAATCCTTTAGATTCTAATATTCTTTTAGATTCTTTTAGTTCATATTCTATTTCTCTTTCATCTGCAATAGTTGTTAAGTCCGTATGAGTAACACTATGAGATGCAACTTCCCAACCTAAATTATCTTGTAAATATTTTAATTGCGCTAAACTTAACCTACCAGTGGCGTCTATAAAATTTGATGGTGAAGCAATAGTTATTGGTATATTCTCTGCTTCAAATATAGGTTTTAAAATATTCCAATCTGCTACGTCAATATCATCAGATGAAAAAGATATCAAAGGCTTTCTATTTGAATGTTGAACATTTCTAAATTCATTCTTATTCTGTTCCAATGACGCACTATGTCTTTTTATTTCTTGTTCTACCTCTCTATATAGCATTAGCTTTTTACCTCCTTATTCCTTCGACAAGATTACAATTTTGCAATTCATAGGCTCACCATTGTAAATCTTTATTGTATTTGAATCAATTATTTCTACATTATTCATTGACAAAGAAGTATTATCTTTAAAAATACTAATTGTCAAATTATCAGTTCTTAAATTATGGGTTACACTAGTTTCATATTCATTTCCAATCAAATCCCAATCAGATATAGACACATTATTAATTGACTGTTTTATGTTTTCTCTCCCAGAGAATATGCCGAATCTAAAATCATTTATAAACACATCATCACCTACATTCCAAGTAAAATATCATAATTAGTTCCTACAGGGGCTTTAATTTTTAAACTAACCCAAGGAACGAAATTATCTAAAATAACAGATTGACCACTTTTAATTTTTATACTTGAAATGTTATTATTTATAGTTCCAATAAATTCACAGTCAGCATCAGCCCAGAGAGTAGCATAATAAATATAATTTCTATCATATTTACCTTTAAATAATTCTTCTTCAGCAGAAGTAGTAACGCCATATTTTTTGATTAATTTTTCATATTGGGTATTAAAATGTATTAAATTTGCCAAAAACCCACCTACTTTCTTAAATTTTAAAAATTCACACCTCCAAGAATGGCTATATTACTAGCTTTCAGGAGTTGAATTTATTTATAAAATGTTGATTTTAACAATTGTATAAAAATAGGGTAGGAGTTAACCCTACCCATAAAAATTATTTATCTTTATTACTATTTATTGTTATTTTATTTGTTACCACATCATACCCGCCACATAACATTACACTTATTATTAAAGCGTTGCATAGTAGAGTATATATGCCCAACACATTCCAATTAAATAACTGTGCAGTTGTGTTTATAACAAATAGATGCCCAACTGTTAAAATAAAAGTGTAAAATTTTGTTGGTATATTTTTAATGAATCTTAATTCCTTTGTAAAAGACACCCAAAGCTCAACTATTATCAAAGTAGTCATAAACGCCATTATAGCTTCACTTGTTATAAAATTTGTTATTTCCATTGTAAAATCCCTCCATTTAATTATTTTTATTGACACCTAGGCTCAACTAGGTTAAAATACACTTGTTAGAATAATCCATTTCTAACGTAATAGGAGTTATATCCTATTACCTCACATCAGTGCAGTAGGTTTTAGCATTACCTATTGCACTTTTTTATACTTTCGACTTGATTGACTCAATGTCAGTTTTTATATCTTTCATTTCTGTTTTTATATAACTAATGTCGTTTCCGATTGTTTTAAATTCGATTACAGATTTTTGGAATGTATCTACAGCATCCTTGAACATTTTCTTATCTTCCTTGTTTTCTTCTTTAACTTCTTTTAATTCAACTTTCATTTCATTTATTCTATCATTTGTAAATTCTCTATTTTCCTTATCTTTTTTATCAAGAGTGTCCATAAATTCTCTATTATCTTTATCTCTTTTCCATAATAAATAAACTGCAATAGCAGAAGGAAACCCTATACTACCTATTGCAGTAACAATTACATTCATATCCATACGATTGACCTCCTTTATGTAGATTTATTCCGTTTCTCAGCAAGGAGGTATTGTATAGTGATTTTTACTATGCAAATAAGTGATAGAGCAATTATAAATTTCATTTTAACCGCCTCCTTTTTTTAATTTATTATTTTAGTTAGAATTCTTTTTCATTAATTCTCTAATTTTATTGCGTGTTTCAGTTTTAGACTTTTTCTTTATATAACTTGATCTAGTGGTCTCTACTGACTTATGGTTTAAAAGTTCACTAGCCAATGTAATATCTCCTGTCATCTCACTCACCAAGTTTGCTTTTGTTTTTCTTGTGCAATGAGCATGAAAATCTTCTATTCCAACTATATTCCCAATTTTTCTTATTCTATTTTGCAAACTTACTTTGCTCATAGGTCGATATTCGCCATTCCATTTAACTATAAATAAATTATCAACTTCCAACTTATCTAAATTATCTTTTCTATAATTCAACCATTCTTCAATCATATCTCTTGTTTCTTCTTCAAACACTACCTCAACCTTATATCCACGTTTTTCTCTTATATCAGAGAAAATACACTCATCTAAATCCATAGTGGATAAAGTTAATTTACTTAAAGCTCCAACTCTGTTTGCACTATCTATGGCTAAATTAAATAATATTTTGTCTTGAATATCATAATCACCATCTTCTTTTGCTAATTCTTCTTTTATCATATCGACTTGTTCTTGAGTTAAGAAATAAGAATTTATAATATGTTCATCATTAGCACCCTTCATTCTGTCTAGTTGTTTGTCAAATGGGTGATATTTAATTAATTTTCTTTTAACCGACCAATGATAAAATGAAGATATAGCAGATAACTTATTGTTAATCGCTTTTTTATTATTCAATAAAGTATCTTGGCAAAAACCCATAAACCCTTCCATTATATCCACAGCATCATCCATAAATTCCTCAGAATAAAGGTCAATATTGTCCCATTGCTCTGATAGATAAACAAGAAATTGATTGAAATTATTTTTATATACTTTAAAAGTCGTATCCTCAACATCTTTATTTTTAATAATATTACTTCTTAAATATTTTTCATATTTTTTTATATTATCGGGATTAATTTTTGCAATACGTTCTTTTGTAAAGTATTTTACCCTTTGAACCTTTCCCATATAATCTCCTCCTTCGCCGTTGCTTTATTTCGCATAAATGCCTTATTTTTATAAATATCACCAATCCCTTTATTTTCAATATATATAACCACTTTACTTCGTAAAAATTGGCTATTCATGAAGCACAAATTTAGCGAAATTATTGACGTAATATAAGTTATGACTATATAATTGTTATGGGATGGTGATATTTTAATGAGTGAATATTATGAAATAAATGGTATTAAAATTAAAAAAAGTAATTCTTATTTAGATAAAGGTGATAGGAAAGTCATACATACAACAATGAGAAGTGATATGTATAAGAAAATCAACAAAATTGCTACAAAACACAAAAAACCAATGAGTAAATGCTTGGATGTGATAATGCTGACATTTGAAAAACACCCAGAAATAATGAGAGAGTTTGTAAATAACTTAAAAAAATACTAACTCAATACATAGTTTATATAACTACAATATATAGTAATCAAAATATATAAAATTTCAATTTTAAATAAAATTCAAATTAGTAATTATAAGTAGAGTAGGGGGGTTCAAATTTAAATTCTCCTACAAATCAAACTCTATTTTTCTTACTTTTCTTTTTTAATTTATTATTCCTCAACGTTTCTTCACGCTTTTTAGATTTTGCAATTTCTTTAATGGCAGTTTCATATAACAATTCCTCATCGTATTCACAATCATAAAATTCTATTCTTGATCCTTCAATTCCTTTATGGTATTCAACGGTGATAGTTAATTCTTTTATGCATAAATAACTATCATCAACTAATACGCCACTAGCTTCAGCAGTAAGACCATCTAAAATCATCTTCGGAGTATAATTGTCAATATCTTTTCTCCTTGAAGTAGAATTGTAAACCACATATTTACATTTACAATTTGATATTCCTAAATCTTCTAAGCCATAATGTTTTACCACATAAACAACGAAATCTTTCCAGTCTTGTTTCAGTTTATTCATAGTTATTCTCTGCAAAATCACCCATTTATTCAAAGATGGGTGACTAGGGTTATCTATTGGTCTTTTTTTACTTCTTGGATGCTTTTTAAAATATTCTTTTGTCCAATTCTCCAAAAGTTCCTCCGTAAACTCTATTACTATTTTTTCATTATTCATCTTTAACCTCATTTTCTATTTAAATATAAAATGACTAGCCAAATCAATGACTAGTCAAAGTATTTAATTAATTATTTTATTGCGTAATATGTTTCAATTACCAAGTTGTTAATGCACTTCTTTTCCAACCCGTAGAAGTCTTAGTATAAATATAATTATCATCTGATGTTATATCTCCTATTTGTCCTCTAGTATCGGTTGAACTTGTAGGTGTATATCTACCTAAGTTTAAAGTACCTTTAATTTTAACGTTATGTTTTTCTGTTCCTAAAACAAATTCATTTTCATTATTAGCAATAGCACTATTACCTTGACTATCTCTACCAATAGCAACTGAACCAACGCCCTTGGCTTCTGCAAACGCCCCTAAAGAAGTCGCATTAGTTGTACCTACTGAAGAATAACCTAAAGTAGTTAAGTTATCAGCTTGTACGCTACTACTTTGCCCAGACCTTGAACCTATATTGGTTTGATTATTGGCTGAAATTGTTGGATAATCAACTGATTTAGGATAGAACCCTGCTTGTCTACCAATGGCAACATTATATTGTCCACTAACTAAAGAGTTAAATGCTCTACTCCCAACAGCAGTACACCAATCTGTAGATACAGAATCACGCATACATTCATTACCTATAGCTATATTCCAACTACCAAATTCTAAACTACTCTGTGCAGAGTATCCAATACCAATATTATAATATCCTGTTTTCATATATCTTTGTGCCATAAATCCAAGTCCAACATTATTAAGTCCTGTTGTTAAAGACTGTTGAACATAAGCACCAATTGCACTATTGTAATTTCCTGTTGTTATGTCCCTTTGAGCAATGTAACCAATTGCAGTATTATCTGTTCCTGATGTACGTTTAGAATGACCTCCCCCAATAGCAAAGCTTGTTCCACCAGTATAAATATCAAAAGTTCCTATTCCTATTCTTCCTGCCTTGCTTACTTTATTTAAAATCTTTTTAATGGATATATTAGTTATAGTTGCACTCCATCTTTCTATTCCATCACCAAGTTTTATTTCTACTACACCACTTTCATTAGCAACTAATGTTAATTTATATAATGCATCAGAATAACCAACAAATTGTTTATCAGAGATAGCAGTCCCAATCTTTACTATTAGCCTTGGAGATATAAAGTTGTAGTTACTTGTATCAGTCCAAGTTACATCAATTTGATACTCAGCACCTTGCTCTACTGTGATATTTGTTTTTAATGTTCCAAGTTCAGGTACTATCCAAGATGTTCCATTCCATGCAGAACCATTTTCACCAATCCATGTACTAATATTAGGTGCTAATTCACTTCCATATGATACGGTTGGTGTTAATGGTCTAAATATTTCTGTAGCCCCTTCAGGTATAGATAAAACAGGGTTACTTGTTACGCCATCACCATTCAAAACTTTTATTTGATTATTTGTACCTTGTATAGTTTTACCTGCTAAAGTTTTTGTATTTGTTTTATAGACACGATTATACAAATCTTTATTGTCTACAAATGGCGAAACCGTTCCAACAAACCAACTATTAGGATAATTTGAAAGTAGTATATTAACTTCTGAAGTTGTGGGTTCATTTCCAGAACCAAAAATATCAGTTAAGTCTATCCCTAAAACATATTGTAATTCCATAACTTTATCTTTTGAAACCGTAGCGTCAGCATATTTATGAGTAAAGTTTATAGCTGAAGTTGTTGATGTAGCAGTAAATATACCGTTTATATCATATAAATTATTTATTATCGGATTATTTACTAGATATTGACCTTCGCTTGAATTATTAACTCTTAGGCTTATATAATCACAGTTAGAGTTTGTAACTTTTACTCTACCCTTAAAGTAATATTTATGACCTACCACCAAGTTGGTTAAATCATTTTTTATTAATCCATAAATAGCTGTTCCATCAGCCACATTTTTAAGAATTTTATTAGTTACACTACTTGCAGAATTTGCTGAAAGCCAACCACTACTCAAACCATTGCCAAAGTCACTATTAGGCACAATATTAGTTGCAGTAAATTCAGAAGAAATTGTCGCTTGATAAGTGCCGCCCTTACTCCATGCAGTACCATTCCAATAGTACCAACCACCATCAGCAGTAACCACATATATGTTTTTCTTTCCATCAGTAGTGTTGGCACTTGTATCACTTTGTAAAGCTGATAAAGTTGCAAATGCCCCCTTCGGTGAGCCACTTCCTATATTGCTTATTTGCGTTTGTAATGTATTTATTGTGTTTTTATCTACTTTTTGTTGATTCATTTGTTCCAATGACGCACTATGTTCTTTTATTTTACTTTCTACTTCTCTATATAGCATTTAATAAAATTACCTCCTTTTGTAATTAATTTTTATATAGCCAAAGGCGTCATGTATCCATAACACACTGTATCAGTATTCAAATCTTTTGATATATTACTTTTAACAAACAATTTATATCCAGTCGCATTATAATCTATGGCACTTGATAAATCACCATATGTAATACTTGGACTTAAATTTTTACCATCTATAGTTCTGTCATTTAAATTAACAACAAATGGATTGATTTTACCGTTATATAAATTGAAGCTTAATAGAAAAGTAGCTGAGTTAAAAGTACCAGAACTAACAACTCCTCCGATAGATATTAGATATTGCTTATTTAAAAGATTTTTTGCAGGTTCATTAATTAAGTCAGTTGACAAATAAATGTAATTTGAACCTAAAAGTCTATAAGGATTCAATTTAATTCTTTTGGTTAGCTGATAATTTACAACATGGTTGATCCCATTAATATCATTTTCTAACACATTTATCTCTGTTTGTATATTGTTTTTTAGTTCAACAAATTCAATATCTACTTCATTAGTTTTTTGAGCAACTAAATCCTTCATATTTATTACAGATTGATTAATATTATTCAAATCACCTCGATAAGAATTTAGTAAATTATTTAACTCTCTTAACGTTTCAATATCTTCTTTGGATTCAACAATTATGCCGGTAGCCATTGATTTAACAACATTGACCACGAATCTTTGGAGATTAATAGATTCATCTCCATCCTCAATTAATAAACAACATATATTTCTACCTTCAACATTGAATATATCAACTCTAGGGTAGAGTTTTACTATACCATTTGGAGCATCAACTATATTTATTTTTTCTATTTGTTCAAAATATTCACCATTAGATTTTACTCCTACAAACCTGCATGTAGCTCCAGTTATATCTTTAGGCAGATTGTTTTCTTCTATATTTATAGTCATCTCAATGCTGTCACCTATGACTGCAACAAAATCCTTTATACTTAATATGTTTTGTTTGATTGTATCTAATTTTATATTTAACTTTTTTGCTATTATATTTTCAGGCAATGTTAAATCACCACCTTTCTTTTAATTAATTTTTATAACTTTCCTATAAACTTTAATACTTCTTTTACTGTTTCATATCTATCTGAACCTGCAATAAAGTTCTTATCTAATAAGTACCCTGTGTATGTGCTTTGTTTTCCACCTACTGCATAAATACCTTCTTGCTCTACTTTTGTATAATCGAAAGAAGTTGCAGAACTAATTGTTGGTACTTTTAGATAATCTGCTAAATACTCTGCCGCCCTTCTATCTACATCATTTGAATAAATTACTATACCTTTCACTTTCTTTTCCTCCTTGATTACATTATTTTGAGAATTATTTGCTTGTTGTGGCAATTTACCACACACCCCTTTTACTATTGCATTTGCAAAAGCTTCTGGATTATACTTTTTCATATCACTAGAACTATCTATAAAACAACATTCAACCAACATTGCATAAGGTTTTACTCCTCCTACAACAGCTAATTTGCTTCCACTTTTAATCCCTCTACTATATAAGCCTAGCGTTTCAAATTCTGCTAAAATTGCATTAGCTATGCTTGAATTATAACCATCTGTAAGCACTTCTGTTCCATATGCAGAACCATTAAAGGCATTAAAATGAATAGAAATTGCTAAGTCTGGATTATAATTATTTATTAATCTTATTCTTTCATTTAAGCTATTATTAACACTTGTAGCATTTTGCAAGTTAATCTCATATACTTGATGACCTAATGATCTTAACTTTTGTACAACTAATTTTCCAACTTCTCTAGTTAGATTTTCTTCTCTATAGCCGTTTCCACTAGCCCCCGTATCAGCACCGCTTAAACAATGTCCATAATCTATAACATACTTAGACATATTATTTAATCATCTCCTTAATTTTTTTATTTTTATTGTATATTTATTTTAAGAATGTATATAATATAAATGATGAGAAAATGAAATCTCACATATATAAATAGAGATAAGCTATTACTATTTACTTTTCCTCGCAAGTTTAGTATTTGTAATATCTTATCTCTATTTTATTTTTTTACTTTATGAAATTATCATTTTAATTAATTATTTTATTGCGTAATAATTATCAATTAATTAGTAATTAAAACTTCTGTCGCTCCCTGCTCCAAACCTCTTTATATTAACTCTTTTATTTATAGTATCTACACAAACAATATCTATAGCATAAGCTGTATCTGTACCGTTAGTTTTTGTTGGTTTTGTAAGACCATCAATTGTTATATCAGCCACACCATTTGCTATAACATCACAATCAGTAGCAATATAAGTGATTCCATCTACTACTTCCACTAAATCATAGTGAACATGTCCAAACCAATGACCTATATGTTTACAATTAGGCTTACTTATTTTAAAATTCTTTATTGCATTTATTATTTCATTTGCTCTAGTTGGAGTTTGTATTGTACTATGCCTTTCTAATAAATTATGGTGAGAAATAGTTGCTACATCCCAACCATCTTCTACACTATTTAAGACTTCACCAAGCCATTGAACTTGTTCTGGACTAAAACCACACCTTGAATAAGAATCCATTGATGAATTTAAGAAAATCAACCTTATTTTCTTTTCTCTAAAATCCTTGTAGTAGTACCCTTTAGAATTTAGATTTTCTTTTATAAAAGGTCTAATTAACACATTTGTGAAAAGGTCATCTGTGAATGTTGTATTGCCTAAAACTCCATCATGGTTTCCTCTTGTTACACAAACTGGATCTTTGATATTTCTAAGTATTTCAGCCTGTGAGATAAAATGTTCTTTGGTTAATTCTAAACTTTGTTCACTTTGGGATTTGTTTATATCTCCATTAATACAAAGTAAATCCACTTGACCATAATCCATTAACTTTTTTATATAACCATAATCTTGTGTTTGTCCATGAACATCATTCATATAAGCAAATTTAAAATTATCACCATGCTCATAAGTTAATGCTGAATTGACTGTATTTATATCATCTAATACATATTGAGGGAGAGTTGATACATTATTTTTTAAATTAATAATTTCTTTATCAATTCCATCTATTCTTCTTTTATTTTGAGAAATTATATTTTCTAATATAGTTCCTTTTACAAGTTTACCATTCCAATTTAGTGCCATTACAACATATTTTGGATATCTTAAATTAGTAACAGTTACTATTTCTAAATTATAAGTTTCTGTGTTTAAACAAAGAATTTCTCCTGCTTTAATTTCTAAATAATCAGCTCTTGCACCACTCGGAGGTGTAATGAATCTAGTTGCATCATTTATTTGTGCTTTAATATGAGTAGCATCACTCCAATTATATGTTTTTGATGTAATGTTTGATATTCTTATAGCAATATATTGACAGAACACATATATACTTCCGTTAGATGTAACTGTTTCTTCAACCTTCCATTCATCAGTATTCATATGTTGCATTATGTTGGCTTCTTCATTTGTTCTAACCTTAGTAATATATGGTTGTGATTCAAAATTTGATGCAAGTATAGGTGTAATACCAGCAACGTCATAAGGGAACAAAGAACTCCAATTATTTCCTGTACTCATTCCTGTAGCTACTAACAAACAATTTTCCTTATCTGCAGGTATATTTCCAAGCGACACACACTCAAAAGTATTACTAACAATATTATAATAAATCTTAATATACACTGATGAAACTCCACTATAATCTACTATTATAGCTGATGAACCTAAATTATAGGATTTATCTCTCCATACTAATTGGCTATTAAGTGGAAAAGTCCAAGTTTTTGTGCTTGTATTAAGACTAGGTTTATATCCATTAGGTTGATTAAATCCTACCCATTCACCAAAAACGCTTCTTTTAGGACTTGTAATTGCATTATCTTTTGTATTTATAGTATCAACAGCATTAACACCAACAACAGCTACACTACCACCAGTCATAGCAGTTTTTACATCTTGTCCCATATTAGCCATTGTAAATACTTTACTATCTACTTCTGCTTTTGCATATGTTTCATTTTTATTATATACACTATTTTTATCAGCCTTAATATCTTTCAAGGAATTTAATTCTGATTGTTGAGCCTTTTGTTCCAATGACGCACTAATGTCGTCAATCTTTTTAGTTAATTTTGTAGTTCCATCTGGCATAAATACTGCATCTGAATCAGTAACTGGATTTTCTACTATACCATTCCCATCTTTTAACCTAACTTTTTTTGTATTAACTCCTATACTATCACTAGCAAATTCTTCAACATTAGTTCCAAATAAAGCATTACCCTGATAGTAACTGGCTGAAAGTACCACTTTTATATTGGGGCTTTCTGCACTATTTCTGATTAAAATGTTGTTTTTATCTATTCTTTGATAGTCTGGCAGTAAAGGTAATTTTGTTGCTAAGTCCTCAAAAGTAACATGCAAATCCTCGCTATTCATATCGTGTTTCCAAGTATATTCATTGTTTATGAATTGTGAAGCCCCTATAATTAAACTTTTATTACCAGTTGCATTAATTTTATCTATGGAATCTTTTCCAGAATCTATAGTCATTTGAAGTCTTGCATTTGTAGTGTCTGCCTCAGAATTAGACTCGTTTAATATTCTATTAGTTTCATTGGCATTGTCAATTGTTTTATTTAATTTACTATCAGTAGCTTTTGCAATAGCATCTTTTTCTACTAAACCATCAATAGTATTATTCCCCTCAGCAGTTTTTTCAACTAGTGTATTTATAGTTGTCTTTGCAATAGTGGTCTTTTCAATTAATTCTTGTTTAGTTTTATTTCCATCTGCTATATCTTTTGTTAGATCTTCATGCAGTTTTTTAGCAATAGGAATGTCTTTGTTTAACCTTTCAGCTATTGTTATTGTACTATGACTATAACCATTTATAGCGATTACGGATTGTTGTATATTCATTTCAAAATCAAATGTGCTTGTCTGTCTTTCATCATTCTTCCTAACCAAAACAAACTGACACTTAACATTCCCATTAACAACCGCAACTTGCTCGTTTAACAACATTTCTATTTCACAAACATTTCTTATATTTATATTTTCATCATCTATAACTATATTACCATCAGGCTTTTTACATTCAAATCTCACATAGTAATCAATTAAGCTGATAGGCTGTCCATTATTTAGAAATGTAGCCCTTAGAGGCTCTAAACTATCAAACTGTTTATACCCAACTATTTGATAACTTTCTCTTTGTTTATCAAAAATAAGCATTATACCCCCACTTTCTCTTTTAAATTTTCTATTTCTTTTTGTTGTTCCTGTAATACTGCCCAAAGAAAAGAACACATAGAATAAGTGTCTATACCGTCTGTGTTAATTGGATTTAAATATTTTCTACATTCTTCAGTCAACTCTTCTAATATTAAACCAATTTTCTCACTAGCATATCTTTCAGCACCCTCTCCTGAAACTGTTTCAACACAAGGTAGTTCCTTTTGTAATCTCTCTACTTCTTCCTTAAGCTTATATTTCTTTAAATTGTTCTCTTTTAATATCTTAATAAAGTCTATATCTGAAGTTTCCTTTATATCTGTTTTGTATTTTATACTAGAAGCATTTATAAATTCACTTCCAGCAACTGAGACATAGGCATTATCACCTGAGTTTCTAGCTTGAACTTGTGGTGTTGCTCCACCTAACAACTTCAATAAAGTCCTATCATTATAAAAGCTCGCATGACCATCACTTCCATAATTTATACTTGTATATCTAGTACCATTGTTCGAGTTCTGATTAAATAATCTAAAGCCACCATCACTATCAACACTAAGGTAAATTCTAGGATTTAACTGCAATCTAATGGCATCGGCAGAACCATCTATCCTACAATCATTTCCAAATAAGTTTAATTGGTAATCATTTGGTTGTAATCTTCCTTTGTATGTAAGATTTCCTTTTCCATCACCCTCCAAAACCACCCGACCACTAGAATCTAGTAAAGTGATTGCTCCATTTTTAACTACAAGTCCATATTTATTCATAAAGATATTCATAGCATTATTACCGATATTAAAATTAAAGCCTTCTGCATTTTGATTAAACTCAGAACTAAAATCATTTCCTTTTGTTACTTTACTATTTAACCCATCAGCAGTTTGCGTAATTTGACTTTGTAATGTTTCATACGAATTACTACTATCCGCTACTACACTAGTAATCCTATCGCTCAGTATCTTTACCTGTGCATCTGTATGTTTTTTGCTATCGGAAACCCCTAATGCTATTTGATTGTTTAACATCGTTATATATGAATTAAAATCTTTGTTAGTTCCATCTACCCCTTTTATACTGAGGTAATTACCTTCTATAAATATACCATTCCCATCCATTATCATTGTGTTATTTTCGTTGCCTATTAGAAGATTATGCCCAGCAATTATTTTCCCCACGATCGTTTCACCCACAAGCCCGTTTCCATCTAAACAAGTTTGACAACTCGTCCAATTATTGTTTGTAAAACAAATCATCGAACTTCCTATGTAAATCTGCGAACTTTCATTATCACTTAAAGCATCTATAATAAACATTCCAACTTCACTTTGATCGTACTTGTTCCTCCCCTGTCTACTCCTTATATTTACTGCTTTCGTGTCTAAATAATCTGTTAGCATACTATTTACAAAATTGTTTACATTTTTCCCAGCTACCCAAGAAGTTTTATAGTTATTAGTATAATTTATATTCTTATTAATGCTTCTACCTACATTACTCATTTTATTTAATTCAGTAAAATCCTCATCATTATTACTAAACTTAAACCCATCAGCCTTAAAATCTTTAGGTGAATAATCAAACGCTATCAATCTAACTTTACCATTTTCTATTTCATTATCATCAATATTGATGAAATTACCTAGCTTCAATATATTGTTAAACTTATATCCTTTAGGGACTATTATGTTTTGGAGTAATCCAATAGTATCAATACTAAACTCTATAGGTAGCTTATTTCTTTTACCAAGAGTTTCAACAGCATAATTATACAAAGAATATGATGTCGTATAATAATCATCGGATAATGTGTCCGTTATGGTTATACTATTTAACTCATCTAACAATATATCATTAAAGATTTTACCCTGAATATCGGTTGCAGTGGGCATAGAAATGCTATCTACTATTATCTTTATTTCCTCATTCAAGCCGTTTATATTTTGTCTGCAAATTTCAGTCTCCCTAAGATTTTCAGCAACTTTTGTTTGTAACCCGTTTATTTCACCAGCCACTCTACTTGCATTAGTTTCATCTTTTTCTTTTATATAAGCACTCCATATAGACTGCAAACCCTTTATGTTTTCTTCCAGTGTTCTTCTTTCAGTATCTAGTTTTATTTTCTTTTTATTCCAAGTATTTAAATCAATTCTCTTATTGACTATAATATCTTGTTTTCCATCTATAACGGCTACATATCTATCATAAGCACTCATAAGTTCATCGCTCATAAGACCATTTTCCCTAAAGTATGTGAAATCTAATATGTAATTAAGCCCTGTTGGATTTTCTTCTGATATGCTTGCCTTTTGACTTTCTACATATAACTTAGAAATTATTTCATCATATTGAGATTTTTTATTTATAGTCTTAATAAAATTTTTATAAGATAAAAAAAGAGAACTCTCTTCTCCGACTTCTGAAAAATGATAGCAATCTATTTGTTTGTTTATTGTATTAAAAATCAACTTAACGCCAAAAGCTTGTTCTACCTCTTGTTTTAAGAATTCATATACTTTATAAACTCCTTCATCAAAACTTCTGTATTTTAAATATGATTTTTCTATTTCTAATCCAGTTGTATAGCTCATTGATATATTACCAAAATTAACGTTCATAGCTCCTAAATAAGTAAATTCGCACCATTTTTCTACAGTCAAGCCATCACTTAATGTTATTTCATATTTTATCGAATATCTATATTCTTCATTGCCACTATATGTAGCCTTTATTTTCTTAATACCTGTATGGAAATTTCCTATTTGATGTATAATATTTTCATCTTTTTGTAGCTTACCATCTATATAACTTTTTATATTTTTATAACTTATATTTACAGTCAAAACATTATCTATTAATGGATTTAAATCGGTAAAACTTTTCTCCCACAAAACCATTTGCATAGCCACATTGTTTTTCTGTAATGAACTATATAAGTTTTTATAGTAAATTTCATTAATTTTATTTATTTCTAGTCTGGCTTTATCTGATACATGTCTTAGTTTCCAACCAGTTTCAGCTAAGCATAAATCCAATACACCTTCACTTATATCAATATCATTTTCTACTTTATATAGCTTTCTCGTTATCCCACCTTCACCTATATAGAAATCAAAATCATTCAATGTTATTTCTGCTGATTTAGCTTTAATTACCTTTACTTTCTTTCCAGTGTGATCTTCGGTTCTATCACAATCGGTTACTACATATTTTTCTTCATCATTAACTTTTATATATTGTCTTTTTCCTAGAAATTTATCATATAAAGGATTAACCTTTTTCTCACCATTAACAGAAACATTATAAGGAATCTCTATATCCATATAATTTATATCATGCCATTCATAATGAATATTTTTAATATATTCTTTTGGAATTTCGCAAAACTCTTCTCTGCTATTTTTCATTAAAATATATCTATCTTCACATATATCTTTTTGCAAATTGACTTCTTTGAACAAAAATAATCACCTCCTACATTAAACAGATTTTATTTTGGTACTTTATTTTAAAATTACAATCTGCACAATCTATCTTTAAAACATTAAGACCACTAGTCAAATATAGCCATTGTTTGTTGCTAAACTTATAAATATTTTTATTTATATCTGATTCACTCTTCATGTCCTTTATATTGTTATCAATTAATATTTTTTCACCAACTGGCAACCCTAAAAATTCAACTATTTGATTTGTAGTTTCATTTGTTATGCTAAATATAGTTTCCTCATTTAAAATAACTTCATAATTAGGAAATATCACATCTGTTGCAGTAGAGTTATTATATAAATATAAATATTCTCCTCCTCCCACTTGCAACTCAATTTCTTTTACTGGCTCATATGCTATTCCATTTAAAACATCCATCTCAACTGTTATATATCCCTTACTCGAAAAATTGTCCCATCTAGTTCCTTTTATGAATTTAACGTAGTAAATTAATCCATCACACTCAAAAGGTAAATAATCTTTTTTGTTAAATAGCCAACTAGCTATGAACCTAAGTTCTTCTTTTGTGTATGTTAGGGGTGAATTAAACTCATCAACTTTGCAAAAACTTATAGTTAGGGTAACATTATTATTACTCTCTCCATAATAAACATCTTCACCATTCACACCTTTCTCCTTGTTTATATTTTTATCTAATCCAAAAATACTCTCGAAAGCATTATCCAAAGTGATGAGTTTATAACCATATTTTCTTGAATATACTCCATCAAATGAAAAATAATCATTATAAAATTGTGCCAATTATACCACCTCACTTATAATAAAAGAGTAGGACTTATCTAGTCCCACTCAATCTTTTATTTATTATATTTATTATGTCATCTTGTTGCTTTTTAAACATCCTATCTAAATCTGGCAAAACATCTTTGTCTACATTACCCTGTACAGTTATTCCACCCATATCAATACTAATAGGTTGTGGGTTTAAACTTCTAACAGCACTTAAATCTATTCTGCTACTTAACCCTGCCCCATTCATATAACCATTGATGTCAAATATAGTATCTTTTATTGAATTTAAATTAGTCAACCAATCATTATATTGTAAATTTAAATTTGCTATTCCAACTTCTGTGTCTCTAAACATTTCATTCATAGCGTCATTTAAATTAACTGTCTGACCAAGCACATCTACGAAACCTGATTTCATAGCTGAACTTACTAAATTAGTTAAGTTTTGTGGGCTTAAAAAGTTTTCAAGCTTCTTATCTAATTCAGCTATAGCATCATCATAGGCATTTTCTTTATCTTCAAGCTCCTTGTCAATTAATTCTTGTTCTTGCTCAAATCTATCATTAATTGCTTGATTTTGATGTTCTGCTATTTTATCGTTAATTAATTTTTGTTGTGCTTCATAGTTTTTAATTAATTCTTCCAAGCGAACTTGTGATTTTCTGTCATTTGCAAATTGTAATTTATCTATGTCTGCTTGTAATTGAAGTAGTTTATTTCTTTCCTCATTTAATTCAGCTTCGTAATTGTCTTCACTGTACTGCTTGTTGTATAATTCCTGTTCATCTTTTAAAGCTTTCTTTTTCGATTCAATTCTCTTCCTGTCATTTTCCATACTCTTTTCAAGAGCTTTCTTTTCTGACTCGATTCTCTCTTCAACATTTTTCTTTATAAGGTCTGAAATTTGACTCTCTACATCGGCTACAGTTTCTAATTTTTCTCTATATATAGCTTTTATTTCGTCATTTACCTTTGAAGCTGTATTTTGAAGTTCTAATAATTCATTATTAACATCTGGAATTTCATCTAGTAATAAAGAAGTATATCTTTCTAAATTTTTAGCTATTTGCTCAACATTATCTTTTGCATTTTCTTTTGTATCATTATCTGCTATACTATTAGCCCAGTCAGTTAATGCTTTTAAACGATTCGAGTAATTGGTTACGGTTCCATCACCTGCAAAACCAAATCCATTAGCTGTTAAACTGCTTCTTAGCTCACTTAATTCTTTTTCTTGTTCTTTTCTGAGATTTTTTTGAGCTGATATTTGCTTTTGTATTATCTGCAACTGTTGTCCTAGATAATTTATTTTTTCTTTTTCCTTAGAATTTTCCATTAGTGCTTTGTTCTTTTCTAACTCGTTATCTAGTTGCTTTAAGGCGTTATTTACTTCATAATATCTATCTCTTAGGTCTTTAAGATTTTCGGCTAGTTTTTCTGTTTTATCTTTATTCTTGTCCATATCTTTACCAATAAGAGAACTTCCCGTTCCAAAAGTTGGTACAGACGTGTTAAAGCTTGCATAAAATTGATTAAAACTCGTTTCTATTTTAGCTCTTTCTGTTTGTATAGTCTTTATTTGTTGTAATGCTCTTGTTGCAAATTTCTCGTTGTTAAGTGCATCTATTGATGTAGCTGATTGTACAGATTTCTCTGCGAAATTATTTAACCTATTCTCTGCTTTAGTGATTTGCTCATCTAACTTAGCTAGTATATATGCTTTGGTTTCTGCATAATTTCTAGTATTTTCAAGTTCTTTCCTATATGTATCAGCACTACCACCAAGCAAATTTGATAAGAATTCTGAAAGTGGTTTAGATAATTGATTTATAAATCCAGCTTTAGCCTCATTTAAGGTTCTAAAATTCTTCAAATCAAAACCATACTTATCACTGTTAACATCTACAAATTCACTCGCAAACTTATTAAAAGCATCCTGTGCTTCTGCACTATTTTTTATTTTGTCATTGTAATAACTTTCATCATTTCCTCTCATTATCTGATAGGCTTCTTGTTGTATTGCGACTTGATCTTGAATCTTGTTATTTAAAAATTCTTGTACTGCGTTAATATCTGTGATATTTCCACCTAATTCACTGTAATTTTTAGCAAGTTCAGCTACTATATCAGGCGTAAGTTGTTGCTCTTTATTTATCTTCTGTAGGAGAGTATCAAGTTTTTCTACTTCTTCAACAGCTTTTCCATAATTTTGCGTTGCTTGTTCAACTGATACTTCTGCAAAACCTCCAGCTCCTTCAGTATTAGCATTTTTCTCTTTTTCGCTTGTGTTTTCTTTAAGTGAATCTGTCGCTTTATTTACAGAATTTATATAATTGTTAACAGCACTAGTGTCAAAGCCCATTTGAGTTAATTGAGAGGACTTATATCCATTATCTAATAACCATTTTATATGAACTTGAGCTTGTGATGCCTTTAAAGTTGTGTCCTGTATTTCTTGATTAAGCTTATCTAAATCAGCTTGGGTTACGTTTTGAGAATATGTACCTGTTGTAGTTTGACCTCTTTCCGTATAAGATACCTGCTTTGTGTATTCTTCTCCTTTTATCATAGCAAGTTTCATTTCTTCATATTGCTTTTTCTTTTGTCCTAAAGCACTTAGTTCGCTAGATAACCCCCTATTTGTTTCTATGAATCCTAACGCTTCAATTTCCATTTGTTCTTTTTTAAGCCTAATCTGTTCCTCAATTAGTCCATTATTTTGACTTATAGCATCACCCTGCATATTAAAGCCTGTGGCTGACTGAGGTAGAACGCTAGCTAATTCTTTTTCTATCTCAACTAATTGAGATTCTAAGTCTTTCCTTTGAGTTATGTCCGAAGTATCGTTTATTTGTTGCTCTAATTTTGTTTTTTCATCAAGCAAATTTTGTGCCTGTGTTATAGCTTTGCCACTGTCGGTTATAAATCTAGTAGATTCTTCGTTCATTTCTCTCATTTCTTCTTTTGTTACTATTATTTTATCCACTAGTTTAGTAATACCTGTTATAATTCCAGTTATTGCAAGACTAAGCCCCATAGTCATAGTTGTAGTGGCTAAAGCAGAAGCTAGTTCTACAGCTTTAAAACTTACCGCTAAAACTGTATTTTTAGCACTCAATACACTCGCTTTAGCACTCGCACTCGTCATACTTTCTGCGAATTTATTAAATGCACCCGATATAACTCTTCCCATACTCATTTGGGTTGACTTAGCCATATTGTCTATTTTGAGTGACAGCCCTCCAACTATTGGCATATTCTTTGTTATACCCACATACATCTCTTTATTAAATAAGACTAAGGCGGTTGTGGCAATCCCTATTGTTGTTGGTAAAGCACCGAAAGTATTAGACATCTTCCCGAATACTTCTAGTGAGGACGTGCCTAAATCCACTACAGTTTTTATAGTGTCAGAATTTATTGCATCCACCCAAATACTTTTTAGTGTTTCAGAAAACTGGTTCATTTTACCCTCAATAGAATCCATAAACCTATTCTGCTCTTCGTAACTCGATCCAGAACTTTCTAATGCACTATTGTAGGCTTCGATTCCTTCTTGCATATTTTTCATTGTTCCTGAGAATATATTCCCCTGTCTTTGCCCAGCTATTACGTATTGTAAATATGCCCTTTGCCCATCTGTTAGCTTAGGATATACTTCTGCTAATTCGGTCATTTGCTGATAAGTAGACTTGAAAGTATTATCATCAACCATTATGTCTACCATCTGCCCAGCAGACTCTGTTAATTGTTTAATTTCATCTCTTAATTTAGAAACAGGAATAGAAGTTTCATCTATCTCCGTTTCCATTCCACGTAATCTCATAGCGATTGTCTTTAGGGCTGTCCCCGTAACATCGGCATCTTGTATTGAAGCATTTCCAGCAACAAATATTCCTACGGCTTGTTCATAGGTGTTTCCAGCTTCGTAAAGTGCATTACCCATCTTTTGCAATCCGTCAGCTACATCTTTTGTAGAGCTAGAAAATTTATTACCTGTATTGTTTGCAACATCCATTATGTGTATCATATCTTCTAAAGAATTTAAGTCAAACCCCTTACTTATAGTAATAAGAGCTTTTGACGCATCGTCTATATTATCGAATTCACCGACATTTTTAAAAATTGTTGAATTTTTTGCACGCTCAGAGGCGTCATCTATAGCATAGCCAAGTTTTGAATAATATTCTGTTGCTTTAATTATATTTTCTGTACTCGTACCGACTGATTTTGCCATATTATTTGCAACTACCGTAAAACCATCTAATTGCGTTTGTGTAGCTTTTGCAACACGTGTTAAGTCACGCATAGCCGAATCTAAACTTACAATATCATTTATGCCTTTTTTTACTTCGGCTATTCCACTATAAATTATACTACCACCAAAAGCATACATACCCATTCTTTTAAATAAATTAGAAAATGAGGATTCATATTTTACCAACTCATTAGTTTGAACCCTCATTTCATTTATAGTGGAATTTATTCTATTTTTCTCAGCTGTACCCAATAGGGTATTCTGTTTCTTTAAGTTTTCCATTTGAGATATTTGCCTAGATATCTCATTATTTAATTCAGCTTGTTCGGTAGGTTTTCCTCCGCCTTTATTGTTTACAGCTTGTTGGTATATTTTTAATTTTGATATAACTTTATCCAAATAATCGTTTTGTTTTAACAGATCTTGATTAAATTTGTTTTCACTATTAGTTTGAACCTTTGCTTTAGTCCTAACATAAGAATCTTCGAGAATTGACCTTTCTTTTAGTAAATTATTGTATTGAGCTTCATCAGCTAGTTTCGATTTACTAACACTATTTATATTTTCTCTATTTATTTGTTGAGTATAGTTTAACTGTTCTTGTAATACCTTCGCATATTCTCCATCGGCAGTTAGTAATTTGGTTTTTAAATCATATTCTGTTTTTTGTAGCTTAACTATTTCATCATAAACAGCTTTTTTATTTTTATCAACATCGCCAGAAATGCTAACACTACTGCTTCCAGTTGTTAAGTTTTGTACTGTTCTAATTGTTTCTTTTAATTTATTATTAACATCAGTTATAACTCTAAGTTGACCATCCGACATTAACTCTATTTTATATTTAGACATTCCTTGAATTTCTTTTAATGTTTTTGCTAGTTCTTCTAATGATTTTGTTGAAGAGACTCCATCAATATCTAGTTTCGCTTTACTAAGTGTATTCATTTTTTTATTGATTTTATCAATGTTTTTATCTAAATTCAAAAAATCTACATTTGTGATTTTTAAGTTTATTTGTTTAGAAACACTGTCTAATATTGATTGTGCTTCTTTTTTTAATTTATCTATAGAATCAAATTGTATACCAGAAGATACCATTAACCGTTTAGCCATGAATCACTCCTCCTTTCAGATTATTTTTTAATAAAAAAGAATCACTCCTTGTGATTCAAAGTAATCTTATTTATTTTTCTTATCTAATTTATTAATTTCTTTAGCCTTTACATTCATTCCATTTATTCTTGTCATTGCCTCTACTTGAATTAATTTTAGTTCTACCTCCATCAACTGAGCTATATTATTTCTCAACACACTTTTAATACAATCAGAAACAACTTTTCCTATTTCAAAGCATATGGTTTCCATCTCTGATGTTGGATTATGATAACATTCCATAAATTTAAATTCATTTATATTTTTTATCTCTGGAATATCACTTACTATTAACTTTTTGAAAAGCATATAAATAGCCTTTGGGTTATCATAATCTATATCTCCAGTTTCAGTTTTGGCAATGCTATTTAGTTTTTTTATTAATTTATTAGTTTCCTCTAAATTAGGAATCTTAATCTTAACACCTTCAAAAATCTCTCTTTCTTCTTCTCTTTTTAACATATATTTCACTCCCCTATTTTATTTCAAAATCTATATTATTTTTTATTGTTTTAATAACTATATCACTTTCATCTATTTTCTTTTGAGTTATTTGAGTAAAAGGTCTTGGTAGCTTTTTCTTGTATATCTCAGAATATTTCCATGTATATTCTCCATATTCAACCATTCCATCTATAAAACCACTAGTGCTATTAGGATAATCAGAGTTTCCCCTTGTATCGTTTGTTACATTTACTTGTATGGAATCTCTTGTTTCTACATAATCAGCAACCATGTTATCTCTTGATATTAAACCTTCCTCACCGTTACTTTCCTCACTTCTTCTATCATAATAACTTGGAGTGTACGCATCTAACACAACTTCCTGAATTGTTTCTTGCTCTACATCCTTTATTACTTCTACAACCTCATCTTTCATAACTTCTTTAATTTCTTTTTGAGCATATTTCCATAGAGATTCTAAATCTTTAAAAACCAATATATTTCACCCCACATTCAAAAATAGATAACAAAAAAAGAGCCTGATAAAATCAAACTCTTAATTTAAAATCTAACTATTATTTGTTTTTAATTTCTTCAACTATATCAAAAACTATTCCTGTTTCATTTACAATCAACAAAGGAACTTCTTCGCTTGAATTTGCACTATCCTTATCAATTATTATAAGTTCATAACTGATATTTTTCACACCATCTGAAGCACCTAGCTTTTCTACCTTTTTATACAAGTCTAAAAAGGTATTTCTCATATTAACCCATTGATCATACCCACTATCTTTAGATGCCACTTCGGAAATAGTTTCCTTTGTTAAATAATCAATAACTCTTATTGTTTTTCTGTCCTCAATGTATTTAACATCATAACCAGTACTACTCTCTAATTTGCTTAAGAAATCCGTCATTTTTGTTTCTTTATTAGAGTTGGAACAACCAACCATTAAAATAAACATTAAAACAAAACTACTCATCAAAGCCATAATTTTCTTTTTATTCCACATAGTTTTACCCCTTAAATATAATATATATCCATTTTACCATGTTTAAGTTTATATTTCTATATTTAACCATATTAAAAAATATATTATCTGTCATTTAAAAGTTCCAACTGCTTTACTGCATTTCTTTTACTCATTTCTCCTGCGAGAAAACCATTTATTTTCAATTCATCCATCATTCAATCCCCTTTTTTATTATTAAACCCTCAAGTTTATACGTTAACCTTATAGTATATATAATAACTCTACACCCTTTAACTGTCAAGCATTTTCTTAAACTTTTTGGTTTAATTTTCTCACCTACAGTATTGATTGTTTCTCTAATTAAGTGTATTATATGTATGAGGTGATATTAATGGGCGTTAAAGAAGATATTAAAGCTTATATAGTAAAAAGTGGCTGGACTATAAGTAAAGTTGCTGAAGAATTAAATAAAAGAAACGGAACTGATTACTCCGTTCAGAATTTAAGCAAAAAGATAAATAATGAAACATTGAGATATACAGAAGTATTACAAATTGCTGACATAATTGGGTACAGAATTAAATGGTTAGAAAAAGGCGTATATTATATACCTGACCATGAATGAAAAAAATAGGGGAAGAAGGACTATATATCCAACTCCCCCTTTATTTATTATTTATAAAACTCATATTTTAATTAATTTTAATTAATTTTTTAACTTGCTTTTTCTATTATATTGTATTTAATCTTTTCTTCATCAGTAAGGTCTTGAACGTATTTGAAGTGGTAGCCTTTGTGATGAGGTCTTTTTCCAGTACATACCATGCTTATTTTGGATTTACACAAACTTTCCCCAAACACCTCTTTACTGTTTAAAGAACAATCTGTAGCTGAGTCAAAAATCATACCATTATTTAAACAAATTAACTTCTTTTTATTCTTTTGTTGCGTTTGAGTAGCTCCATTCTTTAATTCCAATTTAGGATCGTAATCACACAACTCTATTGCTGACATCTTTTTTAAATATGTGATAATTGTTGCTTTAGATAACCCCATAATTTTTGATATTTCCTTTGAAGATTTTATCCCTTCATTCCATAAATCAGAACACATTTTCATTATGCTATTATAAGATGATTTATTAATTTTATCCCAATTTATATGGTTAAAATCAAACGTTTCAGCCAACTTACTTTTTATGATGTTTTCTTTTATATATTCAAAATCTGAAATTTCACAATTTATAATAATATATTGTTTTATACCATTTCTTATAGCCAGTTCTTCTTTTAAAATATCATTTTTAGTTATATATGATAAAGGTCTACTACTGCTCCATTTTCCTTCTTGATAATGCAATTCTCCATTTACTTCTATTATCATATCTAATGAGGAAATATAAAAGTCATAAATTTTATCAGTTGGATTTTTATCACATAAAAAATCTACCTTCTTAGACCAATCAAACCTTTTTTGATACTCATATTCTATATTCAATTCTTTTAGTACCAAAAGCATAATTTTTTCAGGATAACTGATTTTATCAGAACAATAATCACAAGTAAATCCTTTATATAATAAATATGATTCAGTAACTGTTTTCTTTGTATGACACTCCAAACATTTACATATATATTTTTTCCTGTTATCTTCATCTCTAAAACTATCTAATATCAAACAGTCCTTTTTTATAGTATTTATTGTTTGATTGTTTTTATACTTAAATTCTCTAAATCTAAGTTCTTCTATTATATTTCCAAATCCACCATTGACTAAAGCTATTGTGCTTATTGAATAATTTACTCCGTTAAACTCCAATACTGCTCTCTGTTTATCTTTTTCGTAATGAATAAATTTAAATTTATAAATATAATCATTATTCTTATAATATATATTTGAACCTATACTATTACACCAATCGTATCTTTCCCCAATCCTTTTAATCTCTTTTAACTCAACTCTTCCTTCTTTACCCATTAATAAAATCTCCATATATTTTATTTCTCCAATAAATATAAAAAAATAGAAACAAGAGCTTGGAGTTGCTCCTTTCGATAAGAGTAGCTAATTCTTATCTAGTTCCTAATTTAATAATAACATAAAAACTATTTTAAATCAACATTTATTTAGTTAATTTTTACAAAAACACACACCATATAGATGTGTGCAATCTAAAAATTATATTTTAGGAACTTCTTTTCCTTTTAACATAGTTCCACTAGCATCTGATTGAAGTTTTAATTTAATTTCAAAAGATGATGGTGTTTCTGCACTAAATTCTAGATCTATAGAATTCTGTATTGTTACTTTTTTTAAATCTAATTCCAAGAAAGAATCTGTACCATCTTCAGCAGATTTCATTCTTACTATACAATTTAACATATAACTTCTTGCTTCTTCAGGCGTAGCTTTAACAGTAAAACTTCTGCCTTCTTTTTGCTCAATATAATAGATTGCGTATGTCTCGCCAATTTTTGCTCCTACTAAATTAACTGTTTTGCTTGAATTTGTAGCAGTTTCAAGTTTTCCCATATGAGTAGCTAAATCTTTTCTAACCTGATAAACAGACACCCCATTTAATGGTGTTCCTTTTAGTGTTACAACTTGGTCATTTGCTGTTACTTCCACTACTTCTCTTTTATAGTAATCTGTTAATCCTTGTAGCATTTTTGATCCCATGATTAATGAGAATAAATCTGGAGACATTAATTGAACTCCTATTGTTGCTTCTCCTGTTGTTGGTTTAGGGAAAACAACTCTTTCCTCACCTTTTGCTAGTGCAACCTCGAAGTCTGATGATAAATTAATTGTAAAATTATTTGCATAATTTATGTGTAATGCTGGTTCACTTGTTGCTAAATCATAGAAAGTTAAGTCTCCAGCGTCTTTTATTGCTCCAAGGGATTGTGCGTTAATTGTTGCCATAAAATCACTCCTTTTTAGTTAATTTTATAAAAAATAGACGATTAGCTCGTCCATTAGTTATCTTCAATTATTATTTTTAAAAACTTTGGTATTTCAATACCTTTTAACGATATTTGTCCACTAGAATAAATATCTCTAGTAAACATAAAATCTTCTTTTTTACTACATATTTTTATTGAATTATAAAACTGATATAAATTCATCTGTAGTACATTATTGTAATCAATGTTATTTTGAAAATGGACTAGAAAATCAAACATATTTAGAATATCGCCATTGGACTTCTCAGTTTTAACTTTATCGTATTCTTCTTTTCCTTTATAAAAAATCTCTAGTCTCTTGTTATACTCATCTGTACTTTTAAATTTATCCTTCTCTTTATCTGTTTTTTTTAATTCTCGAAGGTTATTTATAAATAGAACTATTGACTTTAGTTCCTCAAATTTATCATTATCTATATAAAGATTGTTAGTGAAATTTTTATCTTCTATTAATATTTCCTTATGATATAAATCAATTTTTACAATTTTTACATTTTTTATATCTACATTTAACACTAAACTTATAGCAAAAATTAAATCATCTTGGTATTGGTTAAAACTTTCATCTGTCAGTATATCCAACATACCTACATTGGGAATATCTTCACCAAATATAAAATCCTTAGATAACATAAAAGGCAACATTGTTCTTTTATATGTTTCTTCACCCATTGATAAAACATCACCAACACTTATGTGATTTATGTTTTTTGTATAAAATGAAATAGGTTTATTTGCTAAAGAAAGCCCTCTAACATAATTCTTGTAACCTGTGTCTTTAACATCATACAACTTCATAGTCTACCTCTTAAAATCTGTAAACACGAACTGCATTTCTACTGCATAATAATCTTTTCTACTCGTTACTTCCTGAGAACTCTTTAGATTACATTTACCTATCCAATTACCATAAGAACTATCAAAACTTCTCATTATCTCATCACATATAGCAAACACCCTCGTGTCCCCATTGCCTAACTCATAAAGATCATTATGACTAATCACATAAAAATATAAATATACATCTGCATAGTCATTACTCCTAGATGCAACCCTTATATTAGTAAGCAAAAAAGTTTTAACCTTTTGAATTGTAGTATCCCAAACAACAGGATTTAAGTAGATATATTCATTTAATAGAGACTGTGGATCTTCTATATCATCAAGTTCTAATGGATTATCATCTGTATAAACAATTAATTTCAGCAAGTCTTGATTAGATAATAAATGTTCTTTAATTAACGATTTTAATTCATTTATTCTTGCAAATATTGTACCCTTCATTATTTAACCAACCTCACTTCCTTACTTATACTTATATCACCCTTAACAAAATTCAACGTTAATTTATTTTCATTTGCACCCTTTGAGTTTCTAATTTTTACGCTATTACTTGTTATAGCTTCGACCTTTATATGAGCTGTATCAACTCCATTATAATCAACTACAATATTCCATTCCTCAATATCAGATACACCATCATTCATTATTGTAAATGTTGAAGCACCATACTGTCTTATATCAAATGTGCCTAAACTTGAAACAATATCATATCCATCACTAGGATTTATAACAGGCTTATCCTCACCTAAAATATCATCATTGTAGGCTATATTATTCACAAGGTCATCTTTGCCTTCAAAATATTCAACCTTTTTCATTACAATTTTATAAATATTAGGAGTGGTGACATTCTTGATAGATATAACCTCAAATATCATTCTTTCGTCGTGATTAAATATAAACCTCATATTCTGCTTTATTTGATTAGTTTTTTCATTTACTGGAACATAACAAGCCAGTTTTCCATCTACCATTGAGAAGTAATCAAGGTTGATTTCACCCTTATCATTATAAGCTGTATCTTCTGATACACAAGGTATAGGTTTATCTAAGCCCTTCCAATTAAGTGTTTGATTGCAATGAGATATAGTGCATGTTTTATATGAATAATGATTATCTATGTTTGACATAACCAAATATGTTTTATCCTCGCCTATATCTTTAATATAACTACCAACATTAATTGGAGTAGTTAATTCTACATTTAATCCCCTTTGATCTTTTGATGTTGACATATCATTTAAGTGATTCAATAATATTCCTCTTGATAGTATACCATCTATTTCTAATTCTCTTCCTTCTCCACCATACAATTGTTTTCTAAAGATTTTTTTACCACCTTCAAGTTGTTTTTCTACTATTGAACTTTTATACTCATTAAAATCTCTCATAGTGTCACCTATAAATTGAAAGTGTCAATTTCATCTTCTATCAGTCTATTGACTTCTTCCTCATATCTACTAACTTCAGCTTGTCTTCCCTCAACTTGTGCCTTATAGTCCTTAAATCCCATTTCTTTAGCGTAAGTGCCATAAATAGATGTAAATTCTACCAGTTTATTTTTACAAAAAATATAGCTTAAAATATTAGCCAATATTAGCAATTCTATCGAATTTAATTTAACATTAATCTCTTCAATCATATCATCACAGACAACATTGCCTTGAATCCTACCCTCGTACTTTTTAGCCTTTTGATTGTAATGCATAATAGCATTTTTTATCATAGAATATCTTCGCTCATCAGTTTGAGGTATTTCAGAAGAATCATATGAACAATTTTCTAAAAAGCTTTCCCAAATCTCATCATAACTAGTATTCATAAACAAAACACCTCCTTATGATTACTCAGTTTTAAATATATCTTCTATTGAAAGTTCTAAGCCCAACCATTCCTTTAAGAATTTTTGCTTTGTAGCATTTTCTATTTTAATTTCTTTTGCCACATCTAAAACAAATCTCTTAGTTGTATCTGATGTTACTTTGCTTAATTCTGCTTCCATTTTCTTTAAATTACCTTTTAAAAGGCTAGTCACTTCTTCTTTTGTTAAAGCATTTGCTTCATACTCTTCTTTACCATAAAAATCATTTAGCAATTCTTTTTCTTCATTTGTTTTAGCTTGTATAACAAGCTCACCATCTTTAAAGCAGTCGGTAAACATTGTAAGATACTCATAAACAGAATATGGTACTTCTTTTTTTCCTACAATTTGACCTTTCGATCCCGGTATAATATAAGATTTATTCTCAAAATTTATTATATAGTTTCCAACTTTATGTCTTTCTAAAACTACCTTCTCCATAATATCTCTCCCTTTTAATTAATTATAATAGGGGCTATTGCTAACCCCTATGTCTATAAACTATGCTAATATTGAATCATCCTTTATAATTCCAAAATATCTTGCATTTAATAAAGTAACATCTGACTCAAATACTATCTTTAATTTAACTTGTTCTGTTTCTGGATCTAATTCTGAATATTGTCTCTTTGTTCCAAACTCAGTAATTGCAAAAGGCTTCTTGCCTGAAATTGCTCCTGGGAAAACGAAACCTGTCTTTTGGTCAAATCTAACTTTTGAGTTTTTATCATCAATCCATGTATTAGGAATACTAACTGCTACAGTTTTTGAAATCTTTGTAGGAATTAATTCTTCTCTTAACATATCTTTGATTTCATCAGTTAATAAGTCTTTTTGAGCAACTGGTATTAAATTAGCAAAGTGATTAATTAAGCTTATATCACCAACAAAAATTGGTCTACCATTTGTTAATCTTATCATAGTTTGCTCAACTTTTTGGAAATCAGCTAATGTTAAGTTTGAACCAACATTCTTGTTATTTTCAGGAATATCCCCATTTGCTAAAGCAGAAGCTATTAACTCATAAACTTTATCAAAATAGTATTCAACCTTTGCATTTGCTAAACTATCAACAGCATCTCTAAAAGCTTTAACTGGATCTGCTCTAAATGTAGTTATTTCATAATATCCACCATAAGTCATTGATTGAGGTGTAGCAACTTTATTTACTTCTTCTGGACTTAATCTTACTAAATCTACTCCAGTACCTTTAGCTGTAAATAAGAATTTACCTTCTGTTGTCTTTGGTAATTTATACATTTTTACAGCACCAGCAGGAACAGTTGATACATCAGCTATTAATCCTAAGACAGCATCAACTCTAGGTTTTGCAATAACTTCAGCAGTTTCAACTAAGAATTGATTGAATAAATGTAAATTCTCAGGTGATGGAGAACCTAAGCCAAAAGTTCTATTACAAATTTCTCTAATTTCTTTTTCATCTTGATTTACTAATTCACCTTCAACTTCTTTAGTAATCATTTTGTCATTATATATTCTAAGACCTAAGTCTTTAAGCATTTTTATCTTTTCCATTTATATTTCCTCCTCCTTTAAGCTTTAATATTAAGCTATTTCAAATCTTATAACTGGCAAACCAGCTAAAGTGTAGTCTGGAACATTTACTACAACATATTTGTTTCCAGCAGTAGCATAATCAGTATGGTTTGAAGCACCATTTGAGATTATGTATTTTTTCTTTGTAATATCATAGTGAGCAACTTGACCATTTTTAGCAGGTTTTGCCGTATCAGCTAATTCAAAATTTGAAGCTTCAAATCTATGTCCTACTGTTTGATATACTATTCTTGCATATTCGCCTACTTCATTGTAGAATTGAGCCATTGTTTCAAATTCTTCCATGTAATCTTCAACTGATGCAACTAATACACCTTTCTTTGTTTGATCAGCTAAAGCTGTAACTATTCTTTCTCCATTTGCGTTAAATCCTAACACACCAAGACAATAGTTATCTATAGCCCCACCTGATACCTTAGCACCTTGATTTAATAAGTCCTTTGCCCATTGGTTTAATGAACCAACATTATGTTTTGTTAAATTTTTTAAAGTTTGTACTATTACACTTGCCATCTTAAAAATCCCTCCATTTAATTAATTATTTAAATCCATATTTCTCTTTAATGTCTTCATCAAAGGAAATAAGATTTTCTATTTTTGAAATTTTCTCTATTTTTTCTGTTACCTTTTTATCGCTTATGCTAACCATGTCAACAATCATTTGATTTAATTTAGATAAAGCATTATTATCTTTCATACAATTTTCTAACAATGTTTGTACCTCATTAGATTCAAATTTTGATGTTGCACCCAACATATCGAATTTATCTTTAAAGTATTTTCTCTTTTCATCTAGTATCTTTTTATCTTCTAGTGCCTTTTGTTCATCTATAATTGAATTATATTTATCAACTATTGGTTGTAATTCATTTATCTTATCATTTAATAAAATAATCTTTTCATTAGAATCATTTAGTTTAGCCTTTAATTCTTCATTTTCTCTTTTTAAGTTTTCAATTTCTGACTCATCTATTTTAGAATCATCTTCAATTTCAGCTTCAGTTTCTTCTACGATTTCTTTTTCAGCATCTGTATCTTCAGTTACAGTATCCTCGGTTTCATTATCAATCAACTCTACATTTTCAACTTCTTCTTCAACTATAACTTCTGTATCATTACTAGCTACTTCTTGTACTTCATCTGATATTTCAACTTCTGAAGGCACTTTGTTAAAAAATGAAGCATACTTATTTGATATTGATGCAACCATTTTATTTGATTCTACTATTTCATCGCATAGACCTAATTCTAAACATTCTTTTGCAGTTAACCATGTTTCATCATCCATTAACTTTACAAGTTGTTCTTCATTTAGCTTACCATTAGACTTTTCTATATAAGTAGATCTTAAGCTTTCTGATATTTTATCTAAATCATCAGCTAATTTTCTAAATCCCTTTGCATTGTCATAAAAGAAACCTCCACTTAAAGCATTGTGTATCATCATCATGCAGTTTCTTCCCATAACAACCTTATCTGCTGAACATGCTATTATAGAAGCTATTGAACAGGCAAGACCATCTACTTGTGCTACAACTTTAGCCTTATTTCTCTTTAGCATACTTGCTATAGCTAAACCATCAGCCACAGAACCACCGGGACTATTAATATATAGATTTATAGTTGAAACATCGCCTATAGAATCTAATTCTTCTTTAAATGATTGAGCAGAAGTAACATCTTCATCATCCCAACTAGAAATTTCATTATAAATATATAAATCAGCAGAATCATTGCCAACTATATTTTTAAATTCCCAAAATTTATTTTTAGCCATCCATATTCTCCTTTCTTTTTAGTATTTATATAAATTCAAAGAAATTTATATCTAATCATTTGCATTAGGATTATTATTTCCATCTTGCTCTTTAGACTTTATTGTGTTTTCATTTGTTTCATTATCATTAGTAGGTCTACCACCAACATCATCATTAGCAGATATATTGTTTGTGTTCAATGGTGGATAAATCTTTTCCCTTAGTTTCATATCTTCTATTTCGGATATTGAATTTTCTATATAATCATCAAAGTCTAATCCTAGAATTTCAATTAAAGGTCTTAACGAATAACCCATAGATGTCAACTTAAATAACATATCCAACTTTTCTTTATTGGTTAAAGGTGAAGTTTTCTCATACTCTATATAGTAATCATTACCAACATTGGTGGGTAAAATTATTTTAATTAATTTATTGTAAACTTCACTTTCTATATTTTCTAAAAGTTCACCAATTCTATTAAATATAATATCAATATTTAACTTTGCACTTGCATAATTTCCACCTTTACCATTAGTTAATGTTCTACTTAAACCTATTGTATTGTTTATATCATCATTAACGCTATCTATCTTATCTGGATTTAAAACATCAGTTTTTTGGTCAGGATATTCTAATTTAGCCCACTCTGGCAATCCAACCACAGAAGCCTCACCATCCACGTTATTCATTAAACCTTGTTTTACATTTTCAAAAACTGATTTAGTTAATTTTTCACCTAAAGCTTTATATGATACCTTATCGCTATCTTTTATACCTAAAGTCAAAACTGTAACAGCGTTCATAACCTTATTACTAGCCACCTTTTCTAAATTCCTAAGCTTTTGCTTATGCTTTATATCCTCGATAGCTTGTGTATTCCAAGGTAGTCCAAATCTTTGATTTCTTTTTAAAGTATGAGTTCTTATACATACACTTCTTTCAATTGGAAATTCAATATACCTATATCTCTCACCTTTATCTTTAAAATTCTTATAATCCTCAATTGTTACATATGGCTCTAAATTTGATATTGTATCTATTTTGTCTTCAATATCAGATATTCCATCAAAGTAAGCTAAATCACACCAAACTGTCCATTTGCCACCCTTTCTCCTAGCAGGAAAGAAATATTCTAAATCATCAAAAATCATTAAATATGGATATTCTTTTGATTTCTTATCTTCTTTTCCAACCCATAATCCAACAAGTGTTCCGGTTGATATAGTTTGAGTTAATATATCTCTAGTTAATTCTTTGTGATTTATACTTTTTAATGCTCTTCTACATTCAAGAGAATGTTTATCATTTCTAGTATTAAGTTTCAATGTTTTTATTTTATAATTTAAAGAAGGCATTATTCTTACTAAATCAAAAAGTTGAAAAATATCTCCATTGCTTATATATTGATACATTGCATATTTTGACAACTGCTCTTTATATGTTTCAGGACTACTCATCCACTTTCTTAATACTTCCTCAGAAACATCTTTTTCTATTCCTTGATTAAACATTTCTGTTTTAAATGCTAAACTAGATAATTCATGTGGTGATAAATCCCTTTTTGCTTCATCTAAATTCAAATAATCACCTCCTTTTAATTAATTTTTTATTGATTACCAAAGTACAAATGATATATCATCATTACTCTCAGTTTTTAACCCTTCTTTTAATTTATCTTCAATTTCCTTTACATACCATAATAAGTATTCACAAGAACTAAATCTATCTTTTTGCACCTTTTTATTTATCCTATCTAATATTAAATCCTTACCAGCTTGTTTTGCTCTTAAATTTAACATTTCGTCTTTTAAAAACGTAGTGTTCATATAAGGTATTAGCTTTTCATTTAATTCTCTTCCTTCTAGTTTATTCTTTCCTTGTGAAAGTATAGCTTTGGCTTCCATTTCATCAATTAAGAACTTTACTTTTCCTGAAGATATTTGTGATAAACAATTTACATGGATAGCACTAGCTATACCTTGTGAACGCATAGCATATAATAATGGTAAACTATCATCTGTTTTATACTTGTCAAACCTATCATCATTAACAATCGAAAAAGGTGGATATATTTCTCCATGCTCATCTATATTTTCTTTTACCATATAATCCGCAATTCCCGCACCTAATCCATTAAGGTCAGCTATACACATTTCAGCTTTATACTTAAATGTAAGTTTTTTTACCTTTATTGCTTGCTCTTCAAAATGCTCACCATGAAAAACAAACATATTTACCAAGCTGGTAGTACAATTTCCGTTAATTAAATTTACTTTTACTTTTCCAACCGTTGCTACTGTATTGGCATTTTGATTACCTTCACTTCTAGCAACGTCAACTGATATAATATATTTTATTTCAAATTTATTTGCATCAGAAACTTTAAAATTAGGCTCACTTTCAAACTCTTTAACAGTTCTATTTTTACTTATCATATCTTCACTAAAGAAGCTATCTTCACCTGAACCAGTCCAATTAGATTCATATTCTCTTTCAAAAGATAATGGATTAAATGTACCATCCTCTTTTAGTTGGTCTACAAATTCAGGGTCTAATAATTTATGTAAAACTGGCGTTCTCCAACTTCCACCAAATGCAAAAGCTGTATTATCATCTTTAGTAGCCATCCAAACTATAATTTGTTTCAACTTGTCGTAAGCAAATGTATTTTTATATCCAGCAGTAGTAACATATATTTGTTGTTTGTGTGCTTCATTTGGATCTACATCACCATTTCTAGCACGTCTATTTACATTCATCAAAGGGATAACAACTTCATTAAGAACATCTCCATCCACCATTATAACTTCCTCTATAAGTCCTGCGTGTCTACGCCCTCCTCTAGTAGAACCACTTACTGCTACAATGTCTAATTTACTTCCTGAGTGAGTTGTTATTTTTAAATAATCCTTTTGAAAGCTGTAATCTTTAATTTCCCTTCTCAACATCGGAAACTTATCCCATATTTCTTCTATTTTCTCTTTGGCTATATTAGTTGCTTGTCCTTTAGTCCCTGAACATATAAATAATGAAATTCCAGGATATAGAACTAATTTTATGTGGAGTATTAACATAGATAAAAATGATTTTGAAAATGCTCTTGTAAATGTAGCGTAAAAATACTTGTGCCTTATTGCAGTTCTTAAAAACACCCTTTGATAAAAGAATAACTTAAAATTACTGTCTTTTGGAGTTATAAAATCTATAAATAAATCAGGGCATTCTCTCCATAAAGCCACATATTTAGAAAAGGCAGGTTTTATTTTTTCAAATGTTGACAGTTTATCTTCATTTGATTTATTGATATTTTCATAACTAAAAGCGTCTGGGCTATATATATCATTCTCACCTAATTTATGGTTATCTTTATTGATTTTAAAGTTTTGTATTACACCCATTATTCATCGTCACCTTCTACGTCTTCATCAGTCAATCCTCTCATTAACGATTCTTGTGCCATAGACTGTATAGATGTATCTCCTAACACTAGATTTTTTGTATATCTTTTCATATCTGCAATTGTAGCTTCAACAATGTCAAAATCTTCTTTAACTCCATATGGTTCAATAAACCCATCTTTTTCTAGCTTATCAATAAACTCACTTAATGTAGCAAACCCCCCCATATCATCTACCGCTGACCTCTGAACCGCTGTGAATTTAGCTGATTTCATTAAAGTATCATAAACAGTAGATAACTTTTGGAATTCACCTATATTGTCATTATCTAATGCTTCATCCATCTTTAATGATACTTTTGATATTTTGTGTAAGTAATCTTTGTGAGAAGCAGTTTTAACGTCATAACTATTTTGCATATCTTTACTAAAACTTTCTAATTTTCGTATTTGATCTACGGTGTACCCATTCCCCCATTTTTTAATCATATCAGAAGTAACAATTTCACTTATGTTATTAATAGATATATTCTCTTTAAGGTTTTCAAATATACTGTCCCTATATCTCAATAGTCTATTTTGAGTCAATCCTAAATCTTTAAAATAAAAACCTATCGCACTTTTAGTATTATCACATTTTTCCATATTATCTATGAAGATTTGATGTATGTACGGTCTATCAACCTTCATCAACATTGCTTTAAATTTATCCAAATCTACATTCCCATTTGCATCTAAACCCATAGTTTGGACGCAAGATTTACAATAGCATAAAAGTCCACTGGCTGTACTTCCATAGCTTTTATAAAACTCACTAGTTTTTTTATCTTTATCGCAATTAGAGCAGTAAACCAATTCTCTATCTGTCACTTGTGTTTTTCCTTTATTTGATTTTGTTGTTCTAGCCAATACAACCACTTCCTTTCTTTTTAATTAATTATTACATTTAACTACTTACCCTTGCAGATAAGCACTATAAATACAATAAGACTAGGTAGAGCAAATCCACCTAGTCAATAAAATTACATTTTTATTAAGTTTAATTAATTTTTATAATTGAATTACTAGCATCAATTACATTATAATCATCAATTCTAAGAGCATCATATACAAATATGCCAAATCCTCTAATATCCATATAGATAGGCACTTCCTTATTATAATTCAGTATTTCTTTTACTTTATTAGCCATAACATCAATATTGTTAACTTTAGTTTTTTCTCCTTTGAAATAAATACAAATACCATCTTTATCAGCTTCTACATACGCTTTCTCATAATTCATCATACTATCTTCGTTTTTTATTTCAAATTTTCTATGATTCTTAATTTCAGAACCTTTCTGCTCCCATACAGCAATATACTCTTTATTCTCACATGAATATTTACTCCATTGCTGACACCACTCTTCATTTTGTATTAAAAAAGTTACCTCTCTTAAAGCTGTAACCAAATTCTTGTAAGTTCCTATATTATCTTCATCTATAGCCTTGCTCATTTTTTCCAATAGCAACCTTTGGTCGTTCTTTAACGCAGATAGTAAATCTAACTTTAAATCTGATGATGAATTTGAATCTTCCATATCAATAGCATACGTGCTCACTACCGAACCCAAACCTTCCTCTAATACAAATTTGTGACAATGCTTTGGGTGCCCATCTTTTTTGTTGTCATCTAAATATATAATACTATCTTTGAATTTTTTTCCATCATATTGTTTAAGACTATGTATTTTTCTCATATAATCAGATATATCTCTACATCCTTTTATTATATTTTGGTCAAAAATTAAATCATATGTCTGACATATTCTTAAAATTGCACTCTTTTTATTCATGCCAACTTGGTTAGCAAGCAATTCATATTCCTTTTTTACCTCTTCCTTAGTTTTAGTTGAGATTAATTCATAATAATCTTCTAGTCTATCCCAAGTCATACATTGCCCACCTTGAACTCTTTCTTTATTCATAACTTCCTCCACGATGTCGGTCATCACCCCATTATATTTAAGGACTAAAATCCTTAACAACAATCACCATTTCAGATGATTGCTATAAAAATTTTAATTAATTATTGTTTTAATATGTTAATTTTGTCCACCACATCATCAAGAGTGCAATCCCTAGTTACTTCCTCAACAAGCTTTAAGTATTTTTTAACTATACAATGAGGACAGTCATCTTCACCCATCTCTGATAATTCCTCCAGTAAATCATAAGTTAATTTCTCTAACCAGTCATCTTCTTCAGCATCAATCTTGACAACAATCAATTCTTCATAATCAACCATATCAAGATCTATTTCATCTAATATTTCTTCTTGAATAAAACATATATCGGTTTCATTAATTATCTGGTTTTCATCATCATAATATAATGGTTCAATAAACCATCCATCTAAATTACGAACCTTACTCACTACAACTATGTCACTATCATCTAAAATTTCTTCGTGATATTTAAAATTCTCTATGTATTCATCTTTGCTACCACATATTTCATCCAGTAATTCTTCAGCATCTCCACTTAACAAATACAAAGATATATCTTTCTTTAAAAACCCTTCTTGGTCAAGCATGTTATATAAACTCATTTTACACCTCTCATTTTAATTAATTTTATCTCTATTTAAGAGTATATCAGTTAAGATACTAATTTAATTCAACATTCTTAATTGACTCAACACCATCCTCATTAACAACTATTAATGTTTGTCCTGCTTTCCCGTAACAACTCATTCTTTTTACGCTATATGGATTAGCACCAAATAAACATCCATTAGTTATTACGTAGCCACCATTATTCATAGTTTCTATATTAAAATTATGAAAATGACCTCTAAGAATTATGTCATAAAAATCTTTATCCATAGTTGCTTCAGCATCAAACAATTTCTTACTCTCTTTTACTCTGTTATCACCATGAATAACCTTTATCTTTTTCCCACACATTTCAAATACAGCACTATCATCTTTAAAATCTGTTGCTAAAACATGTATTCTATTATTTTTAGATAGCTCAACAAAATCCTTAAACATTTCAACTATGATTATATTGGAATTATCTCCTTCAATATTCGCATCTTTTGATCCTGCTCCACGATTGTGATTTCCACCAACTGATACGAATTCTACATTTGCATATTCTGATATAGAAGTACAAAATCCATACAATAATCTTGTAGCTTTAACTATCTGTTCATTAAGATTAAATTCACATTCATATGATTGATTTTGCCTCATGTATAATCCCTCAATAGAATCTCCACCATTAACCACCACAACATCAGTAATATTATATAAATTGCACATCTTTTTAGTTTCAGCTAATAGTTTAGATAATCTTTCCTTTGCAATATTATAATTAAATCTATTTCCTTTATAATCTTTAATTACATATCCAATATGCCAATCAGATAATAATACTATTAATTTATTTTCACTATCTCTTATTATTGGTTCATATGGTATTTCTCTAAATTCATCAATTTCTTCTCTCAAAGCTTCTTTTATGTCATTAGATATTTCAATAGCTTTTACAAAATCTCTTTTAATCCTACCTAATTTATTCATTTTATTTTTAACTTCTTGTTTAACTATGTACAACTCTCCAAGTTCTTCTTTTATTTCATCTAGCTTATTACTACCTTTTTTATCACACAAAGCTTTTTCAAAACCATCATCATATCCGATAGCATAATTTTTATATATTCCCCTTATGTAACTTTCTTGATAACTTGTTCCTAGTTCTTTATTAATTGCTTCTGCTAAATCCTCATTTCTAAGATTTAAACTAACTTTATTTGAATAACATCTATATATGTATTGCTCTCTTGATTCATCATCTCTCTTCTTTAAAATATCCTCTCTCATAATCCCACCTCGTTATACTAACTGTTCAGTTTCACATTTGGTATTTGGACATAGTACGACAGTTCCGCATTTAGTTTCATCAACATAACCTTGAACTTTAAGTTCATCTAGGTTGTACTTCTTTCCACAATATTTACATGTAAAATCTAAAACTTTTTTAATTCTCTTTTCTCCCATATGTCATTCTCTCCATTTATTTAATTAATTTTTGTATAATAAAAAGAGTAGAGGAAACCTA
>JAEXLD010000115.1 GCA_023445445.1 Bacillota bacterium
GATTCCTTTTAATATTTCTAAATTAGTTGTACTTTTACTATTATATATTTAAATAATATATAAGTAGAATTTGAACTATTAAAATAAAGGGAATTCCTAAGGTAAACTTTATATGCTTAGTTTTATGGCGAAAAGTATACATACCTATAAGAGCACCTAGGCTTCCTCCTATTATAGATATTAAAAATAAAGTAGACTCCCGTATCCTCCATTTATGCTTTATAGCTTTTTGCTTATCTATATAAATAGTAATAAAAGCAATAACATTTATTAAGAACAAATAATATATAAATATGTTTTCCATAACAATCTCCCTTAAAAGTTTTTATAAATAAATTATATACTGGAATTATTATTATGAAAATACAAAACTATTTTATTGAACCTTGAACAATTCCTTTTATAATATATTTTTGTACAAAGAAGTAGAAAATAATTATTGGAATTATGGCTAATATTAATGCTGCCATAGCTAATTCCCATTGCTTAGAGAAGGCTCCAAAGAAATTATTCATAGCAAGTGGAATAGTATTAATTTTACCGTTTATAGTTAGGAAAGGCAATAAGAAGTCATTCCATATCCATATTCCATTTAGAACCATTACTGTAACAGTTATTGGTTTTAAAAGAGGTAAAACGATTTTTGAATATAATTTCCACTTATTACATCCATCAATTATTGCTGCCTCTTCAACTTCTAAAGGAATATTGTTTATGAAGCCATGATATAAAAATATACTCATACTTGATCCAAAACCAATATACATAAAAATCAAGCCATAATGAGTTCCTAGCATACTAAAATTAATTGAATCTATTCTCATTAAACCCATCCATTTAACTAATGGAAGCATTACAGATTGGAATGGAATTATCATAGCACTTACAAATAAATAAAATATAATTTTACTAGCCTTTGTTTTATTTCTAGCTAATGCCCAAGCTGACATAGATGAAAAGATCACTATTAAAAATATGCTTAACGCAGTTATTATTAAAGAATTAATGAAAGCACTTCCAATATCCATTCTTTCAATAGCAGTTGTATAATTGTTGAAATTCCATTCAGTAGGAAAACCTATGGTATTAGAAAAAATTTCACGTCGCGTTTTAAATGAATTTATTAGCATAAGATAAAAGGGAATCATATAAATTATTAATAATAGCCAACCTAGCACTTCTAGTATTCCAAGCTTATAATTATAACTATTTAATGTTTTTAATTTACTATGTTTTAACTTCATTACATTTCAACCTCCTTTTTCTTAGTGAAATAAACTTGAGTTACAGAAATAGCTGTTACAAAAATAAAGAATATTATTGCTTTTGCTTGTCCAACTCCCATACTATTTGAAACAAAGGCTTCTTTATAAATATTTAAAGCTAACATTTCTGTTGTCTTTAAAGGTGTTAATGAGAAGTTTAAATCAAATAATTTAAAGGAATTTGCAAGTGTTAAGAAAAGACAAATTGTAATTGAAGGGGCAACCATAGGGAGGGTAATATGTTTAAAACTTTGAACTCCATTAGCTCCATCGATTTTACTAGCTTCAATTAAATCTGTTGGCACATTTTCTAAAGCAGCAACATAAATAACCATTATATATCCAGCATATTGCCATGAAGAAACTATAAGCATAGCTATTATCGCTGTTGTTCTTTCTTGTAATAAAGAAGTAGATAATAGGGTAGAGCCTAGATTACTTCCTACAGAAGTGAAAACTGAGTTAAATAAAAATTGCCATATAAAACCTAAAATAAGTCCACCAATTAGATTTGGCATAAAAAAGCCAGTTCTAAGAAAATTCTTTGTTTTTAAATTTCTAGTAACGAAATAAGCTAAACCAAAGCCTAATAGATTAATAGTAATAACACTAGCAATTGTATATATTATAGTTATTTTAAAGGAATAGATAAACTGTACATCTTTAAAGAGGTTAGCATAATTAGAGAATCCTACAAAATCGTAATTTGGATTAGCTCCATTCCAATTTGTAAATGTATAATATATCCCTATAATAAATGGAATTAATACTACCATAATTAGTGCAAATAAAGAGGGAGCAATAAATAGCCAAAACCCCTTATTTATTTTTCTTTTTTTCTTCATTTAATCAGCCCCTTTATAAATATGTAAATATCCACAGGTATTTAGCCTGCGGATATTTAATTAACCTAAACTATTTTTTAGTCAATGCTTGTATTTCTTCAAGCATTTGAGTTTTATCAATTTCGCCCTTAGCATATTTAGAGAAGATAGGTCCTATTTTTTCCATTGAGAATCCATCTGGTAAATTAGTAAATGCCCAAGGAATAGTTTTTCCTGCATTACTGAATTCTGTAATAGATTTTGCTAACTTGTCATTAGTTTCAATCTTAAAGTTATTATACGCTGGAATCATTTTCATATCTTCAATTAAAGCTTTTTGGCCAGTTTCACTTGATACCATCCAGTCAAGGAAAGCTTTAGCTTCAGCGTTTACTGCTGAATCTTTATTTACTGTCCAATACATAGGAACGCCAACTGGAATGCTTCCACTTACTTTAGTATCATTATTGATAGCTAGAGGAACAAATCCCATATAAAAATCTGAACCTAAACCAGCTAAGTCACCAGCTACCCAGTTACCTTGGTGAAGGAATGCAGTTTTACCTAATGCAAAGTTTCCAACTTGTGTACTATAATCAATTGTATCTAAAGTAGCACCACCACCATATTTAACTAATAAATCTACAAGATTCATCCAATCTTTGAAGTTTTGATTATTAACTAAGTCAGCAGTACCATCAATATAGCTTTTAGTAAATTCATCTGGTTTTTCTTGAGTAGCTAAGCCTATATTGAAAGTATGATTTCCTGTTACCCAAGTTTCCTTTGTAGTATATGAAATAACATTTTCTAAACCTAAATCTGCTTTCATAGAATCAAGTTTTTCTACAGCAGCTTTTAATTTATCAAAGGTATCAATGGATTTAGGATCAATTGATGCTTTATCTAATATATCTTTATTATATGCTAATCCATATCCTTCTATGGCAACTGGCATACCATATACTTTTCCATCTTTTTTTACTGTTTCTAAAGTGCCTTCAAAGGCATTTGAAACCCACTTTTCTGATGAAAGATCATCTAGTTTATGTTGCCATACTTCTAAATCTCCAGCACCTTGAATCATGAATATATCTGGTTCTGTTCCTTTTTGGAATTCAGCCTTTAAAGCTGCACCATAGTCAGCACCACCACCAACAGAAGTTACTTCAACTTTTACTCCAGTTTCCTCTTCATACTTCTTTGCAAGTTTTTGAAGAGCATCATTTATTTCAACTTTAAGTTGAAATACTTTTACCACTTTATTTTCATTATTTTTGGTATCGTTTTCGGTTTTTCCAGAATTAGAAGAACAACCAACAAATGTACCAGCCATTAATGAAGCTGTTAAAATAGTAGCTAAAACTTTTTTCATTACAATTCCTCCCATAAAATAAAAATAATTTTTAATTACCAATGTAAGTATTTTACAAAACTAAATTGATAAATTCAATGATTTTGCATAATGTGTATATTGAAAGCACAAAAGTTTTGTATTTTTATACTAACTTTATTTCAAATAGTATAAAAAAAATATAATTATTGATAATTTTTTGTTCTTATTTTTTTATTTATATGATATATTGGACATAGAATTTAGGAATTATTTATTATAACGTTAAAGATGAGGTGGAATAATGAAAAAGAACGAATATGGTTTATTTACAGCCATAGGAATGATTGTTGGAATTGTAATTGGATCAGGTATATTTTTTAAAAGTGATAATATACTTGTAGCTACAAATGGAAGTATTAGTTTAGGAGTAATAGTCTTTTGTATAGCAGCTCTAGGGATTATTTTTGGTAGCTTATCTATTTCAGAGCTAGCATCTAGGGAGTCAAAGGCTGGGGGAATAATATCTTATGCAGAATATTCATATAATGAATCTATTGCCTGTGCCTTTGGATGGTTTCATACGTTTTTATATTATCCTACGTTAATTGCTGTTGTATCATGGGTAGCAGGAATATATATATGTATGTTATTTGGAATTGAAGGTGGACTAGCCCTGCATACTACAATTGGTTTAGTAATAATAGTATTTACTTATTTATTAAATTTATTGTCAGCTAAGCTAGGTGGTTATTTTCAAAATGCATCAACTGTTATTAAAGTTATTCCATTAATATTAATTGCATTTGTTGGAGTTTTTTTTGGTAATCCTACTTACATTAATGTAGGAGATGTTGTTCATATGCAATCAGCATCTTGGATAGCAGCCATTGCACCTATAGCTTTTTCTTTCGATGGATGGATTATTTCAACATCAATAGGACATGAAATAAAAGATTCTAAAAAGAACTTACCTAAAGCTTTAGTGATGGCACCATTATTTATACTATTATTATATGTACTTTATTTCGTTGGAATAAGTATTTACCTTGGCCCGGAAAAGGTAATGGAATTAGGAGATGCTCATGTAGATTTAGCTGCTAATATGATATTTGGAGCTTGGGGGGCTAAAATTATTTTAACCTTTGTTGTAATATCTATTTTAGGTACAGTAAATGGATTAATAATGGGACATATAAGAATACCTTATGCTCTTGCAATTAGAGATATGTTTCCAAATTCAAAGAAGATAAAAAAGATAAATAAGTCTTTAGAAATGCCAGTATATTCAGCTTTAGTTGCTTTTATAATCTCTATAATATGCTTATTAGCCCATTATATAACTCAAAAGTATAACTTTTTACCAAATGGAGATATTTCTGAAATCTCTATAACAGTTAATTATCTTTTATATATACTATTATATATTAAAGTATTAAAGATGGGTATTAGTGGAGAAGTTAAGGGGATATTTAGAGGTAAAATAAATCCTATTTTAGCAACTGTAGGTTCTCTTATAATTTTCTTTGGTAGTTTATCAAATCCATTATTTTTTGTTTACTTATTAATCTGTGGATTATTGCTTTTAAGTGCTATTTTATTTTGGAAATTGAGAAATAAGTAGAAAAAGAAATAAATATAAAAATTTTTAAATTTATTTATCGACTTAAGAGAAAAATAAAGGAAAAATGAAAAAATAAAACTATTCCCAATATATTCCAAATGGTTTATAATATTATTTAAAATAAAGAAATTTCAGTGATATATAATATTAGATTATTTAATTAGGAGGAAGTTATCTTGAAGGGAATAATTTTATATTTTAGTGGAACAGGAAATACTAAGTTTATTGCTAATAAAATAGGAGAAGAATTTAGCAAAAATGGCTGTGAAATGGATATATATTCTATTGAAGAAAAGATTGAATTAAAGAATTTATCCTACGATTACTTAATTTTAGGGTTTCCTAAATACTTTGAGTATATTCCTAAAATATTTTTTGATTATTTAGAGGACAATTTATATGACTCTCCTAAAGAAATTAAGACTATGATTTTTTCAACTGGGAAGGATAAAGCAAAAACCTACTTTAATGAGCTAGAAAAGAAACTTTCACAGAAAAATTATAAGGTTATTGTAACTAAAAACTTTCAAATGCCAGATAGTTATACTCTAGCTAAAGGCTATAAAAAAAATACTCGTAAGGATATTAGAGAAATATTTGATAACTCTTTAGTAGAAGTAAAAAATGCTGTTGTAAATTTTTTAACTGATCATTATATGAAGGAAGATATAAATGAATTTTCAGCTACTTTTTATAAGACTATTAATAAGATAAAGACAAAGGATTTTTATAAGAATTCTGTTAACTTTTCTGTAAATATAAATTGTGATAAATGCAATTTATGTGTCAATATTTGCCCAGTAAAGAATATAGATAATATTGGTGGAGAAATTAAGTTTAGAGATAATTGTATAATGTGCTGTAGATGTGTTAATGCATGTCCTAAAAATGCAATAATGTATAAAGAAAAGGAACATAGTCAATATAAAGAAAATATAGATTTAGTAGTTAGTTAAGATAAATAATATAAATTATAACTGAAAAAGAAGGCTTATGCCTTCTTTTTATATTTATATAATAGTTTTTATGTTATTATTAAAAATATCAAATTAATTTAAGGGGAAGAGGAATTATGAAAAGTATTTTTAATAATATAGTTAAAATTATTTATGGAATATTTATAGCTATATTTACAATAGGAGTATCTACAATTGCTGTTTTAAATACTAAGTTTATTTATTATAACTCAATTGATAAATACGGATTAGATAAAATTGGCAATATTTCAAAGGAGATGCTAATAAAGGATTATGATACCTTAATTAGATATTTACAAAATCCATTTTTAGATAAATTAAATTTTAATAATTTTCCTATGAGTGTAAATGGAGAATTTCATTTTTATGAAGTAAAGAATATATTTTTATCTATTTATCTTATTACAATTTGTATAGGTTTATTTTTTATTGTTTTATTCATAATAAAAAAAATTAAAGGAAAGAAAGTTAATCTTTATAAGAAACTAAATTATGGAGCAAACACATTAATAGTAATAATAATATCTTTATTATCTGTTATATTTATAGATTTTTCTAAGGCATTTGTTATATTCCATAAAATTTTCTTTAATAATGATTATTGGATTTTTGATGAAAAAACGGATCCTATAATTAAAGTGCTTCCTGAAGAAGTATTTATGTTATATGCCTTAGTTATTGTAGGATTAGTTTTAATAGCAGTAATATTATATAAAGTATATTATTACTATATGAAAAATAAATATAAGAACTAATAATATAGTCCAATAGGGAAACTTAAACTTATTCTATGTATATCTTTAGATAAGAAATACCAAGAGATAGTTAATTTTCATTGATATAGAAAATAAAACTAGAACTGTTTTAACAGATCTAGTTTTTATTAATATATAAGTATTATAGTGCTAATTTAAGGATTTCTAAGGCTTCCTTAGCTCTTATTTCTACGAAGTTTCCAACATGGTCACAATGAGCAACAAGCTTTTTAGACATCTCATCAATACGTTCATCACTAATATTAACATGACTTAATCTTGTAGGTAGTTCAATTTTAGTAAAGAAGTTTTCAAGAGCTTCAATTCCTTTTAGGGCAGTTTCTTCAAGGTTACTAAAATTAGTATCTATATTGAAAACTCTATTGGAAAATTGAACAAATCTATTTAAGTCGTGCTTATAAACATACTTCATCCAAGCTGGGAAAATTATTGCAAGCCCAGCTCCATGAGCTATATCATAAATACCACTTAGTTCATGCTCTATATCATGAGTAGCCCAGTCACCAACTCTTCCCATACTCAAAGAATCATTATGTGCAACCATTCCAGATAACATTATTTCAGCTCTAGCATTATAGTCATTAGGATTTATATTTAATCTTAAAGCATTTTCCATAATAGTTTTTAATGTAGCTTCACATAATCTATCAGTTAAATCTACATTCTTTTCATTAGTGAAGTATCTTTCCAGTATATGTGCTATCATATCTGCTATACCACATGAAGTTTGGTACTTTGGTAAAGTAAATGTAAGTTCTGGGTTTAAAATAGAAAATACAGGTCTTAATTTTGGATGACCACAGCTTCTTTTATACCATCCATCTTCATTAGTAATAACACAACCAGAGCTTGTTTCACTTCCAGCAGCAGGAATTGTTAATATAGTTGCAAGCTTTAAGCAATTATGATTAATAGGAGTTCCTATAAATAAATCCCAAACATCTCCATTATAGTTAACCCCAGCAGCAATAGCCTTAGCTGAATCTATAACACTACCTCCACCAACTGCAAGTATAAAATCAATACTGTGCTCCTTGCAAAGTTTAATACCTTCTCTAACTAAAGATACTCTTGGATTTGGCTTAACCCCTGATAGTTCGATGATTTCAATATTTTCTTCTTTTAATGAAGATATAACTTTATCATATAGGCCACTTGATTTTATACTACCTCCACCATAATGAAGTAATACTTTATTAGTATATTTTTTTATTTCATAGCCTACCTTTTCTTCAGAATTTTTTCCAAAGATAATTTCAGTTCCATTTTTATAATTAAAATTTCTCATAGTTCCTCCTTATATAATAATATATATTTTAATAATACTCTAAATATTGGAAACCTTCAAATTGTAATGTATTAAATTATTTCATAAGTTTCTTTAAAAGATTTATTTTGCTTTTATATGGTGCATACCTAAAAGGTAATTCTAAAAAAGTACCTCTTTCTATAACAGATTTATTATGAGAAAAAGTATCAAAACTAGCTTTCCCATGATATTCTCCAATTCCACTTAAGCCAACACCACCAAAAGGAAGATTTGATGAGGCAACATGAATAATAGTATCATTCACTGTAGCTCCACCAGAAGAAACGGTAGATAATACTTTATTTATTAAATGTTTATTTTCTGAAAAATAATATAAAGCTAAAGGTTTTTCTTTAGAATGAATATATTTAATTGCATCATCTATAGTTGAATATTCAATAATAGGTAAAATAGGTCCAAATATTTCTTCTTCCATAATTTTAGAATCATTTTTTATATTAGTTAAAATTGTTGGCTCTAAGTATAAATCTTCATCATCAAAGCTACCACCAAAGTATACTTCACCATCCTTTAAATAGCTTTTAACTCTATCTAGAGAGGCTTTATTTATTAATCTAGGGAAGTCAGGACTAGATTTAATATTACTTCCAAATTGCTTAATAATTTCAGATTTTAATGACATTAAAAAGTAATCTTTAATACTTTTTTCAAGTAATATATAATCAGGTGCAACACAGGTTTGACCAGCATTTAAAAACTTTCCCCAAACAATACGCTTTGCAGCTAAATCTAAATTAGCTGTTTCATCAATGATGCAAGGGCTCTTTCCACCTAGTTCTAAAGTTATAGGAATAAGGTTTTTAGAAGCTTTTTCAGCTATTATCTTTCCAACCCTAATACTTCCTGTGAAAAATATATAATCAAATTTTAAGTCTAAAAGATATGATACTGTTTCCTTACCACCTAAAGGATTAACCACAGTTATATATTTTTCATTAAAGTTTTCGTTAATCAACTTTTCTAAAAGCAGTGCAGTATTAACACTATTTTCTGATGGTTTAATTATTGCACAATTACCTGCTGAAATAGCCCCTATTAATGGTGAGATAATTAATTGAAAAGGGTAATTAAAGGGGCCTATAATTAATGTAACTCCATAAGGTTCTTTATATATATAACTTTTGGCTGGAAAATGTATAATAGGAGTTCTCTTTCTTTTCTTCTTAGACCAACTTTTTAATTTTCTTATATGAAGATTAAGTTCGTCGTAAAGTATACCTATTTCTGTTGCGAAAGCTTCAAAATCAGATTTTCTTAAGTCCTTATGTAAAGCTTCAATAATAAGTTCTTCATTTTCTTTAATTATGATTTTAAGTTTTTTTAATGCATTAATTCTAAAATTAATATCTAGAGTTTCATTAGCACTAAAAAACTCCTTTTGCTTATTAAATATATTTGAAATTTGTTCCATAACACCCTCCATAATTAATTAAAGTTTAAATTAAAATAATATATTTATTATACCACTTTTAGTCAATAAAATATTATTTTAATCCTTTAATTAATTGAAAGACAGATAAATAAGTGATAAAATAAAGATACCCTATAGAGGTATATTAGTATGGAGGAATAAAAATGGACGAAGAGAATGAAAAGCTGAGAAAAGATATAGTCAATAGACTTAAAAGAATTGAAGGTCAAGTTAAAGGTATTCAAGGCATGATGGAGAAAAATGTTTGTTGTTCAGATGTTTTAGTTCAAATTTCTGCTATTAGATCCGCTATAAATAGAGTTGGTGGTTTAACAATTGAATACTACGCCAATAATTGTTTGAATATAGAAGAAGGTTCAATGGAACAAGAAAGTTTAAAACAACTTATAAAGACAATTAATACTTTTGTAAAATAAAACTATTTTTTATTTATTTGTATTAAACAAGAACATTTTCTGAATATTATTTACAGTTTTGATAAAATATTCTGAAAAGTATTTACAATTTTATGATAAGGTGATATATTTATTTCAATATAATAAATAAAAGCAATGAAGAGGATAAGTAAGATTAATGTATCTTCAAAGAGAGTTCTACCTTGGCTGAAAGTAGAATAAGAAAGTTGATTTGAATAACACCTCTGAGCTATACTCCGAAAGATAACAACTAGTAGGCGGTAATCAGGTTCACCTGTTATAGTGATAAGGTATATAAGTTTACTTATGTACTTGATAAGGTTATTAATGCAAATTAATAATAAATTAAGGTGGCACCATGGAATACTACTTTCATCCTTTTATAGGATGGAAGTTTTTTTATTTTAGAAAATAATTAGGGGGATTTATCATGGAAATTCAAGGGATAATAATACCAGAAGGGTATAAAAGTAAGACAACATTAATTGAAACAGAAGTTAATATTAAAAAGATTAAGGACTTTTTTGAAAGAGAATTAGCAAAAGAACTTAATTTAACTAGAGTATCAGCACCATTATTTGTAGATGCAAAAAGTGGTTTAAATGATAATTTAAATGGGGTAGAAAGACCAGTAAAATTTGATTTATTATCTACAGGTGAAGATGTTGAAATAGTTCATTCCTTGGCTAAGTGGAAAAGGTTAAGCTTATATAGATATGGATTTAAGGTAGGGGAAGGCTTATATACTGATATGAATGCAATTAGAAGAGATGAAGAACTTGATAATTTACATTCAGTTTATGTAGATCAATGGGATTGGGAAAAAATAATTAATAAAGAAGATAGAAATGAAGAAAAATTAAAAGAAGTGGTAAGAAGTATTTATAATGTATTTAAAAGAACAGAGAAATTTGTCCATAAAGAATTAGTAGTAGGTGAAGATATGTTACCACAGGATATATTCTTTATAACAACTCAAGAATTAGAGGATAAGTATCCAAGTTATTCATCAAAGGAAAGAGAAGATGCTATCTGCAAAGAACATAAAGCAGTATTTATAATGAAAATTGGAGATTTACTTAAATCTGGAGAAAAGCATGATGGTAGAAGTCCAGACTATGATGATTGGAAATTAAATGGTGATATCTTGTTTTGGTATCCTTTATTAGGAAGAGCCGTAGAATTATCTTCAATGGGAATAAGAGTTGATAAAGAAGCTTTAGATTATCAATTAAGAGTATCAGGGAATGATAATAGAAGAGAATTAGATTTTCATAAGATGCTTTTAAAGGATGAACTTCCATTTACCATTGGTGGAGGTATTGGACAATCTAGAATTTGTATGTTCTTTTTAAATAAAGCACATATTGGGGAAGTACAAGCTACTATTTGGGATGAAAAAAATATTAAGTTATGTAGAAATAATGATATAAAACTATTATAAGCAATTTAATTTGATAAAATTAATATTAATGGAGGTTTTTAGACCTTGAAAAATATTGACAATATTAAATGATTATTTATAATAAATGTATAAACATTATTAAATAAGAATAATAACATTTAGTAAATAAGTTTTAATGTAATATAAGGAGGCGGGTTTATGAAAGCATTTGTTGATGAAAATACTTGTATTTCATGTGGTTTATGTGAAGGAATTTGTCCAGAGGTCTTCACTTTAGAAACTGGAGTTTCAACTCCAAAAGTAGACGAGGTTCCAGAAGAATATACTGATGCCACAAGAGAAGCTTGTGAAAGTTGTCCAGTAACTGCAATATCAATAGAAGAATAGACAAGGTGCTATTGCGCAATGTGAAATGAAAAATAAAAATGTAAAATGAATAAATTACTTCAATAATTCTTAATTTTACGTTTTAAATAAGGAGCTGTGCAGCAGCTCCTTTATTTATTATTAAGATTTTTATTTTTAGACATTTTTTCTAATTCTTTATATTCTCTATTTTTCTTTGCTCTCATAAATAATCTTGTTAAAGTAGAAATAAAAATAATTCCAAGAGATAAGGCACCAGCATTAGAAATAGTATTTATACCTAGTTCTATGGACTCCATTATATTGCCATTTATTGCTTCATACATAGTATAATACATGCCACCACCTGGAACTAATGGTATTAAAGCACAGATTATTAAAGATGTTACAGGAGTCTTTAAAACTCTAGCCATAACTTCAGAATAAATACTAAATACTATTGATGCAATGAAAAAGGATGAAGTAGTATTAAGCCCTAAGTTTTCACAATATAGGCTAATAAACCAACTTAATCCACCACCAAGTCCAGCATAAAACAATTTATTCCCTTTAATATTAAATAAGATTCCAAATCCAAGTGATGCAAAAAAAGCAAAAATAGATTGTATTATCATAGTTGATATATCCATTATAAACCTCCAAAGGCAGAAATCCAAAAGCTAAGTACTGCACCAGTACCTATAGCTATTGATATTGCTACTAAAAAAGCTTCTACAGCTCTAGTGGAACCTGCAAGCAAATCTCCAGATATAGTGTCTCTTATTGCATTAGTTATAGCAAGGCCTGGAACTAAAAGCATTATAGATCCAATAATAGTTTTATCCATATCATTTATTAAACCTAATTTTAAGAAAATAATAGCCATAATAGCAGTTATACCTGCACAAATACTATTTATAAAAAATTGATTTATTTCAAGATCAGAGAATTTTATTGATAAAGATTTTATTGTTAGGCCAATAAAAAATGCTGCAATGGCTTCTGGTAATTTTCCACCAAATAGAAAAACAAAGCAGAAGGCTCCTAAAGCAGATATTATAAGTGCAATTTTACTACTATATCTTTCTCCATTATTAATAATTTTAAGCTGTTCCTTTAATTCTGTAACAGTTAAGCCTCGAGTAATAATATTTCTAGATAAGTCATTTACTTTATCTACTTTATCTAAATCTATAGTTCTAGCAGAAACTCTTCTTATTAAAGAATATGTTTTACCATTATGACAAATAGAAACCATTATACCAGTGGTAGTTACAAAACTTTCAGCTTCTTCAACGCCATAAATCTTACATATTCTCCATATTATTTCTTCAGCTCTGTAGGTTTCACCACCTGATTCTAACATAATTTTTCCAGCAAAAGTTGCCACATGAAGTATTTCATTTAAATCCATAATATTATGCCCCTTAAAAACTTAAAATTTCTGAAGGTATTATAACATACCATTATTATATAGTATACATTATTAAAAATAATTAATTATATAACATTAAAAATCTACATTTATATAATAAATTATTACATATTTTCATTGATTATTATTGAGATTATATTTATAATTTATTAAAAGTGTAAATTTAAATAATATTTTGGGGTGATAAAATGAATTTTGAAAATCTTTCAAGGGAAGATCAAGTAATTGAAAAATTAATCAACAAGGAATTAAAAAGACAGCAAGATGGAATAGAGTTAATTGCTTCTGAGAATTTTACATCTAAAGCAGTAATGGAAGCTATGGGTTCATATCTAACAAATAAATATGCAGAAGGATATCCAAATAAAAGATACTATGGTGGATGCCATGTTGTAGATGAAGTTGAAGATATAGCTAGAGAAAGAGCAAAGGAACTATTTGGAGCAGAACATGCAAATGTTCAACCTCACTCAGGTTCACAAGCAAATATGGCAGTATATCTTTCGATTTTAGAATATGGTGATACAGTATTAGGTATGGATTTAAGTCATGGAGGTCATTTAACTCATGGATCACCAGTTAATTTTTCAGGAAAATTATATAATTTCGTTTCTTATGGAGTAAATAAAGAAACAGAAAAAATAGATTATGATGAAGTTAGAGCTTTAGCTATAAAGCATAAACCAAAATTAATAGTTGCTGGAGCAAGTGCATATTCAAGAACTATAGATTTTAAAGCTTTTAAAGATATATGTGATGAAGTAGGGGCTTATTTTATGGTAGATATGGCACATATTGCTGGCTTAGTAGCTGTTGGAGCACATCCATCACCAGTACCATATGCTGATTTTGTAACATCTACTACTCATAAAACTTTAAGAGGACCTAGAGGTGGATTAATTCTTTGTAAGGAAAAGTATGCAAAACAATTAGATAAAACTATTTTTCCTGGAATACAAGGAGGACCTTTAATACATACTATTGCTGCTAAAGCAGTATGCTTTAAAGAAGCCTTAGACCCATCATATAAAGAATACATTAATAATGTTGTAACAAACTGTAATGTTTTATCAGAAGAATTAATAAAACATGGTTTTAAAATAGTTTCAGGTGGAACTGATAACCATTTAATACTTGTAGATTTAAATAATAAAAATGTTACAGGGAAAGATGCAGAAAATCTTTTAGATTTAATAGGAATAACTGTAAATAAAAATACAGTACCTAATGAAACTAAAAGCCCATTTATAACTTCTGGAATAAGAGTGGGTACAGCTGCAGTAACAACTAGAGGATTTAATACTGAAGATATGAAGGAAATTGCATCAATAATAAATGATACTCTTTCTGTAGAAAATCCAGATGTAGATAACTTAAAAGCAAGAGTAAAAGCTTTATGTGAAAAACATCCTTTATATAATTAAATATAATAATTATTATGTTTTAATATATATTATTGTTATAATATAAGTAAAGTACAAACATAAAGGAGAAAAATATGAAGTTAATATCATGGAACGTTAATGGAATAAGAGCTTGTGTTACTAAAGGATTTTTAGATTTCTTTAATGAAGTTGATGCAGATATATTCTGCATACAAGAAAGCAAGCTTCAAGCAGGCCAAATAGATTTAGAATTACCTGGTTACTACCAATATTGGAATTATGCTGAGAAAAAAGGATATTCAGGTACTGCAATATTTACTAAAAAAGAGCCTTTAAATGTTTTCTATGGAATTGGAATAGAAGAACATGATAAAGAAGGTAGAGTAATTACCTTAGAATTTGATAACTTTTATATGATAACAGTGTATACACCTAATTCTAAAAATGAACTAGCTAGATTAGATTATAGAATGATTTGGGAAGATGCCTTTAAGGACTATTTAATAGAATTAGATAAAAAGAAACCGGTAATAGTATGTGGAGACTTAAATGTTGCACATAAAGAAATTGATTTAAAAAATCCAAAGACTAACTTAAGAAATGCAGGATTTACTATTGAAGAAAGAGATAAGTTTACAGGACTTTTATCATCTGGATTTACAGATACCTTTAGATATTTCTATCCAGATTTAACAGGTATATATTCTTGGTGGTCTTATAGATTTAAAGCAAGAGAAAAGAATGCAGGCTGGAGAATTGATTATTTCTTAACATCAAATTCACTACAAGATAAATTAGAAGATGCTAAAATACATACAGAAGTATTTGGCTCAGATCACTGCCCAGTTGAATTAAAAATTAATATTTAAATTATAGAAGTTACTTTATCAAAACATTGATAAAGTAACTTTTTGCATTATTGGTAAATATAGTATAATAAGAGTGAGTGGGGTGATGTAGTGTCAATTAAAGAAGTCAAAAAGTATTTACCAAAGGAACTTATTGAAATATTAGAAAAAATATATTCAACTAAACAGCTAGATACAATCTATAGAAGTTTTTATAATGGAAGAAGCACAAGTTTTAGAGTAAATAGCTTAAGAGGAAATCAAAGTGAAGTTATGGAAGAACTTATGACTAATAAAATTAAGGCAGTGAACCATCCAGTATTAAAAAATGCCTTTATAGTTAAGGATAAAAAAGAAAGCGCTTTAAGGAAATTAGAAGTATATAAAAGTGGGAAGATATACCTGCAAAATATTTCTTCAATGCTACCACCAATATTTTTAGATTTAAAAGAAGATAATGTAATTCTAGATATGTGTGCAGCACCAGGTGGTAAATGCTTATATATGGCTGATTTAACTAATAATAAAGCTATTATTCTTGCAAATGATGTTAATGAAGTTAGAAGAGAAAGATTAAATTATAATATAGAAAAACAAGGAGCTTCTTCTGTTATAGCCTTTGGCTCAGATGGATGCACCATTGGTAAACGTTTAAATATGTATTTTGATAGAATATTATTAGATGCTCCATGTTCAGGGGAAGGCACAATAAAAATTAATTCAAGTAAATATTTAAGTAGTTGGAGTAAAAGAAAGGTGAACTTAGCAGCAAAGTTACAAAAAAGATTAATAGATAGTGCATATAATGCTCTAAAGTCTGGAGGTGTTATGGTTTATTCCACTTGTACATTGAATCCTTTTGAAAATGAAGAAGTAATAAATTATGCATTAGAAAAATATAAGGATTTAACCTTAGAAAAAATAGATGTTAATTTGCAAAATATTATAAGAGGTATTACAAAATATGATGGGAAAATATATAGTGAGGAATTAACAAAATCATTAAGAGTTATACCCAATGATCATATGGAAGGATTTTTTATAGCTAAATTTTTAAAAGCCTAAGAATAATTACTTTAGCCAGAGGAAACTATAATATAAGAATTAATTATAGCTTTGGAGGTTAAAATGAAGAAATATATAGTAAGTGTTATGTTATTAATATTTTTACTTAATATTAATAATGCTGTAATAAGAGCTGATAACAATGATAATAGTAATTTTACAATTTGTATTGATCCAGGTCATCAAAAGAAAGGGGACAGCAAATCAGAACCTGTGGCTCCTAATTCTAGTAATAAGAAAGCTAGAGTATCTCAAGGTACAGAGGGTATAGGAAGCAAAAAAGCAGAGTACGTAGTTAATTTAGAAGCATCACTTCTATTAAAAGATATTTTAATAGAAAAGGGATACAATGTAATAATGACTAGAGAAAATCATGAAGTTAATATTAGCAACGCTGAAAGAGCAGAAGTTGCTAACAAAGCAAAAGCTAATATGACAATTAGAATTCATTGTGATAGTTTAAAGGATACAAGTAAAACAGGAGCTAGTATTTTAATTCCATCAAAAAACTCAAAGAATACTAAGTCTATATATGAAGAAAGTAATAAATTTGCAAATATACTAAAGGAAAAATTAAAGAATCAAGGTATCAAGGTAAATGGTATTTTTGAAAGAGATGATATAACAGGTTTTAATTGGTCCACAGTACCAGTAGTTATTTTAGAAATGGGATTTATGAGTAACTATTCAGAAGACAAGATGTTATGCGATCCTTGTTATCAAAAGAAGCTAATGAATATAGTTGCAGAATCTATAGATAAATATAAGTGCTGTGCACAGTTAATAGAGAAGAATGAATAGATAATAGAGAAGAGTTAAGGAGGCTGTTCCAACAGCCTCTAATTAAAGGCTTAGCTTGGAAAATGAAGATATATTTTTAGTGATTTGTTCAGAATTACTAAAAATATATCTTTTTTTATAAACTTATTTAGGAGCTTGTTTCTTGATTTTACATTGTGCCAAAGCACCACTTCTAGTTATATACTTTTACGCACATAGTTTTGAAAATAGCGAAAAGCTCTGTTCCTTTTTCAATGGATAAATCAGTTAAAGATTTTTTTGTAATTAAAGCAACTAATGGAATTCCTATATCTAAAATAACCTTTGCACTATTTCCATTTATAATAATATCAGAAACAATACCCTTATGAACATTTCTTGCACTACTTATAAAGGAACCTTTACTTAGGATAATATCTTCAGGTCTAATAGAAATTTTAACAGTACCTGTAAATTCAGTAATTACTTGAATTTTTACTGAGAAAACCTCTGCAAAAACTTCATCATCTTCTTTAATTATATTTCCTTCATAGATATTTTCGTAACCTTTAGCTTTTGAAAGATAGGCTTCATATTGTGAATTAGATATACGAAGGTGTTTTCCCATACGATGTGCATCTAAGTCCCCACGTTTTATCATTTCATATACTGTACTTTTAGTTATCTTTAGTTTTTTAGCAATTTCTTCTGGAGTATATAAAATATCCTCATTCATTTTCTTCACCTTTTCATTTATTATTATAGAAATAATTTAACATAATATTTATATAATAACAAATATGATATTATATAAATTTAGTGCATTCTTATATGAATAATTAATTAATAATAGAGCAGGTTATATAAATAATATCTAATTGACAATTACAAATATTTACAATATAATTAGAATTGTTTATTTTAGTTCTGTTTTGTTCTGTTTTATTAGGTTTTGTTAAGAAAAATATATGTAAGGAGATTATACAATGAAAAGAAAATCAGTTTTATTTTTAACTTTAGGCTTATTAGTAACTTTATTTACTGGTTGTACATCTAAGGAAAGTACAAAGGATTTAAAGGAAACTACTATTACTATTGCTGCAGCAGCAAGTTTGAAAAACTGTATAGATGATGAATTAATTCCAATGTTTAATGATAAATATCCTAATATTAAGGTTCAAGGAACTTATGATAGTTCAGGGAAGTTACAATCTCAAATTGAAGAAGGTGCTGAAATAGATGTATTTATATCAGCAGCTAAAAAGCAAATGAATGAATTAAATGAAAAAGGATTAATTGAAGAGAACTCCATAGTAGAGTTATTAGATAATAAGGTTGTACTTATTGTACCAAAAGGAAGTACTAAAGAAATTAAGTCTTTTAATGATATATTAAAATCTGATAAAATAGCAATAGGAGATCCAGCGAGTGTACCTGCTGGACAATATGCAAAGGAATTATTTGAAAATCTTAAAATTTGGGATGAGGTTTCTAAAAAGTCAAGCTTAGGAACTAATGTAACAGAAGTTCTAAACTGGGTATCAGAAGGTAGTGCTGACTCTGGGGTGGTTTATTCTACCGATGCAACTTCAAATGATAAAGTAGAAGTAGTTTTAGAAGCTCCTGAAGGAAGTGTATCTAAAGTAATTTATCCAATAGGAATAATTAAAGCATCTAAGAATAAAGTTGAATCAAAAAACTTTACTGACTTCTTGCAATCAGATGAAGCAATAAAGGTTTTTGAGGCTTATGGATTTTCATCTAATAAATAGGAGAAAGTAATGGATATATCACCAATAATAATATCTTTAAAAACCGCATTAATTTCAATGATATTCACATTTTTATTAGGGCTTTTTATTGCAAAGCTTGTAGTAAATTTAAAATGTGAAAAAGTGAAGATGATTTTAGATGGATTTTTAACCTTGCCACTAGTTTTACCTCCAACTGTTATTGGATTTTTCCTTTTAATAATTTTTGGCGTTAATAGGCCAATAGGTAAGTTCTTATTAGAATTTTTGGGAGTTAAAATAGTTTTTTCATGGTGGGCTACTGTATTAGCTTCTGTAGTTATATCTTTTCCACTTATGTATCGCTCGGCTAGAGGAGCCTTTGAGCAAATAGATGAAAATTTAATTTTAGCTGGAAGAACTCTTGGAATGTCAGAGAGAAAGATATTTTGGCGTGTTATTATGCCTAATGCTTTGCCAGGGGTTGCTTCAGGAGGAATATTAGCTTTTGCAAGAGGTCTTGGAGAATTTGGAGCAACAGCAATGATAGCTGGTAATATAGCAAATAAAACAAGGACACTTCCCTTAGCTATTTATTCTGAAGTATCAGCAGGAAATATGAATTCAGCACTAGATTATGTTTTAATAGTAACTGTAATTTCATTTATAGTAATTATTTTAACTAATTATTTCACTATTAAAGAAAGAAAGTTTTTAAAGTAGGTTTAAATAAATGAGTTTATTTGTGGATATTAAGAAAAAGTTAAAAGGATTTTCTTTAGATGTTTCTTTTGAAACAAAGGATGATTACCTTGGGCTTTTAGGAGCATCAGGCAGTGGTAAAAGTATGACTCTTAAGTGTATTGCAGGAATTGAAACTCCTGATGAGGGCCTTATTGTTTTAAATGGAAAAGTCTTATTTGATTCTAAAAATAATATTAATTTAAAGCCACAGGAAAGAAAGATAGGATATTTATTTCAAAATTATGCCTTATTTCCTAATATGACTGTAGAGGAAAACATAGGTATTGCTTTAAATGATTCTAAAGAAGAAAAGGCTAAAAAAGTAAATGAAATAATAAAAAGCTTTCATTTGCAAGGCCTTGAGAAAAAGTATCCAAGACAACTTTCAGGTGGACAACAGCAAAGAGTAGCAATAGCTAGATGTATTATATATAAACCAGATATTTTAATGTTAGATGAGCCTTTTTCTGCTTTAGATTCTTATTTAAAAGAAAAGCTTCAAAGAGAAGTATTAGAGCTTTTAAATTATTATCATGGAGAAGTAATTATGGTTACACATAGCAGAGATGAGGTTTATAAGTTTTGTAAAAACATTTCTATAATAGAAAATGGGAAATCAATTTTATTAGGAGATACAAAGGAAGTATTTAAAAACCCAAGGATAAAAGAAGCTGCAATTCTTACAGGTTGTAAAAATATTTCACCTTGCAGAGTTTTATCAAATAATAAGATACATGCTATAGATTGGGATATAGTTTTAGAAACAGAGCCTCTAAATAATAAAAATATTAATTATGTAGGAATTAGAGCTCATAATTTTAGTATTGTAGATAAAATCGAAAATAATTATTTAGAAAATATTATAGAATGCAAAGTAGATAAAGTAGAAGAAGAGGTTTTTGAATATAATATATTATTTGAAAAGCAAGACTCTACCACAGGTATAATTGATAACAAAATTTTATTTAAAGTTAAAAAAGAAGATTGGGATAATAGAAGCAATAAAGATAAACTATTCTTAAAAATTCCAAAAGAAAGCATTTTGCTTTTAGAGTAAATTCTTACTTTTTAATAAATATTTTAAATATGAAGGGAAGTTTAGTAAATACAATTGTACTACACTTCCCTTTATTTTTTAATAATGAACATGAATTAGATGGAATCTTATATTATCATTGCTCCAGCCTAAATCATAAGGAACTAAAAGTCTATTAGTATTATGGCAGGTTACTAATGGATATCCCTTAGAGTCAAAGCCTGTAACTGTTGATACATGAGTTATTCTTCCTTTCTTTTCATAAGCAACAAAATCTCCAGGCCTCATATTAAAGGCTTCCTTATAAATTTGTTGATAGGTTCCTTTAGCAATATAAGAAGCTCTGCCACTATTAACCATGTAGTTTTTAAAGCCTTGGGCATTAAGCCAAGCTTTAGTACCTTCTTTTCCACAATAATTCCATGAAGAATTTTTCTTAAAGCTTCCACTTTCATAAAGAATCTGAGAAGCAAAGTTTGCACAGTCACCACCATCTGGATTATGATCTTTATATTTTTTATTATATTTAAAGGTAAAGTTTTCATCTTCAGAAACACCACAGTACATATGAGCATAATCTATAGCCTTTTGTAATCTTTCATTAGGTGAAAAGATTGGAGCTGTTTGCTTTAATATAAAGTCTTTAATTTCTTCAGATTTTATATTATTTAAATCTAAGGAATCTGCAAAGGGATCTGTATACCACTCCTTTGTAATAATATATTTATCATCAATTTTTTTTAAATTTAAATAGTGATTAGTTCCAAGTCTAAAATGATTAATTACATCTGGCGAATCAACATAATAATAATAAAAATCTGTAGCCACATCACAAATTACTCCATAGAGATTTGCTTCTTTTTCAGCTACCTTTCTTATCTTTACAATAGATTGTATATCTTTAAATTTTACAGCTTGTTTTTCTGACCAGTTAATTAAGTACTGAGTTTTCTTAGCTTCACTTTCATAAGCCCATAAGCTTACTTTAATTTTTAAATTATAAAATCCTTTTAATAGTTCTGTATCATTAGAAACTATTGCTGCATTTCTTTGAGCAAATAAATTTTCTATTAAATCTTTAAATTCTTTTTTTACTTCATCAGAAGAGTAATCAATTTTTGTTTTATTTGATTCATCTTCAAAAGCAAAACAATGTGAAGTAGGAATAACATTAAATATAAGAAAAATAATTAAGGCTATATTAATTAATTTAAATTTCACAAATAAACTTCCCCTTTCATAAATACTTACTTGTAGTTTGAACTAAAACTATAAAATTTATCTATAAGTTATAAGTATTTAAATAGGATGTTTTTAGCAAATAAGTAAGATTAACCATATAATATAAATAATTAATTTAAGAGGTTATATAAATGAAAAGGTTAAATTATTTATATGATAATGCTAAAGAAGTTAAATTTAATGATGGAGATAATATGGTTTTTATTTCTGATATTCATAGAGGAGATGGAACATATTATGATTCTCTTTTGCCAAACAAAAATATATATAAAACTGCTTTAGGATATTATTTTAAGAAGGGATTTACCTATGTTGAAGTTGGAGATGGAGATGAACTTTGGAAAAATAGAAATTGTAATGATATTGCTTACATTTATAGTGATATTTTTAAAATATTAAATAAATTTAAAGAAGAAAATAGAATTTATCTTATTTATGGGAATCATGATATAATAAAAAGTAGAGAAAGTTTTTATACTACCCAATATAAAGCACTTAAAAAAGTGGGAAATAACTATGGAAAGAATTTTTTACAATTTATTAAAGACATTGATTTTTATGAAGCTATAAATTTTAAATATACTACAGTAAATGAGAAGTTTTTGGTAACTCATGGACATCAAGTAGATTTAATGAATTCTAATTTGTGGCTTTTATCAAGGTTTCTAGTAAGATATGTATGGAAATTTTTAAATGGTATAGCAGGCTTTAATGATCCAACAAGTCCAGCTAGAAATAATAAAAAAGGAAATAAGGTAGATAGGAAATTATTAAAATGGACTAAGGATAATGGGAAAATGATACTTTGTGGACATACACATAACAGTAGGATGCCAGAAGTTAATGAGCCTCCATATTTTAATGATGGATGTTGTGTATTGCCTTATGCAATAACTGCTTTAGAAATTGAAAAAGGAAGTATTTCTTTAGTTAAGTGGAATATTGAATCCCAAGAGTCAGGGGTTTTATGGGTTAGAAGGAAGGTAATAACTGGGCCTTATAGATTAGAAAATTATCTATTGTGGGCAAGAGATGAAAGAATAAGAATGATAGAAGAGGAAAAGAAAAAGAAGTAAGAGGAGAAGATAAGATGTATTCAATAGATTTACACTGCGATACAGCTAGCAGATTATTATATGAAAATCTAAAATTAAAGGAAAGTATTTGTAAGGTAGACATAGAAAAATTAAAAAAGGCAAAGGCAAAAGCACAAGTATTTGCACATTTTATAGAACTAAACATTGTTGATAATCCTTATACTGAATTTATTAATATGTATAATAATTTTATTAATGAATTAAAGGAAAATGAAGGAAGCATAGAAATTGTTAGAAACTTAAATGAGCTAGAAAGTGTTAATAATAAAGGAAAGATAGGAGCCTTTTTATCAATAGAAGAAGGTGAAGTTCTAGAAGGAAAAGTAGAGAGAGTAAAAGAACTTTATGATATGGGGATAAGGTTTATAACTTTAACATGGAATTTTAAAAATTGTATAGGATATCCTAATGCAGGATATAAATATAAAGACTATGGATTAACTGAAAAAGGTAAAGAAATAGTATTGGAAATGGAAAAAATAGGGATAATACCTGATTGTTCTCACTTATCAGATGGTGGATTTTATGATTTAATTGATATTTGTAAGAAGCCTTTTATAGCAACTCATTCAAATGCAAGAGCAATTACAGATCATTCAAGAAATTTAACTGACGATATGATAGTTAAGCTTGCAGAAAAAGGTGGAGTTATGGGATTAAACTTCTGTGCGCCATTTTTAGGAAAAGAGAAAGTTCCTTCAATTAGTTCTATGGTTCAACATATTAAACATACTAGAAATGTTGGAGGTATAGAGGTACTTGCTTTAGGAACAGATTTTGATGGAATAGGAAATGAAGTTGAAATTGAAAATATAGGGGAAATAGGAAGACTAAGAGATGCTTTATTAAAGGAAAGCTTCACAAATTCAGAAATTGATAAAATCTTTTATGGAAATGTAAAAAGAGTCCTTAAAGAGTGGATGTAAAAGTAGGAGTGAAAAATGGAGAACTTAAAAGGTAAGATAGCGCTGGTTACTGGTGCAACAAGAGGAATTGGAAAGGCTATAGCTATTGAGCTTATTAAAGAAGGAGCTACCGTAGTTTTAAATTACTCTAAAGATGATTTATCTGCAGGAGAAACATTAAAAGAAATAGAATCTTTAGGAGGCTATGCTAAGTTATATAAGGGTGATATATCAAATTATGAAGTGTGCAAAAATATGATGGATTTTGTAATTACTACTTTTGGTAAAATAGATATATTAATAAATAATGCAGCTGTTTCCTTTAGAGGATTATTTATGGATTTTTCAGAAAGAAACATTAATAATATATTTGGAATTAATGTATTAGGAGCTATGTATTTAAGTAAGGAAGCTATACCTCATATGTTAGGTAAGGGAAAAGGAAATATAATAAATATTTCATCTATATGGGGGGAAGCAGGAGCTTCTTGTGAAGTTCTATATTCTAGTACCAAGGGAGCTATTAATTTATTTACTAAATCATTAGCAAAGGAAATGGCACCTATGGGCATAAGAGTTAATGCTATAGCACCAGGAGTAATAGATACTGAAATGAATTCATTTTTATCTGCTGAGGAAAGAGAAGAATTAGAAGAGGAAATACCTTATGGAAGATTTGGAAGCACTGAGGAAGTAGCTAAAATGGTAACTTTCTTATGTAGTGATAAATGTGAGTATTTAACTGGGCAAGTAATTAAAATTGATGGTGGAATGATTTAGTGCTGACGCACAATTTAAAATGAATAATGAAAAATGTAAAATTAAAGAAGAAACTCCCTTAGGAGTTTCTGAAATATATATCTTTTTAGTAATTCCTTAGGAATTACATCAATAATTCTACATTTTACATTCTACATTTTTAATTTAGGAGCTGTGTAAACAGCTCCTTATTTTGATATTTTACTAGGTTTTGAGTATTTCTTGTAAAGTATTTTTATTGCTTTTATAATAAATTTAATTAATAGGTAAATTAAAAATATGTAAAGAAAACCGTATAGACCGTAGGCTATATCTGCAAATTCCATATTGCCTCTATTTGTTAATTTTTGTTGAATTTCTATGGCAAATACTATAACTATCATTACAGTTAATGTATAAATAAAGGAAATTGCAGTAATGCTATATTTTGATAATTTCTTAAATATAAGTTGAGTAAAAGCAAATATTATAATACCTATTAAGGCCATAAAGATAAAGTGGAGTTGTTTATCGTTTAATGAATATCCTCCGATACTTACAATATCTAATACCTTGTCATGTAAATCATTTATAAAAGCTGCGATTAATTTTAATATTTCTACCATATGTTTGTCCCCCAATATCTTTTTTGTAATTATATCATAAAATAACAATAAAACTAAGTCTGTGTTATAATAGACTTATTGAGTTTAGAAAATATATAGAGTTATGGAATTGTTTAAGAAGGAAGAGTATAAATAATAGGAATTATTTTTTATATATCTATCCTTGTTATGCAGAAGAAAGGAAATAAAATATGGGAAAAATACTAGTACTTGCAGAAAAGCCATCTGTAGGTAGAGATATAGCAAAGGTTTTAAAATCTAATGTAAATAAGGGAGCTTATATAGAAGGTAATAAATATGTTATTACTTGGGCTTTAGGGCATTTAGTTGGATTACAAGACCCTGAAAGCTATGATGAAAAATATAAGCATTGGAGCATGGAAACTCTTCCAATGTTGCCTAAGCATATGAAGCTTACTGTTTTAAAGAAAACATCAAAGCAGTTTTATGAAGTGAAAAAACTTTTAAATAGAAATGATATAGAAGAAATAGTTATTGCAACAGATGCAGGAAGAGAAGGGGAATTAGTTGCAAGATGGATAATAGAAAAGGCAGGGGTTAAGAAACCTATTAAAAGACTTTGGATTTCTTCTCAAACAGATAAAGCAATACTTGAAGGCTTTAGAAACTTAAAATCAGGAAGTGAATATGAAAATTTATATAAGGCTGCAGTATGTAGAGCTGAAGCAGATTGGATAGTGGGTCTTAATGCCACAAGAGCTTTAACTTGTAAGTATAATGCTCAGCTTTCAGCAGGAAGAGTTCAATCACCAACTTTAGCAATGATAGTTCATAGGGAAGAGGAAATTAAAAATTTTAAACCGAAGACTTTTTATACTATACATGCTAAGAGTAAAGATATAAATTTCCAATGGACTAATAAGGATAATAACTTAAGAATTTTTGATGAGGAATTTGCAAATAAAATAATAAATAAAGTTCAAGGTGAAAATGCAAAGATAGTATCAATAACAGAAACTCCTAAGAAAAAGTTCTCACCAGCTCTATATGATTTAACAGAGCTTCAAAGAGATGCAAATAAGATTTGGGGTTATTCTGCAAAGCAAACCTTATCTATAATGCAAAGGCTTTATGAAAATCATAAAATACTTACTTATCCAAGAACTGATTCAAGATATATTTCTACAGATATAGTTGGTACTATTACTGAAAGACTTAGAGCTATATCTACTGGAGAATATAGAATGGCAGCTTCTGAAATACTTAAGAATAAAATTAATTCAAATAAAAGCTTTGTAGATAATAGTAAGGTTAGCGATCACCATGCTATAATTCCAACAGAACAAAAGCCTAACTTAAGTAATTTAAGTAGTGAAGAAAGACATATATATGATCTTGTTATTAAAAGATTTTTAAGTGTATTAATGCCACCTTTTGAATATATACAAACTAATATAAAGGCAGAAATAAAAGGTGAAAGCTTTGTTGCTAAAGGAAAGGTAATTAAATCAAAGGGATGGAAATCCTTATATGATAAAGACTTTTCAGAAGAAGATTCAAGGGAAGATGATTTAAAAGATCAAGTGCTTCCTAAGGTTAGTGAAGGTGATGTAATTAATATTAATAAAGTTGAACTAAGTAAGGGAGAAACTAAACCTCCTGCAAGATTTAATGAAGGAACCCTTTTATCAGCAATGGAAAATCCTCAAAAGTATGTTAATGTAAATAAGGAAGCTGCTAAAACTTTAAATGAAACAGGTGGACTTGGAACAGTTGCTACCAGAGCAGATATAATTGAAAAATTATTTAATTCCTTTGTTATAGAGAAAAAAGGAAAAGAAATAGTTCCAACATCTAAGGGAAAGCAATTAATAGATTTAGTACCTAATGAACTAAAATCTCCATTGTTAACAGCAAAATGGGAAAGTAGACTTGATGGAATTAGTAAGGGAAAAGATAATCCAAATGCCTTTATTAAGGAAATGAGAAATTATGCAATAGCTTTAGTAGAAGCAGTTAAAACTGATAGTAGCAAATTTGTTCACGATAATAAAACAGGCAAAAAATGTCCTAACTGTGGTAAATACCTTTTAGAAGTTAAAGGTAAAAATGGAGTTATGAATGTATGCCAAGATAGAGAATGTGGATATAGAGAAAATGTAAGTAGAACTACTAATGCTAGATGCCCAGAATGTAAAAAGAAATTAGAAGTAAGAGGCCATGGTGATGGAAAGATATATGTTTGCACAGGTGCAAATTGTAACTTTAGAGAAAAGGCTTCACAATTTGAAAAGAGATTTGATAAAAAGGGCAAAGTAGATAAAAGAGAAGTAAATAATATGATGAAGAAGATGAAAAAGGAAGCAGAAGACTTTAATAATAATCCTTTTGCAGAGCTTTTAGGAAAGATGAATTTAAAAGAGTAATGTAATAATTAGATAGCAAAGGAAACATGTAGAAATACTTGTTTCCTTTGCTTTTTTTAATTGAAAATACAAGGTATTTTGCTTAAAATGAACATACATTTATTAACCAGTATTTGGTATAATTCTCTTATTAAATATGGGAGGCGCAGTATGGATGAAATGATTTTGCTTGGAATTAAAGTAGTAGCCATAATCCTTGGAGTAATAATAATATTTTGGGTTATAGGCTTTAGGATAATTCCAAATGATAAGGTGGGTATTGTTGAAAAATGGTGGTCTACAAAGGGATCATTAAAGGAGCAGATAATTGCATTAAAAGGGGAAGCTGGATATCAGCCTGCATTACTAAGAGGAGGTATTCATTTTAGAACTCCATTTATTTATAAAGTTCATGTAGTTCCTTTAGTAACAATACCTCAAGGTAAAATTGCCTATGTTTTTGCAAGAGATGGGAAACCTTTAGAAGCTACACAAACTTTAGGAAGTGTAGTTAAAGAGGGAAATAACTTTCAAGATGTAAGAGGATTTTTAGAAAATGGAGGACAAAAGGGTCCGCAAAGGGGAATAATAAGAGAAGGTACCTATGCATTTAATCTTGCTCAATTTGTAATTATTACAGAAAATAAAACTTATTATTTGAAAATGGGAAATAGACAAGAACTAGATACTATTTCAACTATGTCTAGATTAATTGCTGAAAGAAAAGGCTTTGAGCCAGTTATAATTGAAGGTAATAGCGATTTAGTAGGAATAGTAACAGTACATGATGGACAGTCTTTAGGCTCTGAAAATATAATATGTCCTATAGTTGGTGATAATCATAAGGATGAAAATTACCACAATAATTTTCAAGACATTGATGCATTCTTAAGGGCTGGTGGATATAGAGGTAGACAATATCAAGTTTTAGCAGATGGTACTTACTTTATAAATAGATTATTTGCCACAGTAGAATATATCCCTAAAATTATTATTCCAGTTGGATTTGTAGGAGTTGTTGTTTCATATACAGGATCAAAGGGAGAAGATTTTTCAGGAACTGATTACAAACACGGGGAATTAGTTAAAAAGGGTTATAGAGGAGTTTGGAATGAAGCCTTAATGCCTGGTAAATATGCATTTAACACCTATGCAGGTAGTATAATTAAAGTCCCAACCACTAATGTAATATTAAAATGGATTAGTAATCAAAATGGTAGCCATAAATATGATGAAAATCTTAAAGAAGTAAATCTAATTACTAAGGATGCCTTTGAACCAACATTACCATTATCTGTAGTATTTCATATAGATTATAGAAAAGCACCTCTTGTAATTCAAAGATTTGGTGATATAAAGATGCTAGTAGATCAAACTTTAGATCCAATGGTATCTGCATATTTTAAAAATATAGGACAAACTAAAACACTAATAGAATTAATACAACAAAGAAATGAAATTCAAGCTCAAAGTTCATTAGAAATGAAAGGAAAGTTCGATCATTACAATTTGGAATTAGAAGAAGTTTTAATAGGAACTCCTGGAAGCTCTAAGGCTGATACAAATATTGAAACCATATTAACTCAATTAAGAAGTAGACAAATTGCAAAAGAACAACTTGAAACTTATGAAACTCAACAAAGAGCTGCTGAAAAAGAAAAGGAACTTAGAGAAGCAGAAGCTATTGCAAAACAACAAACTACTTTAACTGAATCAGATATTAATATTAAGATTCAAGAAAATCAAGGAAAAGCTGAACTTATGAAAGCTAAGCAAGATGCTGAAAAAATACAAAATCTTGCAGAAGCAGATGCTTATAAAGTTAAAAAGCAATCTGAAGCAGAAGCCTTTAAGATTAAAGTAACAGCAGAAGCAGATGCCGACAAGGAAGCAAGAGTAGGTATATCAAAGGCTATAGCTGCAAAAGAACAAGTAAATGCTTATGGTGGGCCACAATATAAAGTTATAAATGATGTTATGACTTCTTTTACAAATGCAATTAAAGAAGGAAAGATTGATATAGTTCCAAGAACTCTTATTACTACTGGAACAGAAGGAGAAGGTAAGGGAGCTAATGCTTTTGAATCCTTGGTTATGCTTTTGTTAAGTGAAAAATTAACTGAAATTGGAGAAAATAAATCCATTGAGGAATCAGCTGATATATTAAGAATAAAGGAAGAAATAATGAATAATCTAAGAGAAAAAAATCCTACAGAATTAGGAAGCTAATAATTGGTGTTTTTATGGGAGAGTGATTACTCTCCTATAATTTTTATCTCATCAGATTATAATTTATCATTTTGAAAATGTATATTCATTTAATGAAAGATATATTCCTACTGAAATTTAAGTTAGGTAACTGATAGGATTCTATGTGACATAGACTTTTCTAATTAATAATACTGATAATTTAATTATATTAAGTTTAAGGGTTTTTCTTTTTTCATATATAATTTCATCTACTTATATTTAAATTATACTATTTCTACTAGTAGTACTAGTACAATTATTGTAAAATTTAGAAAAAATAAAAGATAAAAAAAGTTAGGAATTTATTGACAATTTAAAGTGTAGGTAATATAATAATTGAGAAAGAAAAAATAAAGTGAAAAGGAGGTAGGAAAAATGTTAAATATGATAAAAGACTTTAGGTTAACAATTAAAAATCAAATAATCCAAAAAAATAATTATATGAATAATCCTATCTCATTGTGTGAATTTAAGATATAGAGAATTTATGCAGTTTTACTTTATAAAACTACTTTAATTTTATTTAAAGGTGTAATTTTATATAAAAAGTAATTAAGCCAGGGTTATTACCAGGGCTTTTTGTTTTATTTAAGTTTGTATTAAATAAAACAAAAAGCATGGATTTCCTTGGCCTTTTTATATCCACTAACATATGAGGAGGTTAAAAATTAAATTAAGCAATATATGAAGCAAAAAGGGGGAATTTAAATGACGAGAATACTTAAATATGTTTCAAAGTATAAGGGATTACTATTCTTTGGAACCTTTTCAATGATAGCAGTAATTGTGGTTGATCTTTTTATGCCTTATCTTCAAAAAGTATTTATTGATGAAGGTATTACTCAAGGAAACTACAACGTTATAAAGACAATTTTAATAGCAATTTCAGTAATTACCATAACAAAATCAATTTTAGGGTATTTCAAGGAATTTCTTTATGACTATTTAAGCGTAAAGGTACATGCAGATATTAAAAATGATATGTTTAATCATATTCAAAAATTAGAATTTAAATATTTTGATGAAATGAATACTGGGGAGTTAATGTCTAGAATAGGTGAAGATGTTGAAAATATCTGGCAAACTCTTAGCTTTGGTTTTAGATTATTTATAGAAAATATAATTTATTTTGTTATTTCAACAATAATTCTATTTTCATTAAATTGGCAACTAGCTTTAGCTTGTTTTATTATTATGATTCCAATAGGCTTTATGGCAATTAGTTTAGAGAAAAAGTTTGGAGAAAACTATGGTAAATTAAGTGATAAAACAGCTGAGATTACAACTACTGCCCAAGAAAATATTGCAGGGGTTAGACTTGTTAAGGCCTTTGCAAGAGAAAAATATGAAATGAAAAAGTTCTTAAAAATGAACAGAAAATTCTATGATTTAAGCATGGAACAAGGAAAAATAATTGGAGATTACTTTCCACCTATTGAATTTTTAACAAATATAGCTTTAGTTGTAATGATAGTTTATGGTGGTTTCATTGTTTTGAAAGGGAATATAAGCATTGGAGTATTAGTAGCTTTTAGTGGGTATATTTGGAATCTAATATGGCCAATGAGAATGCTAGGAGAATTACTTGACTTACTTTCAAGAAATACTGCTTCAGCTAAGAAGATATTTGAAATAATGGATAAAGAACCTGAAATTCAAAATACAGATAAAACTTATAAACCTAAAGAATTAGTTGGAGATATTATATTTAATAATGTTAGTTTTAAATATAAGGATGAATATGTTCTTAAAAATATTAATTTAGATATTAAGGCTGGAAGTACAGTAGCCATAATGGGAACAACTGGTTCTGGAAAATCTACTTTAATTAATTTAATTGGAAGATACTATGATGTAACTGATGGAAATATAAAAATAGATAATGTGGATATTAAGGATTATGATTTAAACTTTTTAAGAGAAAAGATGGCCATTGTTCCACAAGATACTTTCTTATTTTCAGATTCAATAATAAATAATATAAGATTTAGTAATGAAAATGCAACCTTTGAAGAAGTAGAAAAGGCAGCAGAATTAGCTTGCGCCCTAGAATTTGTAAATGGATTAGAAGAAGGTTTCTATACAGAAATAGGAGAAAGAGGTATGGGCTTATCTGGAGGACAAAAGCAAAGAATTTCGATTACAAGAGCTTTGGTAAGAGAATCTAAAGTTTTAATTTTAGATGATTCTACTTCAGCTTTAGACATGGAAACTGAGTATAGTTTATTAAAGAATTTATCTAATAGAGGAGATACTAGCACAACTTTTATTATAGCTCATAGGATTTCAGCAGTTAAAAATGCAGACCTTATAATTTATCTAGAGGATGGAGAGATAAAGGAAAAAGGAACCCATGAAGAATTATTAAAGATTAAAGGGAAATATTTTGATATTTATTGTAGCCAATTTAAAGACTTTAATCTTTTAGAAGAGGAGGTTATATAGATGAAAAACAACTCAATAAAAAAAGATGAAGAAGTAATGAGAAGAAGTAAAAGTCAAATAACAGTGAAACTTTTGGCCTATTTAAAACCTTATAAATTAAAATCTTTTATTGTTATTTTACTGATGATTTTTGTTATGATTTCTGAAATTGTTAATCCTCTTTTGCTAAAAATAGCTATAGATGATTATATAGTAAGTGGAAATGTTCAAGCGCTAATTATCATTGGTGTACTTTTGGTTGTATTGAATTTAGCAGCTTGGATAGTTTCGAAAATTAGATGGACAATGATAACTTCCATAACTAATAATATTTTAGTTAATATAAGGCATGAATTATATAGCCATATTCAATATTTATCCTTTGACTTCTTTGATGGAAGACCAGTAGGAAAAATTTTAGCTAGAGTTGTTGGCGATGTTAATGCGTTAAAGAATTTATTTTCACAAAGTATTCAATCCTTTATTCCTCAAATTTTAAATCTTATATGTGTTACTATAATTATGTTTATGCTAAATGTAAAACTTGCTTTAGCTTGCTTAGCACTTTTACCTATACTAGGAATTGCAATGTTTTGTATTGAGATTATTTCAAGAAGAAGGTGGGAAATTTATAGAAATAAAAGATCAAATTTAAATGGATTTACTCATGAAGACTTTTCTGGAATAAAAGTAGTAAAGGGCTTTGCTAGAGAAAAAGGAACAGAAAAAAACTTTCAATCTATGGTTAAAGAGCAAAGTGATACATTTATAGATGCAGTAAAAATTAATGATTTCTTTTGGCCTTTAGTTGAATTATCATGGGGGCTTGGAGCAGTTATAGTATTTTTAATTGGATATAAATTAGTTATGAATAATGAAATTAAGATAGGTACTTTAATAGCCTTTTCTATGTATGTGGGAATGTTTTGGAGACCTATAATGAACCTTTCTAGTTTTTATAATAATTTAATTACAAACTTTTCAGCAGCAGATAGAATATTTGATATTTTAGATATAAAACCAATTATAAAAAACTCATCAAATGCAAAACCAATTGGAAAAATTAAAGGTTTAGTTGAATTTAAAAATGTATATTTTTCTTACGATGAAAATAATGATGTTTTAAAGGATGTAAGTTTCAAGGTTAATAAGGGAGAAAAAATAGCATTAGTTGGAGCAACAGGAGCAGGAAAGACTACAATAGTATCTTTACTTAGTAGATTCTATGATCCAACTGCAGGTGAAGTTTTAGTTGATGGTAAAAATATTAAATATATAGATTTAGAATCATTAAGAAGTCAAATGGGAATAATGCTTCAAGATACCTTCTTATTTTCATCAACTATTATGGAAAATATAAGATATGGAAGATTAGATGCAACAGACGAAGAAGTTATAGAAGCAGCTAAGGCAGTTAATGCTCATGATTTTATAATGAAACTGGAAAAGGGATATGAAACTGAGGTAAATGAAAGAGGATCAAGGCTTTCTTTAGGACAAAGACAACTGGTATCCTTTGCAAGAGCGTTACTTGCTAATCCTAGAATTTTAATTTTAGATGAAGCTACTTCTAATATTGACACTCAAACAGAAAAATTAGTACAAGAAGGAATTGAAAAGCTTCTTCATGGAAGAACTTCCTTTGTTGTAGCCCATAGATTATCTACTATTAGAGATTGTGATAAGATTATGGTTATAAATGATGGACAAATTGAAGAAGCAGGAGATCATGATGAGTTACTAAAAAATAAAGGCAGTTATTATGATTTATATATGGCTCAATATAAATTCTTAAGTGAAGGGGTATAGAATTAAATTTCTAACTTAAATGATATTTAAATCAGATTTATACTTTAAAAAGCCTTAATAGAAGAATTAATTTAGTAATATTGATATTAATAAAGATAAAGGTAATGGAAGATAATAGCCTCCATTACCTTTTATTATTTTTAAAGAAGAAAGTAACTATGAAGTTTATTGAATTTTTAATAATAATATTTATATAATCAGCATAGAATTTAATAAAACATAACATAAGGATTAAAGGGTAATTTAAATTGAAGGGAGGAAAATTGGTGAAGAAATCAGAGGAACTTATCCTTGATGATAATACATTTCTTATAAATGGAATAAAAGCTTTTATTAAAGACTATGAAAAAGAGAAAGAAAATAAAGATTTAACAGAAAATAATTATACTAGAAAAATCTATGAATTGAAAAAAGATACTATAAGATTTATAAAAGCTAAAAGAAAAGAATATAAAGCTAAAATTCTATTAGTTGAAAATAATATCAATGTATTTAGTAACACTTTAAAGGATTTAGAATTTGAAAGAAATATTAGAGCTGATAGAATTAAAGATGATAAAACAAGTGATAGTGATTTTAAAGAAAGTCTACAAGATATAGAAGAAGCTATAATGGAGACTAATAAAATAATATGTTCTGAAGAAAAGAAAATGAAAAAACTACGGGAAGATTATAAAAACTTTAATGATACATCTTTGGAAGAAGAAAAAATAGTATATATATTTTTTAACTATATAAAAAGAGAATATATAAAATTTAGAAGAAATCTAGTTAAAGCTTTAAATTCAAATACCTTAACTGGAGAAGAATTAATATTAACCTACGAATATCTTTTGATTATAACTAAAAGAATGATATGTATTGAGGAGGATTTATTAAGTGGATAATTATTTTAAGGAGGATTTACTAAAGGAAAATGTAAAAGAAAAAATCAAACTACTTTATAAGGATATAGTAATAGAGGATATTAAAGAAGAAATAATTAAAAGTAAAGAAGAAGTTTTAGAGAATATTAATGATGGAAATAGTAATAAAAAGATAAATAAGGATATACTTAATAAATTAGATCAATTACTAATTATGGTAGATATGATTGAAAGCAAAGAAGAAAAAGATTTAAATTCTATAGCTAAAAATAATAAAATAATCCTTGCTCTAAATGGTATAATAGTAATATTTTTATTAATTAGCTTTTTTATATAGGGTAAACTATTTTTATATTAAGATTAAATAAAATATAGGAGATGTTTTATACACCTCCTATATTTTACATTCTACATTTCCAGCTGTTCTTCATCATTAGCTTTTTTTAGAGTAAATTCAAATTTAACTCCATCTTCAGTATTAAATAAAGAATAGGAACTTTCATGTAATTTTAAAATTCTTTTTACAATAGCAAGACCTAAACCATTACTATTGTTTGAAGAATTTCTTACCTTATCTATTCTATAGAATTTGTTATATAAATTATCTATTTCCTCTTCAGGAATATGTGCACCTTTATTTTCAATAGAAATAGTAACAATTTCACCATCACTATTTATATCTATAATTACTTTGTTACCATTAGGTGTATACTTTAAAGCATTGCTTAACAGATTAGTTATAACATGTTCTAATTGAAAAACATCACCTAAAATATAACAGTATTCTAAATTAGTCTTTAGCTCTAATTTTAAATCCTTTGATTCAAATTCTAATTTAAAGCTTTTTACTATTTTTTGAATTAATCTTAAAATATTGAATTTTTCAATTATTAACTCTAAACTACCTGATTCTAATTTAGAAAGCTCTAACATATTAGTAACTAATTTATTCATTTTGTGAGATTCATCTATTATAGTTTCAAGATAAATCAAGGCATCATTTCCTGTGGCGATACCATCTTTTAAACCTTCAGCATATCCTTCTATAATTCCAATTGGAGTTTTTAAATCATGAGAAACGCTTGCTACGAAATCTTTTCTCATTTCTTCAAGCTTACGCTCTTTTTCAATATCCTCTTCAAGCTTTTGATTTTTATATTTTAAATCTTCTAAAGCATTTTCTAATGTAGAAGATAAGAAATTTAACGTATTTGCAAGATTTCCTATTTCATCATCAGAAGTTGTTTCTTCACATTTAGCGGTAAAATCCATAGCTGACATTCTTTTAGCAATTTTATTTATGTTAACTAATGGTTTAGATATTAAATTTGCATAAACAGAAGAAAGAAAAATCCCAATTAAACTAAAGCCCAAAAATAAATAAAAATAAAACTCTCTTATTACATCAGTGGCTTCATTAATAGGTTGCATTGAAGATACCGTTACTATAATAGAATCATTTTTTTGATTTAAGGACATTGGAGTTAAAATACCAATTTTTGTACTACTACTAAAAGCATTTTCAAAAACACTAGTTTGTGATTTCCCTGTAGTAAGAACTTTATTAATTAGAGATTTATTATCAATAAGCTCTTTACAAAATAAAGTTAGAGTTTGAAAATCATCACTATTATCATAATTTAGTAGATATTTAAGATTACCATCTATAGAAAATATAGCAATTTTTGAATTTGTATCTTGTTCAAATCTATATAAAGCACTAGTTAATCTATTTTGATCTGAAATATCATAAGAATACATATCACTAAATTTAAGTGCTTCTCTAGTCATATCTTTAATTTTTTTATTTAAATAAAAATCTTCAAAGAATAACATTTGAAATAGCATGCTAAATATTAAAACCATAAAAATTAATCCAAAGGTTATAGAAAATAATTTTTTTGATAGACTAAATTTAGTTTTTCGCTTCAAATCTGTATCCACTTCCTCTAACTGTAATAATATAAGCTGCCTTTTCACCAAGTTTTTCCCTTAATCTTTTTATATTAGTATCTACAGTTCTTAAGTCACCATAATAGTCTAAGCCCCAAACATTATCTAAAATGGTATCCCTTGATAAAGCTATTCCTTCGTTATCTGATAAATAGCATAAAAGTTCAAATTCCTTAGGAGAAAGATTTATAATTTCATTATTTATCTTAACTTCATGAGAAAGCTTATTTATAGTTAATCCATCATATTCATTTAAATTTGAGAAGGTATCTTCAGAAGTTCTTTTTAGAAGAGCTTTTACCTTAGCTATTAGCACCTTTGGAGAAAAGGGCTTAGTCATATAATCATCAGCTCCCATTTCATAACCAAAAAGCTTATCCTCTTCTTGTCCCTTTGCAGTTAGCAAAATAACAGGAACTGCAGAAACTTTTCTTATAGTTTCTAATACTGTTATTCCATCAACTTTAGGCATCATTATATCTAAAATAACTAAGTCTATTTTGTTGTTCATAAAGTAATTAATGCCCTCATCCCCATCAGCAGCTTCTATAATAGTGAAGCCTTCTTTTAAAAAATAATCTCTAAGCAAAAATCTTATACGAGTTTCATCTTCAATTAATAAGATATTCTTTTTCATAAAAGCCCTCCTTTTTATTGTTATTATAATTATTATAAGTTCCAATAAAAATAAGGTAAAGTCTTATTACAAATAATTTAAATCAAAAAAGCTGTAATAATATAGATTATTACAGTAAACATAGATATAATAATATTATTATATTTTTAAATAATCATATTATATTTTAAAATAATATAATATGAGAGATGGGTGGGCTAGAATGTTTAAATTGAATTTTGATGTAAAAAAACATCTTTTAGATAATGGACTAGAAGTTGTAACTATAAAAAAAGATACTAAAATAACTTCTATAAATGTGGGAGTTAAGGTGGGTTCTCTATATGAGAATATAAATGAAAAGGGAATTTCCCATTTTATTGAGCATATGCTATTTAAGGGTACTAAGGATAGAACTTATGAGGAGTTAAATGATGAGCTTGAGTTTTTAGGGGGAGAGTATAATGCCTATACTGATTATACTTCAACTGTTTATACTATAAGCTGTTTAGAAGAGGAACTAAATAATGCTATTGATATATTAGGTGATATGATAATTAATGCTGCTTTTGATAGTGATGAACTAGAAAAGGAAAGAGGAGTAATTCTTGCAGAAATGAGGGCAAGTAAGGACGATATAGAAGATTTAAGCTTTAAGAGAACAAATGAAGTAGCCTTTAAGAATAATCCTTTAAGATATGATGTTGCAGGGCTAGAAAAAAATGTTAAAGCTTATAAGAGAGAAGATTTGTTAGAATATTATAATAGATATTATTTACCTAATAATTCATTAATAACTATAGTATCTTCCTTAGAGCATGAAGAAGCATTTGAAAAAATTAAAGAAGTATTTTCTTCCTGGAAAACTGGTGATACAAAGGAAATTATAATAAGCAAAGAAGAGAATGTATCAAAATCAGTAACTACTATAAAAAATAATATAGAACAAAATACAATAGTTTATTTATATACTTTTTATAATTTAAGTAAAGATTTAGAATTACCCCTTAGAATACTAAATCATAGGTTAGGAGAAAGTTCTAATTCTTTATTATTTAGAGAGGTAAGAGAAAAAAGAGGACTTGCTTATGACATATATACTAGTATAGATATGACAAATAATGTTAAGACTTTATATATCTATACTTCAGTTGGAGAAAAAGACTTAGAAGCAGCTAAAAAAGCTATAGATGATACTATAGAATCAGTTAAAAGTGGCGATTTAGTAATTGGAGAAAGAGATTTAGAGCTTATGAAAAAGGTACATAAGACAGCAGTTATTTCTACTTTAGAAGATCCATCAGAATTATGCAACTATATGCTGCATCAAGGTTTAGATGGGGAAGATTTTTATGAATTCCTAGAAGATATGGAGAGATTAAATAGTTTAGATATAAATAAGATTCATAAAGTAGCAGAAACAGTCTTAAATAATCCAACAATTCATATACTTAAATCTAATTAATATGGAGAAATTTATGAATGTAATTACAAAAATTGAAGTACAAAAGAGAAATAAAGATAGATCTAATATATATATTGATAATGATTATGCATTTGCAGTAAGTAATGAGCTAGTTTATAAGGAAGGCCTTAAAATAAATGAAAAAATAGACATAGATAGAATGAACACCATTGCAAAGGAAGATAATTATTTGAAATGTAAAGCTACAGCATTAAGAATAGTTGAAAGATCTTATAAAAGTGAAAAAGAATTAAAAGATAAACTTATTTTAAAAGGCTATGATAATGTAGCTATAGATAGAACTATGAAGGTATTAAAAGAATACAATTTTATAAATGATGAAAACTATGTTAAAATGTACGTTAAAGATAAAGTTAAGCTAGTTGGTAAGAAGAAGATTAAGTACGATTTAGCTAAAAAAGGAATTAGCGATAAAATAATAGACAATGAAATTTATAATATTGATAGTGAAGATGAACGAAATACAGCTTATGATTTAGCGATGAAAAAATATAATACTATAGCTAAAAGGGAATCAGATAAATTTAAGATATCACAAAAATTATATAGATTTTTATTGTCTAAAGGGTATTGTTACGAGATAGTTTCAGGTGTTGTAAAGGAAATTACAAAGGTAGACGATAACTAATATTTTAAAGGAGATGCATTAATGACTGCATATTTGCCATATATTATATGTGCCTTATTAATGATTTTTTCAATAAAAGATAGTATTCAAGGATCACTAGAAGATGAAAGTGCTAAATATTCATTAGATAGGTTAATATACTATTTTTCAATATTTATTACTTTTTTCCTTATGCTTTTAAATTTAGAAAAAATATATTTAATTATTTTACAGTTTATTAGCAATAATCCTAATTTAATTATTCTTAATAATAATATTTTTAAAGCATTAATTTTAGGAATAGTTTTTCTTTTAATACAATCAATAATATATTGGATATTAAAGGCATTAAATGAACCTCTAACTAAGGCATATAATATTTTATTAAGCAGGGGTAAGTTTAGGATAGTTTTATTTTCTACAATTTTTGGCTTTATAAAGGGGTTAGTAGTTATATTAATAATGTTCATGGGCATAATTGCATATAATACTACCTTTGGTAAAGAATTAAAAATAAACTTCTTCAATGCTGTAAATGGCTATAGTAAGCTAGAAAGTATAGTTGCAGTAAACAAACCTATTTTACCTTATAGTGATTTTAAAGAATATTTACCTTCAAATGCCAATGTAATTATATATTATAATGGTGTGACTTTAGAAGAAGGAATAAAATCATTGCCAGAGATAGATAATAAAGCAAAAGAAATAGTAAGTAATGCAAAAATAGATAGGGTAAAAGCTCAAAGATTATATGCTTGGATTGGCTCTAATATAAGGTATGATTATGATAAAGCTGAAAAGGCACTAAGTCCAGAGGGTGTTTCTAATAGTGGTTCCATTGAAGCTTGGAATAGTAGAAGTGGAATATGTTTTGATTATGCCTGCCTTTATGTATCCATGTCTAGAGCAGTAGGATTAAAAACTAGAATAATTACAGGAGAGGCTTATGATGGACAAAATTATGGCCCCCATGCATGGAATCAAGTTTACTTAGAAGATGAAGGTAAATGGATTAATGTAGACCCAACCTTCTATTTATCAGGTAATTACTTTGATAGTGCCGATTTTGATAAAGACCACTTAAATTCAGAAATTGCTGGAGAATGGATGTAGAAAAAATTAAAATATAGATTTACAATTAAAGAAAAAGTCCTATTACCGAAATGGTTATAGGGCTTTTTTGCTTTTAGAAAGTATTAATTTAATTGCTTTTTCGCAATCTGTATCTGATGAATCTAATGACCAAGCCATATTAAAATAAATTAATGCCTTTTTTACATCTTCTTTCATTGCATAACAATAAGCTAAATTAAAATAATATTTACTTTCTTGTTGCATAGTTAAAGCAATTTTTATCATTTCTATGGCTTTATCGAACTCTTTTAATTTTATAAAGCATACCCCACAGTTATAATAGGAACAGGCTGTATTTTCATTATTTTCAATTGATAACTTATATAAATCTATAGCTTTTTCATAATCTTTAAGATTATAATATTTATTTCCTTCATTAAATGATTGCATATATACCTCCTGGATAGACTTACTATTAATATAATTATTTCCTAATTAACTAATTATTATTCAATATATGAATTTTTTATATTCTGTGACAATAAATAATGTATATATAATTTACATAATACAATTCGACAAAGTTTTTCAAAAATTACTTTATTTTTTCACAGTTCTTTAATATAATGTACTTATGTTTTTTAAAGAAAGGACAATATAGATCAGGAGAGATGGTATGTGTAAGAATAATCCTTATATTTTAGTATTAGGGGCATCAATAGTAGATATTATAGGTTTCAGTAGAAAGAAGTATTACCAAAGGGATTCAATACCTGGACAAATAAAGATTTCTTTAGGTGGAGTATGTAGAAACATTGCTGAAAATTTAGCAAGAGTCAATGTTAATACAGAGTTCATTTCTATTTTAGGTGGAGATGATCAAGGGAAAAATATATTAAACAACTCTATTAAGATAGGTTATAATATGAGCAATTCTTTGATTTTGGAAAATGAATATACTCCTACATATATGGCAGTTTTAAATGAAGATGGAGAAATGGAATCTGCTATAGTAGATATGGAGTGTTTAAATAAAATGGATTCTTCATTTATAGATTCAAAAGCAAGTATTATAGAAAATGCAGAATATGTTATTTTAGATGCAGATAATCCAGAACTGCTAGAATATATATTAACTAAGTTTCAAGGTAAAACTAAATTTATTTTAGATCCTGTTTCTGCAACAAAAGCAAAAAAAGTAGAGCATTTAATTAAATATTTTCATACTATAAAGCCAAATAGATTAGAAACAGAACTTTTGTGCGGATATAAAATAGAAAATGATGATGATTTAGTTAAAGCTGCTAATTATTTTAGATCTTTAGGGGTAGAAAATGTATTTATTAGCTTAGATGCTGATGGAATATATTACAAGAACTCAACAGAAGAAGGAAAAATAAGAACTACAGCAGTTGAAGTGAAAAATGTAACAGGAGCTGGAGATTCATTTGTAGCAGGTGTTGGATATGGATATATGAATAATTTATCAATTAAAGATACTGTAAAATATGCCATTGCAATGTCTATAGTTACAATTACTCATGAAGAAACTATAAATCCAAATATGAGTGAAGAGTTTATGAATGAGTTTATTAAAGACATGGAGTGGATTGAAGGATAATTACATAAAATACATTTCTTTTACATAAGCTAATGATACAAGCTTGGAGGTGAAAGAAATGAGTAAAAAGAGTAAAAATAGTCATAAAAAGAATATCAATCATAATCCACAAGTAGAAAGTGTAAAGGCAGCTTTTGGAGAACCAAAAGCCAAAGAACACAATAAAAAGGATTTTATAATTTAACATTATTGACAAAAATAATAATATATTATAAGATAGCTATACAAAATCATATATTAAAAGCAATGAGAAAGAGGAGTAAGGAATACTGTATATAAAGAGAATGAAGGTCAGCGGCTGAAAGCCTTCTATATTAAAGTACCCTGAAGGTAGCTTTTGAGCATCTTTACTGAAATTATAGTAAGTAAAGGCGGCTGTCTTAGTCGTTATTAAATAAAGAGCTTAATATATTTATTATGTTAAGAATAAAGGTGGTACCGCGAGTCTTCGTCCTTTTGTGATGAAGGCTCTTTTTTTATATAAAAAATAAAACTATCATTGGTTTATTAAATAAAGGAGGAAGTTTAATGTCTGAAAAGAAAAACTTAGCTACAACGTATAATCCAAAAGAATTTGAAGAAAGAATTTATAAAAATTGGGAAGAAAATAAGTATTTTACACCAGTAATTGATAAAAATAAAAAGCCTTTTTCAATAGTTATGCCACCACCAAATATAACTGGTAAGCTTCATTTAGGTCATGCTCTTGATAATACTCTTCAAGATATGCTTATAAGATTTAAGAGAATGCAAGGATATTGTACTTTATGGCTTCCAGGACAAGACCATGCTTCAATTGCTACTGAAGTAAAGGTAGAAAATGAACTTTTAAAAGAAGGTTTAGTAAAAAAAGAAATGGGAAGAGAAGCCTTTCTTGAAAAAGTTTGGGAATGGGCAGATGAATATAGAGGTACTATAAGAAATCAGCTTAAGAAAATGGGTGTTTCTTGTGACTTTACAAGAGAAGCCTTCACAATGGATGAAAATTTAAATAAAGCAGTTAGAACTGTTTTTGTTAAATTATATAATGAAGGCTTAATTTATCAAGGAAACAGAATAACTAACTGGTGTCCAAAATGTACAACTGCACTTTCAGATGCAGAAATAGAATATGAAGAAAAAGAAGGATTCTTCTGGCATATAAATTATCCATTAGCTGATGGTAGTGGATATTTAGAAATAGCTACTACTAGACCTGAAACATTACTTGGTGATACTGCAGTAGCTGTTAATCCAAAGGATGATAGATTTAAGCATTTAGTAGGAAAAATGATAAAGTTACCTTTAACAGATAGAGAAATTCCTATAGTTGCTGATGACTATGTTGATATTGAGTTTGGAACAGGTGCTGTTAAGATTACACCAGCTCACGATCCTAACGACTTCCAAGTTGGACTTAGACATAACTTGCCACAAATTAGAGTTATGGATGATCATGGAGTTATTAATGAGCTTGGAGGAAAATATAAAGGCTTAGATAGATATGAAGCTAGAAAGCAAATGGTTAAAGATTTAGAGGAACAAGGCTTATTAGTTAAGGTTAAACCTCATACTCATAACGTAGGAACACATGATAGATGTGGAACTGTAATTGAGCCGATTATATCTAAACAATGGTATGTTAAGATGGAATCCTTAGCAAAACCTGCTATAGAAGCAGTAAGAAATAATGAAACTAAATTTGTTCCAGAAAGATTTGATAAGATATACTTTAACTGGATGGAAAATATTCAAGATTGGTGTATTTCAAGACAATTATGGTGGGGACATAGAATCCCAGTTTGGTACTGTAATGATTGTAGGGAACTAATTGTTCAAGTAGATGCACCAGATGTTTGTCCTAAGTGTGGATCTAAACACTTACATCAAGATGAAGATGTATTAGATACTTGGTTCTCTTCAGCTTTATGGCCTTTCTCAACATTAGGTTGGCCAAATCAAACAGAGGATTTAGAATACTTCTATCCAACTAATGTATTAGTTACTGGTTATGATATTATATTCTTCTGGGTTGCAAGAATGATATTCTCAGGAATACACAATATGGATAAAACTCCATTTGATACAGTTTTAATTCATGGAATTATAAGAGACTCTCAAGGAAGAAAAATGAGTAAGTCTTTAGGAAATGGTGTTGATCCATTAGAAGTTATAGATGAATATGGTGCTGATGCCTTAAGATTTATGCTAGTTACAGGTAATTCACCAGGAAATGATATAAGATATATTCCAGAAAGAGTTGAAGCTGCTAGAAACTTTGCAAATAAGATGTGGAATGCTTCTAGATTTGTAATGATGAATCTTGATAAAGAAGTAATGAATAAATATGCTGATTGCAAGGAATATAGCTTAGCTGATAAATGGATTCTTTCAAGAATGAATACTTTAGTAAATGAAGTTACTGAAAACATGGAAAAATACGAATTAGGAATTGCACTTCAAAAGGTTTATGACTTTATGTGGACTGAATTCTGTGATTGGTATATAGAATTAGTTAAGGGTGTATTATACGGCGAAGATGAAAAAGCTAAGGGAATAGTTTATAATGTTTTAAATGAAGTATTACAAACAGGACTTAAGCTATTACATCCAGTAATGCCATTTATAACAGAAGAAATATATACTACTTTAACTGATGGTGAATCAATAGTTCTTTCAAACTGGCCAGAATATAATGAAGTTTTAAGAGATGATAAAGCTGAAAAAGATATGGACTTTATAATTGAAGCAATTAAAGGCTTAAGAAATGTTAGAGCAGAAATGAATGTTCCACCATCAAGAAAGGCAAAGGTTATAGCACATGCTACAAATGAAGCTAAAGAAGCCTTTGCATCAGGTGTTAACTATATTGAAAAATTAGCATCTGCATCTGAGGTAGCATTTATTGATGATAAAAATGAAGTTCCAGAAAATGCAGTTTCTTTAGTTGTTAAAGGTGGAGAATTATTTATGCCTTTACTTGACTTAGTAGATAAGGAA
>JAEXLD010000132.1 GCA_023445445.1 Bacillota bacterium
ACAACGCTTCCTATCGTCAGCGTTGTAAGTTCGAATTACTAAATTAAAATTTAGATTCTCACTTAAGACTTAAAAGAATTGCTGGTTTATTTTATACTTAACTTATATTCTGTTCAATTTTCAAAGACCATTTTCTTCATCACCCTCAAGGGACGATATAATTATACACCTAAAAGATTTATTTGTCAACATTTTTCGACTTTTAAAATCTTTTTTCTTGTTTGTTCCTTTTTGTTTGTTTCTGTCAGGAACGAGACTTATCTTAACACTTATATTCAAAAAAATTATTATATAATTTATGCTTTATATAAAAATAATATGTTTTTTCTAATTTATTCTCCATATTTCAACATATTACTATTATTGATACACCTGGCCAAGTTAACTCTATAATCTTTTATAACTTCCCTTTATTACTATGTTTATATGCTTACTAGAAATAAAAAAGGCAAGAAATTAAATTCTTACCTTTTTTGTATATTATGCTATTTCTTTAATTCAGCTTTTACTGCATCAGCTACAAATTGTACATTTGTTCCAACTATAACTTGAATACTTCCTTTTCCAGGTCTTATAACACCTCTAGCTCCTAAAGATGTTAATTTCTTATCTGTAATAACTGAATTGTCCTTAACATTAAGTCTTAATCTTGTTACACAGTTATCTACTGTTAATATATTATCTTTTCCACCTAAAGCTTCAATATATGCTTTAGCTAATTCATTCATATCCCCATTAATTACTGTGTTTTCTGTAAGTTCATCGTCATCTTCTCTACCTGGAGTCTTTAAGTTGAACTTAGTAATGATAATTCTAAATACTACATAGTATATAACTCCAAACGCTAAACCTATTGGTATTATTAGCCATGGATTTTCAGCCATTGGTGCTCTAAAGCTTAAGAACCAATCAACAAATCCTGCACTGAAGTTAAATCCAGCTCTAACTGGTAGTAAAGTACAAACCACTGCAGATATACCTGTTAATAAAGCGTGTACTACATATAGTCCTGGTGCTAAGAACATAAATGCAAATTCTAATGGTTCTGTAACTCCTGTAAAGAATGAAGATAAAGCAGCAGCTAATAATAATCCATATACAACTTTCTTCTTATTATCTTTAGCAGTATGATACATAGCTAAAGCTCCTGCTGGTAAACCAAACATCATAACTGGGAAGAATCCAGTCATGTACATACCTGTTTGACCATATACTCCATCCCCCATTTGTCCCCAGAAATTCGCTATATCATTAATTCCTGCAACATCAAACCAGAATACTGAATTAAGAGCATGGTGTAATCCAAATGGAATTAATAATCTATTAAAGAATGCATAAATACCTGCTCCAACTGCATTTGTAGAAATAATAGCTTTACCAAATGATACTAATGCCCCATAAATTGCTGGCCATATAAAGAATAATATTAAAGATGCAACTAATGAAGCTAAAGCTGTCATTATAGCAACTGATCTTTTACCACTAAAGAAACCTAATGCATCAGGTAATTTAGTGTTCTTAAACTTATTATAGCAACTAGCACCTATTAAACCTGCAATAATACCTATAAATTGAGTTTGAGTTTTACCAAAGGCTGCTGGAACATCTGCAACATCTATTCCCTTAAACATTGCAACAGCACCTGTGCTTAGTAGTGTTGTTATAACAAGCCATGAAACTAATCCAGCAAGTCCTGCTGTTCCTTCATTATCATCTGACATACCAACTGCTACACCAATAGCAAATAATATTGCCATATTATCTATTAATGCTCCACCAGCTTTAATTAAGAAAGCTGCTCCTACATTATTAGCCCCCCAACCTGTTGGGTCAATCCAATAGCCTATACCCATTAAGATACTGGCAACTGGAAGTGCTGCAACTGGAAGCATTAATGATTTTCCTAGTCTTTGAAGATACTTCATCATATTATAATTCCTCCTTAATATTTTATATAAATCCAGACAGATAAAAATAATACCATAAAAAACAAAAAAAAACCGAAAAGGATATTATATGCTTATAAAATCCTCTTCGGCTCATGCTCAATAATCGATAACACGCCTAAATTTATATATTTTTATTATAATAGTATTATAGCAATAAATGTTATTGTTTTCAATATCTTTATTAAAAATTTTATTTTATTGATAGCCCTTCTTAACTCCACATTTTTTCTATTATTTATTGACATTTACTAATAAGTATATATATAATCATTGTAGACGTGTTACTGTTTAATCAGGCATGAGTCCATAACTAAATAGGACTTATGCCTTTTATTTTTAATTAGTGACATTCTTATATTATGTATTTATTAATTTAAAATAATAAATACTATAATTATGTCAATGAATATAAACAGAAAGGATGTGAATTCCTGATTATTCAGGAAATAATATGTTTAAGTTTTTAAAAAATTTATTCAACTCTGATTCAAAAAATGAAGGAAGCGTAGCTGCAAATATTAATTCAAATATTCTTGTTGCTCCTGTTTCAGGTAAAGCAATGCCTTTATCAGAAGTTCCAGATCCTGTTTTTGCTGAAAAGCTTGCTGGAGATGGAATGGCTATATTTGCTGAAGGTGACACTGTTGTTGCCCCTGCAGATGGAGAAGTTACTTTAATATTCAAAACTAAGCATGCATTTGCTATGACTTTAGAAAATGGACTAGAACTACTTGTTCATATCGGATTAGAAACTGTTTCTCTTGATGGAGAAGGTTTTGAACAATTAGTTGAACAAGGAACAAAGGTAAAAGCAGGTACTCCTTTAATTAAAATAGACAGAGATTTTATATTAAGCAAAGGCTTATCTCTTGCAACACCAGTTCTTATAACTAATGTTGATGCTACTAAGTCAATTACTCCTGTTGAAAGCGGAGAAGTTGTAGCTGGAAAAACTACAGTTGTTAATTTCGAAGTTTAAAAAACATAAAAAATTTGGTACTGAATTTTGAATTTAATAATTCAAAATTCAGTACCATTTTTTATAATTTCTATTTCCCCATAGATACTCTAAATCTTTCTATATGCATAGCTAAATAAGCTACTTCATCTTCTGATACACTATGAATATCAAGAACCTTGCAAATTATAGTTCTTGTTTCCTCTGCAATCTTATAAGATAATCTATATTTTTTCCTTATAACATCAATTAAATCATTTTTTATTGGACTATTAGTTATTATTCTTTCTATAGCAAACCTTATATGAGTTAAGAATCTAGCATAGTCTAGAGATTTTCTATCTATTTGTATTTTAAGCCTATCCTCTACATGTTCTATTATAGAATTACTTAAAAAACTATACTTTATAGTGTTTGATAGCTTACCATTATTTCTAGCTGAATGGATATGTAATGCTATAAAACCCTTTTCTCCTTCAGGAAGTTCTACATTTAATACTTCCTTTATTCTATTGGATAATCTACAAGCCATACTAAACTCTCTTCCATAAAGAGTCTCTATTTCAACTAAAAATGGATTTTGGATTTCTTCATTATCCTTTAGCCTTCTTATAGCATAAAACAAGTGATCTATTAAACCTATATGAATATTTTCATTTAATTCTTCACCTAATTCATCAGTAATTTCAGCTATTAATTCTTCTACTAATACAATTAACTTAGAATCAACTCTATCTGATATCTCGTTAAAATTCCTTTGATTATCTTCATTTTCTATTATAAATACCTTTTCTAAGATTATTCCTTTTTCTATTAAATCTCCTGGCTTTTTCCCAAAACCTATGCCTTTTTGAAATAATATTTTTTCTTTTCCATTTTCTCTTACAAGTAGTATATTATTATTAAATGATTTTACAACCTTCGCATTGTTATTTAATATTATATTAGCCATATTTTCCTCACCTCTACCCAATATAAAATCAAAACTTTTCTAATATCCTGTAAAAGGTTATGTGATCTCTCCAGTAACCATTTATAAATAAATATTTTTCATTTAGTCCTATTTCCTTAAAACCACACTTTTTTAAAACAGACTTAGATCTATCATTATCAATTAAAGCTGAAGCTTCTAATCTATGAAGTTCTAATTCTGTTTCAGCATACTTTAATACTAAAGTTAAAGCTTCTGTCATATATCCATTTCCTTGGTAATCTTTATCTAATGAATATCCTACGATTCCACTTTTAAATACACCGTATACTATATTAGATATTTTAACCTTACCTATTAACTTATTATCTTTATAAATACCTAAATCAATTCCTGTACCATTCATAAGATTTTTATAACTTTCAAGAAGTATATCTCTTTGGGTTTCAATAGTATAAAAACTACTTTCCCTTGTAGGCTCATAACAACTTAAATGCTCTTTATTTCTTATATAATAATCTAATAATTCCTCTGCACAGTCTGGAGTAAAACTTCTTAAAGATATTCTTTGTCCTTTTAAGTTAACAATATAATTTCTTTGCTTACTGTTAAACTCACTTCTGTTAATTCCAAAGCTTAATTCATCCAGGAATACTCCATTAGAAAATATATTTTCTGTAAATATTCCTTCTAGAGTAAAGCCTAAATCTAAAAAAACCTTATAATCTATATTTTCATCCACTAAGATATTAGCCTTATAAATTGTACCATCCTTAAAAATAGTTCTTAATATACATAATATTGTTTCTCTTAATAGAATATGTTTATTTTCTTTAAAGAACTTTAATTTAATATTACATCTCTTATTATCCTTATCTAGTTCAACTATAGTAAACCTTCCTATAAAGATATTAGTTCTATCCTTGATTTTATAATCATTAAGACTTCCTTTAACTAATTCTATGTTTATTTCCTTATTTTCATTCATAATACTATCTCCTAAGTTGACTCTGTTTACTATTATTTATATTATAACGAATAAAATATAATTTACACAATATTTTATATTAGACTAATTAATCCAAATATAAAAGTCAGTTATTTCATTATTACAAATTATTTTTCATATATTTAATATTATAACTATATTATTTAGGAGATTTTATGAAAATTTTAAAAGCCTTAAAGAAACTAAAAAAAGTCTTAAAGTTTTTACTTTTTATAGTAGTTATTATTATAGCTATAACCTTTGTCATTAAATTTAATGAAATAAAGAATCAAAATCAAAATAAGCCCTTAAACATAACTACTGAAGAAAGTCTAATTAATGAAATAAAAAGTGCAAGCAAAATAATTCCTCTAGAGGTGGAACTCTCTAAACTTATAACTATAGATAAAAGTTGGGGAAACTTAGAAGTATTTCAGAAATACAAGAGAATAAAATTTTATGCTAATTGTTCCTTTTATATTGATTTATCTAAGTTAAAAAAAGAGGATATAACCTTAGATGATAATAATCTGACTATTACTGTTTCTAACCCTCAAATATTCACTATAGATATTATACGAAATAAAACTACTTATGAAGATTCTACAAATGGCTTTTTAAGATTTGGAGAAATAACACTTACATCAGAAGAATTTGAGGAAATTCAAGAAGAAGTATATAAAAGTTTTGAAGAAACTCTTAATGAAAAAGATATATATGATCAAGCTATTTATAACTCCAAAATATCTCTCACTAATTTATTTAGACAAATTATTGGTGATGATATAAATATCAATATATTATTTAAATAGTTATGTTTAATTAGTATTTAAGATGTATAATATAAGATAAATAATAAACAATATAGTGAGGAGAGTGATAAAATGAAAAAGATAGTTTTAGCTGGTGGATGTTTTTGGGGAGTTGAAGAATTCCTGTCTAGACTAAATGGAGTTGTCTCTACAGAAGTTGGGTATGCTAATGGAAGAACTGAAAATCCAACTTATGAAGATGTTTGCTATAAAAATACTTATTTTGCTGAAGCTTGCTTAGTTGAATATGATGAAAGTATTTTATCATTAGAAGACTTATTAAAAGAATATTGGTCAATAGTAGATCCAACAGTTTTAAATAGACAAGGCCCTGATGTTGGTAGTCAATATAGAACAGGAATATTTTATTTAGATGAAAGTGACTTAGATACAATATTAAAAAGCAAAGAAGAGAACCAAAAAAATTATGATAAAAAAATAGTTACAGAAGTAGTTCCTTTAGTTAACTATTATAAAGCTGAAGAATATCATCAAAAATATTTAAAGAAAAATCCAAATGGCTATTGCCACATAAAATTATAGGAAATTAAAAGGTTCTATCACACAATGTAAAATGAATAATGTAAAATGTAAAATTAAAGAAGAAACTCCCTTAGGAGTTTCTAAAATATATATTTTTTTAGTAATTCCTTTGGAATTACATCAATAATTCTACATTTTACATTCTATATTTTTAATTTATGAGCTGTTGCGACAGCTCCCTTTTTAATACTTATATATTATTTTAAACCTAATATAGATTGAACTACTTCTCCACCTAAAATCATTCCAGCTACTGGAGGTACAAAGGATATACTACCAGGTACTTGTCTTTTAGTCTTAACAAGTTTTGTACTATCTTTTAATGAATCTTCCGTTTCTGGTGCTATTATCTTTTCTCCACTTGGTTTCATTGGTTTTTCCTCTGAATATACTACTTTAAGTTTTTTAACTCCTCTTCTTTTTAGTTCATATCTCATAACTTTAGCTAAAGGACATACTTTTGTATCATATACATCAGCTACTTTAAATTGAGTTGGATCAAACTTATTACCTGTTCCCATAGAAGCTATAAGATTAATTCCCTTTTGATAGCAATATTCTGCTAAAGCTATCTTTGCAGTTATTGTATCAATAGCATCTATTACATAATCTACATCATTAGGAATTAACTCACTTAAGTTTTCAGGTGTAACAAAAACTTGATGAGTTATAACATTACAATTTTTATTTATAGAAAGTATTCTTTCCTTCATAACATCAACTTTATTTTTATTTACTGTATTGTATGTAGCATGTATTTGTCTATTTAAATTAGTAATGCATACAGTATCATCATCTACTAATATTAAGGTGCCTATTCCAGCTCTAGTTAAAGCTTCTACTGCAAAGCTTCCTACCCCACCAACACCAAATATCATTACTTTTGAATTTTTTAATTTTTCTATTCCATCAGCTCCTACAAGAAGTTCTGTTCTAGATAGTGGATGTTGTATCATTAATTTCTCTCCTTTATATCTTGTGCTTTACAAAATACTTAAATTTAATATATCTTATTTTAGACTATTATTAATTTATAAACAACAATATTTTTTGAATATTAACTATTTAATTGCATATTAATTGAAAATTATCAAATCATATATTTTATTTAAATAATGTAGATAATATGATAAGATATTAAAAGATTTAAGTTATATGTAACATAAATTTAAGGAGGATAAGTTATGGTATTAGGAATTATAAGTGCAATGAATGAAGAATTAGAACTTCTTCTAAAGGACATGGATATTAAAGAAGAAACTAAAAAAGCCAACATGACTTTCTATAGAGGAAACTTAGAAAATAAAGATATAATAGCTGTTGTTTGTGGAATTGGTAAAGTAAATGCTGCTGTTTGTTCACAAATATTAATATCTGAATTTAATGTAGATTCTATAATTAATGTTGGAGTTGCAGGTGGAATAGGTAAGAATATTTACCCTGGAGATGTTGTAGTAGGTACTAACTTAGTTCAACATGACATGGATACTACTGCTTTTGGAGATCCTCATGGTCAAATTCCAAGATTAGATACTTTTGACTTTAAGTGTGATGAAGCTTTAGTTAATGCTGCATTAGAATCTTGTGAAGAAATTAAGGATGTTAACACTTTCTCAGGTAGAATAATTTCTGGAGATCAATTTATTTCAAGTGTGGATAAAATTAAGTGGTTTGAAAAAGAATTTAATGCTATGGCATGCGAAATGGAAGGTGCTAGTATAGCACAGGTTTGTTATTTGAATAATATTCCATTTGTAGTTATTAGATCAATTTCAGATAATGCTAATAATGGTGCTCATATGGATTATGAAAAGTTTATTCCTATAGCTGTTAGTAATTCAACTAAAATATTAAAAAATATGATTAAAAAAATTTAAAAAAGAAGAGATAAATATTATATTCCTTGCTCCGTCGCATACGCTCCAAGTCGCCGTAATATAATATTTATCTCTTTCTATACTAAAGGTAATAATTCCTCAGTCTTCGGAATTATGTAAATATAAAACTATACGATCTTAAAGTCTAATTTAAGCCATTGCTTGAATTGCAAATGGGATACCATAAGATATAATGGTCATTATTGTTGTTGCTATAAGTATTCCTACCAAAATTGATAGGGATGCTTTTTTAACATCAATTCCTAGTAATGCTGCTATAAGAGCTCCAGTCCATGCTCCTGTTCCTGGCAATGGTATTCCTACAAATAATGCCAGTCCCCAAAACTCATATTTTTTAATTTGGTCACTTTTAGCCATTGATTTTTGTTCTAGCTTTTCAACTAAAGGTCTAAATAATTTAGTTTTTTTCATATAATTAAATATTGGGGTTATAAAAAACAAAATAAACGGAATAGGAACTATATTTCCTATAATACATATAATTATTGCTTGCCCTACTCCAATACCTAGTAATGAGGCTGCAATTAAGCCTCCTCTTAGTTCTAAAATTGGTACCATTGATATTATAAATGCTATAGCTTCCTTTGGCATAAAGCTTAACGTATTAGTAAACCAATGAATTAACGAATCTACCATAATTTACTCCTCATAATGTATATTTCTTTATTCTCTATAAAAATATAACTTTTTATACATATATAAGATTATATAATAAGAATATATTATTCAAGAACTTTTTTCTTAATTTTTATAAAAACCCTATATTATTATAATTTTTATACTTGTATTTACTAATATTTAAAAAAAAGAAACTCTAATTAACAGAGTTTCTTTTAAATTTTATATATTCTATCATTTAAGATTAAAACTTATGAACAAATATTCCACTTCTAGGCTTTGGTTCGAACCAAGTTGATTTTGGTGGCATAATTTCTCCACTATCTGCAATTGCCATAATATCTTCTGTAGTTGTTGGATACATTGAAAAACTTACTTTCATATCTGTATTAGCTCTTCTTTCAAGCTCCTTTAAGCCTCTTATTCCTCCAATAAACTTAATCCTCTTTGACTTTCTAGGATCATTTACTCCAAGAATTGGCCTTAATAAACTATTTTGAAGTATTGATACATCCAATCTATCTACAGGATCTTCTGGATTAAATATTCCTTCTTTAGCTTTTAGCAAATACCACTGATGATCTATATACATTCCAAAAGTGTGCTTTTCAGATGGTTTAACTCTTTCACTGCTTTCACTAACTTCAAATTTTTCTTTTACTTTTTCTAAGAATTCTTCTTTAGATAATCCATTTAAGTCTTTAACAGTTCTATTATAATCTAAAACCTCTAATTCGCTATCTGGATATGATATAGATAAAAAGAAATTAAACTCCTCTTCTCCAGTATAATTCTCTTTTTCTGCTCTTTTTATATGGCCAACCTTAACAGCTGAAGCTGATCTATGATGTCCATCTGCAATATATAAATATTTAACTGATTTAAATAATTCCTGTAACTTATTTACTGTATCCTCATCATCTATAATCCAAACAGTATGTGCTACCCCATCATCTGCTATAAAATCATATAGAGGTTCTTTAGTAATCCACTCATTTACTATCTTTGAAATTCTCTTATCCTCTCTATAAGTTAAGAAAATTGGACCAGTATGAGCTTCACACTTATATACATGATTAATCCTATCAATTTCTTTTTCTTCTCTTGTTAATTCATGCTTTTTAATTATATTATTAGTATAATCATCTATTGATGCACAAGCTACAAGTCCAGTTTGGCTTCTTCCCTTCATAACTTGTCTATAAATATAATAATTAGGTTTATCATCTTCTAAATATAATCCTTCATTAATCATTTTATCAAGGTTATCCTTTGCCTTTTCATAAACCTTATCATCATATACATCTACATCCTTAGACAAATCTATCTCTGCTTTATCTACATGCAAAAATGAATATGGATTATCCTTTACCATATCTCTAGCTTCATCACTATCCATTACATCATAAGGTAATGCTGCTATTTTATCCACAAGTTCATTTATAGGCCTTATAGCCTTAAAAGGTCTAATTATTGCCATAATACTCCTCCTATATTCATCCTATTTAAAGAACTCCTTAATAATTGAAACCACTTCGTCTCCAATTCTTTCTTGTGCCTCTAATGTTGCTGCACCAATGTGAGGTGTACAGCTAACTCTTGGATGATTAACTAATGCCTCATTAGTATTTGGTTCTACTGCAAACACATCAATTCCCGCCCCTGCAATTTTGCCACTATCTAGTGCTTCTAATAAAGCTTCTTCATCTACTACATTTCCTCTTGCACAATTTACTAAATATGATCCATCCTTCATTAATTCTAACTCTTCTTTTCCTATTAATGAGCCAACCTTCTTATCATATGGTACATGAAGAGAAAGGAAATCAGAAACTTTTAGCAGGTCTTTTAAGTCTAAGAATTCATATTCTAAGCCTTCTACCTTCCCGAAAACATCATTATATACTACTTTCATTCCTAAAGCTGTAGCCTTAGTAGCTAAAGACCTTCCTATTCTCCCCATACCTACTATTCCTAAAGTTTTTCCACTTAATTCAACACCCTCATACTTCTTCTTATTCCATTCACCATTTCTCATAGTGTAATTAGAAGTTCCAACAAATCTTGCAACTGCAAACATGTGAGCTAGTGCAAGCTCTGCAACTGAGTCTGAACTAGAATTTGGAGTATTTCTCACAGCTACTCCACATTCATTTGCTGCTATTAAATCTATATTATCTATTCCAACACCAGCTCTAATTATTAGTTTTAATTTTCCACCTTTGGCAGCCTCTAAAACTTCTCTAGTAACTTTAGTCGCTGATCTTATAACTAAAGCATCATAGTTCTTAAGAGCTTCTCCTAATACTTCCTTGTTATAATGTTTATCCACAACTTCAAATCCTAAAATTGCAAGTTTATTTATTGCTTTTTCTTGTAACCCATCACTAATTAGTACCTTTGTCATTTTTATACCCCCTAAAGTAAATGTAAAATTAATAATGAAGAATGTAAAATTAAAGAAGAAACTCCTTCAGGAGTTTCTAATTTTATATACTTTCAGTACTATAAATTACATAAGTAATTCTTCATTTTAAATTTGCTGTTATAACAGCTCATTTTATATTTACATCGTATTTAATTATTTATACTTATTGCTTAAATTATTTTAAGTTTATTCTAAACCTAAAATATCATTTATATTGCTTAAAAGTTCTTGAATATCTTCCATTTGACAATCTGCCATATGGGCTATTCTAAAAGTCTTGTCCTTTAAGCTTCCATATCCATTAGATATTTGGAATCCCCTATTGCCTAATTCCTTATTTAAGGCTGAAACATCTATACCTCTACTATTTTTAACTGTTGTTAAGGTATTAGATAAATAATTTTCATCTGGAAATAATTCGAAGTATTTCTTTGCCCACTCCCTGACTACCTTCGCCATTTCTAAATGTCTTGCAAATCTATTTTCTAAACCTTCTTTATTTAGTATATAGTCTAGTTGATAGTCAAGAGCATACATATGTGGTATTGATGGTGTTGAAGGATATTGATAGTCCTTCTTTTGAATATATTTATATAAAGCTAAAAGATCTAAATAAAAACCTCTATTAGGTACCTTTTCAGCTCTTTCTTTAGCTTTGTTAGAAAATGTACATACTGCTAGTCCAGGAGGCAATCCTAATGCCTTTTGGCTAGATGTTATACATACATCAATCCCCCATTTATCTACTTCTATTTTAGTACCAGCTGCTGAACTTACAGTATCTACTATAAAGACCACATCTGGATATTTCTTAACCACTTCTCCAATTTCAGCAATTGGATTCATAATCCCAGTAGATGTTTCATTATGTGTAACTGCAACTAAATCATACTTTCCTGTTGCAAGTTCTTTATCAACCATTTCAGGTGTAATAGCTTTTCCCATTTCTACTTCAAATATATCTGCAGGAACGTTATTGGTAGTAGCCATTTCATACCATCTCTTTCCAAATGCCCCAACGGAAAATACAGCAGCCCTCTTTGCTGTACACGATCTTATGGCTCCTTCCATAAGTCCACTACCAGAAGTAGTTGACAGAAGTATTTCACTTTCTGTGAAAAATAACTTTCTTAAATTATCACTGATTCTTCTTTGAATCGCAGAAGCTTCTTTGCTTCTGTGTCCAATCATAGGCTTAGCCATTTGATCTAATACATCTTGCCTTACCTCAACTGGACCTGGAATAAATAGCTTTTTATGCATTTCCTTCTCCCCCATTATAAAATTTTTTATTTATTTTCTTATTGCTTATTTTTATTGTTAATTTTACTACTTTTCAATAGAATTAACAACTATTTTATTAAATATTTAGAATATTCTTTACTACTCTTGTATTATTACCATAAATTTTATTTTGTTAAATGAAAATATAACTTTTTATTATCATTTTATGCATCTATTCTATATTTGCTCATTATTATTTTCCTTTAATAAATCTCTAATTTCCATTAATAACTCTTGTTCTACTGTTAATTTAGGTTCCTTTTCTTCAACCTCTTCTACAACTTCTTCTTCTTTCTTTCTGTTTAACATTGTAATTACTTTAACAAATACAAATATTGATAAAGCTATTATTAAGAAATCTACTACATTTTGAATAAATGCTCCATAGTTTAATGTAACTGCCGGAATCTCATCACCTACTCCTGGCTTTAATACGTAAACTAAATCTTTAAAATCAACCCCTCCTGTTATAGCTCCAATTGGTGGCATTATTATATCATTTACTAAAGATGATACTATTTTATTGAAAGCTCCCCCAATAATGACACCAATAGCTAAATCTAATACATTTCCTTTTAGTGCAAACTCTTTAAATTCCGTTAAAAATTTTTTTCCTTTATTAGTCATATTCTATTCCTCCAATCTATTCTTCAAATGTTAATATTGATTCTGTTTCCCTACAATATTTAACACATATACATTGCCCTAAATGCCTTGGACACTTATAACATAAACATCCTTTATCATCTCCATTGCAAGTTTTCTTATATTCAGGACAGTAGCTACAATTTATTCCATTTCCTGCTGGCACTTCATCATCTCCTTTATATGCTTATATATAAATATTTTATCATATAATTTTTAAAATAGTAGTAACCTCTTTATTTAACCCTCATATATTAGTCTTATAAGAAGCTTTTCACTCATTAATTTTTAAAAACTTCTAACTCCCATCTATATAAACTTTAGGGAACTATTTGTTCCCTCTCTCGTGCAAAAAAGGAGACTTATTAAACTACTCCACAAATAAAAGGTGAAATCTCTTATTGCCTAAGCAATTAATGATATTTCACCTTACTTTTTGTAAAATTATAAATTTATCTTAACCTAAAAAAACATTTGAAATATTACTAAAAATATAACTCCTGGTACTCCTAAGAATCCTGCTATTAAGGCTGTAACCCAGTTAATTGCTATAGCAAATCCTAAATAAGCTCCTAGTAAATTAGTTAAATATAGTAACACTATACCTATTACACCATTTATTAATATTTTAAGTGGCCACTTTAAAACCTTAATTAATAAATAAAGTAACACTAGTCCAATTAAACCATATAATATTAAATTTATATCCATACAAATCCCCTCCACTTAATAATATTATTGTTTTAACTCTATTATTCTATTCTTTTTAACCCTCTTTTTTTAGCTATCCCTATTAAATAATCAAATCTTGTTCTAGCTACATCTTCTTCATGAATTGCTAGTTCTATTAATTTAGGATCACTTACTGAATTAAATAAAAGCCTAGCCACTTCCATTTCCTTTATGGTTTCTTGAATATCATTTAATATAGCTACTTCCTCTTCAGTATAATCCTTTTTCTTTTTATCTTCACTTTTAAATAAAAATTCTAAAATTATATTCTTATTCATTTAGACTCCTCCCAAATAATTACTATTAAAGTAATGTCCATACTTTTATAAAATTATTCAGATTGAGTATAAAATTCATTTAATATGTTTTACATTAAAGGTGCAAATACCCTTAATATAGATGTTATAAATCTATTAGCCCATTTTACTTTATGACAGTCCTCTAATGATATTCTTTGACAAAGCTTTAAAGTTTCAATAAAATCTTCTTTAATTTCCATAACAGATTTAGTTTTATATAAAAGCACACCATTTTCAAAGTGTAAATAAAGACTTCTATAATCCATATTTATTGTACCTACAACCCCTATCTTATCATCAGATACAAAGGTTTTTGAGTGTATAAATCCTGGTGTATACTCATATATTTTCACACCTGCTTCTATTAATTGAGCATAATAAGCTCTAGTTACTAAGTGTACATACCACTTATCCTCTATATGTGGAGTTACTATAATTACATCAATTCCACTTTTAGCTGCTAATGTTAAAGCTATTACCAATTCATTATCAACTATTAAATATGGTGTATTTATATAAATATAATCCTTAGCTTTGTTTATAATATTTAAATAAACAAACTCACCAACATTTTCATTATCTAAAGGACTATCACCATAAGGCTGAACATAACCATCACTTACAAATTCACCAACATAATTAACAGCTGGTCTATATTTTTCATAATCATTTTTTTCCCCACATGTAAATTCCCATGCTTGAAGAAACATTATAGTTAAATTCCAAACGGCTTCTCCCTTTAAAACTATAGAAGCATCCTTCCAATGTCCAAATCTCACTATTTCATTAATATATTCATCTGCTAAGTTTATTCCTCCAGTAAAGGCTGTGTGCCCATCTATAATAGTAATTTTTCTATGATCCCTGTTATTCATAATTACAGATAGAAACGGCACAAATGGATTAAAAACTAAGCACTTTATTCCCTTTTCTCTAAGCTTTTCATAATATTTATATGGAAGAGTTTGAAGGCATCCCATATCATCATAAATAATTCTAACATCCACACCTTCTTTTACTTTTTCTTCTAAGATTTCTAATATGCTATTCCACATAATGCCTTCTTGAATAATAAAGTATTCCATAAATATGTATTTCTTAGCTGTTTTTAATTCTTTCTTTAGTTCCTCAAAAAACTTTTCCCCAGGGGATAAATATTTCGTTATAGTATTTTTATATATAGGACTTTCTGCATAATCATTTAAGTATTTAGCTTGACTTGCAAAAGCCTTATCTTCATTTGTAATTTCTGCTATAACTTCTTTATCTTGAGGTAAAAACTTTGATGTTTCTTTATAAATATTAATCATTCTTTCCCTGAATTTTTTAGTTGTCCTTCTTGATCCAAAAATCAAATAGAATAATCCTCCAAAAACAGGAAGGAGAAGAACTGGTATTACCCAAGCTAATTTATAAGATGGATTGTCTTTTGTACTTAATATATAAATAACAGAAAATATGCTTATCCCAGTAAACAATACATATAAATATACAAAGGATTCAGATAGCCTCCAAATGGTGAAGGTCAATATTCCTAACTGTATAATAATAAGTAATCCTACAATAACCATTCTACTAAATAAGAACTTTAATAATTTAGCCATATATTCCCCTTTTTTAGATTTCTTTTCTTCCTTCTAGAGCCTTTGATAGAGTTACCTCATCAGCATATTCTAAATCTCCACCAACTGGGATACCTGATGCTATTCTAGTTACTTTGATATTTAAAGGTTTTAAAATTCTTGATATATACATAGCAGTTGCTTCACCCTCAATATTTGGATTTGTTGCAAGAATTACTTCCTTAACATCTGCACTCATTCTTGAAACTAACTCCCTTATTCTTATATCTTGAGGGCCTCTCCCTTGCATTGGTGAAAGATTACCATGTAAAACATGATAACTACCATTATATTCTTTGACTTTCTCCATTGTCATTATATCCTTAGGCTGCTCAACTACACAAATTATATCTTTATCTCGACTAGGATTAGAACATATTGCACAAGGATCTGAATCTGTAAAGTTTCCACATATTGAACAATACTTTATAGTTCCTCTTGCTTTAACTAAAGCATCTGCAAATTCTCTAACTTCATCTTCAGGAAGATTTAATACATGTAATGCTAATCTTTGAGCTGTTTTTTGCCCTATGCTAGGTAGCTTGGCAAATTCTTCAATAAGCTTCTCTATAGCAACTGGATAAAAATCCATAAAATCATCCTTTCTGTAAAATAATACATAAAAAGGCGAAATTAAATTCGCCTTAGTTTAAATCTCTTAGAATAATCCTGGCATATTCATTCCGCCAGTTAATTTTCCCATTTTGTTTGCACTTTCTTCTTCTGCTTTTCTTAATGCTTCATTTACAGCACTTAATACTAAGTCTTCTAACATTTCAACGTCATCTGGATCTACTACTTCTGGTTTTATATTAATAGAAACAACTTCTTTTTTTCCATTTGCCTTTACAACTACAGCTCCACCACCTACTGAAACCTCAAATTCTTTAGTTTCTAGGTCCTTTTGCATTTGCTCCATTTCCTTTTGAAGTTTTTGAGCTTGCTTCATTAGGTTATTCATGTTTCCTCCCCCAAATCCGCCTGGAAATCCTCCTCTTGCCATAAAAACATCCTCCTTATATAAAAAATATATTCTCTATTATATAGTATTTTTCTTAATTTTACTATATTTAGGTTATAATAATTACATTTTTATTATTGTTATTTATTCTATTATTAATGTAACAACGCTTCCTATTGTCAGCGTTGTAAGTTCGAATTACTAAATTAAAATTTAGATTCTCACTTATGTAGACATTACTCATCTAATATATCTACCATATCAGCACCTAGAGATTCTATTAACATATCTTCCATTGATTTATCATTACTTGATGATTCTTCTACTTCAAATACTATCTTCATATCTTCTCTAAATATCTCTGCTAACACCTCTTGGATAACTGCCCTATTTTCAGGCTTTTCTAATCTATCCTTATTGAATTTATATTGATCTTCATATTCAATTGTTAGTATACCATTCCTACATTCTATAGGTTTCCCAGTAACCATAGAAGCATATACTATCATTTTTCTTCTTGCTTTAATTCTTTCTAATATATCCTTCCAAGCTTTTTGTATATCATTTAAAGTAACCTTAGAATCTTCATTTCCAGATATATTGTGGTTAATAGTTCTCTTTACATCCTGCTTAATATTCTTTGCAGTTGTTTCTTTCTTAGAACTTGTATTAACTTCTGCTGCATTTGCACTTACTACCTTTAAGCTTCCATTTTTAAGTCCTTCTTCAAGCTTATTAAGCCTAGTTAATATAACTTCATTAGAAGTATCATATTCTACCTTACACATTTTTATTATTGCTAATTCTAAATATAATCTTGCTTGCTTACTAATTTTAGCATTTCCTTCTGCTTCTTGAAGAATTCTAATATATCTCATAACTTCTTCTGCTCTAATTTTTGAAGCTTGCTCTTTAATTAAAGCTATATTTTCTTCTGACATATCAAGTACTTCTTCTGGATTATTAGTAACCTTAGCCATAAGAATATTTCTATAATGACTAACTAAGTCCTTTATAAATAAATAAATATCTTTTCCAGCATAAACTACTTCATCTATTATACTTATAGATTTTTCAACATTTCTTTGAATAACTGAATTAGTTAGACTAAATAAATGGTCATTAGTTACAAGTCCTAGCATACTTATAAGTACATCATATTCTACAGCACCATTTCCCATTGAAATTGCTTGGTCTAATATACTTAAAGCATCTCTCATAGCTCCATCAGATACTCTGGCAATTAATGCTAAGCTTTTATCATCTGCTAAAGCATTTTGCTCAGTAACTATCTTTCTTAGTCTGCCTATAATTTCATTATTATTAATTCTTTTAAAGTCAAATCTTTGACATCTTGAAAGAATAGTAATTGGTAGCTTTTGTGGATCTGTTGTTGCTAGTATAAATATTACATTCTTTGGTGGCTCTTCTAAAGTCTTTAAGAATGCATTAACAGCACCAGTAGATAACATATGAACTTCGTCCATAATATAAACCTTATATCTACCTTCTTGTGGTGGATATTTAACATCATCAATAATGTCTCTAATCTTATCAACACCATTATTGGATGCAGCATCTAGTTCTGTTACATCTATTGCTAATCCTTCATCTATCTTCTGGCACATCTCACATTTATTGCATGGTTCTCCATCATGTAAATCAAGACAGTTTAAAGCCTTAGCAAAGACCTTAGCCGTTGTGGTTTTACCCGTTCCTCTTGTGCCACAAAAAAGATAAGCATGAGCTATTCTATCATGTAATATTTGATTTTTAACTGTTGTAGTTATATGTTCTTGACCAACAATATCATAAAAGTTTTGTGGTCTCCATTCCCTATATAAAGCTGTATATCCCATAAAATCATTCCTTATTTTCATCGTTTATTTATATTATAGACTAAAGAATAAAATTAATGAAGAATTAAAAAATATAACTTTACATATTTAATTCAATAACTTGAAAGTTTTAAATTGCAATCCTTCATTTTATTTTTTTCACCATGCAAGTTCACTCTTGAAAACTTGCATCAAAATTTCAGAATTTATCTCCAAATATCATTTTTCATAAATCCTTCCAATTAATATCGTTAAATTTTAAACGAAGTCACTTTTATTTCATATATATAACAAAATTAGTATTTATTACTTTAGTTTTGCCAAATATCTTACATTAATATTCAAAAAGGAACTCAAGTTTATCTTGAGTTCCTTTTTACTTTATTTTTTCCTTATAATCATCACTTCAATACCAGTAATTAACAAACCTATAATCCCAATAATTTTAAAGGATATTTCTAAAGCAAATTTATCACCTATAAATCCACATATAGGAAATAATATTATCATTATTAAAGAATAGAACATACTTTCCACGGAAATTATAGTTGCTCTTTGTTTGGAAACTACCATAGAATTTATTAGCTTACTACTAATAGGTTGAAGTATTGATGTTAAAAAGCCTATGAAAAGAAAAATTAATACTGATAGGCTTTTAGTTACATTCCCCATAATTAGTATTAGAAAACTTATTATCACAGATATAGTTAACCAACCTACGCTCTTAAACTTCTCATATACTCTACTACTTATAATTGCTCCTATAGATGAAAGTATTCCATTAGCCAAAAATATAATAGATATATTTACTTTTGAATAGCCACCATCACTTAAAAACTGCTGACCATAAAAATATATTATTGCTGAAAATGTATATATTGTAGGAAAGAAAATTAATATATTTAAAAGCAATTTATTTTCTTTCAATATACTTATTGATGTCTTAAAGTGATTAATCACTGTTACTTTTTCTTCATGAGTTTCTCTAATATCTACTTCTTTAAATTTAAAAGAAACAATTAAAGAAAATACTCCTATAATAATTGCTGTAATATAACTAATGGAAAAGCTTATTTCAGAAAGAAGTCCTCCAATAAAAACTGCTAAGCCTTGTGAAACTTCTATAATTAAATTTATTTTCCCATTAAGCTTTAAATATTCTTCTTCTCTTTTTAAGAATTTAAGACTGTCATAAATTAATGCTTCTTCAGATCCTGAATTTAAGTTATATCCCCATGCAGATAATATAAATCCAATAGCAAAGCCTAAAAAGGAGCTAGAAAATAACATTATTATTGCAGATATTAAGGAAGTGAATCTGCCAATTATCATAATTTTTCTTCTACCAAATAAATCAGCTAAAGCTCCCGTTGGAATTTCTGATAGAAAACCAGTTACATGAAATATTCCTTCAAGCAACCCTATTTCAGCTAAAGTCATTCCCTTATATCCTAGATATAAAACCCAAATAGCAGATGTTATATCAAAGGATGAAAGAAATCTATATAAATATTCATTTTTAATATTTTTACTTATTTTATTCATTTAAATCAACTCCAATTTTTTACGTTTTTGGGCATAATAAAAGACCCTCTATAAACAGATAGGTCTAATTGGAGTTACTACTTTTGCAAGTTAAGAAATAGATTCCTGCATTTTTACCTTAAAAAAGGTTATAGTAATCCAATTTTCTAAAATTGCAGCTGTTTTTGATTGTGCACTACTAGACAGAATTTCATACTTGAACTTTTTTACAGTAAATTCCACAGTCCTATTTCTCCTTTCTTTTTCCAAATTAATATATATTAATAATAAATTATTTTAAAAAAAATTGCAATAGCTAAAAAAATGATAAAAAAAAACAGAGGGAAAAAGGTAGTATTTAATACCATATATCCTTTTCTGAATCTTTCGTCTATTATTTTACAAAATAAACCATATATTTTTCATCATAATATTTATTGTTTGATTTTAATGCATTTTTTTCTTCCCCATAAGTTGTGAATCCTAATGCACTATATAAGCTAATTGCTTCTATATTATTACTTACTACAGCTAAGTTTAATTGCTCTAATTCCTCCATAGTTTTTACTATATTAATTAATTCAGTTAATAGCTTCTTAGCAATTCCTTTCCTTCTCCATTCAGGTGTTATATACATTCCCCATATAGTTGCTTTATGTCTTAATTTAATTCTGGTTTCTCTATATAATCCAATTACTCCTATTAACTTATTTTCATCATTAAAAGCTCCTAATATAAAATTGTTATTAATAGTCTTTATATAGTTATTATTGAATATTTCTATAAGGCTTTGTATTGGCTTCTTTATTTCTTCTTCATAAGTTGCTCCAAAGGCATCCCCATCTTCTATTAAAGCTTTAAATCTTAGCTCCCAAAAATCTTTTGCATCATCTTCTGTTAACCTTCTTATCATCATATATCACATCCTATTTTATATCTAAATTATCAATATATTCCTTTGACTCCTTAAGACCTAATCCAGTATGCTCTCTATATCTTTTTATAGCCTTTATTTTTCCATCACTTTTAATAATATCTCTTAACTCATGATCAATATCATTATACATTTCTATTCCAAAGTGGCTAATTATTTTATCTAAAGCCTTATTACTTCTTTTAACTTCTTCTCTTAATTGTGAAATATCAATCATTAAGTATACGATAACTCCAAGTAAAAATATATTAGTTATTCCTTCACTCATTGAACATTAACCCTTTCTTATATTAATTGTTTTTTTATTATTAGTTATCTCAATCGCAATTATACCATATAATGTAATTTAAGTAAATTTAATGCTGATCCTTTTTATGTTTTAATTGTTTTTTGTTTAATACTTTTATAGTACAATAGTGTTAATTAAATATAAGGAGGAATCTAATTTGAGTTTATACGATAAAAAATACTTATCTATTGTTAAAGATATATTAGATAACGGATATTACGATAACAATAGAACTGGAATGCCTACATATAAACTTCCACATCAAATTATGCAGTTTAACTTGCAAAAAGAATTCCCTATTCTAACAACTAAAAAGGTTGCATTTAAGACAGCTATAAAGGAAATGCTATGGATATATAGGGATCAATCAAATGATGTTACAAAGCTCCAAGAACAAAATGTTCATATTTGGGATGAGTGGGTAGATGAAAATAACACTATTGGTAAAGCTTATGGATACCAAATAGCAAAGTTTAATCAAGTTGATAAGCTTATTGAAACTTTAAAGACTAATCCTCAAGATAGAAGAATGATTATGTCTATGTGGAATATCGAAGACTTACCAGAAATGACGCTACAACCTTGTTGCTATCAAACTTTATGGGATGTAACTGATGGCCACCTAAACTGTATGCTTGTCCAACGTAGCGGTGACATACCACTTGGAGTTCCATTTAATACCAGTCAATATGCTGTGCTTGTTCACTTAATAGCTCAAGTAACTAATCTTAAACCTGGATTATTTACTCACGTTATTAATAATGCTCATATTTATGAAAATCAAATTGAAGGTATGAAACTTCAGCTTACTAGAGAAAATGAGGATTTTGAAGCTCCAAAGCTTTGGATAAACCCTGAAATTACTAACTTCTACGATTTCACTGTAGATGATGTAAAACTTATTGATTATAAGCACCACGATCCTATTAAAATGGAGGTAAGTGTATAATGTTATCAATTATAGTTGCTGTAGCCAGTAATGATGTAATTGGTGGAGATAATGAACTTTTATGGCATATATCAAAAGACCTAAAGAGATTTAAGGAAATTACATCTGGTCATACTATAATTATGGGAAGAAAAACCTTCGAATCTTTACCAAAGGTCTTACCTAATAGGCATCATATTGTAATTACAAGAGATAAAGATTACAAGGCTGACTCAGCTGAAGTTGAAGTAGTTAACGATATAAATTCTATTGTAGATAGATTTGAAAATTCTACTGAAGAAGCTTTTATTATTGGTGGCGGAGAAATATATAAATCTCTTTTACCTAAATCTGATAAACTTTACTTAACTAAGGTCTATAAAGATTTTAAAGGAGATACTACTTTTCCTAAAATAAATATAGAAGATTGGTTCATTGATTATGAATCTGAAATATTTATTAATGAATCTGATAATTTAAAATTTAGTTTTATAGATTTAACAAGAAAATAAAAAATTATTCACAGGGTAATCTTTTTATAACTGGTCTAAATAGTAAAAAAAGAAAACGAGGGTATTCCTAAAGGAATTCCCTCGCTTTCTTTGTCCTATTGTATGTTAATCCTATTGAAGAGTAACCTATAAATAATTTGTTTTTATATTTCATATTTACATTAAAAAAACCCTTCTTGCAAGAAAGGCCTAAAATTAAACCGTGCACCTAGCTTCGACAGTAGTCTATAGACGTTACTATGTAGTTAGCTCTGACAAGATTTATCCATATCACACGCAGTAATCGCTTATCGCTGCTTCCTTCCGGACCTGACGAGGTTCACGCACTTACGTCGTATGGGACCTTGCCATCAACACCACTTGCATAGGCAGGCTCTACAGACTAAAGCCTAGGCTAGGAATTCAATCCTGCTATAGCGGATTGCAGGTTACAGGGCACCGCTAACTCCCCATCTAGCACGGCCATGGCGGAGAGAAGGGGATTTGAACCCCTGATAGAGTTTCCCCTATACACGCTTTCCAGGCGTGCTCCTTCGACCACTCGGACATCTCTCCATATTAAATTAAGCTAAATAATTAATAAAATAATTATTTTTTTATTTTATTTATAGTTACTTAATTTGAACTACTGCTATATATTATCATATACCGATAAATATTGCAACATTTAAAAGATAAGGCCCTCTAAATTAAAAATTTAATATAAAATTATTAATAAAAAATGTAGAATTAGTTCATTAATTCTACATTTCATATTATATTTATTATTAATATTATTTATGCCCTTTTCTTTTTACTTACAAATATAATTAATGCTATACCTAGGAGTATACCTATTAAACTAACAATTTGAGCTGTTCTAAGTCCCATAAACATTAAGCTATCTGTTCTTAATCCTTCAATGAAAAATCTTCCTATTGAATATAAAATCATATATCCAGCAAGTACAATTCCATCTTTTCCTTCCTTCTTTTTAAGAACTATATAAACTAGAATTAAGCAAACTAACAAATTCCATAAAGATTCATATAAAAATGTTGGATGATAATAAGTACCTTTTATAAGCATTCCATTTTGTATGAATTCTGGAAATTTACTTATAAATTCTTTAGATACAGGACCTCCATGAGCTTCTTGGTTCATAAAGTTTCCCCAACGGCCTATAGCTTGTGCTAAAATAACTCCTGGCATAATTACATCTACATATTTCAAAAAGTTAACTTTTCTATATCTAGCAAATATATACCCTGATAATAAGGCTGCTATAACACCACCATGAATAGCCATTCCGCCATTCCTTATATTTATTATATCCATAAAGGAATGATAATTCTGATATTCAAATGCAACATAATATAATCTTGCTCCTATAATTGATATAGGAAAAGTAATTAAAAAGGCATCTATTATTACATCGTAGTCAATGTTTTTCTTCTTTGCTAGTAAATATATTAATAGCATAGCTGCTAAAACCCCAAATGATATTATTAATCCATACCATCTAATTTCTAAGCCAAAAACTTCAAAAGCTACTGGATTCATTTTGCTTCCTCCTCTACAATTTGTTTTTTTCTTCTATTTTTAAAAAATGATGTTAGTAAATCACTACATTTTTGATTATAACACCATTTTATATCAACTTGCCAATTAAATACATTATAACCTAATAAATTTATTGTAGAGCCACAAGCTCCCATATCTTTATTGAATGTACCAATATGTAATTTAGATATTCTACTTTGTGCTATAGCTGCTGCACACATCGGACAAGGCTCTAATGTTACATACATATCACAGCCAGACAGTCTCCAATTCTCTAACTTTTTACTTGCTTCTTCTATAGCTAAAATTTCAGCATGAGCAGTAGTAAGTTTCATTTCTTCTTTTAAATTGTGTTTTTTCGATATTATCTGTCCATCCTTAACTATTACCACACCAACAGGGACTTCCCCCTTATAAAAAGCTTTTTCAGCTTCTATTATTGCAAGATCCATGTAGTCCATAATACACTTCTCCTTAATAAAAGTTTTTTTAAAGGAGCTGCCTCTAAGCAGCTCCAAATTAAGAATGTGAAATGTAGAATTATTCATTATACATTGGTGCTACAGCACCTTAAGTAAATATTCTAACCTTTTTAATTCTATTCTTATCAATATCTTCTACTATAAATTTAATATTGTTAATCTTAACTTCTTCATGGGGTTCTGGGAATCTTCCTAATTCTCCAATAACTAAGCCTCCTACAGAATCAAATTCTTCCGATTCCATAGTAACTCCTATTAAGTCTCCAATATAATCTAATCTAGCACTACCATCAACTATATATTCATCTTCCTTAACAACTATTATATTACTATCTCTTTCATCATCGTATTCGTCCTCAATTTCTCCCACTACTTCTTCGATTAAGTCCTCAATAGTAACTATACCCACATTACCACCGTATTCATCTAATACTACTGCAATATGATTTCTTGTTTTCTTCATTTCTTTAAATAATTCAGTTATTTTCTTAAATTCAAAAGTATAATAAGGCTCTCTCATATAATCTGACACTTTAAAATTTTCTTCACATCCTGATGCCATTATTAAATCTTTAACATTAAGTATACCTATAACATCATCTATATTTTCATTATAAACTGGCAGTCTTGAAAATTGCTCAGTTTTAATTATATTTATAACTTCTTCATAAGTAGCGTTAACATCTACAGCTACTATATCAACCCTTTGAACCATTACATCCTTTACTTGAGAATCAGCAAACTCAAAAACATTAAATATCATTTCCTTTTCAACGCCTTCAAGTACACCCTCTTCTTCACTAACTCCAACCATAGTTCTTAATTCTTCTTCAGTAATAAAGGGTTCTGTAGCTTTAGGATCCCCACCTAAAAGTTTTATAAAAACGCTAGATATAGCAGTAAATATTAATACTAATGGATTAAACACCTTAACTATTACGTTTACTGGCTTACTAACCATTAATGATACCTTTTCAGAATTTTGCTTAGCTATGGATTTAGGTGTTATTTCCCCAAATATAAGGACTAAAATAGTCATTATTACAGTAACCACCCCTACGCCACTTGGTCCAATAACCTTAACAGCAACTGATGTAGCAAGTGCTGATGCTCCAATATTTACTATATTATTTCCAATTAATATTGCTCCTAATAATTTGCTTGGGTCCTGAGATAATTTTTCAACTAATTTTGCTCCCCTAACTCCCTCATCCACCATATGTCTTATTCTAATTTTACTTAGTGCCATTAAGGCTGTTTCTGACATAGAGAAGAATCCTGACATTATTAATAATATTATTAATAATATTATCTGCCACGTGTAACTCTCCAAAATAATTCACTCTCCTAATGATATATATATTTTTTTTATTATTTATTATATCATATATAAATTTCAAAATATTAGAACTAATAAAAATTGTATCTTTAAATTTAAATTTTTCTATGCAACTTCACACTCTTCCACTACATTTCTTATCCATTTGCCTGACTTTAATCTACTTCTTTCAAAAATAATTTTAATAAATTCCTCTGTACATATTAGGAAATATACTAACGTTACAGGAAAGCCTAAGAATATTGCTCCAATAAAAGAAACAGGTACAGCATAGAACCATACAGTTCCTAATTGGACTAGCGTTGAATAAAGAGTATCTCCACCACCTCTAAAAATTCCAACAATCATAACAACGTTATAGAATCTTATAGGACATATTAACGCCATAATTCTTAAAACTATAACTGCATCTTTAAAAGTATTTGATTCTACATTAAATGGTTTAACAATTTGTGGTGCTAAAAGCCATAATACTATTCCTATTATTAATCCTATTATAGGAGAAATTTTACCTATCTTATGTGAATAGTCTACAGCAATCTCTTCTTCATTAGCACCAATTTTATTACCAACCATTATTGCAGCAGCTGATGCTAATCCTATACATAGAACCATAAACATATTATTTAATGTAGTTGCAATTTGCATTGTAGCAACAGCACTAGTTCCTATTTGTGCATAGGCTATTGAGTAAGCCGTCATTCCTAAGGACCATAATAATTCATTAGCAATAACAGCAGTAGATGTATTGAAATACACCTTTATAAAATTCATATCAAAAGAAAATAGTTCTTTTAAACTTGATGAAACAATATTATTTTTAACATAAATCATGAAAAATATATAAGTCATTTCTAAAGTTCTTGCAATAGTTGTTGCTAAAGCTGCCCCAACTACTCCCATTGGTTTTACTCCTAAGTTACCAAATATAAATATCCAGTTTAAAAAAGCATTACAAATTACACCTATTAGGCTAGCATACATAGGAATCTTAGGCTGTTCGGTGCTTCTTAGTGCAGATGAAAACCCTTGAGTAAAATTTGTAAATAAAAAGCTAATAGCAATAACTCTTAAATACTGTGATCCAAGTTCAATAACTCTAGGATCTTTTGATAATAGAGACATTATGGAGCCTGATAATATAAAGGCTGCTCCTCCAAATATTATTGATGCAATTAAACCTATTGATATATCTAATCCAAGGACCTTCTTAATATTTATAACATCTTTCTTTCCCCAGTACTGTGACATAAACACACTAGCACCTGCATTTATGCCTGAAAGACATAACATAAATATAAAGAAATATTGATTTGCTAGTCCTACTGCTGCAATGGCTTCTTCTCCTAGTCTTCCAATCATCAAATTATCTACAAGATTTAAAGATGATGTTATAAAACTTTGAAATGTTATTGGTAATGCTAAGGTAAGCATTGTAGTTATAAAAGTTTTATCCTTTAGTATTTTCCTCATTATTTCCTCCTAATTATATTTATTTACATAAAAAAAAGAGCAATGGGTAATTAGCTGCCCATCTGCTCTTAAATCATAAAATATTTTCTAATATTTAAATTAATTTGTCAATAATATTAAAATACTAAATTAAAGTTACAATATTAAATTAAATAAAAAAACTCGTAAACCTTGAATCATCTTGGTTTGCGAGTTTTTTATTGGTATCCCCAACAGGGATCGAACCTGTATCTGTCCCTTAGGAGGGGACTGTTCTATCCATTGAACTATGGAGACTTAAGTACAAAATAAATTGTATAATAACATTTTCTTTATGTCAATATACATAAGTCTTGCTACCTATAAATATACAGTAAGGAGCTGTGGCAGCAGCTCCTAAATTAAAAATGTAGAATTATTGATGTAATTCCAAAGGAATTACTAAAAAGATATATATTTTAGAAACTCTTAAGGGAGTTTCTTCTTTAATTTTACATTTTTCATTATTCATTTTACATTGTCCGACAGCCCCTATTTTATTATGTAGATTATTCTTTTACTAAAGTTACTTCTACAGGAATTGATTTTTCTACTGTTTCACCAGCAATTAATTTTACTGCTGTTTCTACAGCTGTTGATCCCATTAAATCTGGTTGTTGAGCTACTGTTGCAGCCATTTTACCTGCTTTAACTGCTGCTAAAGCATCATCAGTTGCATCGAAGCCTACAACTACTATATTTTTTCCACCAATTGCTTCTACAGCTCCTAAAGCCATTTCATCATTATGAGCAAATACACCTACTATATCAGGATTAGCTTGTAGCATATTTTCCATAACTGTCATACCTTCTGAACGATTAAAGTTGGCAGTTTGTTTTGAAACAACATTAAGTTTTGTATCAGCTACTTCATGGAATCCCTTACCACGATCTATTGTTGCACTAGCTCCAGGTACTCCTTCTAGTTCTGCAACTTTAGCATTGTCACCTACTAAGCTTAAAAGATATTCTGCTGCTAATTTTGCACCAGCTACGTTATCAGAAGCTATTGCACAGTCAACATCTACGCCATTTACAATACGGTCAACAGAAACTACTTTGATACCTTTTTCAATTGCATCTTTTACTGCAGGTGCTACTGCATCAGAATCTACAGGGTTAACAATTAATACGCTAATATTTTTTGAAATAAGGTCTTCTATATCGCTTGTTTGTTTTGCAGCATCATCACCTGCATCTACAACAATTAAATCTACATTTTTTTCTTTTGCTTTTTCTTTTGCACCATCACTTAATGTTACAAAGAATGGATTGTTTAATGTGGATACTGAAAGGCCAATACTTCCACTACCTTCTTTTGTTCCCGTATCAGTACTACCTTCACCATCAACCTTAGCTGAATTACACGCAGTTAAAGACACTACCATGGCTGATGCTAATGCGATACCAAGTAATTTTTTAATTTTTAGTTTCATATTTTCCCCTCCATTTTGCAACTCTATCCAATTTTGTTTCTAATAATAGAAATACTGGCGAGTTGATTTTTATTTTTTTATTTATGTTATATTTTTTATAACCAATCTAATATTTATAAATGTTAAAGTTAATACTTATAAAAACTATCTTAAATATAGAAATATATTATTTTAACGCTTACGATCTGATAATACAGCAATTAAAATTACTACTCCTTTTACTACATCTTGATAATATGAAGATACACCAAGTATATTTAATCCATTATTCAATACAGCAATAATAAGAACTCCTACAAAGGTGCCCCAGATACGGCCACGCCCTCCATTCATACTTGTTCCACCTAATGCTACTGCTGCGATTGCATCTAGTTCATAACCTGACCCTAAAGTAGGTTGTGCTGAGCCTAAACGAGATAGCAATATTAATCCTGCTAAAGCTGCCATACAACCAGAAATTGCATATGCTGCTAATTTTGTTTTATCAATATTTACTCCAGACAATTTAGCTGATTTCCAGTTACTACCTGTAGCATAAATACGTCGTCCAAATACTGTTTTTTCTAGTATAAATACAAATAGTATAAAAATAGCAATAAATAGTATTACAGGAACAGGTATCTCAAATATACTTCCCTTTCCAATAAATTTTAGTAAAAAACTATCTCCTAAATTAGAAATAGGTTTACCATCCATAAAAATCATTGTAGCTCCACGAAATACTGTCATAGTAATTAAAGTTGCAATAAATGGTTGTAAACGTCCTTTTGTTATTAAAACACCACTTATTAAACCAAAGCCTGTACCAATTATTAATGCAAGAAGTATTGCTAACCCTACAGGCATTCCATTTGCAATAAATTTTGCACATAATGCTGTAGATAGAGCTAAAACAGAACCTACTGATAAGTCAATTCCGCCAGTTAATATAACAAAAGTCATCCCAAATGCAATAAGTCCATTTATTGAAGATTGTCTTAGTAATGATAAGAAGTTTCCTACAGTTCTAAATTCGGGACTTATAATGCTAATAACTACTACTAATAAAATTAATGCAATTAAAGCCCCTAAATCTTGTACATAATTAATTAGTTTCTTATTATTCATTTAGTTTTCCTCCTGTGGCTAAAGTCATAATATTTTCTTGATTAGATTTTTCTTTTGGTAAAATTCCAGTTATTTTACCTTCTCTTACAACCATTATACGATCAGACATCCCCAATACTTCAGGGAGTTCAGAAGACACCATTATAATTGCAACTCCAGTTGCTGCTAATTTATTGATAATGTTATAAATATCTTTCTTCGCACCAATATCTACTCCCCTAGTAGGTTCATCTAAAATAAGAACCTTAGGGTCTGTATCAATCCATTTAGCAAATACTACTTTTTGTTGATTACCACCACTTAACTTATTACACTCATGTGATGGACCAAAGCATTTAATATGTAATTCTTCTATAGCTTCTTTAACTAAATCATTTTCTGTTTTCCTCATAAGAACACCTTTTTTAGATATTCTTCCTAAGTTTGCTATAGAAATATTTTTCATAATGCTATCTTCAAGCATTAATCCTTCTGATTTTCTATCTTCAGTAATAAATCCAATTCCATTTTTCATTGCATCACCAGGATTCTTATTTACTATTTCCATTCCATCAATAAAAACTTTTCCTGTTACGTTAGGCATATCTCCAAAGATAGCCTTCATAATTTCAGTTCTACCAGCCCCCATTAAACCTGATACCCCAAGGACTTCACCTGCACGAACTTGAAATGATATATTATTAAATACTCCAGGACAATTAAAATCCTTTACTTCAAATACTACAGTTCCTATTTCTGCATTTCTTTCTGGATAACGTTCACCAATTTCACGTCCTATCATCATTTTTACCAAATCATTCATATCTGTATCAGTAATTTTCTTTGTTGCAATATATTCACCATCTCTAAGAACTGTAATACGATCACATAACTCAAATATCTCTTCCATACGATGTGAAATATAAATAATAGAAACACCCTTTTCTCTTAAGTTCCTAATAATCTGAAATAGTACTTTTGTTTCACTTTCTGTTAAAGCTGCTGTAGGTTCATCCATTATAATAACTTTTGCATCTATCATTAATGCTTTTGCTATTTCAATCATCTGTTGTTGACCAACTGACAGCCTATCCATTCTAGTACTAGGATTAATATTAACACCAAGTCTATCTAATACTTTCTTTGCTGCATCACGCATAGATTTTTTATCACAAACTCCAAACTTATTTGTTATTTCCTTTCCCATAAACATATTTTCTTCTACAGTTAAATCAAACAATACATTTAATTCCTGATGAATAAATACAATGCCAGCCTTTTCTGCTTCCTTGGGGTTTTTGTAACATACTTCATTCCCATCTACAATAACAGTACCTTCATCTCTTGTATAAACACCTGTAAGAATCTTCATAAGAGTTGATTTACCAGCGCCATTTTCACCTACTAAAGCATGAACTTCTCCATTATCCAATAAAAAACCAGCATTTTTTAGAACCTTATTACCACCAAAAGCCTTGTTAATTCCACGCATTTCAATCTGCATAATTTCCCCTCCTTACTTAGAAGATACAACCAGATTGTAAAATGATATTGGCATAAGGAGTTGTTTCTCCTGTACGAATTACCGCCTTGCATCCTTTTGTAAGTATCTTAAGTTCCACATGAGAAACATATTCTATTTCTGGTTTAGTATCTAATTTAGAAAAATAATCTTCTATCTCTGATAATATCTTGGGGTTTCTTATCTTTATTTCTTCTGCTAGAATTATCCTTTCAATTTTCATGTCATTAGCAACTTCTTTTAATACCTCCATAAAAGATGGCTTGCCTAATTTAAATGCTAAATCTATACGCTCAGTTTCATTTGGAATTGGTAACCCACAATCGCCAATACAAATTCTATCAGTATGTCCCATATAAGATAAAACACGAGAAATATCACTATTTATAATTCCATTTACTTTCATAAATATTACCTCCCAAGTTCCTTATTTACCTCTTCTCTTGTAGGCATTCCAGCCTGTGCCCCAAATTTTTCAATAGATAAACTTGCTGCTGTATTTGCAAATAATAATGCATTCTTTATATCTACTCCCCTACAAATTTCCACAGAAAAGGCACCATTTAGTGTATCCCCTGCCCCTGTTGTATCTACTATATGTGCAAGTCTTGGAGGAATTCTAAGAATTTCACCAGACTTTAAAGCAGTAGAAACTCCTCTTGATCCTTGGGTTATAACTAACTTTTCAGGATATTTTTTCAATAATTCTTCTGTAGTTTGATTATCTCCAAAAATAATAGCTGCTTCGTGTTCATTAGGAGTTATGTATGTTACTTTATCTATAATATCCATAGGTACAGACGCAGCTGGTGCAGGATTTAAAACTACAGGAATATTTTTTTCTGCACAAAACTCTATAACATAATGAACTGTTTCCAACGGAATTTCATGCTGTAAAACAACCATGTCATAGTTTTCTAAAACATCTTTAATACTATCTATATACCTCTTATCAACTTTACCATTTGCTCCTGGAACAACTACTATTGTATTGTCATTTTCGCCAACTGTAATCATAGCAATTCCTGTAGGAACATTTTCTAGAACTTTAATGTAGTTAGTATTTACTCCTAAGTTCTTTAAATTCTCTATCATTTTTTGCCCATTACTATCGCTACCTACGCATCCAAACATAGTAACATCTTCTCCAAGTTTAGCCATAGCAACTGCTTGATTAGCACCTTTTCCACCAGGAATATAACTTAGTGTGTCCCCTTGAATAGTCTCCCCTCTTGATGGAATTCTTCTTGCTGTAACAGTCATATCCATATTGATACTCCCTACTACTGCAAACTTCATTTTATTTACTCCTTTCCCTTTTGTAGTTTGACGTTCTATTAATCTAACATCGAAAATATTTTCTTTATCAAATTCTTCCCCTTTAATATTTTTCATAATAATTTGCACAGCTAATGTACCCATATCCTTTATTGGTTGGCATATAGTTGTAATTTCTGGTGTAAATATTGAACTAAGTTTAATATTGTCGAATCCAATTATTTGAACCATATCAGGTACTCTATATCCTGCTTCCATTAAAACCTTATATGTTGAAATGGCAACCATATCATTACATGCAACAATACCATCTACATATGGATATTTTTCAATTAATTCTCTGGCAGCTTTTAGCCCCTCTTCATAATCATATTTGCAGTCAATATATTGTTCTTTTATATTATATTTTCTACAAATATCTCTATATCCCTTATATCTCTGCTTACCGCTATCATATTCCATTTCATTTCTAATACATACAATATTTTTACAACCGCAATTTAATAAATGCTCAGTAGCAATTTTCCCACCTTTATAATTATCTGATTGAATATTTGCTATTTCTCCTAATCCTAGCAACTTCCTATCAACCATAACAATAGGGATTTTAAAATTACTAATTACATTATTGGTAACTAATTCGCTATTTGTCATAATAATAATTCCATCTGCATTTATTTGATTTAGCATTTGAATATTCATCATTTCTTTATCTGTATTATTATTAGAATTACATAGTAGAATTTTATATCCATTACAATAAGCCTCTTCTTCAATTGATTTTGCTAATTCACTGAAAAAAGGATTTTCAATATTGGGTATTATAACCCCTATAATTTTAGATGTTTTCTTTAATAATGCTCTTGCTAACTCATTAGGTTTGAAACCGATTTCTTCTATTGCATCAAGTACTCTTTGCCTTTTTTTCTCATCAACATTAGCGGTACCATTCATAACACGAGATACCGTAGATGGAGAAACACCAGCTATTTCAGCTACCTTTTTAATACTTCCCATGGATACCTCCATTTCTTCCTCTTCTCACACCATTTGAAAAGCTTTTCAAGTATATATTAATTATATCCCTTTTAATTTTTACTGTCAATTTCATTTTCTGAATATTCTGTTAATTTTAACGTAAAAAAGTATTGAAAATTTGCTTTTCTCAATACTTTTAATAATATATATAATTTTTTCTATACTATATTACTAATTACTACACCATTTGATTTTACTTCTATACCTAATATCAATTCTTCTATATAATTTATATTTAATATTTTAACTGAAACAACTATTTCATGTTCTTTATAGCCCATATCAATATCATCTAATTCTTTTATACTTAATAGTTCTATTTCTCTTATTAGAAACTTAACTTCTTTCCCATACCTTGGCGCTAAATGTATTTCTATATGAGGGTTTATTAGGTTTAAAATTAGATTTTTATTAATATCTATGTTATTATTTATTGTTTTTAGCTGACTATTACCTTCCTTTTCTTCATATCCCTCTATATTTATATAATTTTTTAAATTGCCAAAGCTTTCTACCTTGTAAAAGTCATCATAAGGAGAATTAAATTTTATGAATATTTCAGCTTCATATAAATACTTATTTTTCTCTAGAAATTTTTCTTCAGCTTTTATTATAGAGTTAATCATTAGTGGAATTGCTTTTCTTATTAATTTATCTTTTTCTTTTACGCTTTCATAACCCTTTTTATTTGAAATTACATTTACTTGAAAGAAAAGCATATATTTTTCATTTTCACAACACCATCTTCCACATAACCCCTCCCCTTTATATATGTTTTTACTTTTATTCTCATCCTTATTTATATTTACCTTCATCTTCTTTGAAGTTTTTAAATAGTTTACTTCATAACATCTTGGTATTATTACCCCATTATCTAACATATCATCCAACTTCTCTACAGTTAATTTATAGGGAATTGATTTATTCAAACCTAACACCTCTACCTAATAATAATTTACAATATATGTTCTCTAAGTTAAAATGTGCGTCCATGTTGTATCTCTTATGACATAATCTTTTTTAATCATTATGAAATAAATAAATAAATTAACTTTAATTCTAAAATAAGGAATTTCTAAAAGAATCTTTAATTGACTTTTATATAAGTAAACTTTGTTATATACTTTATTTATGTAATTATTATATTATCGAAAGGATTTGATTTGCATGCTTAGATCTATTGTTTGGTATATAGTATTCTTTGGCACACTTATTTTAAGCATTCCTGCTATGATAAGAACTAAGATGCTTACAAAAAAAGGATTAGAAGAAAAAAGAGATGAAGTTGTTTATAGAACTACTACTACTTGGGCAAAAATCTTATTAAAGGTTGCTGGAGTTAAAGTAACAGTACATGGATTAGAAAATATTCCAAAAGATAAGAATGTATTATATATAGGTAACCATCAAGGAAACTTTGATATTCCAATATACATGAGTAAGATTCCTGGGCTAAAAGGATTTGTATCTAAAATTGAAGTTAAAAAGATTCCTGGAGTTAGAACTTGGATGGAGTATATGTATTGCGTATTTATGGATAGAAGTAGCATAAGAAAATCTGGAGAAGCCATTATTGAAGGTATTAAAATCTTAAAAAAAGGACATTCCTTAGTAATATTCCCAGAAGGAACTAGAAGTCAAGGTGATAAGATGGGTGAATTTAAAGCAGGTAGCTTTAAACTTGCAACTAAATCTAAAGTTCCTATAGTGCCAGTTACCATGAGTGGATCTTATAAGATAATGGAAGCAAATAAAAAGAAATGGATGATTAAGTCAACTAATGTTGATTTATACATACACCCTGCAATAGAAACATCTAACCTAACTAAGGAAGAACAAGATACCCTTAACTTAAGAGTTTATGAAATAATAAAAAGTAAACTACCACAGGACTAAGAAATGTAGAATGTAAAATGTAGAATTCAGGAGGAAACTCCTTGTGGAGTTTCTAAAATTAAGAGGGATGTTCAAGCATCCCTTTTTTTTCATTCCTTCATTCTTTCATTATCTACTATGCTTTTTTCGAAATTAATAAGCTTCTCCTGAATATCTGTATGGTTTCCGGCGTAGCCTAATAGCTTTTTATTTTTACCTATTACTCTATGACAAGGAATAATTATTGGTATTGGATTTGCCTTATTTGCTTGACCTATAGCTCTAACAGCCTTTGCCCTTCCTATTGCTTTAGCTATATCACTATAGCTCCTAATTTCTCCGTATGGAATTTTTAATAATTCTTTCCATACTTTTTTCCTAAAATCCGTTCCTTCTATATCAAAGGTTAAATTAAATTCTTTTCTATCTCCAGAAAAGAATTCTATTATCTGATTAATTTCATCTTGGCATTTATCCTTATTTTCTATTAATTTATATTTCTTATTTAGAGCTTCAAAGTTTTCTTTTATTATTTCGATACTTCTTAGACCCTTTTCACTTTTTATAATAAATATAGTTCCAACAATAGTTTCTAATTCATAAAAGTATAATTTTTCATTATTATTTTGCATTATTCGACTCCTTAAAAGGTTTTCTTTTTGCTTTTTCAATAAATATTATAGAATTACTTATTTTTCTAATAAATAATACGAGCATATTTTTTAAATATAGTGTATAATAAATTAGTTAATATAAAATGAATTTTATGATTAATTGTATATTATTTTAGATAAATGAAGAAATGACTGTGAATGAATGAAATTAAATTTAGTAGCTTAGGATAAATGTCGGATAATATAACCTATACTAAATTAGTTAATATAAAATAATCGATTATGATTAATTATATATTATTTTAAATAAATAGAAAGAGGATTTTAGATGAATGAAATTAAATTTAGTGACTTAGGGCTTAAGGATACCCTTTTAAAATCTATTGAAGAATTAGGTTTTGAAAAACCATCCCAAATACAAGCAGAAGCAATACCTGTTGCAATTGAAGGGTATGACCTTATAGGGCAAGCTCAAACTGGAACTGGTAAGACAGCAGCTTTTGGTTGTGGAATCATTAACCATATTACAAAAAAAGATGGACTTAGTGCAATAATCTTAGCTCCAACAAGAGAGTTAGCAATACAAGTTAATGATGAACTTAAAAGATTAGCAAAATATGATGAGTTATCAATTCTTCCTGTATATGGTGGAGACCCAATAACCAATCAAATAAGAAATTTAAAAAGAGGAGTAAACATAGTAGTTGGTACTCCTGGTAGAGTGTTAGACCATATTAAAAGAGGAACTATAGATTTAAATAAGATTAAGTTCTTAGTTTTAGATGAAGCTGATGAAATGTTAAATATGGGCTTTATAGATGATTTAGAAGATATAATAAAGAAATTACCTGAAAATAGGCAAACTTTATTATTCTCAGCAACAATGCCAGAACAAATTAGAAAGTTAGCAAAGAGATACATGAAGCCAGATGCTAAGCTTATAGCAATAAAGAAAACTTCAATGACTGTTTCTAAGATAAGCCAAAGCTTCTTTGAAGTATCTCATAAAACAAGATTTGAAGCACTTTGTAGAGTTTTAGACTTTGATACACCTTCTTCCGCTATAATATTCTGCAGAACTAAAAAGGGCGTTGATGAATTAGTAGAAGGAATGCAGTCTAGAGGCTATGTAGTAGAGGGAATGCACGGAGATATGTCTCAAGTACATAGATTAAGAACTTTAAAGAAATTTAAAGACGGTTCTTTAAATTATCTAGTTGCTACTGATGTTGCTGCAAGAGGAATAGATGTAGAAGGAATAACTCACGTTATAAATTATGATTTACCTCAAGACGTTGAAAGTTATGTTCATAGAATAGGTAGAACAGGAAGAGCTAATAGAGAAGGAATAGCTTATTCATTAGTTTCTCCAAAGGAATATTCTATGCTTAAGCAAATAAAATTAGTAACTAAGGGAGATATATCTAGAAAGTCTATCCCAACAGTTAATGAAATATTTAATAGTAAATCTGATAGTATATTAGATGATGTTTCAAATACTATTAATGCTTCAGATTACTCAAAGTTTATTCCAATAGCTAAGGAATTATCTGAGAAATTTGATAATGTTGACCTTATTGCAGCATTAATTAAGAATCAATTTAATACTGATTTACTTGATAACTATTCTTCTAATTCATTAGAAGCACCTAAGTCAGAAGATGTACGTTTATTCTTATCTATCGGTAGAAGAGACGGAATTACTCCTAAATCTTTAGTAAACTTTATAAAGGATACTGCTAGAATAAGAGCAACATCTATTGGAGATATTGATATATTAGAAAACTTCTCCTTTGTAAATATAGCTCCAGATGTTAAAGATAAAGTTATTGATAAATGTATGGGGCTTAAGGTTAACAAGAGAAAAGTTAATATTGAAGTTGCAAATAGAAATAAAAAAAGAAAATAATATTTAAAATATATTAGTTTTAAATAAAAAGAAGATGTCACAATAAATTTTGTAACATCTTCTTTTATTTTTACTTACATTTCTTTTTTATACCATCATAAAGATATCTAATATACTCTGTATTTACATTATCTTTTTCTAGCATTCTTATCCTATTTTCAACCTTACTTAAAGCTTCTTTCGCTTCTTCAAAGTCCTTTTGGCGAATACATGAACTTGAATATTCCATTAAATAATCTATTTTTAGTACTAGCTCTGCCAAATCTTCTCTCTCATCATTAACTAAATCCACTAATAAAGAATAAATTTTGGGAGAGGTATCCTTCCTTACACTACTAAGTAAATCATTATTCTTACTTGTCTTTCTACTCATTCTATCACCTTCTTCGTTAAGTTATTTATTTATATTAATTTATATCATATTTTAATAATATACCCAATACATTTTAATGTATAGATGATTAGGAGGTATTTATTAAATGCAAAAATATGTATGTGTTCCATGTACTTATGTTTATGATCCTGAATATGGAGATCCAGAAAACGGAATAGACCCAGATACTCCATTTGAAGACTTACCCGATGATTGGGTTTGTCCTGTTTGTGGAGCTACAAAGGATGAATTCGAGCTTTTGGAGGATTAAAAACTGAAATACATATTATCAACTTTATTTATAAGATAGTATGTATTTCTCCTTTTCTTCGTTAAATTTTCCTGGGAAATATATTATTTCTTACATTTAATCTATATAGTTTCAACCGTAACCTTATTGGGTAAAAAATAATGCTAGCTACGAATTTAAAATTCATTAGTAGCTAGCATTATTTTTTCTTACTTTTAAAAGAAATATTTAATTATTTAATCTTATCATATTTTATTGGTTCTTCTGATCCAGAAACTATTTCTCCGTTCTTTCTGAATATTTCTGTTACTTCCATCTTTCCATCATATACTTTTTCTATAGCTGTAAATATTACTTCAGGCGAAAATTCACTTTCACTTTCTGCTAAAAAGTATTCTTCTTTTTCTTCAAATACTATTGGAGTAAATTTCTTAGATAATTCTAACTTATCATAGTCTATTATTAATTTATCATTTGAGTTAATAAAATCATTATAGCCTATGTAACTTGGTAATTCGTAAGAAGTTAATACTACATTATTATCTTCATTTAATGTATATAAAAATAAATGATGTAAAGCTGTTTCATGTTCTCCATGTTTATAATAAGTCTCATCTATAGTAAAGTATCCATTAAAATCCTTTGGCAAATTTTTTATTTTATCATTACATATACCAACTATATGCTTTGCTACAGGAGTTTTAACTTCTCCAATTGTTTCTTCTTCATCTTTTAATTGTTTTTCATTGTTAAAGTATCCAGATATATATTTCATAAATTTTTGTAATTTTCCCACTATAATCACCTCTTTTTCCTTTACCTTTAATTATAGCACTATTATCCAATATAGCACTTCTGTTAAATTGTAAAAAGGCTTTAAAAAAAGTCATTAGGAATGATTATTCCTATCAATATTCTCTATTCGTATTTTTATATTAATTACAAAAAATTTTTATATTATCCATTAGTTATAGCATCAATAGTAATTTGCATCTTTTTACTTAACTCTTCATCCTTTAATAAAGCCATTGAAATTAAATCTAATAAGTACATAGCTGAAAATTGACTGTTAATAAACTTCTTTTTATTAATGAATCTAGGATTATAAACTATAAGTTCTATATCTGAATATTTGCTCATACTACTTTCCTCAAACGCAGTTATAGAAACTGTTTTTGCTCCATTTTTTTGTGAATTTTTCATTGAAAGTACCACTTCTTTAGTTTCTCCTGAAATAGAAATCCCTATTACTAAATCATCTTCTTTAACTATAGAGCTATTAATTATCATCATATGTGAATCTGTAATACAGTGAACATTAAAACCCATTCTTAATAATCTTTGCATCATTTCTGTAGCTGTTAATCCTGAACTTCCTACACCATAAATATATATATTTTTAGCTCTTTTAATCTCTTTAACTATATTAAAAATAGATTCCTTGTCTATTAGCATTTTAGTTCTTTCTATAACTTCATTATAATAATGATAAGCATAAGAAAAAATTTCATCTTCATCTTCAAATACTATCTTTTCTATTCTATTAGAACCTAGTTTTATTTTCATATCAACAAAACTATCACAGCCTATTTTTTTAGCAAATCTAGTTATTGTTGCACCTGAAGTCCCTGTTTCATTAGCTAAATCTGTAATATTTATATTTTTTATATTTTCGCCATACTGCATTATATAATCAGCAATTTCCTTTTCCTTATGAGAAAAACTATTATATATCCTTCGGATTTCACTTAATATATCCACTTTATTCCTCCACTATACTGTAAATTAATATAAACTATTATTAGAATATCATTAATCTAAATTAATTAAAAGAGGTGCTTTAAATGGAATAACTCCCAAGTATCAGAATATAATACCTAATACTTGGGAGTTATTAACTAAAATTTTAATAAATTAAATTACTTTTAGAATTTCATCGCTGAACTTTTTTGTAATTAATTGTGGTCTTGTTATTGCACTTCCCACCACAACAGCATAAGCACCTTTTTCTAAAGCTAATCTAGCCTTTTCTGGAGTATCGAAATTACCTTCTGCTATAATATCAGCCTTACATTCCTTTATTAAAGCTTCTAAAACTTCAAAATTATTCATTCCTTTAGAATGCTCTGTATAGCCCACTAAAGTAGTACCTATATACTTGAATCCAAGTTTATCAGCTCTTAAACCCTCTTCTACAGTAGATATATCTGCCATAAAGCTTTGATTTGGATATTTTTTAAATATTTCCTTTAAAAATTCTTCATCTTGATTCATAGTAGCATCTACAGCTATCACATCAACACCTGAGTTAACAAGTAAATCTACTTCCTTCATTGTTGGTGTTATGTAAGGCTTAATGTTATCATAATTAATTTTTATTATACCTATTACAGGTAAATTTACTTCTTTTTTTATAGCCATTATATCTTCAATACTATTTGCTCTTATACCATTGGCACCGCCTTCTTTAGCTGCTACAGCCATTCTACTCATTATATAAGAACTATGCAACGGCTCATTTTCTAGGGCTTGACATGATACAATTAATCCTCTGTTTATTTCCTTCATTTCTTCTAATCTCTCCCTATGATTTCATTTATTTTTTGCTTTATTGGATCTGCCTTAGCTCCAAATATAGCTTGTACTCCTCCTTTTACCTCTAAAACTGCAGTAGCTCCTAAAGATTTAATTCTATCTTTATCTACTTTACTTACATCTTTAACTGATACTCTTAATCTTGTAATACACGCATCTACATCTTCTAAGTTTTCTGCTCCACCAAGTGCAACTAACACTTTCTCTGCAACTTCATTTAGGCTATCTTTAGTTATAATATTAACTTCTTCATCTTCTGTTTCTCTTCCTGGTGTCATAACATTAAATTTAGTGATTAAGAATCTAAATACGAAATAATATAATGCAAACCATATTGCTCCAACTAATAATACATATATCCAATTTGTTTTAGCATTTCCTTGAAGTATTCCAAATAAAGTGAAATCTATTAATCCTCCTGAGAATGTATTCCCAATTGATATATTTAATATATCTGCAATAAAGAAGGATACTCCATCAAAGAATGCATGAACTACATATAACCATGGTGCAACAAATAAGAACATAAATTCAATTGGTTCTGTAATACCAGTAATAAATGAAGTTATTGCAGCTCCTAAGAATAATCCTCCAACTAGATTTCTCTTTGCTTTAGGTACGCAGTGATACATAGCTAAACATGCTCCTGGTAAACCAAACATCATTGTGGCAAAACGTCCTGCAAAGAATCTAGTTCCTTCTGTAAACAATCCTATATGATTCGGATCTGCTAATTGTGCAAAGAATATATTTTGTGCTCCTACAATTGTTTGACCTGCAACTACTTCAACTCCACCTAACTCTGTATACCAGAATAGTGGGTATATCATATGATGTAAACCAACTGCTCCTGTTAATCTTAATAAGAATCCATAAAGGAATGTCCCTATTGCTCCTAATCCAGCTATTCCATTACCTGCTGATACTAACCATCCTTGGAATGTTGGCCATATTAAGAAGAATATAGCTCCTATAAATATAGCTGCAAAAGAAGATACTATTGGTACAAATCTTGATCCACCAAAGAATCCTAAAACTGCTGGTAATTGAATATTTCCATACTTATTATGCAAGTAAGCTACTGTTAAACCTATTACTATTGATCCAACAACACCTGTATCTATTGATTGAACTTCTGGGTTAAATGCTGTAATCATTCCACTAATAGAAGCATTCATAACTAAGAATGCTACTGCACCTGCAAGACCTGCGGTACCTTTATCTTTCTTAGCTAGTCCTACAGAAAGACCAATACACATGATAAGTGATAAATTGCCAAAAACAACATTTCCTGCAGAAGACATAATTGAGAATATGCCTTGTAACCAAGAAATATTTAAAAATGGATATGCTGCAATGGTATTAGGATTTGATAATGCACCACCAATACCAAGTAATAAACCAGCTGCTGGTAATATTGCTATTGGCAGCATAAATGATTTACCTATTTTTTGTAACTGTTTAAACAATATAATTCCCCCTTTTATAAAAATGTTTTCATTAATATTATATTTTAAAAATAGTTTTCTTATGAATACATTTTCATATTATCACGAAAAAGTTTTTTATTCAATATGTTTTATTAAAATTTTTTTCATAATTTTTAAAATTAAAAAGTATTATAAAGTCATTTATTAGCTTTATAATACTTCTATATTTTTAAATATTTTAAAATATATCTCTATAGTTGCATAGTTTAATTTTATTTTCTTCTATATAATCTATTAATTCTTTAGATGTTAAAACCCTTAATTCCTCTATTCTTTTTAAGTTATATGAACTATTCTCCATAACAAAACTATCTAAATAAGCTGGGTGAGTCATAGTCTCTAGAACTTCATTCTTATTTATATCTAATTTTTTAAATCCATCAATGCTAACTGTTTTGTCATAGAAAAATCCACTGTATGGAATCACTTTATCATAATCTAAATTATACAGTAAGCCACCTCTGATTGGTAGATTATATTCTTTAATTAGTCTTTCTATAATTGGCTTAAGAGATTTTAATGTATGAACATGATGATGAGAATCTAAATGAGTTATTTCTATACCATTTTCAATAACCTTTTCTATTTGTGCTTTAAACTCATTATATATTTCCTCAAGATCAAAATTATCTTTAATTAATTCATCACTTATTCTTTTATAGAAAAAACCATTTTCATCTACTATTGTTTTATGAGTACTTAACACTGGTTTATAAGCTGATAAGGTTAAATGAACTCCGCAGCCAAGACGCTCTAAACCTTTATAAGACTTTAAAAGTTCTACAGCATGATTAAACCCAGGCATCCCAGCCATTATTGAAGTACTTCTTACTACTCCATTCTTGTATGCATCTATTATTCCATAGTTAACCCCATTACTAAATCCAAAATCATCTGCATTTATTATTAACTTCATATTCCTTAATACCCTCCCATGTTTTAACAGAAAATATGTCTATATTATCTTTCTTAATAATTATATCACCTTGTCTTTATTTAATATTTTCAAATTTTAAAATATGATTCTATCATTCGTATATGTGTTAAATAATATTTAATGAATAAATCATTAGTTTTTCTCTAATGCTAATAAATATAAATAATCTTTTTTGAGGTAAATACATATGAAAAAATTCATTAAATTTTGTTCCCTATTTATTTTATTAATCCTTTGCTTATTAATGAATATAAATTACTTCCCTAAAGCTTTATCAGAATTAAATTTACTAGAAAATTCCCCTAATAATAACACGTTGCCACATCACTTTAGAATGTCTTCTAATTATAAAGCTATCATAAAAGATGATAATATTAATGTTAAAGGTCTTGATAAATTAAATATATCAGGAAGTGCACAGTTTTCAGATTTAGGGCTTTCCTTAATAAAAGAGGCTATTGATAAAAACTTTTCTATAATAGATATTGATTTAAGGCAAGAATCTCATGGATTTATAAATGGAATAGCTATTAGCTTTGAAAATGAAAAAAATAATGCCAATAAGGGATTAAGCTTATCTGAAGTTTTATCTACCGAAGATGGGCTACTGGACTCAATTAAAATTGGAATCCCAATCACTTTCTATAACACAAAGGAAATTATAGTTCCTAAATCTGTTCAAAATGAGTTACAAATTACTAATTCAAAAGAAATTTCATATATCCGTATTCCTGTAACTGATGGTGAACTTCCTGATAATAATATAGTAGACTATTTTATTGACTTCGTAAAAAATCAACCTAAAGATACATGGCTTCATTTCCACTGTAAAGAAGGAATAGGGAGAACTACTACTTTCATGATAATGTATGATATTATCAAAAATTATAAAGATGTAGAGTTAAATGATATTATTAAACGTCAAGTAATTTTATCAGGTATGCTTGATAGAGATTATCAAAGCTTTTATACTGGAGATCATTTTAAATTCTTAAATGATTTTTATAATACTTATTCATCTAAACCTACCTCCCCTATTAAATATAATAATAATGATAATTATATCAAAGGTTCCATTATTCCAAATCATTTATATGTTATCTGTGAAGATAAAATGACTAAAGAAGAGCAGACAATGATTTCTGCTCTTCAAGGAATTATATCTACAAAATCCAACTCACAAATTTATATTCTTAGTAAAAATGAGCCTGACTACAAAATATGGCTAGATGATTTAAATAATAATTATAATATTTGCTATGAAAACATATCTGATCCATGGAAGCTTTTAAATAAGTTTAAATCCTTACTTAAAGGATATATACTACATAGCAATTCTAATCCATCATCTATAAATAATTCCTGTTCACTGGCTTCATTAAAGGATGCATTACCCATAGAAGAATCTCTAGAAACCAAAGTAAATAGTTTGGGTATAAATATATTAATTGAAGATTGTAGAAATACAAATTCTTATTGGTCATATGAAAATCTATGGAACTCTGGGTTGAATCACTCTACAGTTATTGAATTATCACCTGATAAATCCATGGCTTTAAGGGATTATGCAATAATGTCTAAATCACTGATATTTTATGAAGATAATACAAATGATACCACCTTAAGAGAGCAAATATTTAATTCTATGGATGAAACTGCTCGATGCTTAGGTTGGGGCACTGATGAATTTAATAATGTAAGTATAGCTTCAAAGTATGGTGTGGATATTATTGCCTCCGACTGGTCCTATAATTTATCTGTATTAAGCTCATTTAACCCAACTCCACAAACTCAAAAGGCTCAAATTGAGATTCCAGAAGATGATAATGTCCATTATGTAACTTTTATTATGTCTGATGGAGATAATCAGCAATGGTTACTTGGAAGTAATTATAGTTCTGAAAAATGGTATGGTTCTAAAAATAGAGGAAATTTCAATTTAGGTTGGACATTAAGTCCTTCCTTATATTTTTTAGCTCCTACAGTATTTAATAAATATTATGAAAGTGCTATTTTAGATTACTATCTTGTTTCTCCTTCTGGGAATGGATACATTTATCCAAGTAAATATCCTAAGGATAAATTAGTTAATTACACAAATAGACTAAATGAATATATGAAAAAAGTAGATGAAAAATATGTAGTAATAATTGATGATAACTCCTTTTATGACATTGATTTATGGGATAAATATACTAGTTGTTCCAATATAGATGGTTTATTCTATCTTAATTATAAAAGAGGTAATAATTATAATGGTGAAATAATTTGGTCTAATAATAAACCTATTGTATCTTGCAGGGATTTGCTTTGGGATGACTTAGAAAATGAAGATGAACTAATTAATTATATTAATTCTAGGGTTAACTTAGATTATATAGATATTACTAATCCTGAATCCTATACCTTTGTTTATGTTCACGTGTGGAGCAAGGATATGGATAATCTTCAAAAAGTAATTAATAAATTAAATAGTAATCCTAAAATAAAAGTAGTTACTCCTGATATATTTATGAGGTTAATTAATAATAATATTACATAAAATATTTCTCCTATATTAATAGAATTTAAGTTGTATTTTTATTTAGATTGTAGTAAACTTTTGTTTATAATAAGCAATATTAATTATTAACTAATATTAATTAACGAAGGAGAAATTATGCTAGATCAAAAAACAATAGAAATAATTAAAAGTACAGTTCCAGTTTTAAAAACTCATGGAGTGGAAATAACAACAACATTTTATAAAAATATGTTTGAAAAAAATCCAGAAATAAAGCCATTATTTAATATGGATAGACAAGCATCAGGTGAACAACCAAAAGCTTTAGCAATGTCAATATTAGCATCAGCTCAAAACATAGATAATTTACAAGCCATAATGCCAGTAGTAAATAAAATAGCAGAAAGACATTGTGATTCTAATGTAAAGCCTGAGCATTATCCCATTATTGGAATGCATTTATTAGGTGCTATAAAAGAAATTTTAGGTGATGCTGCAACAGATGAAATAATAGATGCTTGGGGTAAAACTTATGGAGTTCTTGCAGAAATATTTATAGATGTAGAAAAAAATATTTACCTTTCAAGACAATAATTTAGATATTAAAAAATTATTATATCTTTATTCTAAAATAGAAGGATTATGGGCCTCCATAATCCTTTTATTTTCTATATAATATATTTTTCTAAAGTCAAGTACATTACCACTCTCTGCCTGGATCATTAGCCATGTTATTAACTGTTCCTATAGGATATAAAACTGAATAATGATGTAAGCTTGCCTCTTCACTTTTACTATCTGAAAAAACAAATAATAACTTAAAATCATCATTTACCTTATATCCAATTACTCTTTCATTGAGGTCTGTTATAACATAATATTGTGGGTCTCCAAAATATGATATTATATCTTTTAAGCTTAAATATCCTAATGATTTATCAAAAGATCTTACTTCAAATATTTGAGATCCCTTATTGACTCCAAATGCTAAATTTTTGCTTTCAAAAGCATAATAAAGACCTTTAGCTTCAGATACATAGTTTTCAGTATCAGCCTTACCATAAGTTTCATTTACCTTATCTATAACATCACCTTTTGCTTTGAACTCACTGTTAATAACCATTCCATTTTGAGCCTTATCTTTTATATTATTTAGAATCTCAATTTTATATTTATCTACATTTTCAGAATTAGTCTCACTTGAGCCTTCATCAATTTTTTCTATGATCTTAGGTGGAGTATTGTTAGATGAATCTTTACTTATGCCTTCCTCAATATCTGTGGACTCGCTACTATCACTTTTATTATCATTAGATGGCTTTTTGTAGCTACATGATATAAAAGATAATGTAAATAATGTTATTATAGTAATTAATAGAATCTTCTTCTTCATTCTACTACCTCATTAATAAAGCCTTTTTAATATATTATATACTTATCAGATGTATATTTTCATTTATATATAAAATTTCATATTATTGTAACTATTACTACTTTGCATACTTCAGTATTATATCTCTTAAGGTATTTACTACTTCTTTTCCTGCCTTATCATTATAGTATTTTGCAAATCTCTCATCTGCCACATACATTTCCGCTAAACCAATATGAGCTTCTTTAGAATAACTAGGCCATGTAAAGCTAAGCCATTTTCTATGGTTTTCATAAACTCCTTGTGCTACCTTTGAATCTAAATCCCCAGTTTCAACAACTTCTAGTAGTCCCTTAAAAACTTCCTCTTCAATTTCATTCATTTTATTAAAATCTTCTTCATTCATATTCATAAACTTCTTATTGGAAGCTTCAATTGTTTCCTTACCATATTTATCTCTAATTTCTTTTCCATACTTTCTTTCATTTTCTTCTAATTGTTCTTTTTTTAATCCTTTAAACTTTTCCTTATTAGACATACTGATTTCTCCCTTCTTATATTCAATAGTCTTTTCTACAGTTAAAATCAATTGATCAAGTTGATTTCTTCTGGAAATGAGGTTTTTTCGATGCTCAATTAATGATTGACAAATATCGAAACTAGAATTAGATATTATATTTTCAATTTCTTCAAGTTTAATATCCATGGATCTATAAAGTAAAATTTGTTGCAATATATCAACTTCCTTTTCTCCATATATCCTATATCCTGATGAATTAACTCTACAGGGTTTTAATAATCCAATTTCATCATAATATCTAAGAGTCCTAGTACTTACACCTGCCATTTCAGCTAGCTTTTTAATTGTATATTCCATCTTTATTCCTCCTTACAAATTAATAATAAGCCTTTACGTTGCGTTAATGTCAATATATATTTAAACATTTTTTTGATATCTTTAAGCACAAAATTATCTTTAAATAAATTTCATATATACACATATATTTAATAGTGTTATAATAAAAATCCACTTATTGTTATATACTTTTAAAGTGAATTATATTTTTATTAATTATTAAAGAAAGTGTCAGGTGAAATTTATGATTGATGCAAAATTATTAGTTGAAAAGGCTTATGAAGCTCAAAAGTTTGCTTATACTCCTTACTCTAACTTTAATGTTGGTGCAGCACTACTTGGTGCAAATGGTAAGATATATTTAGGCTGCAATATAGAAAATGCCGCTTTTACTCCAACAAACTGTGCTGAAAGAACCGCTTTTTTTAAGGCTGTATCTGAAGGTCAGCATGAATTTCTTGGAATTGCAATAGTAGGTAATAAGGCAGATGTTGAGGAAACTGAATACTGCGCTCCATGTGGAGTATGCAGACAAGTAATAGCTGAATTCTGTGATCCGAAGACATTTAAAATCTTCCTTGCTAAAAATAAAGATGAATTTAAAGAATATACATTAGAAGACCTTTTACCATTAGGCTTTACTGGAAAAGACTTAGCTTAATATATAAGTTTAGTATAACTAAAAAATAATTATCTAATTAATAATGTAATAGAAGGTAAAATTTTAAACATTGAAATAAGACATATCATAAATTTAAAGTCCAACATAACTGTTGGGCTTTTTTTATGTGATCATTCTCTGAAAAGGAATTGATATAGAGAAAAGTTATATATTTGACAATATCTCCTTAATATCCTTGGAGAAAATCTATAAAAATAGTATTAAACACTTAATATTATGAATAAAATATGCTTTTTTGAAATAATAATATGAATAAAATATTAAATTTAAAATAGTTAAAAAAGCTAAAACCGATTTATTTGATTGTTAAAAAAATATTTTAATATAGTTATAAAATTAAATCATTTTAGATTTCGGAAATTTGCAAAAATACTGAATATTAAGTACAATTAACTGAGGAAACATGAAAATTGGTTTTAATCGATAAGTATTCAATGAAAAATTTTAGATGTAATATTTCATACAACATATTCTACAGTAATAGAATTTTACGAGTAAATAAAGCAATGAAATTTATTAAATTTAAAGCTTATCGTTATTATATAAAAGAAAAAA
>JAEXLD010000023.1 GCA_023445445.1 Bacillota bacterium
CCAGTAGTTAAATCATCTGCATGACATTTATTTTCAAAAGTAATTCCTTTTCCTCTAGAATTAGGCTCTAATTTTAAATGAACTTCCGCATAATGCTTTAATGGTTCAAAATGGCCATAGCCATAAGCTTCATCTTTTATAGTTTCTTTATACATTATTTCACAAGGTCCAAAATCTATCTTTATATTAAATCTTTCATCCAATACTTCCTTTAATACTTCTAATTGAATTTTCCCCATAATAGAAACCTGTATTTCTTGTAAAGCTTCATTCCAAATAACATTTAACGCTGGGTCTTCACTTTCTAGTATTCTAAAAAATCTTAGTATATCTTTAACATTATAACTTTTATCAAAAATAACTTTTGACATTAATGTTGGAACCATATTAAATATTATATCATCTTTTAAGCTTCCAATACCTTCTCCTGCATTAGCCATACTTAACCCAGTAACTGCAAAAACATCTCCTGCTACTACCTTATCTACAGTGGTGAATTTACTTCCATTATATACTCTTATGCTACTTATTTTTTCTATTATTTCAGAATCTCTTCCATAGGATACTTCATCCCTAACTTTTAAACTTCCATTTAATGCTTTTATAAAAGTAAGTCTTGTCCCATTATCCTCATGTTTTATTTTATATATTCTTCCTGAAAATACACCTTCTTCATTATAATTACTGATAGTTAAATCATTAAAAATACTTAAAAAGTTTTCAATTCCTTGGTCTTGAAGAGCACTTCCAGATAAGCATGGAAATACCTTGCTTTCTTTTATAAGACTTTTTAGTCTTATAATCCAATCTTCTTCATTATAATCACCATTAAAATATCTTTCTAAAAGAATCTCATCTCTTTCTGAAACAAATTCTATTATTTCCTCATTTAATTCATTTAAATTGTCTATATAACATATATCACTAGTTAAATTCTCTTTTATTTCCTCAATTATTTTTTCTAAATTAGCCCCTATTCTATCCATTTTATTAATAAAAAAGAATGTTGGAACATTATATTTTTTAAGTAAAGTCCAAATTGTTTCTGTATGTCCTTGTATTCCTTCTACTCCACTTACTATTAAAATAGCATAATCCAAAATACTTAATGCTCTTTCCATCTCTGAAGAAAAATCTATATGTCCCGGAGTATCAATAAGATAATATTTAGAGTCCCCTATTTCAAAAATAGCTTCATCAGAAAATATAGTAATTCCTCTTTCCTTCTCTATGCTATGAGAATCTAAGAAAGAGTTTTTATGATCTACTCTTCCTCTATTTCTAATACTATTTGTATGATAAAGTAATTGTTCTGAAAATGTTGTTTTTCCTGCATCTACATGTGCAAGTATCCCTATTGTCTTCTTCATTTAGTCACCTTTCTAAAAAATATTAGTATTTCTTTAAATATCTCTTCTTGTATCTAATTCTTGCATATTTGCTTACCTTACTTATAAATTGATAATTGGTAACTCCACCTATTACACCAACTATAGGTAGGCCTTGAATAAATTTAGCAACTAATAAGCTACTTGACAATACCTTAGATGTTTCTTTTATTTCTTCATCTAAAATATTTTCTATATCTAATCCTAATATAATTTTATTTTCTATATTATTTAGTTTTTCATTGTAAATTTGTTTTTCTTCTTCACTACTTAAAGCTACATTAATTAAATTTAAGATATAAATTTTTTCTTCTTCCTTTTCATAATCAAATCCATAGCTTAAGGCAATTTCATAGACTGTTTTTAATATCATTGATATAAATACTGGAATATCAGGTATTCCAATTCCTAAAAGGCCTAGTCCTACCCCTTCAACTGTTGAAATAGTTGAATTAATTAGTTTACTTTTCTTTCCTTGAGAATCAATTAATTTTAAACTTTTTCTTGTCATTCTCCTATTTAAAGAATAATCATTAATCTCGTGATCTAATTTTATTTTTTCTTTATTATATAACTTTTCAATATACTTACTACCATTTTTTATAACTACTTTAAAAGCATTATAAAAAGCACTTTCTAAGGTTGATTTTAATTTATCTGGAATTTTCCCTTGGATTTTTTCAGATATAGGAGATATTTTATCTTTAATAAGTTTATTTTTCTTCTTATTAAGTATTTTATTTTCCCTCTTATTTAATTTATTAATTTCTTTATTTATAAATTTACTCATAATCTCAACTTCCTTATGTATGATTAATACTAATTATATCATTATAAATAAAAAGCATAAATCGCTTATTAATTTAAATTTTCTGAATATTTATCTATCTAAAAGTCAAAATTTTATATATAATATACTTGAAGATATAATTTCTTCAAAATAATATTTATTAAAGGAAAGGTAAAGGTAATTTCAACAATGAAAATTAATCTACTTTAATTAATTTAAGTGCATATAAAAATAGTCTTTAGGCTTTTTTGCTATGCGTAAATTTATGGAGAGTAGATTATTGGCTATAGGTTTCTTTGCGTTACCTTTTTTTATATGTCTATAACTCTCTCCCAAAATAGGAGGGATTTTTTTATGCAACTAGCATTATTAAACAATGTAAAAAAATATTATGGTGATAGATTATTATTAGATATTAAAAAACTTGAAATTCTAAAAGGAGATAGAATAGGCCTAGTAGGTGAAAATGGTGCTGGAAAAAGTACTCTTTTAAAAATTTTAATAGGTGAAGAGGAGGCTGATTCAGGAAGTATCTACTTAACTAAAAGTTTTTCTTATATTAGCCAAGTAGAAAATCCTAAAGAAGATAGTTCTTTAAATAAAATAAATAGCTTATTTAATGCTCCTATTGAATATAGAGACTCTCTCTCTGGTGGAGAAAAGGTGAAACTTAAAATTTCTAATGCATTAAGCGAAAATAAAGAACTTATAATTGCAGATGAGCCAACTTCTAATTTAGATAGTAATAGTATTGAGACTTTAGAAAAAATGTTTAAAAATCATACTGGTTCCTTTATCTTAGTTTCTCACGATAGAAATTTTCTTGATGCTTTATGTAATACCATAGTTGAAATTGATGATGGAAAATTAAATGTCTATAAGGGAAACTATACTAAATATTTAGAATTAAAAAAATTAGAAAGAGAACATGAAAAGGACGAATATACTAAGTATATAAATGAAAAAAGAAGGCTTGAGGAAGCAATAACTGTTAAAGAACAACTTAGAAATAATATAAAAAGAACTCCTAAAAGAATGGGTAATTCAGAAGCAAGACTCCATAAAATGGGAGGTCAAAAATCTAAGAAAAATATGGATAATAGCATTAAAGCAATAAATAGTAGAATTGAACATCTTGATGTAAAAGAAAAACCTAAAACAGAGAAGCAAATAAAGATAACAGTAATAAAAAGTCTAGAATTAACATCTAAAAAACCTATTGAAGTAAAAGATTTAAATCTATTTGTAAAAGATAAAATTTTATTATCACAGGCTAGTTTTAAAATAAAAAAAGGTAAAAAAGTTGCTTTAATAGGTAAAAATGGTTCTGGAAAAAGTACTCTTTTAAAGGAATTAATTAAAAATAATAATGAAAGAATTAAAATATCCAATAATGCTGTAATTGGCTTTCTTGATCAAGAACAAAATATACTAATTCAAGATAAAACAATACTAGAAAATATTAAGATTAATTCATCATATGAGGAAAGCTTTATTAGAATTAATCTTGATGGATTTGGATTTAAAGGTGATGCTGTATTTAAAAGGATTTCTACTCTTAGTGGTGGGGAAAAAGTAAGAGTGGCTATATGTAAGCTGTTACTATCTGATAATAATATTATTATCCTTGATGAGCCAACAAATTATTTGGATATTAAGTGTATGGAATCTCTTGAAAATGCCCTTAAAAATACTGATAAAACTTTGTTGATAGTTTCTCACGATAGAAAATTTATATCTAATATTTGTAACTCCATATTAGAAATAGAAAATAATAAGATTTTTCAATTTGATGGCAGTTATGATCAGTATATAAGCTTTAAAACTAACCCTAAGGTGGATAAAAATGAAAAGGAAAATAAAGAAAATATAATGATACTAGAAAATAAGCTTTCAGAAGTTATTTCTTTGCTATCCTTTGAAAATAATATTGAAAAGAAGAATCAATTAGAAAAAAAATATCTTGATATCTTAAATAAGATTAAAGCTTTAAGATAAATAAAAATCCACCGGCCTAGCCGGTGGTTTTGCATTTTCGGGCATAGCCCTTTTTTACTAGCCACGCCTAAAGGCGTATGTTCGGTCTGGCACATGCTATTAGTTTACTTGGCACCCGTAAACGGG
>JAEXLD010000010.1 GCA_023445445.1 Bacillota bacterium
AGATAAGAACGTATTACAAACAGTAACTAATGATGCAGATGGAAAAATTAAATTTGAAGCTATAACTTACAAAGAAGCAGGAAATTACGAATATAAGGTAAGAGAAGTAAAAGGAGACTTAAAAGGAGTAATTTACGATGAAAGAGTATTTGATGTAACAGTAAATGTTACTGATAATGGAGAAGGTAATTTAGTAGCAACAGTAAATTATCCAGAAGAAAAAATAGTTTTTGAAAACAAACTTATTAAGGGAAGTCTTGAAATTGTTATGACAGATTCTAAAGATGGAAAGCCGCTTAAGGATGTTGAAATTACTATAAGAGATTCTGAAGGAAAAGTTGTACAAGTAGGAAAAACTGATAGTGATGGTAAGGTTGTATTTGAAGATATTAAATATGGAAAATATACTTACCAAGAAACATTAGCTAAAGAAGGATATGTAATTGACAATAAAGAATATTCATTTGAAATCAAAGAAAATGAAGTAGTAGTTAAGGACTCAATGATAAACGAAAGAAAAACAGAAATACCAAATGATCTGAAAAAACCAAATAATCCGGAAAAGCCAAATGATAAAGAAACAACAAAGGAGATGGAAACATCAAGCGAATCAAAGAAAACAAGTTCTCCATATACAGGAGATACTGGAATAGCTATTACTTTAATAATTGGAGTTTTAGGTGTTGGTGGATTAATTATTAATAATAAGAGAAAAGTAAGAGACGAAAACTTATAATATAAAAAAACAGCACTATATCTACACTAGTGCTGTTTTTGAATTTAATAAAGTTAAATAAAATTTTCATATTAGGTTAATGAGGTGGCTATGAAAAAAATAATTAATTGTCTTCTAATAATAGTAGTTATTATTGCTTTTGGGAAAGTATTATATAAAACATATCAATACTATATTGATATTAAAGAATACTCAAAAATTCAAGAATTACAACCAATCATAAATGATAATAAAGATAATAGTTTAATAAATATGGAAATAAATGATGGAGAAAATAATATGAACAATGAAAAAGTGCTTTTAGATGCTAATAATGATTATAGTTTCTGGTTAAACATCACTAATACTAATATTAATTATCCAGTAGTGCAAGGTATAGACAATGAGTTTTACTTAAATCATAATTTTTATAAAGAGGATAGTATATCAGGATCTTTATTTATAGATTATCAAAATAATATAGAAAGTGATAAAAATATAGTTGTATATGGACATAATATGAGAAACAATACTATGTTTAATAATTTAAGTCTATTTAAAGAAGAAAAGTTTTTTAATAACAATGAAATTAGAATTATAAAAGGTGGAAAAGAATATAAATATGAGGTTTTTTCAGTTTACGTTCTTTCTGAAAATGAAGCAAATTTTAAACTTAGTTTTAATAATAATACTGATTATTTAAATTATATGAATACTATAAGTAATAAATCAATTTTTAGTAAAGATGTTGAATTTAATCCTAGCAAAGAGATGATTACATTAGTTACTTGTAGCTATGAATATGATGGAGCAAGGACGGTTGTTCATGGTATAAAGAATAGTGGATTACAAGATTAATTAATTATAATGGATGGGACAGTAGTTAGTTTTGGAATAATATACTATATAAATTTAGGAGGAAAAGTTATGACAAAGAATATCAATACCAACTTTGATTACAATGAGGAAGTCTTATATACGAAGGCAAAAATAAATTTTTAAAAGCTTCTTTTCTAGGGCATCATAATCACAGTCTCGTTCCTTAAAGTTATGGAATCTTAGACTTTTATTGCTTTTATAATTATTTTATATGTACCACATAACTTCATTGATGATATAGATTTAAGAAACTTATTATATGTTGGAATGTCTAGGGGGAAAGGTATATGTAATTCTAATAATTGATACACAACAATTTAATAGAAAACAGCGTGAAAGCTACGAAAAAGAAATTAAAGAAAAAATTTTAGTAAATAACATTTGTAATGAAGCAAATAATTATTAGATAAATTGAGTAGTAGTATCTATTCATATAAATATATATTTCTATGAATAGATGATATAATAATTACTATAAAGTTAAAAGAAAATAAAGTTTTAATATAAATAGGTTAAAAAAATAAAATATAATTTTATAATAGGAGTGATTAAATGAATGGTATATTAGATAAGTATGATGAATCCATTAGACTTACTTATAATTACACATATAGAATGCTGACACATTTAAAAAATATAAGAGAAAACTATAGAAGGTTAGAAAAGGCAGATGAGATAACTTTAGAAGTATATAGAGATTCCATAATAAAAAAGTATGAAACTTTAGAAGATTTAACATGGAAGCTATTATCTAAAATATTTAAAGCTGATGGAGTAGATATAAATAGTCCTAGAGGATGTTATAAACATGCATTTAAAGAAGGATTAATAGAAGACATTATTGTTTGGAATGATATATTACTTGCTAGAAATTCAACAGCTCATATATATAATGAAGAGGATTATGAAGAAATAAAAAATAATATAATTGAAAGATATATAGATGCTATAGAAGAACTTTTAAATAAAATATCAGTGGAGAAATTATAATATGTATGGAATAGAAGAGAAGATATATAAAAACTTAATTTCATATTTTAACAATAATAAATATATACAAAAAGTGGTTTTATTTGGATCGAGAGCAAAAGGAAACTATAAATATAATTCAGATATAGATTTAGGTATCTTATGTGATAAAAAATATAAGGGAACTATAGCAGAAGAATTAGATGAGATTGTAGGAATATATTCTTTAGATATAGTTTTTTTAGATAGTATGAATGATGAAATAAAACTACAAATAGAGAAATATGGAATAGAAATTTATAATAAAATCATAATATAATAAAAATATATTTATGGTGTACTGACACCTGAAAAATCAGTTTACTTTAAAAGGGAGAGCTATCTCTCACTTTTTTTATTTTTTCTTATGGCAATTTATGAATAAAATGAGGCTATATTTATACAAACAACTCATTAATACGTACAAAGAACACAAGGAGCTGATTTGACAGCTCCCTAGGTTTATATATTAAAATTTAACTTCAGTGGTATCTTTAACAACTATTTGAGCAGCTTGCTTTTCAACTAAGTCTCCAGCTGCAGTTTTAATAAGCTTTTTATTTATAATAGTATCCATAAGGGCTACTACAGCAGAATTATCAACATTTTCCCTTACATCTCTAACAGCAACTGTGTGCTTTTTACCAGCTTCATCTTTAAAACTCATACTTGCAGTTCTTGTAATCATAGAACATCCTCCCTTCTTTATAGGTAATGGTTAATAACTAATAGGTGTTAACCTCTAGTTACTATATAAGTTTGTTCTTTTTATATAGTAGTAATATCGTGTTCTAATATTCCTCCTATAGCATCAGACAATGCAACTAAATCTTCATCTGTTGCAGTAGCTGAAATGTTCTTAAAGCTTTGGCCCTTAAAAACATCATTTCCTTTAGAATCAACTCCAATTTGATAGCTTACTACTAAAGCATTTCCAACTAATACTGAACTTGCTGCCATAATTATCACCTCCTCATATCTTATATACGAAGGTTAAATACTATTTTGAAAATATTAGAAAAATATTTTTAATTAATTCTCTATTTCAAATTATTGTTGATATTGGACAAAGAAAAAATGGACATTGATTGTCCACTTTTGCTTTATAATATATTAAATTTTTTATTTCAATCTATTTATAAAATTATAAGTTAATTATTTATCACCAATACATAAGGCTAATTCCATAGCAAGTGTAGCAATCCTATCTTTTTGTAATGGATTAGAATCATTCGATAAACTTCTTTCATCCCACTTTTCAGAATCTAAATTATCTGCTGCGTAGAAAAAGTGAAATATATCTTTTTCTCTAAATTGTGAAAGAGCAGCAATTGCTGAACATTCCATATCTACACAGATACATCCTTGTGCTTTTCTTAAATTAACCTTATTACGAGTTTCTCTATACATTGCATCTGTAGTCCATACTTTTCCTATATGGTATTTTAGTTTATAGTTGTCCAGTATATTTGTAAATATATCTATATATTTAGGATTTACAGCTATCTCATCTGAAGGTGGGGAATAATGAAAACTAGTTCCTTCATCTCTCATTGCCATATTAGGAATAATTATTGAACAATCCTCTATAGATGAGTCCAACACACCACAAGTTCCGAAAAGAATCAATTTTTCAGCACCCATTGCAAAAATATCTTCTATTACTGCAACACAACCTGGAGCACCAACATAAGACATAAACAAAGCTACTTCAAGTCCATGATAATTTACTTTGTAAATAGGAATTTCCATATTTGCTATAGAAATTGAAGTGATTTTAACACCATTAAGCTCCCTTACTAATCTATTAAATGTAGTTCTTGCAAAACATGATACTGCAACTTTAGGGAAAAAATCAATGGGCTTAATAATATCAGTTGCATTAATTACAGCAACTTTATTTTCATCAAATTCTTCAAGTATCATAAAATCCCTCCTTATTAAATATATTTTTATTTATATAATGCTAAATATAACTTTAAATAGAACTTAATATAATTTTTAATTAATGGGTATTTTTATTATATATTAAATATAAATTATGTTATATAAAAATATAAATTTTCATTATTCAAATAGGGAAGCTATTAGTCCCATCCTAAAAGCTTCTTTTCAAGATCAGCATAATCATAGTCTCGTCCCTTAAAGTTATGGAATCTTAGACTTTTATTGCTTTTATAATTATTTTTAGGCTCATAGGAATTATTGCTATTAGTACTTGAAGTAGCAGGGACATTTTGATTTAAATACATTTCAAACTTATCACCAAATAGAGTAAAAGGAGTTAAGTATTGCTCAAATAAAGTTCCCTTCCAAGCCGTAACCTTTTTATCGATAACAGTTTTAAAGTCATCAACAGTAAAGCCATCTTTAAGCTTAGACTTAACTAAATTAATAGTTTTAGAATTAGTAGCTTTATACATAGCACCAGCTTTTAAATTTAAATAATTTATAATACTATTTACTTTTTCTTTTATATTATTATATATATTGTTTAATTTAGTAGATGAATTATTTAATAGATGGTTATTTGTTGAACATTTCTCTGAACAACCTCTATTCATATTTACATACACAGGCTCTTCATTTTTATGTTCTATGTGTTCTAAATCACTAAAATTATCATAAGCTTCTTCATTATTTTGAATAGTATCTTCAGTAGTAGTAATACCCTTATTAAATACATCATTAATAATAGTGTCATTAGCAGCACTATTATTTTGAACTATATCTATATTATTTTCTTTATTATTTTTGCTGCTTGTATAATTATCCTTATCATTATTGTCATTAACATATAATAACTCCTTATACTTTTCTCCTAAGGCATAATAAGAGAAGGTACCACCTTCCTTTTTAGTATAATGAGCTAAAATCCCTAAATCCCTTAGCTTAAGCATTCTCATCATAATAGATCTTTTTCCTAAGCCTAAGAAAGGAAGTTCATCTTCAATATTCTTATAGCTTATCCAATAATACTTAACTCCTTCTATAACTTCATAATTCATCTTTCCACTTTCCATAAAATCATCAAAATACCTAAGTATAGCTAAATCCTTAACATCTAAATTAAACTCCATAATTTTTTTCACATTATACCCTAAAAATGAGTACTTCATATTTATTACCTCCCAAAATATTAATTAATTACCCTGTCATAAAATAAGTACCCAGTTCTAAGAGAAATTGAGAAAATTATTTAAAAAAATATTCTATATGTAAAACTACATTAATAAATATAAATTGATGTTACATAGGTTTATAAATTTAGGAGGTATTTTTATGGAGAGGCTAATAGGAATAATGAGAGATATATTAAGAGCGCTGGAGAATGTTAATTCAAAATTAGATAATATATCAGGTGATGGTAATCTGAATTCAATATCTGATATTTGCAATAAGTTAGAAAGTATTGATGATTATATGAGTAATGTCAAAGGTGATATCTCTAATATTAATGATAGATTGGATGAAATAGATTTATCAATTAGTAATGTAGAGTCAGCAGTTAGAGCTTTAGAAACAACAATTGAAGCCTCAGATATATATTAAATTTATAAAAATATAATTAATACTAAAATATGGGATTATATTGTAAATAAATACATAATAGGAATATATATTATTATAAAATTGTATTATACTGTGTAATAAAATATAGTTAATAAGGTTGATGAAATTTTAGAGAGAGGTGTCATATGGAGATAACAATAGTACAGGGAAGTATAGAGAATATAAATGATTGTGAAGATGCATTATTAAATTCAGAACTAGGGAGAAGATATTTTTCTAAAAAGGGAAGTGCTAGAAATGCACTAGAAAAAGGATTTGCTAAAAAAGAAATATATATTGCCATGGATATTAATCAGAATTGTATAGGATTCATATGGTTCATATTAGATGGAATATTTCATTCATTCCCCTATCTACATATTATTGCAGTAAAACAAGAAAGTCGTAATCAAGGAATAGGTAAAAAGCTATTAAAGTTCTTTGAGGATAGTTGCTTTAAAGATTATAATAAACTATTTTTAGTAGTTGCAGATTTTAATCCAGATGCAAAAAAATTGTATGAAAAAATTGGGTACATTCAAGTAGGCACTTTACCTAGTTTATATAGAGAAGGAATAACTGAACATTTGATGATGAAATCAAGAGAAGAAAATCCATAGTAATATTATGCTGCTTGAAATAAAAAGTAGCATATTTTTTTATAGTTCCTAATAGATTATCAACATTATTTTAAAACAAAGCCTATAAATTAAATTTATGATTAGTGTAAAAAAGTTTGATTATAAGCAAATAGTGACATAAAAATACATTTTTAAATGATATATTGAGAATATAAATAATTATTTTGTGAAATATGGGGGAAAGTATATGGCTAAAATGATTCCATTAGAATTAAAGGATGGAGAATATGAAAGTAGTGGGGAAAAAGAAGTATTTGAAGCACTTAAAATTGGGTTAAGTGATGAGTGGATAGTTATTTATTCATTAAGATGGATAACAGATGATGAAATATTTTTAAATAGATCAAATGGGGAAAGTGATTTTATTTTAGTTAATCCTAATTATGGAGTTATGATACTAGAAGTAAAAGGGGGAAGAATTAGTTGTATTAATGGAGAATGGTTTAGCATATCATCATCAAATATAAAAAGAACCATTAAGGATCCAGAAAAGCAAGCTAATGAAGCAAAGTATAATTTATTAAGTAAAATAAGGAGTAATAATATAAATTCATATATAACAACAGCTGTCTGGTTTCCAGATTGTATAAAAGATAAGGTTTCATTACCTCTTAGTATGCCTAAGGAAATAATATTAGATATGCTATCTTTTAATAATATAGAAGAGAGAATAGTTAATATTTTTAATTATAGAGCTAATAAGGAAAGCTTTATAATAAGAAAATTATTAGATTCAGATTATAAGAAAATAATTAATATATTAAATCCTAAAGTTCATATAAAAATACCATTAGTACGAATAAGTAATAAAATTAATATGAAGTACATTAAGCTTAATGATGAACAAAATCATTGTTTTGAACAGTTAGATGGAAATAAAATTATTTCAGTTAGTGGAAATGCAGGTACAGGTAAAACAGTTCTTGCAATAAAGAAAGCTTTTAGAGAAAGTACAAGTGGAAAAAAGGTATTATTCCTTTGTTATAATACATTACTAAAAGAAAATATAAGTAAAGAAAGTGATGATAAGTTTGAAGTATTTTCTATTCATTCTTTTGCAGAGGATTATTTAAAGAAATATAATAAAATCCCATATGATGAATTTCAGGAAAAGGGTGGCCATGAAGAAATGATGACTAGCTTTATTAAAGAAGCTAGTAAGAATAAAGCTGAAAAAAGAGTTTTCTATGATAGCATAATAATTGATGAAGGACAAGACTTCACAAAAGAGTGGTTTGAAGTAATAAAAGAATTTTTATATAAGGATAGTAGTTTATGTGTATTCTATGATAAAAATCAAATGCTATACAATAAATATGGAAGAGTAGATATTAGTTTTTTAGAGATTGGAACTAAGTATGAACTAAAAAGAAATATGAGAAATACAGATGAAATTTACCTTAGTGCTCTTAGCATAATTGATATTAGTAAAGATAATGTTAAATTAAATTGAGTAACAGGAATTAAACCAGATATTATTTTTCAGAAAATTTATTCAGTAAGGTGGAACACTTAAGAAATATAATAACAGAACTTAAAAAGAATGAATACTTAACTGATAGTAATATTACAGTTCTAACAATGGAAGCTAGAAAGAAACTAAAATACAAAAAATCTATTGAGGATATTTTTAATGGGGATGTAGAATCTATTAGAAAGTTTAAGGGTTTAGAAAATGATGTCATAATTATTCCAGATGTACCCCATAACTTTATGGACGATATAGATTTAAGAAACCTATTGTATGTTGGAATGTCTAGAGCAAAGGTACATGTGATTTTAATAATTGATACTGAAGAATTCAATAGAAAACAGCGTGAAAGCTATAAAAAAGAAATTAGAGAAAAGCATTTAAGTTTAGAATAGTTATATTGTTAAGTACTCTATTAATGTAGAGTACTTTTTTTATGTAAATAATATAAATCTTCTCATGAGAAATTAGAGAAGAGTTTTTTGTTTATATTAAATAGAAAGGTTTAATATAATGAGCTAAAATTCCTAAATCTCTTAGCTTAAGCATTCTCACCATAATAGATATCTTTCCTAAGCCTAAGAAAGGAAGCTCATCTTCAATATTCTTATAGCTTATCCAATAATATTTAACTTCTTCTATAATTTCATAATTCATCTTTCCGCTTTACATAAAGTAATGAAAATACCTAAGGATATCTAAACCATTCAAATCCAAATTAATATCCAGAATTATTTTCACGGAATGCAATAAAAATGAATACGTCATATTTAGTACATCCAAAATATTAATTAATCTATCACAAAATAAGTACCAATTTTAAGTTTAACTGATAAAAATATCTAAAAAGTATATAAATAGGTATAATATTAAATGGGCATATAATATAATTAATATTTGAAAAGATAATGTTTAAAATATATGGAGAGAAATAGATGTTAAAGAATGAAGCGAAGAATAAAATTATCAATTTATTTAAATTTTTAAAACAATATAATGATATAAAGAATCCTACAATTACAGATATTAAGTCACAGCAATTGCATAAGTGGATTGAGGATATTCCTGTACATGAGAAAATAAAAAATAATATACATTTAGAAGATAATGATACAGATACAATTTTAGTTGTTAAAAAACCAGAGTTTACAGAGTGTCCTAAACCACCTTCAGAAATATTAGAGTGGATTGATAAAAGTTGGAGAAGGTTTGATAAAGAGTTAATAGTTAATGAGTCAATAACTAAAACTGAAATAAAAATGGATACAGGAGAAGAAATATTAATTGAAATAAAATTTGATTCAGATAATAACAGAGTAAAGGCATTAGAAATATGGAGAAAGAAAAGAGAATTATGGGTTTCAAATGAAGCACTTTCACATAAGGTTGATGAGATATTTAATATGTTATATCAATTATATTCAAAATTAAGGACAGAATCTGAATCTATAGAACTGGTTTATGGTGACGGAATTTTAGCATGTAATGATGAAAAGAAAATATATCATCCTATTTTATTACAAAAGGTTAATCTAATATTTGATGCGAATATTCCAGAGTTTAAAATAGATATATCTGATAAAAATCCTGAGTTATATAAAAGCATATTTACATTAATAAGTAATTCAAATGTAGAGTTATTATTAGATATATATAAAGAATTTGAAGAGGAGGAATTCTCACCATTTGAAATAGACAAAAGTAATTCATTTCTTAATAGAGTAATTCATGCTTTATCAGCAAATGGTAAATTTTTAGAGAATGAAGACGATTTTAAATTTGAAAAATATCCTCAAATATTTAGAAAACCAGTATTATTTACTAGAAAATTAAATATGGGATTTAGCGTAGCAATAGATTCTATATTAGAAGATTTAGAAGAAGTAGATTATATACCAGATTTTTTGAAGGATATAATAGGTGAAGATGACACTATTAAGTCAAGTAATAATATAGTTAGCGAAAATAATAGTGGATTATTAACTTCAAATGGATTAGATGAAAATATACTTCTTACAAAGCCAGCTAATAGTGAACAATTAGCAGTTGCTAGATATTTAGAGAAAAATGGTTCTGTATTAGTACAGGGTCCACCAGGGACAGGTAAAACTCATACAATTTCTAATATGATAGGTCATTTACTTTCTCAAGGTAAAAGTATATTGGTTACTAGCTATAGCGAAAAGGCTTTATCAGTTTTAAAAGAAAAAGTTACAGAAAGCCTACAAGCTTTATGTCTAAGTTTACTTTCTACAACTGAAAGTAGAATTGAAATGGAAAAAACTTTAGATGTTATTAATGAGAATAGATCAATATTAGAGCCAGATAGTTTAAATAAAAAAATTAATATATTAGAAAAAGAGAGAAAAGAAAAAATTGAAAAATTAGGTGAATTAAAGCTTCAATTAAAAAATGCAAGGTTAAATGAATATAGACCTATTATAATAGCAGGTGAGGAATTTAACCCAATAGATTGTAGTAAGTTTATTAATATAAATAAAGAAAAAGCAAGTTGGATTCCATTACCAGTTGCTAAAGGTATGGCTTTAGTATTAAGCAATGAAGAAATAGAAGATTTATATTCAAGCAATGAAAATATTTCAGTATATGAAGAAGAGGAATTTGATAATAATTTACCAGATGTTTCAGAGCTTATAACACCTATAGAATTTAATAATTTAGTTAATAAAAAGAATTCTTTTGAAGAAGAAGTTCTAAGTTATGGCATTGAATTTTGGAATGAAAATAAAGACACAAGAGAAGGGTTATTAGAATCATTAAATAGTAGAATAGAAAATTCTACTAAGAATATAGACTTAAGCAAAGTTTGGACTTTAGAAATAATAGAAAGTTATAAAGATGATAGATTAAAAAAGAATTGGGAAAATTTAATTGTCGAAGTTCAGAAATTATATAACATTTCATTGGAATGTAGAGAAGAAATAATAAATTATAATCCTGAATTCAAAGATTTAGATGAAGATTTAAATGTTAGAGAAATGTTAGATTCAATAATTAACAAGCTTGAAAGTGGAAAGAAAATAAGTAAGTTTGATCTTTTTCTAAATAAAAAAATGAAGATGTTCATAAACTCATGCAGAGTTAATGGTCATATACCTACAAAATTAAATGAATATAAGGCTATAGAAAAATTTTATGCTTTAAAGGTAGAAAGAGAAAATTTGAAAAATAGATGGGATAGACAAATGCTTCCTTTAGGAGCAGATGGTATTGACACTATGGGAGAGGATTTTGAGTACACTTGTATAAAATATATTCCAATAATTAAAGATAACCTTAGGTGGTATACTGATATTTGGAACCCAATAGAGAATGATATTAAGAAGTATGGTTTAAATTTAGATAAAATTACTACTAGAATAGATATATCAAGTGATAAGTATAGCAATTTAAAATATATAAAAATGGAGTTAAGTAAAAAGATTTTAAAGGCTATAAAATCACAGATAAGTAGAATTCATTATAAAGAAATACAAGAAAATAAAGTTAAAATAGAAAATATAGTTAATAAGTATTCATCAGATAAAAATAGTAAAATACTAAGTCAGCTTCAGAGTGCAGTTATGAATGAGAATATTAATTCATATAAAGAATGTTATGAGTCCATATTAGCAATAAAGGGTATAAGTAATAGTATTATTAGACGAAGACAATTGATAGAAAGATTAGGAAAAGTAGCACCAACCTGGGCTAAGGCAATAAGCTTAAGAAAAGATGAATTTGGAAAGGGAAAAGCTCCATTAAACATAAATGATGCATGGAAGTATGCTCAATTCAAACAAGAAATAGAGGAAAGAAATTTAGTTGATATAGAGGAAATTCAAAATAATATATTAAAAGCAGAGAAAGATATAAGAGAAAACACAGCAGAGCTTGCATTTAATAAAGCGTGGTTATACAAATTAAAATCCTTTGATAATAATAAAGCACAAGTTAGAGCAATAGAAGGTTGGAGGCAGATTATAAGAAAAATAGGACAAGGAAAAGGCAAGAAGGCAGAAAAGTTAAAGGTAGAAGCACGTAAATTAATGCCACAATGCCAAGGGGCTATTCCTGTATGGATAATGCCACTTACTAAAGTAGTAGAGAATTTTAATCCTAAGGAAAATAAATTTGATGTTGTTATTATTGATGAAGCAAGTCAGGCTGATGTTATGTCAATAGTTGCATTATATTTAGGTAAACAAGTAATAATAGTAGGAGATAATGAACAAGTTAGCCCATTAGCAATAGGAGAAAAATCTGATGAAGTAGAGAATTTAGCTAAAGAGTATTTAAATAATATACCACATCATTCTTTATACAATGGGAGATTTTCAATATATGATTTAGCACAAGCAGCTGGATATCAACCAGTTAGGCTTAAGGAACATTTTAGATGTGTCCCTGAAATAATTCAGTATTCTAATTTACTTTCATATAATGGCCAAATCAAGGCATTGAGAGATACAAGCCAGGTTAAAACAAAACCTCCTATAGTTATCTATAGGGTTGAAAATTCAGTAGCTGATAACAAAATAAATGAAAAGGAAGCAGATGCAGTAGTATCTTTAATTTTAGCTTGTTGTAGTCAAAAAGAATATGATGGAAAGACTTTTGGTGTAATAACCTTAAAAGGAGAAGCACAGGCTAAATTCATAGATAGAAAATTACAAATTAAAATGGATACTAAGGAATACAATAAAAGAAATATTTTATGTGGTAATTCTGCTAACTTCCAAGGTGATGAGAGAGATATTATATTTTTAACTATGGTAGATTCAAATGATGGAGAAGGGCCATTAAGATTGCAATCATTTGGAAGTGATGATCTTTACAAGAAAAGATACAATGTTGCTGTAAGTCGTGCTAGGGATCAATTATGGTTAGTTCATTCATTAGATTCAGACAATGATTTAAAGAAAGACGATATAAGGAAAGGATTACTTGATTACTGTAAGAATTATAAATCAAGACAAGTAGAATTTGATAAAAATGTAGTTAAGGCTGAATCAGAGTTTGAAAAGAGAGTGATGAAGTACTTAATAGAGAGAGGATATAAGGTAACACCACAATGGAATGTAGGAGCCTACAGAATTGATATGGTTATAAGTAACAAAGACAATAGAGTAGCTCTAGAATGTGATGGAGAAAAGTGGCATGGAGAAGATAAGCTTGAAGATGATATGAATAGACAATCTATATTGGAGAGATTAGGCTGGAGATTTATAAGAATTAGAGGAAGCGAATTTTTTAGAGATGAGAATGGTTCTATGGAAAAGATTATTAAAAAGTTAAATGAATTAGAAATATTTCCAGAGGAAAGTAATGAAAATTCATATGATGATGATAGCCTTAAAAATATAATTATCTCCAAAGCACAGGAAATTAGAGAAGCTTGGTATACTGAAGAAGAAAAAGAAATTAATGAAGAATTTGAAATATAATTAATACAAAATTTAATATATCTGATTTTGAATTTAATTAGGATCTTACAGCTAAATAGAGTAAAAAGAAGAGGCAAATAAAATAATTTTTTGACTCTTCTTTTTAATTTTTATTATTGAAATTATAAAAGTAGTAAAATTAAGATATATAGGTTTATGAGAATACATTAATTATTATTAAAATAAATGGTAAAAGGATATAGATAATAGTAAAATTAAAATAGATTCTAATTAGGAGGACAAATAATTATGATAACAGGTGAATTAAAAAGTAAAGTAGATAAGATTTGGGAAACCTTTTGGACTGGTGGAATAACTAATCCATTAGAGGTTATAGAGCAATTTACATATCTTTTATTTATTAAAGGATTAGATGAAATAGAGACAACAAAGGAAGCAGAAGCTGCAATATTAGGAATAGATTTTAATAGAACTTTTCCAGAGGATAAGCAGCATTTAAGATGGAGTAAATTTTCTAATGAAGGAAATCCAGAAAAAATGTATTTAATTGTCCAAAATGAAGTATTTCCTTTTATTAAGAATCTTCATGGAAATAATGAATCAGCTTATGCTAAGTATATGGGAGATGCTATATTTAAAATTCCAACTCCACTTATGTTAAGTAAAATAGTAGATGGAATTAACAATATTAAGTTTGATAAGGATAAAGATACAAAGGGAGATTTATATGAGTATCTATTATCTAAGGTAGCAACAGCAGGAACTAATGGTCAGTTTAGAACACCAAGACATATTATTGATATGATGGTTAATTTAATGAAGCCAACACCAGAAGATATAATTGTTGACCCTGCAATGGGAAGTGCTGGATTCTTAGTATCATCACAAGAATATTTAAGAAAAAATCGTAATGATTTATTTTTAGTTAAAGGTTTAAAAGAACATTTTAATAATACTATGTTCTATGGTTTTGATATGGATAGAACTATGCTTAGAATAGGTGCTATGAATATGATGCTTCATGGTGTTGATAATCCAAATATAGAATATAAGGATTCATTATCAGAAGTAAATGAAGATAAAGAAAAATTCACATTAGTATTAGCAAATCCTCCATTTAAGGGAAGCTTAGATTATGAAGCAGTATCATCAGAACTTTTAAAAATAACTAAAACAAAGAAAACAGAGCTTTTATTCTTAGCATTATTTTTAAGAATACTAAAAACAGGTGGAAGATGTGCTTCTATAGTTCCAGATGGAGTATTATTTGGATCAACAGGTGGACATAAATCTATAAGAAAAGAAATAGTAGATAATCATAAGCTAGAAGCAATAATATCAATGCCAAGTGGAGTATTTAAGCCATATGCAGGGGTTTCAACTGCTATTATGATATTTACAAAGACAGGAACAGGTGGAACAGATAAGGTATGGTTCTATGATATGAAGGCAGATGGATATTCCTTAGATGATAAGAGAAATCCTGTAGAAGAAAATGATATAGCAGATATAATTGAAAGATTCAATAATTTAGATAAAGAAGAAGATAGAAAAAGAACAGAACAAAGCTTCTTTGTACCAGTAGAAGAAATAAGAGAAAATGGATATGACCTTTCTATTAATAAATATAAGGAAATAGAATATGAAGAAGTACAATATGATGCTCCAAGTGTTATTTTGGAAAGAGTTAAAACTTTAGAAAAAGAAATCACTCAAGGATTAGAAGAATTAGAAAGAATGCTTGAGGTGTAATATATGAAGAAAATAAAAGAGATATGCAACTTTTATACAAAATCTAAAATTAAAGCAGGTGAAGGAATAGCAGAAGGTAAATATCCTTTCTATACTTCAAGTAATATTCTTAATAAATATTTAGATTCATATGAAATAGAAAACGAAGGAATAATTTTGGGAACAGGTGGTAATGCAAGTATACATTATTGTAATGGAAAATTTTCAACTTCAACAGATTGTTTGGTTATGTATAGTAAATTAAGTAATATAGATAATGAATATTTATATTATTGTTTATTACATAATATTCATATTTTAGAGAATGGATTTAGAGGAGCTGGATTAAAACATATTTCTAAAAAGTATATTGAAGGTATAAAGATAACATATATTCCCAATATTGATGTTCAGAAGAAAATTGTTAAAATAATAAACTTTTCAAAAGAATTAATAGATAAAAGGAAAGAACAAATAGAAGCTTTAGATGAATTAGTTAAATCAAAATTTATCGAGATGTTTGGGGATCCAAATGATAACTGTAAGGGATGGGACGTAAGGAAGCTTGGAGAAATTTTTAAAGTAGGATCAAGCAAGCGTATTTATCAAAGAGAACAAACTTCAGCAGGAGTACCATTTTTGAGGATATCTGATTTAGTTCAGCGAATTGAAACAGGTAGTAATTCAAGTGAATTGTATATATCAGAAGAACAGTATAGTTTATTTAAAGAAAAATCATTAGTACCTTTAGAAGGAGATATATTAATTACATCACGAGGAACTCTAGGGTTATGTTATATTGTACAAGCGACAGATAAATTTTACTTTCAAGATGGTATGATTAGTTGGTTAAAGCAGATGGATAGTGAGGTCAATCCTATTTATATAACTAAATTATTCAGTATGAGAGGTTTTCGTAAGCAGATAGATGAAGTTCAAACAGGGACTACAGTTAATTATCTATCTATTTCAAGGTTATCTGAATTAGATGTAATGTATCCTGATATTAAGTTACAAAATAAATTTTCTGATTTTGTCAAACAAGTAGATAAATTGAAATTAGAAATGGAGAAAAGTTTAAAAGAATTAGAAGATAATTTTAATTCATTAATGCAAAGAGCATTTAGAGGAGAATTATTTAATTAATTCTAAAAAGGTAACTAATATTAAATTAATAAATGGTATAGGAGAATTATGGAAAGAAGTATTGATGAAATTTATGAGATATATGAAAGATATTGCAATTCATTAAAATATTGTAATAGATTTTTTGTTGATAAAGAAATACACGATTTTTTTGACAAGATAATAGAAAATAATACAAGGATTATTCCAAGGAATAATATACTGTATAGAGCTAGAATTAATAAAGAGGGAGATAGTACACCATTTAGGGATAAAGATATAGGGCTTCCTCCAAGAAATATATTATCCCTTGGAAGAGTAAATCCTTATGGAATTAATTATTTATATTTAGCAATAGATATTGAAACAGCAATATCAGAGGTAAGGCCTAAAATAAATGACTATGTTACAGTTGGAAGTTTTAAGGTGAAAAGAAATATAAATGTAGTTGAATTATCTACAGTTGCTTGTTGTACTATAAGGAAAGGTAATATTCCTACAGCTAAAGAAATATTGAATTTCATGTCATGTTTATCAATTGAATTTAGAAAACCTATTGATAGTTTAAAAGAGTTAGAATATTTGCCTATGCAATATTTTACTGAGTATTGTAAATTTAAGGGTATTGATGGAGTAAAGTTTTTAAGCAGTGTTATGAGTAATAGTATTGATGAAGAGTTTAATAAACACTTTAATATAACATTGTTTGATGATACTAATGTTGAATATGTAGATAGTGAAGTTTATGAGATTGATAAAATTAAGTATGAGTTTGAAAAAATAGTATAGTATTAGGAATATTTTTATTATGAAAAAATTAAGAAGTAATCTAAAAAAAGAAGAAATTGCAGGTAGCAAAGGTTATATAAAATGGTATAGAACCTTTGATAATGAAATAAGATTATTTGTTAATGAGAGAGCTTTAAATGAAAATAATGAACCATTAAATAAAATCTTTTGGAAAGAAAATAAAGCACTTCTTTGTATTGGATGAATGGAATACAATAAAGACTCTTATGGGAAATTTAAGGGTTATACTGTTAAGTTTTTTGTTAAAAGTGATATGGGTGATTTATAAAGTGAATATGAAGTAAAAGAATGGTTTTTAGGTGAAGAGGCTATAGAAATTATATTAAATTAAAAAGGATGGAGAAATCAGTGGGGAATTTCAATTTTTTAAAGGGAAAAAAGAATTTTGAAAGCTTTACTAATGCTTGTTTAGAAGCAGAAAAAAGTATATTAATTAGTCCAGCTACAACTGCTATTTTATCAAGAAGAGCTTTAGAGTTAGCTGTTAAATGGTTATATACCTTTGATGCAGATTTAGTTTTACCTTATCAAGATAATATTAGTTCTTTAATACATAGTAATAGTTTTATTGAACTTATAGATTATGAAATGTTACCTCAAATAAAGTATATTATACAGCTTGGTAATGTTGCAGTTCATACTAATAAAAGCGTGAAAAGAGGCGAAGCTATATTATCATTAAATAATCTTCATAAGTTTGTAAGTTGGATTGATTATTGTTATTCAGATGAATTTACAGCAGAAGAATTTGATGAAGATCTTTTAGAGGTAGGAGAAGAAGTTAGAACAAGACCAGAAGAATTAAAGGATTTATATGACAAGCTTAGTTCTAAGGATAAAAAGATTGAAGAAATAAGAAAGTACAATGAAGATTTAATAAAGGAATTAACTGAAAGAAGAAAAGAAAGTAAGTTAAATTACGATTTTAGTATAGATGAAATAAGTGAATTTGAAACAAGAAAAAGATATATAGATGTTGAGTTAAAGCTAGCTGGTTGGGATATAGGAAAAGATGTTGAAGAAATTGAAGTAGAGGGTATGCCTAATAATGCAGAAAAAGGTTTTGTTGATTATGTTCTATATGGTGATAATGGTAAACCTTTAGCAGTAGTAGAAGCAAAAAGACCTTCTAAAGACCCACATGTTGGCCAGCAACAAGCTAAGCTATATGCTGATTGTTTAGAAAAGCAATATGGTCAAAGACCTATCATTTTCATTACTAATGGTTTTGAAACTTATATATGGGATGATTATAATCAATATTCAGAAAGAAGAGTATATGGGTTTTATAAAAAGTCAGAGCTTCAATTAATGATAGATAGAAGATATAGTAAACTTCCATTAAAGAATGTAGATATTAAAGATGAAATATCAAATAGATATTATCAAAAGGAAGCAATAATTAATGTATGTGAAGCACTAGAAAGAAGACAAAGAAAAATGCTTTTAGTATGTGCAACTGGTACTGGAAAAACAAGAACTGCTATTTCAATAGTAGATGTTCTTACAAGACATAACTGGATAAAGAATGTATTATTCTTAGCAGATAGAAAAGCTCTTGTAAAACAAGCAAAAAATAATTTTTCTAAATTATTGCCGAATTTACCATTATGTAATCTTCTTGATAATAGAGATAATCCAGAAGAATCAAGAATGATATTTTCAACTTATCCAACAATGATGAATTCAATAGATAAAACTAAAAGTAAAAATGGTAATAGATTATTTACACCAGGACATTTTGATTTAATTATTGTAGATGAAAGTCATAGATCTATTTATAAAAAGTTTAAAGCTATATTTGATTATTTTGATGCTTATTTAATAGGGCTTACAGCTACACCAAGAGATGAAATAGATAAGAATACTTATTCTATATTTGATCTTGAAAGTGGAGTTCCAACATATGCATATGAATATGAAAAAGCAGTTGAAGATAAATTCTTAGTAGACTATACAACAATAGAAGTAAAATCTAAGATTATGGAAGATGGAATAAAATATGATGAGCTTTCTGAAGAAGAAAAAGAAGAATTTGAAGCTACCTTTGATGATGATGAAACTATAGATAAAGAAATAGGAAATTCAGCTATAAATGAATGGTTATTTAATGCTAATACTATTGATTTAGTGTTAAATAAGCTTATGAGCGAAGGCTTACGTGTTGAAGGTGGAGAAAAGCTTGGAAAGACTATTATATTTGCTAAAAATAGTAGGCATGCAAAAGCTATAGTTGATAGATTTAACACTATATATTCAGAGTATGGTGGTAATTTTGCTAAGGTAATAGATTATAATACAAATTATGTTGAAACCTTAATAGATGATTTTTCAGATAAAAATAAAATGCCTCAAATAGCAGTAAGTGTTGATATGCTTGATACAGGTATAGATATACCTGAAATTTTAAATCTTGTTTTCTTTAAAAAGGTAAGAAGTAAAACAAAGTTCTGGCAAATGATAGGTAGAGGAACAAGACTTTGTCCAGACCTTTTAGGATTAGGACAAGATAAAGAAAAGTTCTTAATATTTGATTTCTGTAATAATTTTGAATTCTTTAGAGTAAATCCTAAAGGATTTGAAGGTGGAAAAATAGAATCAATAACAGAAAAATTATTTAATGTTAAAGTAGAATTAATTAAAGAACTACAGGATTTAAAGTATTCTGATACTGAATATATAGACCTTAGAAAAAATTTAGTGGAAGAGCTTTTAAATAGTATAAAAGCATTAAATGAAGAAAATTTCTTAGTTAAAATGAATTTAAAATATGTTCAAAAATATAAAAATGAAAAAGAATGGGAAGCTTTAAATACAGGTTCAGTTATTGAATTAAAAGATAATGTAGCAGGCTTAATAACACCATTAAATGATGATGAACTAGCAAAAAGATTTGACTTAGTTATGTATAATATACAACTTGCTTATCTTCAAGGTAAAAATGCTACAAAAGGAATTAAGTCAGTTATAAATACAGCAGAACAATTATCAAAGCTTGGAACAATACCACAAATTCAAGAACAAAAATACGTTATTGAAAAAGCTATGACAGAAAGCTTTTGGGAAAGTGCAGATATTTTTGAAGTTGATGAAGTAAGAGAAGCATTAAGAGAGCTTGTTAAATACTTAGAAAAAGAAATACGATTAATTTATTACACACACTTTAAAGATTTAATAATAGCAGAAGAAAAAAATGATTCAATGTATAATGTTAATGACTTAAAGAACTATAGAAAAAAAGTTGAACATTATTTAAATGAACATAAAGATGAAATGGTAATATATAAGCTTAGAAATAATAAAAAACTAACTAAAGAAGATATAAAACATTTAGAAAGTATAATGTTTACTGAGCTAGGAAGCCAATCAGATTACAAAAAAGAATTTGGAGATACACCAGTAACAAAACTAGTTAGAAATATGATAGGTTTAGATAGAGAAGCAGCTAATGAAGCCTTTTCAGAGTTTTTAAATAATGAAAACTTAAATTCAAATCAAATACACTACATCAGTTTAATAGTAGATTATATAGTTAAAAATGGAATGATAGACGATAATAGAGTTTTAACAGAAGATCCCTTTAGAACAGTTGGGAATATAGTTGAACTATTCGAAGATAATATTGATGTTAGAAGTAAACTATTAAGAGTTATTAAAGAAATAAAAGATAATGCGATAGAAGTAAGTTAGATAAATATGGTAAAAATTGGACCCCAGGGGAAATTCCCATGGGGTCTAGTTAATTTTCCTAAGTCAAAATAAAGAGAAAACATTGTTAAAAAGTTATAATTTTACATTATAATTAAAAGAAAAGATATTATTTTTATTAAGAAAAATTTATTGACTCTTCCCTTAGAGGAGGGAGTATTGTTAATTTAAGGAGATGATATTGTGTATAGGATTGGTGAATTTTCTACTTTAGCTAAAACAACAATTAAAACATTAAGATATTATGAAAAAGAAAAGCTTTTGATTCCAGCTTTTGTTGATGATAACGGATATAGATATTATGAAACTATTCAGCTTAAGGAGCTGGCTAAGATTATTTCCTTAAGACAAATTGGATTATCAATTCATGAGATAAAGGAAGTATTAGAGGGAAAATTGCTAGAAGATATTTTAATGTCTAGAAAAGAAAAGGTAGAAGAAGAACTAAGAAATTGCAAATATCAATTATCCAAAATTAATTATTTATTGGAGGGAAGAGATATGAGTTATGAAGTAATTTTAAAGGAATTACCAGACTACACAGTTTATTATAAGGAAGGGATAATAGAAGACTACAGTAAATTAACAGAGTTTATCTTAAGTAGTGGAAATGAATGTTTAAAAACTAATCCTAATATTAAATGTATTAAGCCAGACTACTGTTATGTAAATTATCTTGATGGAGAATATAAAGAAAAGGATGTTAGAATAAGATATGCACAAGCTGTAGAAGAAGAGGGAATACCTAACGAAACAATTAAGTTTATGAAATTAAATAAGGTTGAAGCTGTTTGTATATATCATAAGGGAGCCTATGATTTATTACCTGATGCTTATAGCTTTATAATGAAATACGTTGAAGAAAATGGCTATGAAATAGCAGAAAGTCCAAGAGAAAGATATATTGATGGTATTTGGAATAAAGAAAATTCAGATGAATGGCTTACAGAAATTCAAGTTCCTGTTAGAAAAAAGTAAATTAAGTTAATCTAAGATTAAAAACCTACGAAAATTTAAATATATAAATTCGTAGGTTTTTAATAATGAATTAATTAAGAAAATATAAATTTGTGGGGGGAGAAAATGGAGAAGGTTAGAAGTCAAGGAGTTATATTATTAGAAGATAAGATACTTATTGCAAAACATTTTAATTTTATTAATAATGAAGAATTTTGGTTATTACCTGGAGGTAGTATTAATGAAAATGAAACTCCAGAAGAGGGCATAATAAGAGAAATTAAGGAAGAAACAAATCTTGATATTGAAATAAAAGAAGTATTATTTGATTCAAAGGGAGACGGAAGAGATGCTTATAGCAGATATTTTACATATCTATGTAAGGTTAAGAATTATGAAAGCTTGAAAATTGGTTTTGAAACAAATAGTAATAAGAAAATAATTGATTTAATTTGGGTTTCTATTACTGATGAAAATACATGGAATAATTATTTACTAAGCAATCAATTTTATCCATCTATGAAAGAAATTAAAGAGAAGCTAATTAAGTTAGGGGATATAGAGTAGTTATAAGAAATAAGTAATACAAGTATTGGATAGTGGATGGTATAATAAGGTAAAGGGGATAGGGGGATACTATATGTTAAAGAAGAAGAATACAATAATTTTAATTGTTTTAATAGGTTGCTTAATAATGGGATTTATAGATGCAGTTATTAGACCACAGTATCTTATAAAGTCCTTTATAAAAATTATACTTTTCTCTATAATGCCTTTACTATATTCAAGATATAATAAGGAATTAAATTTATCTTCATTATTTAAAGTAAAGAGTAAGAAGGAAATAATTATAGCTATTTTATCAGGAATAGCAGTATTTCTTTTTATTTTAGGAGCATACTTCATAATTGGAAATTTCTTTGATTTTTCAAAGGTTACATCATCATTATCAGAGAATGTAGGTGTTAATAATAATAACTTTATATTTGTGGCAATATATATTTCCTTTATTAATTCTTTACTAGAGGAGTTCTTCTTTAGGGGCTTTGCCTTTTTAAAGTTAAAGGAAGTAGCAACTAGGAAATTTGCATATATTTTTAGTTCCTTAGCCTTTGCTCTTTATCATGTGGCTATGATGATAGGCTGGTTTCATATAAGCTTATTTTTATTAACTATAGTTGGATTATTTGTTGGAGGATTAATTTTTAATTACTTTAATGAAAAATATAAAAACATATATGTTACTTGGTTAATTCATATGTTTGCAAATTTTGCTATTAATTATATTGGATTTATGCTTTTTAGCCTTATATAGAAAAAGGACTGTCTCGTAAAGGAACTATAATCATTTAAGTAGACTGTTCTTTTTTTATAAATGTATGAGTACTTATAATTTTTACAATAATAACTTCCGGTTAACATTATTATAGACATAGCAAATAGGAGGTATCATTTATACCTCCTATTTGTAAAATTTTTATTTTACGTTATTTTCATTATGTACAACAATATTGCATTTATATTTTTATTATTTTATTAAATAATTTAATTATTATTTAAATTGCTTATTTGATTAATCGAGCATTAGAGAAACAAAAGCAATAAATAAAGCAATAAATATTGAAAGTATTGATAAAACTATGGTTGCTATAGCTTTTCCCTTTTTACGTGTTTTTAGACCTTGAGAAGCAAAGTAGAAATTCATAACGTATATCAAAATTCCATATAAAACACCAGTAAAAGAAGCTAAAAATCCTAACAAAGAAAGCCAAAAACCTACTTCACACATTCTCTCTTGTTTTTTTATTGTTTCATTTTTAAATGTTTTGTAAAAATCAGATGTATTATTAAGGGCAGGTTCTTCAGTAATTGTTTTAACACTATTATTATTTTCTACATCATAATTTACATAGCTTTGCTGAGATAGATTGTCTACATTATTATTTTCTATAATATCATTTAATTTAGAAATTTCTTCAAATAAGGGATTTAAAGATTTTCTGTAACTCATAGACATCATATTAAGACTATTTTGTTCTATTTTTAGATCTTTCCCAAAAGTATTTTTAAGCCAAGCGTATATAGTAAGAGTTTGTCCAGATATTAAATAGTTAAAATATTTATAGCCTACCATAGCGTCTCCACATCTATAATACTTCTCATTATTTTTATTTTGTAAAGTATATTTATTAGATTGTATATAGCTTTTAATTAAATTATTAGCTAAAGCTGGATCGCAATTCAACTGAAATGTGTAAATACTTTTCCCTTTTTTCATTATAATATCTCCTTTTTATTTATTTTAATATTTAATTAAATACTAAGATGATTCTATTTCAAATACAGACAGTAACAATTTTATCATATAATTACATAATTTGTAAAAATATAAATTTAATTTTATAATATTCAAGTACAGCATTTTTTATTTATATACTTTCTTCTTTCGTCATATCAGATAATATAATTATAATTTAGATTTTTCCCTTCTATAAAAAAGTATATAAATTATAAAGATTATATACATATTATGGTATAATTGAAATTGTATTACAACTACATTGTCGATTTAATTTATAAAGCTAATATAAGTTATTTAAATTCAATTAATAATTTTAGAATTATAGGAGGAAATATGAAGAAGAAAGAAAATTTCCAATGGCAAAAGTATTTTGGAATTATTTTATTTTTTTTAATTACAGGTGGTTCTGGATATTTTATAGGTCTTTATATAGCTAAGAAGAACCTAAGTGGAGTTTCAACTTCTAAGTTTTTCGTAGAAATAGGTGCTTATATAATATTATTTTATGTTGCAACAGTTATGCAGATTATTATTCATGAAGGTGGGCATTTAATTGGGGGACTTTTATCAGGATATAAATTTTCTTCTTTTAGAATTTTTAATTTTATGTGGATAAAAGATAATGATAAATTAATATTTAAAAAGTTTTCTTTAGCAGGAACAGGGGGACAGTGTTTAATGAGTCCACCAGAGTTTATAGATGAGAAAATACCATATAAACTTTATAATTTAGGTGGGGCTATATTTAATTTAGTAGTATCATGTATATTTTTAGGACTTTATTTACTGTGGACTAATATACAATTTCTTTCTGTGTTTTTTATTATTATTTCAATTATTGGAATTGCTTTTGCTATTATGAATGGGATTCCGATGAGACTTGCTGTTGTAGATAATGATGGGTATAATGCCTTATCCTTAGGGAAAAATAGTTCGGCTCTTAAAGCTTTTTGGGTTCAGATGAAAGTCAATGAACTATTATCAAAGGAAATACGTATTAAGGATATGCCAGAGGAACTATTTATAATTCCAAGTGATGAAGAAATGAAGAATAGTATGACTGCTACAATGGGTGTTCTCACTTGTAATCGCTTTATGGATGAAAATAAATTTGAAGATGCACAGAAACTTATTAGAAAGCTTCTTGATATTGATACAGCCATGGTTGGTCTTCATAGAAGCCTTCTGATATGTGATGAGATTTATTGTAAAGCTATATTGGGAAATAGTAAGGAAGAAATAGAGTCACTATTAGATAAAGAGCAAAAGAAGTTTATGAAATCTATGAAAAAGTTTCCTTCTGTTTTACGTACTCAATATGTTTATGCTTTGCTTGTAAAAGGGGATTTTGATAAGGCAGATAAAATTAAAAAGGAATTTAATAAAATTAGCATAACATATCCTTATAAGAGTGATATTGAAAGTGAATATGAGTTAATAGAAATTGCTGATAATAAGTATAACAAAGTTATAAAGTGAGTTTAAAAAAATAAGATATATTTATAAATAAGAGGCTGTGGCACAATGTAAAATGAATGATTGTTTCAGCTATAGTTGGTTTCTGTATTATAAAATTAGAAGCATCACCAGTAGTTGTTGGTATGGCAACTAATACAATGATGGTGGAGTAACTACATATTTACTTTATATTATATTTAAGACAAAAGGTGTATTCACTGATTCTAGTTAGTAAGTCTTACAAAGCTAGAAATACCTTTTATTAAAGATATTTCTGTACTTGGAAGTATATTATCAGGCTTAACAATACTTGATTACTTAGCCTTTGTAATAGCTATTGGATTACATATATTTTTATATAAAACAGTTTTAGGTTATAGATTAAGAGCTATAGGAATAAATAAAGAGGCTGCAAGAAGTCTTGGAACTCCAGTAGAAAAATATCAATTTATTACAATTAGTTTATCAGGCTTATTATGTGGATTAGGTGGAGTACTTTTATCAAGTTCATTTTTGGATTTTCACAAGCAGCAGGAAATGTTCTTCAAAATGCATCTTTAAAAACACAAATAACTGCATCTATTCCATATGTAGCTACAATAGTTGCTTTAGTTATATTTAGTATAAAGAGCAGAAAAAATAAGGTTAAAAAGGCTTAGTTAAAGGTTGTAAAGTGAAGATTATAAAGTATTAAAAGAAAACCTTGATAGTTTATTTGGAGATATACCTTATATTGTTACCTTAGGAAATCATGATAATAAAAGAGCTTTTTATAAGGGATGGCTTAATGAAGAGGAAAAGGATGAGGCCTATAATACTACAATGAATATAGGTAATCTTAAGATAATAAGCTTTGATAATTCTGAATACCATAATAGTAATGGAATTATAAATGAAGAAAGATCCCTGTGGCTAAAGAAAGAATTAGAAAAGGAAACAAATAAGGATATAATTCTTATGCTGCATCATCATCTTTTAAAAGAGCAATTTAATTTACCTCCGGTTAATTTTAATAGTGAGTTTTATGACATTATTAATAATAGTTCAATTATTGGTATATTTTCAGGACATACTCACCATCCTTATAAGAGAACTTTTGCTGGAAAACCTTATTTTACAGCAGGAAGCCTTTCCTTTGTTGGGCATAATGAAGATGATGGAAGAGTTAGATTCCAAGAAGAAACTAAATGTAATCTTTGTAAATATGAAGATGGCAAATTATATGTAGATAATATTGATGTTTTAGAAAAAAGTAAGTTTTTAACCTATGTAAGATTTTAAATTATGGCTCTGTTTTAAATAGTGAAGTTCTTGGTATAGGTTTTGTTGAAGGCATAATTTTTGTTATCGGTGGAGTTCTTTCTTCTCTTGGAGGTAATTCAATGGGATTATCAATGCAGGGTCTTGGACAAACTAATGCTCAATATATTGCTAATGCAAATCTCGGAGTTACTAAAATGGAAAAAGATAAAACTAAGAATTTAAAAACCACTATAAGTGTAGGACTAAGTACAATTTCCCTAATTATTGGGGGAGTTTTGGTAATTGCAATAAATTTCATAATATAATATATACTCAAAAAGGACACAGCAATGTGTCCTTTTAAATTTAATATATAATCAACATTCATTTAAAACAGAGCCTAAATTATAAATCAAGTGAGTGGCTGCAAAGTTCATTTATAATTGTGTTAGATGATATTATTTATTAGTCTATTTCTGTCAAAAAAGATTTTATATTTTCTGCTATATTTTTATACTTATGATTATGAACATAGTGACTACACTCTACATCAATTAATTTACCTCTTTTATTCTTGTTTATATAATCATTCTGAAATTTTTTCCATTCCTCTTTATTCCAACCAGTCCCATTTCCATTAGAAGAAAACATTAGAATGGGGATATCAACTATGCTACCTTTATCAACTATTAAAGCGTTATTTTTGATTTCCTCAGCCTCATTAATCATTGTTTTAGTAACAGTTCTTCTGTAAAATACAGCTTTATATATTTCTCTTTCTTCTTCACTTAAAGTTCCGTATTTTATAGCTTCACTTTCAGATATACCTGGCAAAAATCTTGTTATACCAACCTCTGAAGCAAATGCACTAATTTTTATTAAAGGCATATTGATAGAATAATCAAAGTATGCATTAGGAACTGACATATCTAACCCTATGATAGCTTTTACTTCTTGTGGATATTGCTGTGCCCAATATAAAGCCTCTATACCTGACAGAGAATGTGGACATAATATATATGGTCCTTTTATATTAGCTTGCTGCAATGCCTCTCTTGATTCCTTTAATATTGTTTGTATAGTCCTCTTTTCATCAACAATATCGCTAAAACCATATCCAAACTTTTCTATTACAACAATTCTATAATCATCACTTAATTGGGAATATAAAGATTTAAAATCAAGAATTGGCGAACTGGTTCCCCCACCAGACATAAATATTAATGTATTATCCCCTTCTCCTTCTATATAAATACTCATTTTATTCCTATTAACTTCAACCATTTCTCCCAATGGTTTGAATAAAGCATTCTCTCTTTTTAACTGCAATTTATGATTAATATAGCTTATACCTATAATAATTAATACTATCATAATACTTATAAAGAATATTTTCATAACTCTTTTTCCTATCTTCATAGTGCTTACCCCATAGTTAAATTTTTTGTAATTTTATTAAAAAACCAAATGTTGACTAACTAACAATTTAATACAATTATTAAAAACTTTACATTCTTATTATATATATTTTATGGATTATAATTCCAGTGATTATGTGAATAAATTAAATTTATATAAATATCGGTTTTCTGTTTTTGAAATCTTTCATCATAGTATAACTATGAGGTATATTGCTATGAATTATTAAGTTTTTAATTTTGTGGGGAATATTTACAAAAAATATTTAAAATGTTATGTTAAAAATGATATATATAATAAAATTAGGGGTGAGAATTAATATGGCATTTGAAATAATTCGTAACGATATAACAAAGGTTCATGCTGATGCAATTGTAAATGCAGCCAATACTTCATTACTTGGAGGTGGAGGAGTTGATGGAGCAATTCATAAAGTTGCAGGGCCTGAACTATTAAAGGAATGCAGAACTCTTGGTGGATGTAAGGTTGGAGAAGCAAAGATAACCAAAGCATATAACTTACCAGCTAAATATATAATTCATACTGTAGGTCCAATATGGAGAGGTGGAAATAATAATGAGGAAGAATTACTAAGAAATTGTTATAAAAATTCCCTTCAATTAGTTAAAGATTATAAATTAGAAAGTGTAGCATTTCCTTTAATATCAGCAGGAGCATATGGATATCCAAAGGATAAAGCTATAAAGATTGCTATTTCAGTTTTTAGTGACTTTTTATTAAATAATGATGTTACTATTTATTTGGTTATTTATGATAAAGATACCTTATTAATATCTAGTAAGTTAATTTCATCAATAAAGCAGTACATAGATGATAAGTATATAGAAGAACATACTGATCCAAGAAAAAGATATAGTGAAAATTATATATACGAAAGTAAATGTGAAATACAATATGAGGAAATGCAATCTATAAGTAATAGAAATCTTGAAGACTTGATGAATAATATAGATGAGACTTTTTCAGAGATGCTATTAAGATTAATAGATGAAAAAAATATGAAAGAGGTTGAAGTATATAAAAGAGCTAATATCGATAGAAGACTTTTTTCTAAAATTAAAAATGATAAAAACTATAAGCCTAGTAAGTCAACAGCAATTGCATTTTCTATAGCCTTAAAGCTAAATTTAGATGAAACTAAAGACTTACTTTTAAAGGCAGGCTTTGCACTATCCCATAGCAGTAAATTCGATATTATTATAGAATATTTTATTGAAAACAAAAATTACAATATATTTGAAATAAATGAAGCCCTATTTGACTTTAACCAAAGTACCTTAGGCTCATAAAACTATACAATTCCATATAAAAAATCACAGTAAAAAGGTGGACATAGGTCCACCTTTTTATTTGCCGTTGAAATTATTCACCATTAATAACCCTTTTTAGAGCTGCATCTATAGTATCAGTATCATCTGGATATTTTAAATATAAAAAGGAGGATTCTGCATAAGCAGCAGCATATGAGGTTTGTACTGATTGTTTAACTTTAGGATCATCAATAGAATCAATATAATCCTGTTGACGCTTTTTAGCTTCTTTAATTATTATATAGTATTCTTCTTCAGTTAATCCTTGCTTTAAATCAGCTTCAGTGCCTTGTTGTATATTTTCTTCAGTGGTATCTTGTGTATTTGGTTTTACATCCTTATTATCTAGTTCACTTTCTGATGTAGCTTTAATAGAGGAAGATGTAGTTTCAAAACTTTCTTCCTCAGAACTTTGAGAGCTGCTAACAGATTGACTTGTACTTGATATAGAAGAATTATCTTCCACTGCTGAATTATTATCTTGTCCACATGAGACAAATAATAGAGATAATAATAACAGTATTAATTTTAAAGTTAGCTTTTTATTCATTTAAAATCTCCTCACAAAATAATACAAATTTTCGTAAATCCTTATATTTATATATTTATTATACTGCAACTTAGGCATGATTAATTTAAAATTATTTAAACTCATATCTCATTATATAAAATTCACCAAATCCAATATATGTTTCTTGCTGCTTTGTTTCAAAATTTTTAAACCCCTGTGATTTATAACAATTCACAGCCCCTTTGTCCCTTGCTATGCGACCAAATAGTATTTAGAAAATGATATCCTTAAATCATAAAAAGTGATTGGAGGATAAGGGTATGAAAAATAATTTAGTAGAATTAATATTTATTTTAGACAGAAGTGGATCAATGTGTGGACTTGAAGAGGATACTATTGGAGGTTTTAATTCAATGATTGAAAGACAAAAGAAGGAAGAGGGGGAAGCCATTGTAACTACTGTGTTATTTGATGATGAGTATGAGCTACTACATGATAGAATTAATATTAAAGGAATATCTTCTATAACTAATAGAGAATATTATGTTAGAGGAACCACTGCTTTATTAGATGCAATTGGAAGGACTATAAAGAAAATAGAAAATGTTCAAAAGAATACTTTAGAAGAGGCGAGAGCAGGCAAAGTATTATTTGTAATAACTACAGACGGTATGGAGAATTCAAGCAGAATTTATAGCTATGAAAAAATCAAGAAAATCATAGAGGATAAAAAGAAGGAATTAGGATGGGAATTTATTTTTCTTGGAGCAAATATTGATGCTGTTAAAGCAGCAGAAAGTATAGGTATATCTGAAGAAAGAGCAACTAATTATAATTGTGATAGTGAAGGAACTATGCTTAATTATGAAGTAATAAGTGAAACTGTAAGTTCATTTAGAGCTAATAAAAACATAAGTAATAATTGGAAAAGTAAAATAGAAAATGATTATAGAAAACGTGGAGTTAAAAAGTTTAAAAGAGGAGAATATATTAAAGGTTAATAAATAAAATATATAGAAAAATAAAGTATAGAAGGGAATATATTTATGAAAATCTTAATTATTTATTGCTCTGAATATAGAAAAAACACTGAAAAAATTGCCAATATATTTAAAGAAAAAGCTGATTGTGATTTAATTAATGTAAAGAACTTTAAAAATATTAATTTAGAAAGCTATAATTTAATTGGATTTGGATCAGGGGTATATAAAGAAAGTTTATCTCCCCAAATATTTAAGGTAATAGATAACTTAAATTTAAAAGATAAAAATACCTTTGTATTTTCAACAAGTGGTGTAGGTATGAAATACTATAATAATAAACTGATTAAATTACTAGATTCAAAGGGAGCAATAAATAAGGGGAGCTTTGCATGTAAGGGAAGCTTTGAGGCAAAGGAATTTTCATATAACAAAGTCTTTGATATTATTAGTAAATTAACTAAGGGACATCCAAGTAATAAGGATTTTAAAAATGCAGAGAAATTTTTTGCGAATATGATAAAGTCACTAAATTAGTATATTTAATAGGGCAGAAAAGTGAATTGAATTTACTTTATAGATATGATAATATGAAGTTATTATCATTGTAATATATTTACAATGTTTTAGAGGTGTATTATGAATAATAACTTAAAGGAAACTGATGAGAAAAAAGAGGACTTAAGAGTTAGGATATTTGCTGGAATAGTTATCATAATAATTGCAATTGGATATTATTTTTATAATATTAATTACAACAGTAGAGGTATTATAAATAAAGTATTAAATAAAATAGAGGGCAAGACCTTAAATAGTAACTTTAATAGCAAAATAAAATCTGCAAATCTTTCAACAGACTATAGTGTTGAACAAGCTTTAAAGGATATAGAAACTCTAGGGTTAAATACAATTAACCTGCCAGTTGTTATTAATATAAATAATATAACCTCAAGTAATGTAAGTATAGATGAAAATAGTTTAGAAAGAGCAAAAATTCTTTTGAAAGAACTTAAAGGTAAAAAAATAAATATTATATTAGAACCCTATCCATGGATTGCTAATGGTAGTATGTATGAAACAGATTTTGATCCCATTGATAAAGAGGAGTTTTTATCTAATTGGAGGGATTATGCTATTAAACCTTTAATAGATGAAATAGCTATTCCTTATAGAGTAGATGCATTAAACATAGCAACAGGATTTACCCATTTAGAAAATATGGAAGATGAGTTTTGTGAAATAATTGATTTTTCTAGAAAATATTATAAAGGGCTAATTACTTATAGAACTAGTTTTTGGACAACAGCTAATTGGAAAGATGAAGCTACAAAAAATAAAGTTAATGAGTTAAATAAAAAATATGATGAAAAATTAAATAATAAGATATTTTCTAAAGTAGATTTTATATCTATTGCCTCTTATTTTGAATTAACCGATAATGACACTAATACAGTTGATAATCTTGTGGATTCATTAAATTCTTCGCAAAGATATCATAGGGAACAAAATATTAAAGATCAAGTTAAAAATATGCATGATAAGTGGGACAAGCCAATTTTCTTTGGAGAGCTAGGATTTCCAAGGACAACTAAGGCATCTGTAGAGCCGTGGAATCCGTATTTATCTAAAGAGATAAACACACAAGAACAAGCAAATTGTTTTGAAGCATATAGAAGAGTTTATGAGTCAGAGCCATGGTTTTTAGGCTTTTCTATATTTGCAGTAGGAAATAAAGAAGAGGATAAGATGTATTATCCTAGTGAAGAAACTGTAGAAGTTATAAAAAATTGGTTTAGTTCAGAAATATGACAAAATATAAATAAAAAGTTATTTTTAAAAGGTATTGAATATTGTTTCAATACCTTTTTTACTATTATTTTTTGAAAAAGAAAAATTAGTAATATCATATAAGGTATATATTGAATTTGATTGTTATATTTATAACTTTCCCTTTACATATTGTTAAGAAAATATAAAGTTGCTATAATAGGAATAATAAATGTAAATATAAGTAATATATGATAAATTTATGATATTTTTTTAAAAATTTAATTAAAATTTTAATCTGATTATAAATTCATTATATTACTAGATAGGAGGGGATGAAATGAAGAAAAGAATTATACCTATATTTATAATTGTATTAGTTATAGCTTCAGCTATAGGAGTTTATTTTTATAGAAATTATAAAATAGATATTAATTCAGCAACCATAAGCATTAACAAGAAAGACAAATATGATGCATCATATGAGACTAAGAAGGCTATAAAAAAATATAATATTAATAAGAAAGCTAAGGTAATTAAAGATGTTGATACGAAATCTAATATTATAGCCTTAACATTTGAAGGAATCAAAGATAAAGAAACTACAGAGGAAATACTAGATTTATTAGATTTATATGATGTAAAAGCAACATTTTTTATTACAGGAGTAGAGGCAGCTGAAGATCCTAATATAGTTGAAATGATAAAAGATGATGGCCATGATATTGGAAGTGGAACTTTATCAGCAACAAAGGATATGCAAAATTTAAAAAAAGAAGATCTTATAGCAGATTTATCAAGTGCAAATAAGGTTTTAAAAGAGATAACCAATAGTAATATAAGATTATTGAAATTTAGTTCAACAGTATATAGTAATGAATTATTAGCTTCAGCATATGCAACTGGAAATAAGTATGTTGTAAGTCCAGATTACTATTTAAGTTATCAAAGCTTTAAAGATTATGAACAGGTAAACAATTATGTAAAAAAATTATCAAAAGGTGATATTGTATCTATAAAAATAGATGGGGTTTTAGATGAGTTTGAATATAACAATTCAACAGCAGAAGAAAAGCCGGCTGTAGATAAACAAGCTACTGTTGATGAAGAAAAAAATCAAGACTATGGCTATGAAATAACTATTGTAGATATTGTTGAATGGCTTTTAGAATCTATTACAGAAAAAGGTATAACACCAGTTCAGGTTAAAAAATTACCTATTATAGATAAAACAATAGATACTAATGATAAAGAGGAGGTTACAAAACCTACTATAAATTACGTTATAAATAATTATATTAAAGAAGAAAAAAAGGAGATTAAGAAAGAAGAAAAGAAGGAAGAAAAGAAAGAAGAGGAAGTTAACTTTAGTGAAATTAATATTAAAGAATTAATAGAAAAAAATAAGGGTCAAACTTCTCCTGTGGTTTCAAGATTTTATACAACTCAAGAATCATTAACATATACATTTAGAGGAATAAGTAATGAAAGGATTCTAGATAATGTATTGAAGATTCTAAGGAAGTACAACTCAAAAGGAACATTTTATGTTACTAGGGATGAGATAAAGAATTATCCAAATAGAATAGAAAAAATTATAAATGCTGGTCATGAAATTGCTAATGGAGGAGTAACTTCCAGTTCTAAAATATTAAACAAAACCACTGAAGAGATAGTGAAAGAAATATATGAAGTTGATAAACTGTTAAAAGAAAAAGGAATCTCAGCTAACTCATATATGGCTGGATATGGATATTCAAACACATATATTCAAGAAGCAGTATCTACAATAAGACAAATAAATGGACTTGGAAATTATGAATTAATTACTTATACAAAGGCACCTATTATGGAAAAATATAAGGATATGAATCCTTCAGATATAGTTAGTAGTTATTTTGATGTAAATTCCTATGTTTCATTAAGTAAAGGTGAAATTGTGTATTTTAGATTAGATTCAGATGTATTTAAAGATGAAAATAAAGTTTCAAATATAATAGATGTATTAACAGATAAATATGTTAAGAATGGATATGCTTACAAATATAATGTAAAGACAAGAAACTATAATCTAATTCAAATTCCATTGAATTATAGTGTAGTACCTGTAAAAGATATACAAAATACTTTTGAAAGTCAAGGGAATTATGGAAGGTACAATTTTACATCTAATTTTAAACCCCTTGAGAAAATAAGTAATGATAAAGCACTTGATTTAATTAAGTCTAATTATATAGGAAATGCAGAAGTTCCCTTATATGGTTTTAGCAGTAATGAAATACTAGATATTGATACCACTGGAACTATAGATACTAATGGTGAAGATGTAATTTTCTTTACATTTGATGATTGGGGTGGGGATCCTATTATTAACGGAATATTAGATGTGTTAAATAAGCATAATGTGAAAGCATCATTTTTTGCAATATCAAGATACTTTGATGTAGATAGTGGATTAAATAATAGTAATCCTAATTTACTTAGAACAATTGCATTAAATGGTCATGATATAGGTAGCCATAGTTATAGTCATGAGTTATTAAGTTCTAGTAAAGATCAATTAGATTGGTCATTAACTGAGTCTTACAATTCAATGGCTAAGGTAATAGGTGATTTGCCTTCTTTAACACAATATTTTAGACCACCAACATTATATGTTAATAAACCAGGATTAACTACTGTATTTGAAAATGGATATAAATATTCTATTAGTGGAAATATTTCTACCCATGATTATGAGAGTAACTCCTCTGATAAGATAGTAAATACTATTGAGTCTAATCTAGTGGGTGGAGTAGGCAATGTATTAGTAATGCATATGAATAATCAAAGTTATTATACAGCAGAAGCCTTAGATAAATTTCTTACTAATAATGAAAATGGAGTATATGGTAAGAAGTACAAAATTGCTAAACTTAGTGATTATCTAAAGAAATAAAAGCTTTTGAAAAGGGGTGATAAACTTGAGAAATAAAGAAAGAAATGATAAGAGAAAAAATAAAGATAATGAAGATATATTATTAGTACCAGAAAAGGATAGAAGAATTTTATCTAATGTTCCAGATAAAGAAGGAATAAGAAAAGGTATAGATCGTAGAGGGAAAAAAGTATTAGATAACCATAAGAATAAAGAAACTGCCTTTATTGAGGGTAATAAAGCTGGAATAAGATATATAACAGATATAGATGTAAAAGTTAAATGCAAAGGTTCTAAAGAAGAAAATGAATTTACAGCAAAATCTAATGATATATCTACTACTGGAATGCTAATAAAATTAAAAGATAAAAGTCAATTGGAATTAATTGAAAAAGCTGACAGTTTAAAATTAAAGTTTAAAATATTACCGGGTTCAATGCCTGAAGGCTATGAGATGAAAGTTAATATAAAAGGCAAGAAAGCAAGAGATTTGCTTGATAATGAGGGGAATATACTATGTGGAGTTGAATTCTTAGAAACATTGTCTGAATATTCAAACAGAAAAAAAGATAAATACTTTTTAGTAACCTCTAGTATATTATTATTTTTCATAAGCTTTTTTATAGTATTAATGAGAGCCGAAAGTATAATTTATTTTAAGTTCAATAGATGGATGTACTTGTACAGTATTATAGCAGCTGTATTTTTATTAAGTAGATATTTATTCGGTGCATTATATAAGCCTGCTCCAATTGATACTAGTTATACTCCTGGAGTAACTATAGTAATTCCTTGTTTTAATGAAGAAAAATGGATACAGAGAACAATTATAGGGTGTATGAATCAAGATTATCCTATTGATAAATTAGAAGTAATAGTAGTAGATGATTGCTCTAATGATAACTCAGTAGAGAAAATCAAGGAGATTATAGAAAAATTAAAAAAAGAAGAGAGATTTGATGTTGATAAAAGATTAAAGTATTTTGTTCAAGAAAAAAATATTGGTAAAAGAGAAGCTTTGTGTACAGGCGTTCTTAATGCAAAGCATGAGCTGGTAGTTTTCGTTGATTCAGATAGTTTTTTAGATCCCTTTGCAATTATTAACTTAGTACAACCATTTAAGGATCCTAAAATGGGAGGGGTATCTGGTAGAACAGATGTAGCTAATACCTATACTAATGTATTAACAAAAATGCAATCAGTTAGATATTATATAGCTTTTAGAATAATGAAGGCAGCAGAAGGATATTTTGATGCGGTAACATGCCTATCTGGTCCACTTTCATGTTATAAGAAACAAATAATTATGGATAATATGGAAGCATGGAAAAATCAAAGGTTTTTAGGACAAAAAGCTACTTTTGGGGATGATAGAGCTATGACTAATTTTGTTTTAAGTAAACATAGAACTGCTTATCAGGATACAGCAATTTGTTCTACTATAGTACCTAATAAATATAAAGTATTTTTAAAACAGCAGATGAGATGGAAAAGATCATGGCTTAGGGAATCAATTATTGCAGGAAAATTTATGTGGAAAAAAGAACCTTTTATGTTCATATTTTTTTATGCTGGTTTATTGGTTCCTATATTAGCCCCAATTATAGTTGTTTATAACCTTATTTATGTTCCTATAATTCATAATATTTTTCCTACAACATTTATGGTTGGATTATTGATGATGGCTTTAATGATGAGTTTTGCACAAATGTTTTTTAGAAAAAGCACAACATGGATATTTGGAATGGCTTTTTGTATATTCTATGAAGCAGTATTACTTTGGCAAATGCCATTTGCTTGGTTAACTTTCTGGAAATCAACATGGGGAACAAGAATGACTGAAAGTGATATAGAAGCAGAAAGAAGAAAAAATGTAATGAAAAAAGGAAGACAAGGAGGAGTTAATATTGAAACATAAAGAATTTTCTCCTGAAAAAAAAGATAGGAAAAAAGCTATTAGAGGGACTATACAAGCTTTAATATTAATAGTTATCCTACTATTAGTTATAAAATCAATTTTTACATTTTCAATGTATAGTCCATACTATTCTTCAAATACTAGTGGGGACAGAGGCTTTATTACTATATCTTACTTTGGAGTAGATAGAAATGGGACAAATACTTTAATAAGTACAGAAGCATTAAACAATCAATTAAAAGCCTTAAAAGAAAATGGATATGTTACTATAACTCAACAAGATGTTTTAGATTATTATAATGGCAAAAAAATATTACCTAGGAAAGCTTTATTGCTATTATTTGAAGATGGCAGAAGAGATACTGCAATTTTCTCACAGAAAATAATGGAAGAGTATAATTTTAAGGCAACTATGCTTACTTATGCAGATAAATTTTCTAAAAAAGATCCTAAGTTTTTAATGCCAAAGGATTTAAAAGAACTAGTTGATAGTTCATATTGGGAACTTGGAACAAATGGGTATAGGCTAGAATATATAAATGTTTTTGATAAGGATGAAAATTACTTAGGAGAGTTAACTTCTATTGAATTTTCAGAAGCATCAAATAAAATCAGAAGGAACTATAATCATTATTTAATGGATTTTATTAGAGATGAAGATAATTTACCAAAAGAGACTTATAAGGAAATGAATGAACGTATAGATTTTGATTATGAAAAGGTATATGAGATTTATAATAAAGAGTTAGGAAGTTTACCAGCATTATATGCACTTATGCACTCAAACACAGACCAGTTTGGAACAAATGATAAGGTTAGTGAAATTAATGAAATGTGGATTGATAAACTTTTTAGTATGAATTTTAATAGAGAAGGATTTGCTTTAAATACCAGAGAAAGTTCAATTTATGATTTAACTAGGATACAACCACAGGCATATTGGTCAACTAATCACTTATTAATGAGAATATGGGATGATACAAAGGAAAATATTAATTTTGTAGTTGGAGATGAAGAAAAAGCAAAAAGTTTTGAAAAAATAAAAGGCGAAGCGGAGTTTAAAGATGATACTGTAATACTTACATCATTACCAAAAGAACAAGGAATTATTAAATTGAAAAATAGTGAGGATTATAAAAATATTAAGTTATCTGTAGAACTTAATGGAAATATAATAGGTTCTCAAGCTATTTATCTAAGAGCTAGTGAAGATTTGAAAAATAATTTAAGGCTTAAAATAATTAATAATAATATTGAAATTACAGAAAGTATAGATGGTAAAGATGAACTATTATTTTCAAAAAATTTAGATGAAAGTATAGATATTAATGATATTGATATTAAAGAACAAGGTAGTAAGAAAGTAAGTATAGCATTAAATGAAAATAAACTTGATGTTACTTTAGATGGAGAAACAATAGTAGAAGGCTTAAATATAAAATATACAGAAAAAGGTGGTATTTTCCTAGAATCTGCTTGGGGAGAATACGGATATAGTCAAAGAAACATTGCAGATGATGTATATGATGGGGTATTTAAGAAACTTAAGGTAACAGAGATAAATGATACAGTGTTATATGATTCATCATTAAAGGGCGCTAAACTTATTAAGTATAAAGTTGAAAAGTATTCTAAAAAAATTATAAATTGGTTTGTAACTAATTTATAAGAAGAGGTAAAATGATAAAAAAACGAAGAGATATATATAGTTTATTTGGAGTTTTAATACTAATAATATTAATAATATCAATATTATTAGTAAAATTAATGGATAATAAAAAGAAAATTAAAAATGATAATATAACTACACCAAGTAATAATCAATCAACAAATGTTGGCAATGAAAATTTATTTACAGATTTAAATAGATTATCTGCTTGGATTGTATATTGGGATTTAGATGTAGATGAGGAAATGAAAATTTTAGATAAAAAGTTAAGTAGCCTTTCATATTTTGCAGCTAATTTTAATGAGGAGAATCAGCTTGTAATTCCTGATAAACTAATAGAATATTACAATGAAAGTAAGTCATATAATTTCAAAAAATATATTACTATTGTAAATGATGTAGTTTATGATAATGGGAAATCCACTTTAAAAGATAAAGATATATTAAGTAAAGTGCTAAGTGATGAAGTATCTAGAACAAATCATGTTGATGAGATAATAGAGTTAGCTAAAAGATATGACTTTGATGGAATAGAAATTGATTATGAGCAAATTAAAGATGATTTAGATTTATGGTATAACTTTATGTTATTTATTAATGAGCTATATGAGAGTGCAAATTCAAATGGTTTAGATATTAGGATAATACTAGAACCAAATGTTCCTTTTGATAAAGTGGATTTTGTTAAGGGGCCAACATATGTTATGATGTGTTATAATTTACATGGTCCATTTAGCGAACCAGGTGTAAAATCAAATAAAAAATTCATAGAAGATTTAATTGAAAAAATGGAGAAAATAGATTCTAATAAGGAATTTGCCATAGCTACAGGAGGATTTGACTGGGGAAAGGATGGTAAAACTAATTCAGTATCTGAATTAGAAGCAAAAAAAATATTAAGTGAATACAATGTCGAAGTTCAAAGAGACAGTGATAGCAAATATTTATATTTTTACTATACTGATAAAAAGAATGTAAAGCATGAAGTATGGTATGCAGATAAAATTACTTTAGAGTATTTATTTAATGTAGTAATAGAATCTGGGTATGATTTTAGCCTATGGAGATTAGGTGGAAATTTATTTCATTAGAAGTTTAAATTAAAAAGGTAAGAAGCTGTGAAGACAGCCTCTTACCTTTTTATTTTATTAAAAATATTATTACTATATTAAATTGTGCATTAAATATAGTAGTAATAGTATGAAAAAGTAGAAAAATAAGTTAAATATTGTTAAGCATCTGTATATTTGATATAATTAATCAGCGTGTTATAAGCGAAAAATATGATTAAATGATAATTATATTAATTTATGGTTAGAAGAAGTACTTATAAAGAGGGGGACATTGAATGAAGAGAAAGGTTGCAACTATAGTAATTACTATAATGATTTCAATTTTAGCCATAGTTTTTTATCTTAATAGGAATTATAAAATAGATAGTATTTCAGAGGGAATAAATATAGTTAAAAAGAAAAAGTATGATGCATCTTATGAGATTGAAGAGGCAAAAAAAATATATGACATTAATAAGAAGGCTCAAATCATTGAAAATATTAATACAGATTCAAATTCTATTGCTTTAACCTTTGACGGATTAAGTGATAAAGAAACTACTTTTCAAATATTAGATTTATTAAATAGGTATAAACTAAAAGCAACTTTTTTTGTTACTGGAGTAGAGGCATCTGAAGATTCTAGCATAATTGATAGAATAATAAAAGAAGGCCATACAATTGGTAGCGGAACTCTTTATGGAAGAAAGGAAATGCAAAACTTATCAAAGGATGATTTAATTTCAGACTTTGCTAGTGCTAATAAAATATTAAAGGATAAAACAGGGAGTAGTATAAGCTTATTAAAATGTAATTCAACAGAATATAGTAATGAAGTACTAGCTTCTGCTTATGCTGTAGGACATGAATATGTTGTAAGCCCAGATGCTTATTTAAGCTATCAAAGCTTTAAAAATTATGAAGAAGTTTCTGGATATATAAAGAAATTATCAAAGGGTAATATATTAGCAATAAAATTGCAAGGTGTTTTAGATGATTATGAATACAATAAATCAAAGGAAAATGAAAAGGAATTATCAGATAGAAAAGTTAATGTAAATAAATTAGAAAAAGAAGAAGAGACCTTAGAAGTAGAAGAAGTAAATATATTAAATATAGTAGAGTGGATTTTAAAAGCTATTAATGATTCTGGAATAGAAGTAGTTGAAATTAATAAATTACAAGAACTAAATAATAAGTTTGAAAAACCTATAACTTCTAATGACTGGTTTATTTCTTATGATAATACTGTATCAGATACTTTAAATGAAGATACTTCAAATGAAGATAATTTAGGTTATGAGATTAATTTTAATGAATTAATAGAAAGTAATAAGAAGAAGCTTTCGCCAATTGTTTCAAGATTTCTTACAACTGAAGAATCTGTAACTTATACCTTTAGAGGATTAAGTAATGAAAAGGTCCTAGATAATGTTTTAGAAAGTCTTAAAAAATATAATGCTAAAGGAACCTTCTTTGTTACAAAGGAAGAAATTCAAAAGTATCCAGAGAGAATAAGCAAGATAATTGAAGCTAGCCATGAAATAGGTAATGGAGGGGTAACCTCTAATTCTACAATTTTAAATAAAAGTACAGAAGATATATGTAAGGAAATTTATGAAGTAGACAAGTTGTTGAAGGAAAATGGAATTTCAACTAATGCATATATGGCTGGATATGGTTATTCAAACTCAAATATTCAAGAAGCAGTATCTACAATTAAACAAATTAATGGTCTTGGAGGTTACGAGCTAATAACTTATACAAAGGCACCTATTTTAGGGAAGTATAAGGGTATGAGTGCAGAAGAAATTATTAGTGAACATTTTAATGTGAATTCCTATGTTTCATTAAGTAAGGGAGAAGTTGTCTACTTCAGATTAGATTCAGATATATTTACTGATGAAAATGAACTTGCAAAGCTTATAGAGATACTAACAGAAAATTATGTTAAGAATGGATATGCTCATAGATATGTTGAAGAAACAGGTTCTTATACTTTAACTACTGTTCCATTAAATTACAGGGTAGTTTCAATAAAAAATATTCAAAATACTAGTGAAAGTATAAATGGATATGGAAGATATGATATTGTATCTTACTATAATCCACTAGTACACACAACTTATGATAAGGCTCTAGAGTTAATGAAAACCAATTATATTGGGAATAAGAATTCACCCTTATTAAATTTTGATGAAGAGGAAATAAAATATCTTGATACCACTGGAACTATAAATACTAATGGAGAAGATGTAATATTCTTTACTTTTGATGATTGGGGTGGAGATCCTATTATTAATGGAATACTAGATGTTTTAAATAAGCATAATGCAAAGGCTTCATTTTTTATAATATCAAGATATTCAGATTTAGAAAGTGGTATATCTAATATTAATCCTAATTTACTTAGAACAATTGCATTAAATGGCCATGATATAGGTAGTCATACTCATAATCATGAAATATTAGGCACTAATGAAGAAGAATTAGAGTGGTCATTAACTAAATCATATAATTCAATGGCTAGTATTATAGGAGATTTGAATTCTTTAAGACCTTATTTTAGACCACCAACACTATATATTGAAAAGGGTGGATTAACATCTGTATTTGAAAGTGGATATAAATACTCAATAAGTGGTAATATTTCTACTCATGATTATGAAAGCAGCTCTTCAGATAAGATAGTTAACAGTATTCAGTCACAACTAGTAGAGGGAGTAGGGAATGTAATAGTAATGCATATTAATAATCAAAGCTATTATACTGCAGAAGCCTTAGATAAGTTTCTTACAAATAATGAGAACGGAGTTTATGGTAAAAAATATAAAATTGCCAAATTAAGTGATTATTTATCTAAGTAAAGTCTTTTATAATAGGGAGGAATAATATTGAAACTAAAAGATAAATATTATAAGAAAAAAAACAAAGATTATGAAGACATTTTACTAGTACCAGAAGAAGATAGAAGAATCTTATCTAATGTTCCAGATAAAGAGGGTATAAGAAGTGGAATTGATCGTAGGGGTAAGAAGGTATTAGAGCGTAATAAAGATAAAGAAACAGCATTTATAGAAGGGAATAAAGCTGGAATTAGATATATTACAGAAATTGATGTAAAAGTGAAGTGTAAGACTTCTAAAACAGAAGAGGTATTTGTAGTTAAATCTAGAGATATATCAACTACTGGAATGCTAATTAAACTAGATAATAATAAAGAGTTAGACTTAATTGAAAAAGCAGAGGAAATAACCTTACAATTTAAAATACTTCCAGGTTCAATGCCAGAAGGCTATGAAATGAAAGTTAAAATAAAGGGTAAAAAGGTAAGGAATAAAATTGATGAGAATGGAAATATATTATGTGGAATAGAATTTCTAGAAACCTTATCAGAGTATTCAAATAGAACAAAGGATAGGTATTTCTTAGTTTTATCAAGTTTATCATTACTATTTATAAGCTTGTTTATAATATTAATGAGAGTAGAAAGTGTAATTTATTTTAAATTTAATAAGATTATGTATTTATATAGTATTATAGCAGCAGTATTTTTATTAAGTAGATATTTATTTGGTGCATTATATAAGCCTGTACCCTTAGATACTAAATATACTCCAGGAGTAACTATTGTAATTCCTTGTTTTAATGAAGAACAGTGGATAAAAAGGACAATTATTAGTTGTGTAAATCAAAACTATCCTATTGATAAACTAGAAGTAATAATAGTAGATGATTGTTCAAATGATAAATCTGTAGAGAAAATTAAGGAAGTAATAGAAGAATTAAAAAAGGAAAAGAGATTTGAGTTAGATAAAAGATTAAGTTATTATGTCCAGGAAAAAAATGCAGGGAAAAGAGAAGCCCTTTGTACAGGAGTCCTTAATGCAAAGCATGACTTAGTAGTTTTCGTTGATTCAGATAGCTTCTTAGATCCCTTTGCAATTATTAATTTAGTTCAACCCTTTAAGGATCCTAAAATGGGGGGAGTAGCTGGTAGAACTGATGTAGCCAATACCTACACTAATGCATTAACTAAAATGCAATCAGTTAGATATTATATAGCCTTTAGAATAATGAAGGCAGCAGAAGGATACTTCGATACTGTTACATGTTTATCAGGTCCTCTTTCTTGCTATAGAAAGCAAATTATAATGGATAATATGGAGCTATGGAGAAACCAAAAGTTCTTAGGGCAACCAGCTACTTTTGGAGATGATAGAGCAATGACTAACTTTGTTTTAAGTAAGCATAGAACAGGCTATCAAGATACTGCCTTTTGCTCTACTATAGTGCCTAATAAGTATAAGGTGTTTTTAAAGCAACAGATGAGATGGAAAAGATCTTGGATTAGAGAGTCAATTATTTCAGGAAAGTTTATGTGGAGAAAGGAACCCTTTGCTGCTGTACTTTTTTATATTGGACTATTAGTTCCAATATTAGCACCAATTGTAGTTGGCTATAACCTTCTTTATATTCCATTAGTTCAAAGAACTTTTCCCACAACCTTTGTAGTTGGATTATTAATGATGGCATTAATGATGAGCTTTGCACAGATGCTTTTAAGAAAAAGTACAACCTGGATATTTGGAATGCTCTTCTGTATATTTTATGAATCAGTACTACTTTGGCAAATGCCAATTGCATGGGTAACCTTTTGGAAATCTACATGGGGAACAAGAATGACTCCAAGTGATATAGAAGAAGAAAGAAAAAAAGCAATGGCTAAAAGAAGAAAAATAGGAGGAAGTATAAATGAAGCGTAAAGAATTTTCTCCTAAAAGGAAGGATAGAATAAAAATTGTTAGGGGTATTTTGGAAGGAATAATATTAATAGGATTATTAGTATTAGCTATAAAGTCAATTTTCACACTTTCAGAATATACTCCCTATGAATATAACTCCATAAATAGTGGAGAAGATAATGGTTTTATTACTATATCTTACTTTGGAGTAGATAGAAATGGAACTAATACTTTAATAAGCACTGATGCATTAGAAAATCAATTAAAGGCTTTAAAGGAAAATGGTTATGTTACTATAACTCAGCAGGATGTTTTAGATTATTATAATGAAGGAAAGAAGCTACCACCTAAAGCGTTATTATTATTATTTGAAGATGGAAGAGTAGATACAGCAATTTTCTCTGAAAAAATAATGGAGAAATATAATTTTAAAGCTACAATGCTAACTTATGCTGATAAGCTTTCAAAAAAGGACTCTAAGCTTTTAAAAGGAAAGGACTTAAAAAAGCTAGTAGACAGCACATATTGGGAATTAGGGACGAATGGATATAGATTAGAATATATAAATGTTTTTGATAATGATGATAATTACTTAGGGGAATTAACAACAGATGAATTTATAAAAGCATCAAATACAATTAAAAGAAAATATAATCATTATTTAATGGATTATATTAGAGATGAAAATAGTATTCCAAAGGAAACTTATAGTGAAATGAAGTCTCGTATAGAATATGACTATACAAAGCTACATGAAATTTATAATGATGAAATAGGAACTTCACCTAACCTATATGCTCTTATGAATTCTAATGCAGGTAAGTTTGGAATAAATGACAAGGTTAGTGATATTAATGAAATGTGTATTAAGAAGCTTTTTACTATGAATATTAATAGAGAAGGTTCTTCATTAAATACACAGGATAATTCAATTTATGATTTAACAAGAATACAGCCTCAGGCCTATTGGTCAACTAATCATTTATTAATGAAAATATTTGATGATACAAAGAATAGTATGGATTTTGTTATAGGTAATGAAGAAAAAGCAAAGGATTTTGAAATAATAAATGGTGAAGTAGAGTTTAAAGATGATACAATAATTCTTACATCATTACCAGAATATAAGGGAACTATTAAGCTAAAAGATAGTGAAGACTGTAAAGATGTTAATTTATCTGTAGAGCTTAATGGTAATATAATAGGATCTCAAGCTATTTATCTTAGAGCAAGTGAAGACTTAAAAAGTAATTTAAAGTTTAGAATTATTAATAATATTATTGAAGTAACTGAAAGTATAAATGGAAAAGAAGAACTTCTTTACTCAAAGGATTTAAGTGGTGACAGAGATATTAAGGATATTAATATTAGTGAACCAGGAAGTAAAAAGGTTAATTTACAGTTAAGTGATAATATGCTTAATGTTACTTTGGATGGGGAAGTAATTGTACAAGGATTAGAAGTAAATAGCAGAGAAGGAGGAAGTATTTTACTAGAATCATCTTGGGGAGAAGATGTAGATAGTGAAATAAAGCCTTCAGATAATATTTATGATGGAATATTTAAAAATCTAAAAGTAACAAGCCTAGATAATACAGTTATATATGATTCATCTTTAAAGGGATTTGAACTTATTAAGTACAATGGAAAGAAATATTTAATGAATGTTATAAATTGGTTTATAACTAACTTATAAGAAGAGGGATTATGATTAAAAATAACAAAAAAATATTTATTTTTGCTATTATTTTCTTAATAATAGTAGTATTTATATTTAAGTTAATACATACTAATAAAAATCTTAAAGAAAGCAATATAATTACAGAGGATGAAAATTCTTTGTTTGGAGAATTAAATAGCTTATCTTCTTGGGTTACATATTGGGATTTAGATGTTGATGATGAAATAATGGAACTAGAAAACAAATTAGACAGTCTTTCATATTTTGCTGCTTATTTTAATAACAATAATGAGATTGTGTTACCTGAAAAATTATTAACCTACTATAATAATACAAATTTATATAAGTTCAAAAAATATATTTCCATTGTAAATGATATAGTTTATGATGATGGAACTTCCTCTGTAAAGAATAAAGAAGTATTAAGTAAAGTTTTAAGTGATGATACAGCTAGAAGAAATCATATTAAAGAAATAATAGACTTAGCTAAGAAATATGATTTTGATGGAGTAGAAATTGATTATGAGCAAATTAAAGAAGATATAAGTCTATGGAAGGATTTTTTGTTGTTTATAAAAGATTTGTATAGTGAGGCAACCTTTAATAATTTAGAATTAAGAGTACTTCTTGAACCAAATGCACCTATAGATAAATTAGAATTTGTAGAAGGCCCTACTTATGTAATGATGTGTTATAACTTGCATGGAGCCTTTAGTGGACCAGGGGAAAAGGCTAATGAAAAGTTTATAAAAGACCTAATGGAAAAGATGAAAAAAATAAATAGTAATAAAGCTTTTGCTATACCAACAGGGGGATTCCAATGGTCAGAAGATGGGAAAACTAAGGCAGTATCAGAATTAGAAGTAAATAAGATAAAGAAACAATATAATGTAGAGTTAAAAAGAGATGATAAAAGTAAGTATTTATACTTTAATTATACTGATGAAAATAAAGTTAAACATGAAGTATGGTATGCAGATAATGTGACCTTAAAAGATTTATATATACCTATAAATCAATGGGGATATGAAGTAAATCTTTGGAGATTAGGTGGAAATTTATTTGAAAATACTAATAGATAAGAGTTAAAAATAGGTACTCTTATCTATTTTTTTATATATGAGAAAACAGGTTGTAAATGTTTTTATATGTGGTTCTACTAAATTTTAGAAAAAATGATATAATTATGATAACGATATGTTACATGAATAAAACAAATTATAAAAAAATCATAATTGTTTTATTAGATTATAAAAATAAGTCTTTGATATAAAATTATTGTAAAATTATATTAACTAGTTAGAAGTTAATTAGGTAGGAGGAATTTAGTATGTATAAAGTAGAAATTAATGGAGTTCAAATGAAATTTATAAGGGAATTTTTTGATAATTATCAAGATGAAAAGGTTAAACTAACTGTTTTAGATGATAAAAACAGAATTAAAATAGTGTATTCTGCTGAAACCGATTTATCAGCTGGAGATTTAGAAAAGCATTTAAAGAATGAATTTAAAACAAAATCAGTATATGGTACAAGCCTTTACTACACATTACATGTAAAATAGCATATTGTATTTGAAATGACTTATTTTTATAATGGGAGGAAAGTTAAATGAAGTTTGCTAAGGATTTTTTATTTGGAGCAGCATCTGCCTCATATCAGGTTGAAGGGGCATGGAATGAAGATGGAAAAGGTGTATCTAACTGGGATGTATTTTCAAAGATACCTGGAAAAACTTTTGAAGGTACTAATGGAGATGTAGCAGTAGATCATTATCATAGATATAAGGAAGATATAAAATTAATGGCTGAAATGGGACTAGAATCTTACAGATTTTCTATTTCATGGCCAAGAATTATACCTAATGGTACTGGAGAAGTTAATCCTAAAGGATTAGAATTCTACAATAATATTATTGATGAATGTTTAAAATATGGAATAGTTCCATTTGTAACTTTATATCATTGGGATTTACCACAGGTTTTAGAAGAAAAAGGTGGTTGGCTTAACAAAGATACAGTAGAGGCTTTTGTAAAATATGCAGAAGTTTGCTACAAAGCTTTTGGAGATAGAGTTAAGCATTGGATTACTTTTAATGAAACAGTTGTATTTTGTAGCTTAGGATATTTAGCAGGAGCACATCCACCAGCAATAGTTGGAGATGTAAATAAGTATTTCCAAGCAACTCATAATGTATTTTTAGCTCATGCAAAATCTATTGAGTTATATAAAACATTAAAGCAATATGGTGAAATTGGAATTACTCATGTATTCTCTCCAGCATTTAGCGTTGATGAAAAGGAAGAGAATATTATAGCTGCTAAGCATGCTAACGAATTAGAACTTAATTGGTATTATGATCCAATATTAAAGGGTGAATATCCTAAATATGTTGTAGATAACCTTGCTAAGAATGGAATCAAGATAGATTGGACAGATGAAGAATTAGAAATAATTAAAAATGCTGCTGATAAAAATGATTTTATAGGATTAAATTATTATCAACCTCAAAGAGTTATGAAAAATAATTTAGAAGAAAATGTTGAAAGAAGTAGAGAGAATTCTACAGGAGCACCTGGAAATCCTTCTTTTGATGGCTTCTATAGAACTGTAAAGATGGATGATAAAAAGTATACTAAATGGGGATGGGAAATATCACCTGAAGCATTTTTAGAAGGACTTAAAATGTTAAAAGCAAGATATGGTGATGTTAAGATTTATGTTACAGAAAATGGATTAGGAGATGAAGATTCAATTATTGAAGGTGAAATCGTTGATATCCCTAGAATAAAATTTATTGAAACTCATTTAGCTGCAATTAAAAATGCAATTAAAGAAGGAATTAATATAAAGGGTTATTATGCATGGTCTGTAATAGATTTATTAAGTTGGCTTAATGGATATAAAAAACAATATGGATTCATATATGTAGACCATAATGATAATTTAAATAGAAAGAAAAAAGCCTCTTTTTATTGGTATAAAAACATAATAGAAACTAGAGGGGAATATATTTAAATAAAATAATAATTAGGCTGAAATCTTTATACTATAGATTTCAGCCATTTTTTGAATTATAATTATTGATGAGTGATGCATACAGAGAAGCTTCAAAAATAAAATGAATATTTTAAAACAACTATTCATTACTATAATTAAAGGAGATAGGATATGTTTAGTTATAATAAAATACAGAATCTAAACGAATTAGAACTATCATTATATAACTATATTATGAAAAATAGTGAAAAGGTTATTTATATGAGAATAAGAGAATTGGCTAATGAAGCTCATGTCTCTACAACAACTATATTAAGATTTTGTAAAAAATTGGACTGCGAAGGATTTTCAGAATTTAAAGTAAAATTTAAAATGTACTTAGAACAATCAGAAGGTAAAAGTCTAGCAGATAATACTTCTATGATAATAGATTTTTTGAAAAAAGCTCAAGGAATCGAATATAAAGAAAAAATAGATATTGTTTGCAGAGAAATAGATAAAGCAAGTACAATTATTATTGTAGGAATAGGTTTTTCAGGAATACTTTCCAAATATGCAGCTAGATATCTTTCAGCTATAGGTAAAAACGCTTTGTATATAGATGACCCTTTTTATCCATTAAATTTCAAATATAGTGACAATTATATAACTATTGCATTTTCTGTTTCTGGAGAAACACCAACAGTTATAGAACATATAAATAGGTTAAAGAGAAAAGGCAGTAAGATAATCAGCATTACTAATAATGAAGATTCAACATTATCCAAAATATCTGATATTAATATTGGATATTACGTACAACAAGAAAAAACAGAAGATCACGACATTACAACTCAAATACCAGCATTGTATATTATAGAAACAATAGGAAGAAAGTTGTACAAGGCTAACAAGGGATAGAATCAATTAAGGATAGAATTGATTCTATCCTTTTTATAATTTTATTAATTCAGTTTTGAAATAGAATAAATATTATATGAGGTTAACTTGGCGCTTGCGACATCACAAAGAAAAAATAAAATGAAAAGTTTATATTACAAAGCAAATTTTTTATAATTCCGAATGAAGTGAGGAATTATTACCTTCCACATAGAGGGAAATAAATAGTATATGAGGGCGACTTGGAGTTTACGACGGAGCAACGAATATACTATTTATTTCCCATTTTTTTATGGAACAATTTGTTATTTTTATGGAACAAATTATATAAAACAAAAGCTTGTTTTTTTAATGGTGGAAATGATTACAAAAAGGTTTTTATCATGTATAATTAGATCATCAAGAAGGATTGGAGGAGGGAAAGGTGATTTACGATAAACTTGATAAATTTAAAGAAGGGTTCTTATGGGGAAGTGCTTCTGCAGCATATCAAGTTGAGGGATCTTATGATATAGATGGAAAGGGACCTAGCATTTGGGATAAATTTTCGGAAATTCCTGGGACTACCTATAAAGGAACGAATGGGAAAGTTGCAGTAGATCATTATAAAAGGTTCAAAGAAGATGTAGAGTTAATGAAAGAAATGGGACTTAAAGCTTATAGATTTTCAATTGCTTGGAGTAGAATTTACCCTAAGGGTAGAGGCGAAGTGAATGAAAAGGGATTGGAATTTTATGATGAATTAATTGATGAACTTATTGCAAACGATATTAAGCCTATTATTACTATATATCATTGGGATTTACCACAATATCTTCAAGATCTCTATGGGGGTTGGGAGTCTAGAGAAATCATAGATGACTTTAATAATTACTGTATAACCTTATATAAAAGATATGGAGAAAAAGTTAAGTATTGGGTAACCCTTAATGAGCAAAATGTATTTATGCTCTTAGGCTATAAAATAGGAATCCATCCACCAGGAGTGAAAGATGAAAAAAGAATGCTAAAAGCAAATCATATAGCTAGTTTAGCTAATGCAAAAGCTATAGTTTCTTTTAGAGAATATGTTACTAATGGTATGATTGGTCCAAGCTTTGCCTTTACACCTAATTATGCTTACTCCTGCAAACCAGAAGATGTTTTAGCTAGAGAAAATGCAGAAGATATGAACTGTCATTGGTGGTTAGATGTATATTGTTTTGGTAATTATCCAGCATTTGCTTTAAGCACTTATGAAAAACAAGGAATAGCACCAGAAATAGAAGATGGTGACTTGGAATTGTTAGAAAGAGGAAAACCAGATTTTATAGGAATAAACTATTATAGAAGTGAAACTGTAGAATCAAATCCTTTAGATGGAATTAGTGATTTTGAACAAATAAATACATCAGGGAAAAAGGGAACATCTAAGGGTTATGGAATTCCAGGTAATTTTAAGTCTGTTAAAAATCCTTATTTAGAAAGAACAAATTGGGATTGGGAGATAGATCCAACAGGTTTAAGGGTAGGAATTAGAAGGATAAATAGCAGATATAGATTACCAATATTAGTTACAGAAAATGGCCTTGGAGAATTTGATAACTTAGAGGAAAATGATGTAATAAATGATGATTATAGAATTAATTTCATTAAGGATCATATACTTGCATGCAGGCAAGCCATTACTGATGGTGTTGAATTACTAGGATATTGCACCTGGTCCTTTACAGATCTTCTTAGTTGGCTTAATGGATATCAAAAAAGATATGGCTTTGTTTATGTAAATAGAGATGAAAGCAATGAAAAGGATTTAAGACGAATAAAAAAGAAAAGTTTTTATTGGTACAAAAATGTTATTAGAACTAATGGCGAAGAGCTATAGTTATATATATTAGGAGGTATTATTATGAAAAAAATATTATTAGTTTGTGCAGCAGGAATGTCAACAAGTTTATTAGTAAACAAGATGAAGGCAGCAGCAAAGGAAAAGGGAATGGAAATTAGCATAGATGCTTTACCTGTATCAGAATGCTCAAGTGTTATTGATACTGTTGATATAGTACTACTTGGACCACAAGTAAGGTTCCAAAAACCACAAGTAGACGCTTTAGTTAAAGGTAGAATACCTGTAGAAGTAATAGACATGAGACTATATGGAACTATGAATGGTAAAGCAATATTAGAAGGTGTATTAAAAACTCTTGGAATTTAACAAGAGGTTTAATAAATAAATATATTTAAGGGGGAAAAACAATGAGTTTTATGACCAAATTAGAAAGTAGTATGGAAAAAATACTTGTTCCAATTGCAACGAAATTAAATGCTCAAAGACATGTTTGTGCAGTTAGGGACGCATTTATTTTAACCTTCCCATTAACAATGGCAGGTTCATTAATGGTATTAATCAATAATGTTTTACTTCATCCAGATGGATTTATAGCGAAGCTTTTACACTTAGGAGATTTAATTCCTAATTTAACAGATTATCAAGCTATATTTGCACCTGTACTAAATGGATCTTTGAACATTTTAGCAATCTTAATAGTATTTTTAATAGCAAGGAATCTTGCAAGATCCTTAGGTGCTGATGATTTATTAACAGGACTTACAGCAGTATCAGTATTCTTTATAATGTACCCATCAGCAGTTGATGGAAACCTTACAATGCAATACATGGGACCACAAGGACTATTCGTTTCTTTAATTATAGGTTTAATAGTTGGTGAAGTTTTATCAAGACTTTCTAAGAGTCCTAAATTAGAAATTAAGATGCCTGAACAAGTTCCTCCAGCAGTTGCTAGAACATTTAAGATATTATTACCAATAATAATTGTAACAGTTGGTTTCTCAGTTATTAACTTTATATTAGGTAAAGTTACTGATGGTGGTGGAATTCATACTATAATTTATAATGTGTTACAAGCACCATTAACTAAACTTGGAGATAGTATTATATCAGTAGTAGTTATGGCTTTAGTTTCAAACTTATTATGGATCATGGGTATACATGGACCTAACACTATTGCAGCAGTAAGAGACACTATGTTTGCTGAACCAAATGCAGCTAACTTAGCTTTCGCACAAGCTAACGGAACAGCATGGGGAGCTCCATTCCCAACAACTTGGGCTTTAGTAGATGGATTCTCTAACTACGGTGGATCAGGTTGTACACTTGGATTAATTATAGCTATTCTTATATTCTCAAGAATGAAGGATCAAAAGGATATAGCTAAGTTATCTATAGGACCTGGATTATTCAACATTAATGAATCAGTAATATTTGGTTTACCAATAGTATTAAACCCAATATTTATAATTCCTTTCTTATTAGTACCAGTTGTTAACCTATTAATAGGATATGCAGCTATTGTAGCGAAGATTATTCCACCAATAGCTTATGGAGTGCCTTGGACTACACCAGGACCACTTATACCTTTCGTAGGAACAGGTGGAGAAATTATGGGTCTTGTAGTTGGAATTATATGCTTAGCAGTGAGTGTATTAATATATGCACCTTTCGTTATAGCATCTAATAAAGCAGCTGCAAAAGCTCAAGAAGAAGGATTAAACGGAAACGCAGAAACTATGTAATAGATAGGAGAAGGATGAAATGGATGAACTAGAATTAGTAGCTTTTGAAATAATAAGCAATGTTGGAATGGCTAAATCTTTAGCAATGGAAGCAATTAGAGAAGCGAGAGCAGGAAATTTTGAAGAAGCAGAAAAAAAGGTAGATGAGGCTAAAGGATTTTTGCTAGAAGGACATCATGCCCATTCTGGTTTAATTCAAAACGAAGCTAACGGAAAAAAACTAGAGTTTTCTTTAATAATAATGCATGCAGAAGATCAACTTATGAGTGCGGAAACAATTAAGGATATAGCTATAGAATTAATTGAAATGAATAAAGAAATTAAAAGTAAATAATATGTATTTAAAATGAAATTTAAAGGTCATTATGAGAAAAATCTCGTAATGACCTTTTTAATTTTTATGAATCTTAAGGATATTATATTATTATAGTTACTTTAAAGCTAAGGAATTTTAATGAAATAGTATTATTTAATTTAATGTAAAAGAACTTGTTCAGTAAAACTAAAAAATATATAATTGTAAAATAAGTAGAAATATATATTCATGGAGTAAGGGGATAGGTATGATTGAGATAATTAATAAATTTGATATAAGTATCCTAAATTTTATTAGAAATAATTTTTCTAATGAATTTATGGATAAGCTTATGGTAGTTATAACTGCTTTGGGGGATAGGGGCCTTATATGGATAATTATAGCAATAATATTATTAGCTATAAAAAAATATAGGAAAATAGGAATAATTTTATTAACTTCCTTACTATTAACATCTTTACTTGGGGAGGGGATAGTCAAAAATATAATACAAAGACCTAGGGCTTTTATTACATATCCTGATATAAGCATATTAATAAAGCCACCAACCTCTTTTTCATTTCCATCAGGGCATACTGCTTCATCCTTTGCTGCAGCTGTTGTTTTAGGTCATTACTTTAAAAATTGGAGTTTTATATTTTATTTTTTAGCAATATTAATTGCCTTTTCAAGACTATATCTTTTTGTTCATTATCCATCGGATATAATAGTTGGCATAATATTAGGTGTTACTTGTGGCTTACTTACTATGAAACTTTTGGATAAAAAGATAAAACTATCATAAGTAACTAGTATAAATTATTATTAAAAGTAAAATATAATAATATATTAGTTAGGAGGTTTCAAATTATGGGTATGGAAGATATAGAAAAGAAAATGAAAGAGCTTTATAAAGAAGTAAAGTCTGGTAAATTAACTGAAGAAATTGCAGAAGAAATATCAGAATTAATTAATAAAGCTGAAGAAATAGGTGGAGATCTTAAAGATAATCTTTCTTCTATGATAAATGATATGAAAAATTCAATAAAGAAAATGAAATAATTTATAAAAATAGTTAAGATATCTTATTTTATCTTAACTATTTTTTGCAATATATGCATTATTTTTGTGATTAATAACAAAAATTGGACAAACGCACAAAAAAAATATTCTGAATTGTACAAATATACTATTGAATAAAAACGATTCCAACTATATAATTGGATTATAGAAAGATAAAGTATAAAATATTTATATAAATTCATTCTTAGATTTTTGGAAACGTTACCTGTTTTCAAAGCTAAATAATTTATATGGGAGGGAGCTCATGTATGGATTAAGAAATTCTTTTAAAAAGATAAGCGAAGAAATTCAGATTCCCTTCAGGCTAGTTGATAAAGATGGAAGCATCTTAGCAGATTTCCTTTCTCAAGTAAATATAAAGACCATAAGTTGTCAAATTAAAATTCCCACAGAAGAATTTACATTAGAAACTTATGAAAATTATAGTAACTGTATAGCATTACTAAAATGTTTTTTAGAACAGGAACTTGGTAATACAGTTAAATCTAAGGAGGAAATTATACTTGATATTTTAAAGGGGAAAGAGTTTTCAGATGAAATTTTAAAAGAAGTTATTAAGTACAAGCCTTTTAAATTAATACTTGTTTATTTAAACGAAAAACAATTAAAAAAAGGCCTGGAAATAATAAAAAATAATCCTCTAGAAGATGACAATATTATAGTAACTCACGATGAATATATCTTAATTATAAGCAGAAATGAAATTAGCAAAGAAAAAATAAATGAGTTATTCAAATTAATAAGCAAGAACACAACTAAAAAAGTTTATATGACATATTGTAATATAAATGAGTATAAGGAGTTAAAAGAGAGGTTTGAATACTTAAAGGGAAATATAGGTATTTGCATAAAATATGAGTTAGCATCAAAGGTTTATGGAGAAAATTCATTGTTACTTGAAAAGATGATTAATAATGCCAGTGATGAAGAAATAACTCGTGCATATAAGCAATATAATAATATTTTTTCTAAATTAGATAATGAATTGATTAAGACTATAGAGGTGTTTTTTGGAGAAGGGCTTAAAATAAGTGAATCTGCTGAAAAACTATATATTCATAGAAATACATTGTTTTATAGAATAGATAAGATAAAAAAAATAATAAACTATGATATTTCTAATTTTAATGAAGCCTTAGAATTCAAGATACTATTTTTACTTTGGAAAGAAGCTATTAATAGTAGTAGATTGTAAGGAATGATGGAAACGGTACCGGAAAGGTTACCTGAAAATGTTATCAATCAGCTAATAAACCTAAAAGGGTTTATAATATAAAAATCAAAATAGATTTTGGGAGGAATATATTATGGTAAAACGTTCAAAATTATTAGCAGTTTTAATTGCTGGTATGCTTACTACAACTGCTTTTGTAGGTTGCGGAAGTAAGAGTGATGATGGAGGTAATTCTTCAGGAGAAAAGAAAAAATTAACTGTTTGGTCTCACTTTACTACTAATGAAGTTCAAGAATTTGAAAAGGTAGCTAAGGCTTGGGGAGAAGAAAACAATGTTGAAGTTAGCGTTGTTGAAGACCAAGGAAAGTTCCAAGAAATGATTCAAGCAGCTCAAAGTGATAATGGTCCTGATATAATTTTAGGGGTTCCACATGATAATTTAGGAACATTCCAAAAAGCAGGAATTACTGCAGAAGTACCAGCTGGAATGGTTACAGAAGACAAATATACTTCTAAAGCATTAGTTGATGCAGTAACTATAGATGGTAAAGTTTATGCAATTCCATTTGCTCAAGAAACAACAGCAATGTTCTATAATAAAGATTTAGTTAAAGAAGCTCCAAAGACTATGGAAGATTTAGTTGCTAAGGCAAAAGAAGTTGGATTTGTTTACAACATAAACGATTTCTATTTCTCATATGCATTCATTTCAGCTAATGGTGGATATGTTTATAAGAATAACAATGGTACATTAGATCCTACTGACATTGGACTTGGAAACGAAGGTGCTGTAAAAGGTCTTCAATTCATTTCTGATTTAGTAAATAAAGATAAATTAATGGCAGCAGATATTACTGGTGATATAGCTAAGGGTGAATTTACTTCAGGTAAAGCTGGATTCTATTTCTCAGGTCCATGGGATGTTGCTGGTGCTAAAGAAGCAGGAATAAACTTTGGTGTAATTCCAATGCCAACATTAAATGGAAATGCTCCAAGCACTTTCTTAGGTGTTCAAACTTCATTTGTTAATGAAAATTCAAAGAATAAAGACTTAGCATGGAAGTTAATGGAAGAGTTCGTTAATAAGGGACAAGATATAGTTTACAAAACTGGTAGCAGAATTCCTGTAGCTAAAGATTACAATGTTGATGATGAATATACTAAGGTATTTATGGAACAAGCTAAGGTTGCTACTCCAATGCCAAACATTGTTGAAGTACAAGCTATGTGGGAGCCAGCAAATAATAATTTAAGATTATTAACTTCAGGACAAACTGATGCAGCAACTACTGGTAAGAATATCGTTGATCAAGTTAAAGAAGGTATAAAACAAATAAAATAATTACAGGATGTAATTACAATGCATAATTAGTAATGCGTAATGCATAATTATTGTTAAAACTCTTACAGAGTTTTGTAAAAATGAAATAATGAAGGAATGAAACTTCTCTTTTGTTAAGGCAAAATTGAAATGAAAAAATTGATATTAAAATTGCTTCATAATTTATATTTTTATAATTCAGCTAGCTGAATTATTTCAAGAATTATGCATTATAAATTATGCATTATTAACTTAGTATAAACTCCTGCGGGAGTTTATACTTTATTCTATATTTTACAAAGGGGGATTTTAAATGGGCATGAAGAGTAAAAGTCCTAAAGCTTATTATTTCTTAGCTCCAGCACTTATTTCAATATGTATATTCACATTATTTCCAGTAATATCAACAGTATTCTATGCTTTTACTGATTATACTCAATATTCAAAAGGTGAAATTAATTTTGTAGGTTTAGCAAACTTTGTAGAAGTTTTAGTAGGACCATTTAAAGAAACGTTTTTACCTGTGTTTGGATGGACAATGACTTTTGCAATAATATCAACCCTTGGATGTTTCTTATTAGGGTTAGTTATAGCATTAGTTTTAAATAACCCTAACATTAAAGAAAGAGGATTTTATAAAGGTATTTTAATACTTCCTTGGGCATTACCAGCATCAGTTGCTATTATATCCTTCCAAGGATTATTTAATGGAAGTTATGGACAAATAAATAATTTCTTAATGCAAATGAATTTAATTCAAGAACCTATAAAGTGGCTAACAGATCCTAATTTAGCAAGAATAAGTATATTAATAGTTAATATATGGCTTGGATTCCCATATATGATGAATGTCTGTTTAGGTTCTTTAGCAGCAATACCAGAGGTATATTATGAAGCAGCAGAGGTAGATGGAGCTACAAAATGGAAGCAATTTATGAATATTACAATACCATCAATAGCTAAAACTGCATATCCACTTATAATATCATCCTTTGCATTTAATTTTAATAACTTTGGTTCAGCTTTCTTAATTACAGGAGGTAATCCTCCAAGATTAAATACTCAATTTGCAGGTTATACAGACATATTAGCATCAGTTAATTACAAACTTTCAATGCAATTTGGTAGATTTGAGATTGCATCTGCACTTAGTATAATAATATTCATAATAATTGCAACAATTTCACTTATTCAAATGAAAGCATCTGGTCAATTTGAGGAGGTTGAATAATATGCAAATAGAAATAAATTCAAAAAGTATGTCAATGAATAAAGAAAAAGTAGTTTATAAAAAGAAATTAAGACCCGATGAAATAAGAACAGCTTGGTTTGGAAGAATATTCATATGGATAATGATATTAATAACATTATTCCCTATAGTAGCTGTAATTTCTGCATCCATGGCAAAAGGAAATTCCTTTACTCAAACATCATTCTTTCCAACAGAATGGACATTTGAAAATTATATAAAAGTATTTGAAAAAACAAATTTCTTATTATGGCTTAGAAACTCACTAATTATTTGTACAAGCGTTGCGGTTCTTCAATTAGTTTTATCAGTTCCAGCAGCTTTTGCTTTCTCAAAACTAAGATTCTGGGGAAGAAAAAATGGACTTATGAGTTTGTTAATTCTTCAAATGTTTCCAGCAGCTATGGCATTACCAGCAATAATGGGAATAGTTTTCACATACAACTTAACTAATAAACCAATAGTTTTAATACTTATATTAGCAGGTGGTAGTGCATATAATATTTGGCTTTTAAAAGGAGCAGTAGATGGTGTTCCAGATGAATTAGTTGAAGCAGCATATATTGATGGAGCATCTACATTTAAAGTATTTGTATCAGTAATATTACCTTTATTAAGAAATATGTTAATAGTAATATTCTTATTTGCGTTTATAGGAGCTTATAGTGAATTTATGTTTACTTCAGCAATATTAAAAAATGCAGATGTACAAACTATTGTAACTGGATTACAAAAATTTATTAAGGATCAATTCTCAGCAAACTGGACTATGTATTCAGCAGCTGCAGTAATGGCTACTACACCAATTGTAGTTATATTTATGCTTTTCCAAAAGTATATAGCAGGTGGACTAGTTTCTGGATCAGTAAAGGAATAGTTTATTATATTAAGGTAAACATTATAAAAATATAGGTGATAATGGAAACGGTACCGAATATTTTGTCGAATTTTGGAGGGAATTATGATAAACATAAGAGATATTGAAAATATAGCTGGGGTAGGGGTTAGTACAGTATCACGTGTAATTAATAATCATCCAGACGTCAAGGAGCAAACTAGAGAAAGGGTATTAGAGATTATAAGGGAAAATAACTATATACCAAATAATAGTGCAAGAAATTTAAAAAAGAACAACTCAAATAATATTGGGGTGTTAATAAAAGGGGTATTTAATCCTTTTTTCTCAGAAATGTTAGATTTAATTAGTAAAAGAATATCCAAAGCTGGATATTCAATGATATTAGAACATCATGATTATTTAAGCGATGATGAAATGAATAATTTAATATCTATAATAAAAGAGAAAAGATTACAAGGGGTTATATGTCTGGGAGGAAACTTTACAGACGTTAAGAATGATGACTTTAATGATATTAATGTTCCAGTAGTGCTAACATCTATTAATCATAAGTATGGAAAAGAATTGTCTAAATTTTCATCAGTATCAATAGATAATGAAAAATCAGCCTATTCTGCCACAAAGTATTTAATAGATTGCGGTCATAAAAATATAGCTTTAATGCTAGGGGATGAATACGATATTGGTATTAGTCATCGAAGAGAAGCTGGGTATTTAAAAGCTTTAATTGATAATGGTATTTCAGTAAATAGGGAATATAGAATTTTAGGTAATTATGATTATAGAGGAGCATATGAAGAAACTATAAGATTTTTAGATGAACATAAGGAAGTTACAGCTATATTTGCAATATCAGATATAATGGCTGTAGGATGTGCTAAGGCTATAAAAGATAAGGGACTAGTAGTAGGAAAAGATATTTCAATTATTGGATTCGACGGTATGGATATTAGTGAATTTTATAATCCTACTATTACAACAGTTATACAACCTAAAGTAGAAATGGCTAAGATAAGTGTTGATTTATTATTGGATTTAATGATGAACAAAACAGATAATAAGCATATAATTCTTAATACAGAATTAGTAATAAGAGAATCAACAAATCCTAAAATAGGATAATAAACTTAATTATTATAAATTTAAAAATTATACCCTGAAGCAGAAATTTGCAAATCTTTTATTAAAAATGTTATAATAGTGTTGTGTAAAAAATATACAACTTTGGCAGAAGTGAGGTAGTAAAATGGAGAGAAGTAGTGGGATATTAATGCATATTTCATCATTGCCTGGAAAGTATGGAATAGGTACTTTCGGGAAAGAAGCATTTTCATTTATAGATTTCTTAAAAAAAAGTGGACAAAAATATTGGCAGATACTTCCCCTGGGTCAAACGGGATATGGAGACTCTCCATACCAATGTTTTTCAGCTTTTGCTGGTAATCCATACTTTATAGATTTCGATATATTAGAAAAAGAAGGCTTATTAAATAAAGATGATTATGAAAATTTAGATTACGGATCAAAAGAAGATACAGTTGAATACCAAAAGTTATTTATTAATAAAAACAAAGTTCTTAGAATTGCTTATGAAAATTCAAAAGGAAAGTATACTAAGGAATTAAAAAGTTTTATAGATGAAAATAATTTTTGGATAGAAGACTATTCTTTATATATGGCAGTTAAGAATCATTTTAATTTAGTTAGTTGGTATAATTGGGACGACGATATAAGACTTAGAAAGAAAGAAGCTATAAATAAATATAAGACATTACTTAAAGATGAAATTAATTATTGGATATTTATTCAATATATTTTCTTTAAGCAATGGAATAGCTTAAAGAAATATGCTAATGAAAATAAAATAGATATAATAGGGGATATCCCAATATATGTAGCTGAAGATAGTGCAGATATTTGGAGTAATCCTAAATATTTTAATGTGGATAAGGATATGAAACCAATAACAGTTGCAGGATGTCCTCCAGACACATTCTCTGCAACAGGACAATTATGGGGAAATCCAATTTATAATTGGAAGGCTCTAGAAGCTGATGGATATGATTGGTGGATAAAAAGAGTTAGAGAGAGTTTCAAAATATACGATGTAGTTAGAATTGATCATTTTAGAGGATTTGAATCTTATTGGGAAATACCTTATGGAGATAAAACCGCAGAAAATGGTAAGTGGACAAAGGGACCTGGAACTAAGCTTTTCAAAGCAATAAAAGAGAAGCTTGGAGATGTAAGAATAATTGCAGAAGATTTAGGATTGATGACAGAAGAAGTAATCAAACTTAGAGATTATACAGGTTTCCCAGGAATGAAGATACTTGAATTTGCTTTTGGTGGGGAAGATAGTGGAGATTTACCTCATAACTATCCAGTAAACTGCGTAGCCTATACAGGAACTCATGATAATGATACAGTGTGTGGGTGGTACAACTCAACAGGAACTACAGCAGAAATAGAAAAAGCTAAGAAGTATCTAAATTTAACTTATGAAGAAGGTATTGCTAGAGGTTTAATAAGAGGTGTATGGGGAAGTACTGCTTACCTAGCAATTACAACTATGCAAGACTTCTTAGGGCTAGGAAAAGAAGCTAGAATGAATTTCCCATCAACTTTAGGTGGTAACTGGTTGTGGAGAGCTAAAGAAAGTGATTTTACTGATAAATTAGCAAAAGAAATTTATGATTTAACTAAGCTTTATAATAGGTAATAGTTAATACCTAATAGAGAATAGTTAAGAAGTAAGAAGTAAGAAGTAAGAAGTAAGAAGTAATAGTTATCAATGTTAATTGTTAATAATATTTGCTACGAATTACCAAAAGTATATTAATTATATATTTTAATATAGTGCTATTAAAAAATGTGTCTATTTACTAGGCACTTTTTTAATTGTTAAAAAATAGGTAATAATTAAATAAAGCTCAAAGAAATATGTTATTCTTAAATATCTATAAAGTTATTGTTTATACCTATGCATTGAAAAATGTTTTGACCAATGGTGAAATATTGCTTTTAGGAAGTAACAAAGGTGTTAGTGTTAATATATATAGTTCTTATTAGTAAAAAGGCTTTACTTGAAGTCACACAATTAGTTTTAATAAAAATTAGATTAGTAGGATTACTTTACTAATTATAAATGAAAAAGTAACAGTTTTAGTGTAAAATTAAATTTAAATCTTAAGAGAAACTAATTGTCTTATATAGGAGAGGATACATAATGAATAAAGATTATATTATAGAAAAAACTAAAGAGTTTGTTAAAGACAAATTATATGGAGAAGGAAGTGGTCATGATTGGTTCCATATAGAAAGAGTATATAACTTAGCTAAATACATAGCAGAGAAGGAAAAGGCAGATTCTTTTATTGTTGAAATGACAGCGCTATTACATGATATTGATGATTGGAAATTTTCAAAGACAAATGATAATAATACTACGGTTACAGAGAATTTCCTTAAATCTATAGAAGTAGATAAGAAGGATATGGAAGCAATAATAAAAATAATAAAAACTATGTCCTACAAAGGTGGAGTTGTGGATTCAACTCAACATACAATAGAAGGGAAAGTAGTTCAAGATGCAGATAGATTAGATGCCATAGGTGCAATAGGAATAGCTAGAACCTTTGCTTATGGTGGCAGTAAAAATCGTCTAATGTATGATCCATCAATAAAACCTATGGATTTTAAAAACTTAGATGAAGTTAAAAATGCAGAAAATCATACAATAAATCATTTTTATGAAAAACTATTGAAATTAAAAGATTTAATGAACACAGCTACTGCAAAAGAAATAGCAGAAAAAAGACATAAGTTTATGGAAGACTTCTTAGAAGAGTTTTATAAGGAATGGAACTTTTAAATAATGCATAATGCATAATTAATAATGCATAATTGTTGAAATAATTCAGACAAGCTGAATTATGAAATTTATAAAGTTTTTCAATTTTTGAAAGAAAATTCGGATTAGAGGTTCGTATTTTAATAACTATTTGTTTTGAATATATAAATTTATATGTTTATTTTTATAAAATTTTGATATAATATAAATAAGAAAAGCTTAGTGCGTCAACACTAAGCAATCCTTAGAACATTTATTTTGTTTTAGGGCTATTGAATTTTGATTAATATCAACAAAATGGATGCTACTCTTTGCAGGATGGAGCATCTTTTTGTTTGCTTCTAATTTCAATATCAAGACCAATAAATTTTACTGAAATCTTTAAATAATGAATAAAAAGGTTATGTTTTAAAACTAATGTAATTATATAAATAATAACAAAGCTTTTTATAATCAATTCTAGCATATCCAATACCACCCCCTAACTATGATGAGATATCATCAATAGTCCTAGGGAGATAAAATGTTCAAAACCTCCGTAGCCATCCTACTACGGACTTCTAAATATTTCTTTAGAATTATACCATAATTATCTAGAATATATACACAAGAATAAAATGGAAAAATACAAATTGATGTGAAATTTTATAATATTAATTAAAGTATTTTATTAATAAACGATGGCAGCATTCTTTCATTCCAATTTTGCTTCAGCAAAGAAGATCTTCATTTTTTCATTTTCCAAAACTCCGTAGGAGTTTTCACCATAATTATGCATTATGCATTTATATATACTTTGGGGTATAATATAAATAAAAGGGTGATATTATGAAAGTACTAGTTATGACAATAAATTTAAGAGCTGAATGGGTTCATTCCTTAAAAGAGAAGAGAATGATAGTTAGAAGTATAACTCAAAAGCTTAAAAATAAATTTAATATATCAGTAAATGAAGTAGGAAATCAAGATATTCATAATTATATTACCATTGGAATATCAGGTATTTGTGCAACTACTGCACAAGTGGATTCAACATATGAAAATATTATAAATTTTGTTGAAGAAAGTACAGATGCAGAATTAATGAATATTAAAAGGGAAGTAATAATATTCTAAATTTTTTTATAATAGTTGTTGACAATTAAAGTTAATAACAGTATAGTATTAATATAAAATTTAATAAACATTTTTTAATGTTTCTTATCAAGAGTGGTGGAGGGACTGGCCCTATGAAACCCAGCAACCTGTAATAGGATGTGATAGGCTTAATTAATATTAGGCTAAATTACTCATATTAAGTTTGGTGCTAAATCCTGCAGCTTTTAAGCTGATAGATGAGAGAATAAATCAATAAGTGAATTTACACGCACTAGAGAATTTATTCTCCAGTGCGTTTTTTATTTATGATTTGATAAAAGTATTACCTTTGATATAAGTTCTTAGGGGGGACGTAAATGATTGAAATTAGAAACTTAACTAAAAAATTTAATGATGTTGAAGTTATTAAGAATGTATCATTGTCAATTGAAGAAGGAAAAATATATGGAATAATTGGACATAGTGGAGCAGGAAAATCAACTTTACTTAGATGTATAAATGGACTTGAGAGTTATGATGATGGCTCAATAAATGTTATGGGGAGAGAAGTTAATGAGCTTAAGGGATATGAGTTAAGAGAATTTAGAAAAAAATTAGGTATGATATTTCAAGGCTTTAATTTATTAAATAGAAAAACTGTATTTGATAATGTAGCATTACCTTTAGAAGTTTGGGGATTTGAAGAAGAATATAAAGAGTATAGAAATAATTTAGGAAATGAAAAAAATATTGGCTATAGAGCTTATAGAAAGAAAAGAATAAATGAAAGGGTAAATGAACTTTTAGAATTAGTAGGACTTTCTGAAAAGGCAAATGTAAAGCCAGCTAGTTTAAGTGGAGGGCAAAAACAAAGAGTAGCAATAGCAAGAGCATTAGCATTAGAACCTAAAATATTACTTTGTGATGAAGCAACATCAGCATTAGATCCTAAGATAACAAAGGACATACTATCACTTTTATCTAAGATTAATAAAGAACTAGGTATAACTATTGTAATAGTAACTCATCAAATGGAAGTAGTAAAAGAAATTTGTGAGAAGGTTGCATTAATTGAGGGGGGAATTCTAAAGGCAGAAGGAAATGCAGAGGAATTATTCTTAAGACCAGGAGTATCTCTAAAAAAATTCCTTGGAGAAGAAGAAGACCTTCTACCTGATAAAGGTATTAACATTAAGTTATTCTTCCCAAGTACATCCTCAGAAAATGCTCTTATAACAAAGATGGCAAGAGAGTTAAATGTAGATTTCTCAATAGTTTGGGGAAAGCTTGAAAAGTTTAGAGAAGACATATTAGGTAATTTAGTTATAAATATTCAGGAGGAAGATAAGGACAAGGTTATAGCTTATCTTCAAAAAAGAGATGTAGTATTGGAGGTGCTTAATTAATGTCAGAGATATTAATAGAAGGGTTTAATAAGACCATAATAATGGTATTCTTCTCAACACTATTTTCAGTAATATTAGGTTTTATTCCAGCCATTGCATTAATAGTAACAGCACCCAATGGGTTAAGACCCAATAAGGGGGTTTATAAAACCTTAGATACAATAATTAATATTTTAAGAGGTTTTCCATTCTTAATTTTAATGGTTGCAATAATGCCCTTTACAAAATTATTAGTAGGAAAGTCTATAGGAACAACAGCAGCAATAGTTCCACTAACTATAGCAGCAGCTCCATTTGTAGCAAGGATTATAGAATCAGCTTTAAAAGAAGTAGATCCAGGAGTAGTAGAGGCAGCTAAGTCCTTTGGGGCATCAAATATACAAATAATATTTAGAGTTATGCTTAAAGAAGCAGTACCATCAATAATTTCAGGATTAACATTAACAATAATAAGCATAATTGGATATTCAGCTATGGCAGGAACAGTAGGAGCAGGTGGACTTGGTGACCTAGCAGTAAGATATGGTTATCAAAGATACCAAACAGATGTAATGATAGTAACAGTAGTGATTTTAGTAATAATAGTACAAGTGCTACAATCACTAGGAAACCACTTGTATAAAAAATTATCACAATAAAAAAATTTAAAATGAAAAATGAAGAATGTAAAATTAATGAAGAAACTCCTTAAGGAGTTTCTAAAATAAAAATATATTTTAGTAATTTGGAACAAATTACATCAACAATTCTACATTTTACATTCTACATTTTACATTAAATTAAGGGGGCTTTAAATATGAAAAGAAAATCAATTTTATCAATTTTATTAGCAGGGGCTTTAGTAATAGGCTTAGTAGGATGTGGAAGTAAGGCGGATAATAATTCGGGTTCAGCATCTGAAGATAAAACAATAACAATAGGGGTTAGTCCTGTTCCTCATAAGGAAATAGTAGAACAAATTAAACCAGATCTTGAAGCAGAAGGATATACAGTAAAAATAGTTGAATTTACTGATTATGTAACACCTAATACAGCATTAGCTGAAGGGGAATTAGATGCAAATTACTTCCAACACATTGCTTATTTAAATGAAACTAATGAAAGTAAGGGCTTAGACTTAACTTATACAGCAGCTATTCACTTAGAACCATTAGCAGCTTATTCTAAATCTATTAAAGACTTAAAGGACCTTAAAGATGGAGCTACAATAGCTATACCAAATGACCCATCAAATGAAGCAAGAGCTTTAAGATTATTAGAAAAAGCATCATTAATAAAATTAAAAGCAGGTGAATTAGTTACTCCTAAGGATATTACAGAAAATACTAAGAACTTAAAATTTGAAGAATTAGAAGCAGCTCAATTACCTAGAGTTTTAGAAGAAGTTGATATAGCAGTTATTAACGGAAACTATGCACTTGAAGCAGGATTAAATCCAGCTAAAGAAGCTTTAGCAATAGAAGATGCAAATGCAGAAGCTGCTAAAAATTACAGAAATATATTAGCTGTTAAAAAAGGAAATGAAAATAACGAAAAAATTCAAGCTTTAACAAAGTCTTTAACTTCTGAAAAAGTTAAGAAATTTATAGAAGATAAATATAGTGATGGAACAGTAATTCCAGCATTCTAAGATGATATATAAAGGATTTAAAATTCAGTGGAATATCAGAATTTAATACAGTAAATATATGAATAGATAAATATTATTCTATCTCCTTTAGAGAAATTTAAAGGAAATGAATATAGTATTTATCTATTTCTTTTTCATATTAATAAATAAAATTTACTCCAATACATATGTTATAATGGGATAGAAATAAACAAGGGGATGGTACTAATGAGAAAATTATATATATTACTATTAGTTATTTTTAGCACTGCTTTTATAGGCTGCAAAGATAATAAAAATGCCATTATGAATAAGGGAATTTCCAATGAATCTAGTCTAGATGAAAGAAAGGATAAAAGTACAGATATATCTCAAAGTGAAAATAAAAATGATATAGAATTAATTGATAAAAAGGTAAATGAATACTTAGGCGAATATAAGGATAATGTAGCTATATACTTTAAAAATTTAAATACCAATGAGGAATATACTTTAAATGAAAATACATACTATGTGTCTGCAAGCACAAATAAAGTACCTTTATCTATGTTAATTTTAGATGAGGTACATAAAGGAGAAAAGTCCTTAGATGATTTACTTTATTTTAATGAAGAAGATAGAGAACTAGGTAGTGGAGTATTATTAAACCTAGAAGATATTCCTAATCTAACTATTAATGAAGCTATTTATTTATCTATTGTTAATTCTGATAATATAGCTAAAAATATGCTAACAAGAGTGGCGAAAAATGGTATTACTGAATATATGAGACAGATAATGAAGGATAATAGAATTCCATATGGTAACTATATAACAGCAAGGCAACTAGGTGTTTTATTAAATAGATTATATGAGAATCCAGATAAAAACCCTTATTATGACATGCTTATAGATTATATGACTAAAACAGCTTATCATGATAGATTAGATAAATATTTAGATTATAATAAAGTCGCCCATAAGATTGGAAATTATTATAGATATTATCATGATGTGGGAATAATTTATGGAGAAGATCCTTACATATTAGTTATATTAACTAAGGATATTGGAGAGTTAAGCAAGGAGCCTTATGAAGGTGGTGGAGAAGAGGAAAGATACTTACTTGACTGGGGTGAAGAAGCTTGTGAACTTATAGCTAACTTATCTAGAGAAATATATACTATAGTAAAATAGGTAAAAAGTAGGTGATATTTTGGAAAAGTTATACTATGAAAATCAATACATAAGAGAGTTTAATGCTAAAGTAATAGATGTTAAAAAAATTAATGAGAAATTTCATATTGTTTTAGATAAAACTGCTTTTTTCCCAGGTGGAGGAGGGCAAAGTTGTGATTTAGGATACATAAATGATAAGGAAGTTTTAGAGGTTTATGAAGAAGAAAAACTAATTTATCATGTATTAAAAGAAGCCCTTAATATAAATGATATTGTAGTCTGCAAAATAGATTGGAATAGAAGAGAAGATGGAATGCATCAACATTTAGGTCAACATATATTATCAGGTTGCTTTTTTAAGTTATTCAATGCTAATACAGTAAGTATTCATTTAGGAAAAGAAATAAGTACAGTGGATATTATAGGTGAACTTAATGAAGAAAAGGTTAGAAAAGCAGAAGCCTTAGCCAATGAAATAATTCATAAGGGAATAGAAGTAAGCTTTTTAGTTCCTAATGAAGAAGAATTAAATTCCATGAATTTAAGAAGAGACTTACCTAATACAGAAGAGGAAATTAGAGTAGTTAAAATTGGAGATTTAGATATTAATGCCTGCTGTGGAGTACATCCTAGTAAAACATCAGATTTAAGAATGATAAAAATTAAAAGGTTTGAGAAAAACAAAAGCAATACAAGAATAGAATTCTTAGCAGGGGAAAGAGCCATTAAGGATTCATTATTTAAAGATAAAGTCCTTAGGGAAATTTGTAATTATTTAAATAGCAATGAAAATGAAGCTTTAAATGGAATAAAGAATTTGAAAAACTCCCTAGAAGATTTAAAAGGTGAAAAAAAGATATTAGAAGAAGAACTATTAAAGAAGGAAGAAAAAGATCTTATAAAAGAAGGAAAAAAACTAGATAAATATATTATCATTAAAAAAATATTTTTTAATAAACCAACAGACTATGCTACAAGGCTTGCTAATAAAATAACAGAAAAAGATAACTTTATTTGTTTATTTGCAATAAAAAGTAAGGGGAAAGCTAATGTAATTCTGTCTTCATCAAAAAATATAGATAATATTAATATGGGTAATATCATTAAAGAAAACATTTCTATAATAAATGGAAAAGGTGGCGGAAGCAAGACTTTAGCCCAAGGCCTAGGAGAAGCAAATAATATAGAAGAATTTTTAAATAGAATAAATGAAAAGATACATTTTTAATAAAGTATAGATTAATAGAGTAAAGTAAGTTGGTAATTTTCATAATTCTGAAGAATGAAGAATTATTACCTTTAGTTTAGAAAGATATAAATGTTATATTACTGCGACTTGGAGTTTACGAGGTCGCGAGGAATATAACATTTATATCTTTTTTGTTGAAATTTTAATGATAAAAATTAAACTTGTAACCAACTATCGAAATTCCCAATATACTAAATTATAAGTAATGTAAATATTTATATTATTATTATATAAATAATGGGAGGGAAAGAGTTGGCAAAATGGGTATTAGATGCAGGACACGGTGGAAAAGACTCAGGAACAGTTGGGAAAAATGGAAGACGAGAAGCTGATATTACTTTAGAAGCTGTTTATGAGACTAAAAGATTATTAGAAAGAAACGGCGAAATAGTATTGCTTACAAGAGCATCTGATATATACTTAGATGTCAAAGACAGAGTAGAAATAGCAAATAATTGGGAGGCAGATTATTTTGTTAGCTTCCATATGAACTCCTTTGTAGATAATTCTGTTACTGGAACGGAAATTGTAATATTTGAAAAGGGGCATAAATCAGAAGAATTAGCAAGATTCCTAAAGGATGAGTTACTTGCTAATTTAAAATCTAAGGATAGAGGAATAAAGGAAGCTAGTTACACTATTTTAAGGCAAACTAGGATGCCAGCAGTTATTATTGAAGCTGAATTCTTATCAAATGAAGGCATAGAAAAAAACTTTAGTAGTAGAAAATATGGATACATGGTAGCAAGAGCTTGTTTAACTATGGTTAATAAGGTTTTAATTGATATTCCAATTAAGAAACCCAAAACTCCTGCTAGAGAGGGATGGAGGATTTGCATTGGATATTATAGGGATTATGAAACAGCTGAAGAAGAGGTTATTAGATTGCAAAGTCAGGGATTTAAAGATGCCTACGTTGTTCCATATCCTGAAGAAAATATAATTGTTAAAGGGAAGAAGTAAGTAGTAATAGCTAAGAAGTAAGAGTTAATAGATAAGTGAGATAATAGACTGTATAGAAGTGGATAATTGAATTTATCCACTTTTAATTTGCAATAATTTAAAAGTCTTTATCTAATTTTCTTGATAAAATTGAAATTTTTCTCTTTGATTTTTGCTTTACAGAATAAATTATATTTATAACTAAAGTAATAGCTATTAATATATGTAGAATAATGTGATAAGAATCGGGAATATATACTGTCTCTGAGTTAAAAATTTTAATTCTCTCCTTAAAATATTAAATTTTCCCTTCAGTACTTCCCATAAATCCATTTTAAAAACAGTATTTATACATTGGAGAAGTAAATATTATCTTTATTGTTAAAAAGAGTAAATAAGAGTATAATATTTTAAAGAATTGAAAGGTGGATGACTATGAGAAGCATGAGAAGAAAAGATAGAGAAGTAGTAGATATTAAGGAGAAGATAGAAATAATAAATAACTGTAAGATTGTTAGGCTAGCAATGAAGGATAATGAAGGATTATATATTGTACCACTTAATTTTGGATATTCATATTTAGATGATAAGCTAACTTTATATTGTCATTCTGCTAAAGAAGGAAGAAAGTTAGATGCTATAGCTGAAAATTCAGAGGTTGCCTTTGAAATGGATTGCCAACATAAATTAATTGAGGCTCAGCTTCCTTGTTTATATGGTTTTTATTTCAAAAGTATCATAGGAAATGGTGTTGCATCAATAGTTGAAGATATGGAAGAAAAGAAGATTGCACTTTCATTACTTATGAAGCACCAAGCAGGGAAGGATTTTGTTTTTGAGGACAAGCATGCTAAGGCAGTAACTGTTTTTAAAGTAGAAGTTACTAATTTTTCAGCTAAAGAATATAAATAAATTTATATTCTTAAATAAAAAATTCAGTATTAAATATTGAGAATTATATTTATATAATGGGGTGTATATATGAGAGTTAAAAGGGGGATTATTATGATTCTTTTAGGTTTATCACTCTTTGGTTGTTCAGATGATGATCCAAAGATAATAAAATTAAGACAAGAAAGTGATCATTTTAGTTATTATTCAACTAAAACTGATAAAGAATCTTTAGATGATTTAGAAGAGCAGTTAGAAAGTAATTATGAAAGAATATCTAAGAACTTACAAGTTACTTTAGATGAAAAGATTAAGGTAACTATTTATCCCAATATTAGTGATTTTCATAAAGCAATTGGAAAGATTGCTGCTGAGGAGTGGTTAGTAGGGGTGGCAAGAAAGAATGAAATATTAATGGTATCACCTTTAAATCCAGGGAGGATTCATACTTATGAGACATTAATGAAAGTTATTGTTCATGAATATACTCATATATTAGTAGGTAACATAAACTACAATACTGATGTTTACTTAAATGAAGGAATTGCAGTAGTAGAAGCTAATCAGATTGATAATAATACTAGATATTATTTAAAAGAAGTTGCAAAATCAGATAAATTGCCATCCGTTGATGAAATGAAAAATAACTATGGAAAACTAGAGCAACCATATTTTTTATCAGGAGGCTTTGTAGAATTTATTGTTAATACTTATGGATACGATAAAATCATTGATTTAATAAAGGCGCCTGATGATATAGAAAATATTATAGGCTCTAAAAAGGAAGAAATAATATCTAAATGGAATGAATATATTCTTGGTAGCTATTAATAGAATTAAAATTGTAGAAAATAACGGTAAGTTATCAAGCCTTCTTAAAAATTTATAATTATATTTATCTAAAAAATCACACCATTAACTATCAATATTAATGGTGTGATTTTTACTATTAGATTTGTAATATAAATATAAGAAAAAATTAAGATAATTAATAGCTAATTATAAGATTACTGTTATTTAAAAAGGTAATAACAAATGATATAATAATACTTAGAAAAAATGGGTTTAATTACATATTGTTAAAAGGATAATTTTAAATTTTAAAGAATAAGAAAAGGTCGTGTAATTATGAAGTTATTATCAATAATAATTCCTTGTTATAATTCAGAAAACTATATGAAATATTGTATAGAGTCTCTTTTACCAGGTGGTGATGATGTAGAAATTCTTATAATAAATGATGGGTCAAAGGATAAAACAGCTGAAATTGCAGATAGCTATGCCAATAAATATCCTTCTATTATTAAAGCAATTCATCAAGAAAATGGTGGTCATGGTGAAGCAATAAATACAGGATTGAAAAATGCATCCGGTTTATATATAAAAGTTGTTGATAGTGATGATTGGGTAGACACTAGAGCTTACTTTAAGATATTAGATACTATAAAAAATTTCTATGAAAATAGAGAATATGTTGATATGATAATAAGTAATTTTGTATATGAAAAAGAAAATGCTAAATTTAAAAAGGTTATGAAGTATGACAATATTCTTCCAGAAGGAAAAATATTTACCTGGGATGATATTGGAACTTTCCGAAAAGGACAGTATATTTTAATGCATTCAGTTATATACAGAACTGAAGTTTTAAAAGAATGTGTACTAGTTCTTCCAAAGCATACTTTTTATGTAGATAATTTGTTTGTGTATTTACCTCTTAAATATGTAAAGAGTATGTTTTATATAAATGTTGAATTTTATAGATATCTTATTGGCAGAGAAGATCAGTCAGTAAATGAAAAGATTATGATAAAGAGAATAGATCAACAAATAAAAGTAAATAAATTAATGATAGAAAAAGTTGATTTAGAGAGTATAGAAAATAAAAAGCTTTATAAATATATGATTAATTATTTGGAAATTATTACTGCTGTTTCAGGAGTTTTATTAATACGTTCAGGAACAAAAGAAAATCTAAAAAAGAAGAAAGAATTATGGAAATATATTAAAGATAAAGATGTAAATTTATATAGTACTCTTAGATATAAATTAATGGGACAAGTAATAAATTTGCCAGGTTTAGTAGGACGTAAGATTTGCATAGGAATATATAAAATATCTCAGTTAGTCGTAGGATTTAACTGATTAGTAGAAGGGTTTGCTATGAGTGAAAAATACGATTTTTTAATTGTTGGAGCTGGACTTTATGGAGCAGTATTTGCTAATGAAGCTAAAAAGCGTGGAAAGAAATCTTTAATAATAGAAAAACGAAATCATATTGCAGGGAATATATATACAGAGAAAATTCATGATATTAATGTACATAAATATGGAGCACATATTTTTCATACAAATAATAAGGAAGTATGGGATTATGTAAATAACTTTACAGAATTCAATCGATATACTAATAGTCCTATAGCTAATTATCATGGAGAAATTTACAACCTGCCTTTTAATATGAATACATTTAATAAAATATGGGGTGTTAAAACACCAGAAGAGGCTAAGGAACAAATTAGAAAACAATGTAGTGATAACTATGTTGAAAATCCTAAGAATTTAGAAGAACAGGCAATTAATTTAGTTGGAAGTGATATCTATCAGAAGCTTATAAAGGGATATACGGAAAAGCAATGGGGGAGACCTTGTGTTGAACTGCCTGCCTTTATAATAAGAAGATTACCAGTAAGATTTACTTATGATAATAATTATTTTAATGATATATATCAAGGTATAGCTATAGGTGGCTATACTAATATGATTAAAAAGATGATAGATGGTATAGAAGTGAAATTAAATGTGGATTATCTTAAGGATAGAGATAAGTGGAACAGCCTTGCTGAAAAAGTAGTTTACACAGGAGCCATTGATGCTTATTTTAATTATAAATTAGGAGTTCTACAATATAGAAGTATTGCTTTTGAAAACGAAATTTTAGATACTGATAACTTTCAAGGAAATGCAGTTGTAAATTATACTGACATTGAAACTCCCTATACACGTATAATAGAGCATAAACATTTTGAATTTGCAAACCAACCTAAAACCATAATAAGCCGTGAATATAGTAAGGAATGGAATATTAGTGATGAACCATATTATCCTATAAATGATGATAAAAATAATGAATTATATAAAAAGTATAGTGAACTTGCAAAGGCTGAAAAAAATATAATTTTTGGTGGCAGGTTAGGAGAATATAAATATTACGATATGGATAAGGTTATTGAAGTAGCTTTAAATAAGGTTAAAGAAGTATTTGCAGAATCTAATAAGTAAATAGAAAATTGATGATTAAATAATAAAAGAGAATTCTATTATGTTATAAGAATTCTCTTTTATTATTTCAAATTATATGAACTTTTTATTGGTTAAATATATCTAATAGATAAGAATAGATAAGGGGGTAAAGAAATGTTTGGTTTAAATAAGCTAGATTTAGTAAAAAAAGCTAAACTAGGGAATGGAAAGGCCTTTACTAAAATAATAGAAGAAAATCTTAAGAGCATGTATAGAGTGGCAAAGGGGATTTTAAATAATGAAGAAGATATAGAAGATGCAATACAAAATACAATATTAAAGGCATATTCTAATATTAATACTTTAAGAAAAGAAGATTTCTTTAAAACTTGGCTTATAAAAATTCTTATAAATGAATGTAATAAAATCTATAACTTTAATAAAAAATGTATAAGCTTAGATAAGGTTGTTGAAGAGCAGTATAACGATAAGTATGAAAATTTAGATTTGAAAATTGCTATTAATTCTTTACCAGAAGAATTAAGATTAGTTATTACATTATTTTATTTTGAAGATTTAAAGATAAGTCAAATAGCAGAAATTGTGGGTATTCCAGAAGGTACAGTTAAATCAAGATTATCTAGAGCAAAAGATAAGATTACTGAAAGTATAAATGGAAAGGAGATAATGTAATGAAGGATTTAGAGAAGAGTTTAAAGAGTCTTTATAATGATGATGATATTAAGATTCCAAATTCATTAAGAGAAAAGGTTAATAAAATATATGAAGATATAGAATCAAAGAGTAAGAAAAAAGTTAGAAACAATTTCTTTAAAGTTGCTGGATTATTTATTGCATTATTAATAGGAATTAATTTTGTTAAACCTTCCTTTGCTGAAGAATTACCCATATTTGGACCAGTACTTAAAGTACTAAATAACAAATGGGGTCTTGGAATTAAGTACACAGAAAATGGATTATCTGTTAAAGAAGAATTTTATACAGAAAATCATACAGTTACTATTGAAGCAATAGATTTTGATGGAAGTCAACTATTAATGACATATAAAGTTGAAAGCAAAATTGAATTCGATAATTTAATAATTTATGGTATTATGTTTGATATTAATGGTGAGGAATTTAATGTTGAACAAAATGGAGGATTAGCAACAGGGGGACCAGATGAAGATGGTATTTACTATGGATATTCAGTAACAAAATTAAGTTTTGAAAATAGTGCATACAATAATGAAGAAATAACTGTAGGAATTACTCCCAAGGCTATAAGATATATAGCAGAAGAAGATACTATAGAAGAAATTAATAATTCTAGAGAGTTAAAACTAACAATAAAAAATAAAAATTACAGATAAATTTAGTAATAACATTATTAAAGTGAATATGGAGCAGGCTGGATTTCTTATATAATTATTGTGTATACTTATAAGTAAGAAATCATATAAGGAGATAGAATATGAAAAAACTAGCTATAATATTTCCAGGGATGAATTATAACTCTAATAAACCACTTTTGTACTATATAAAAAAGATTTTAATAAAAGCAGAATTTGATATAGTGGAAATTGAATATGGTAAATTACCGAATGAAAAGAAAGCTGCTTTTGAAATTGCAATTCCTAAGGCAAATGAAGGAATAAAGGATATTTTATGGGCTGATTATGATGAAATTCTATTTGTATCTAAAAGTATTGGTACTGTATTAGCAGGGAAAATAGCATCTGAATTAAAATTACCAATAAAGCATATATATTTAACTCCAGTTAATGAAACTTTACCATTTATGATTGGTGATGGAATTGCATTCTCTGGAAAAGTAGATCCAATGGTTACTACATCATTATTAATATCTGAATGTGATAATAATAAAATACCATTATATTTATATGATGAAGGAAATCATTCTATAGAAAGTGGTGTTACAAAAGAAGATTTAAAGATACTATCTGACATTATTGAAAAGTGTGAGAACTATATTATAAATATATAATAGAAAACCAAGAAAAAATTTTTTTCTTGGTTTTCTATATTTTGGTATACAAATTGTAGGAATAGGAATATAATAAAAGTAATAAAAAATATTTTAGTAATAAAAAATATTCTATTGCTAAAATAAGGGGGTATATCTATGAATTATTTAGATTTATATTTACAAAGGAATAATAGTAAGAGATATGAGGTTTATAAAAAAACAGGGGTAAGTCAGCAATTATTAGCAACGCATACATCAAAGAAAGTAGAAAATTATTCTAATAAAGTTATAATAGCATTAGCAAAAACTTTAGGAAAAACTCCAGGAACCGTATTAGATGAACTTTTAGAGTTAGCAAAAGAAAATCCAGCCTTTGAAGCGTATAATCCAACAGAGCTATTAACAGCTTTAGATTACAAATACGATAGGATTATAATTAAAGGGGCTTATTGTAAAGAAATATATAAATTAATGAAAAGCCAATTATCAGAAACTGAAAGTATGGGTTTTGAACTAGGAAGTGGAGGAGTAGCTACAGTACTTGCTTATGCAATAAATGCAGCAAGAGATCTTTTCAGTAATTCCGACAAGATTACTAATGAAATTGAAAGAAAAGTAATATCTTATAAATTAGAAAGTGCTTCTGAAGAGCAAGTAACCATAAAACTAAAACAACTAGACTATTAATTAGATGGTATATATACTGTTTCTTGTTCCGTGGCAAGCTCCAAGTCACCAAAAACAGTATATGTACCATCTTTAATACTATATGAAACAATTCATTCCATGAGTTGTAAAAATACTGATTGTTTGTTCTGTGGCAAGCTCTTGAATTGGAAGTTAGTAATTATGATACAGGTACAATATCTAAATTAAATGGAAATTCTTCAGCTTCTTTCAGTTGAAAGTTTACTTTATATCCTATTCCATCTTTATGGAAAAATCCATCCTCTAGTTGGATTTTTACATAACACATGTTTTCGTCATTTTCATTATTATGTGCAAAGTACCAAGGCTCAAATACTTTAATTAATTTTTCTCTTAAATCTTTATTTTCTTCTAATAATGGATGACCAATATTATAAGCATTTCCATTGAATCTATAAAATTCATTGCATAGTGAAACTTCACTGTTTTCCTCTAGTTCACGAACCTTTTGTGATTTTGAGTAGGTAACCACATAAAATGAATTATCTTCAAAAAAAGTATCAACAATTCTAACTGATGGTTTATTATCCTTCACAGTAGCCATGGCAAATTGACAATCCTTCGCAAATAATTCATTCATAGTACATAAAGCTTTTTCGTAAATTCCCATATCTAATCCTCCTACCAATTCTAATTTATTATTTAAAAATAATTAACTTATATAAATGTAATTATAATTCAATTATAACATATTTTTCAAGGGGATTAAGACTCAATTTCCATAGAGGAACTGTTCTTAAGTCATTGATAGTAATTCCATATTTAAACTTATATTTAATATAAAAAAAGATATAGAATTATTGGTTATGTTATTAAATACTGCACCAACAATTCCATATCTATAATACTATATCTAAATGAAATATTACGTATCTCACTTCTTAGCATTTATACACTATATATTCTCTTAAATTCCTTAATTCCCAACTCTTACCTCTTATCTCTTACCTCTTACCTCTTACCTCTTACCTCTTATCTCTTACCTCTTACCTCTTACTTCTTACCTCTTACCTATTATCTATTATATTATAAATAACCCCTTCCTCTAATGTTTCTTTATCAAGTAACTCCATAGCTAATTTATCTAATGTATATTTGTTTTCTTTTAGAGTGTTTATTGTTTCTTCATACAAGGAATTAACTAATTCTCTACATTCCTCTACAATAGGGTTTCCATAAGAAGTTGAAAGATTACCTAGTTTAGATAGCTTTAATAGTCCTAAGGTATCTCCCATTCCATATTCTGAAATCATAGACATAGCCATTTCTGTTGTTTGACTTAAGTCTCCTTCAGCCCCAGTTGAAATCTTTTCTTTTCCAAAAATTATTTCTTCTGCAGCTCTACCTCCTAATAAAACCATAATTCTATTTTTTAAATAATCTAATCTTTGATAAGATTTATCCTTAGGTATGGTTAGAGTATATCCACCAGCACCATTAGTAGTAGGAATAATAGTGATTTTTGATATCTTATCTTCAGGAGTCTTTATAAGTGAAACAAGAGCATGTCCAGCTTCGTGATAGGAAGTTAAAAGCCTATCTTCTTCTAGATAATGACCTCTTTCTTTCTTTTCATATCCTGCAAGTACAATGGAATAAGCTTTATTTATATGCTCCTCTGTTAAGGAAGGAGAATTTTCTTTAGCTGCTATAATTGCAGCTTCATTAATTAAGCTTTCTAATTTAGCACCTGAAAAATAAGCAGTTTTTTTAGCTATATTTTTTATATTTATTTCGTTAGAAGGTTTATTTTTTAAATGAAGAGCTATTATTTTTTCTCTTGCAGACAAATCAGGTAGTGAAACTTCTATATGTCTATCAAATCTACCAGGTCTAAGAAGGGCTGAATCAAGGGTATCTAATCTGTTAGTAGCAGCAATAACTACTATGCCTTCTTGTTCCCCAAAGCCTGACATTTCAGTTAAAAGAGCATTTAATGTTTGATCTCTTTCATCATTTCCACTAGAGGAATTAGTGCCACCTCTTTTCTTACCTATTGCATCTATTTCATCAATAAAGATAACAGCTTTCCCATGTGCTTTTGCCTTCTTAAATAGATTTCTTATTCTAGCAGCCCCAACCCCTACATAGACTTGTACAAAATCAGAACCACTTAAAGCATAAAAGGGCACCTTAGCTTCACCAGCTACTGCTTTTGCAAGAAGGGTTTTACCAGTACCAGGAGAACCATAAAGTATTACTCCCTTTGGCATTCTTGCCCCATATTCCTTATATTTTTCAGGGTTTTTTAAAAAGTCTACAATGTCCATAAGGCTTTCCTTAGCTTCTTCATTTCCAGCAACTGAATTGAAATTTAATATGTTTTTATCTTCAGAAAAATCCTTTATATCTAAATTAGTGATTTTAGAACCACTTCTTTTTCCCATAGATATAAAAACAATAGATATTATTGAAGATAAAAGAACCATGGATGCCACTGTTTTAGAAGGACTACTTATATTTTCGTCTGAAATATCTATATTATTTTTTAGTAAATCTTCCTTTAATGTTGGACTGTTAGGATTTTCAGTAGAATATTTACTACCATCCTTTAAAAATACAGTAAGCTTTGAGTTATTATTAATAATTACTTTAGATATATTATTATCAGTTATATCTTGTAAAAACATTGAATATTGTTTATTGTAGTTTGAAGTTTTACCGAAACTTAAATACATTAAAACCAATGTTGAAAGAATAGCTGTTGCTATTGGAATAAAAATCAAATTTTTCTTTAGTTTATTCATTATTACCTCCTATAAAGAAGATTAATTATCAAAACATATTTTAGCATTTTAAAAAAAATAGTCCACTTAATAACCTAGATTATTCCTATGTAAGTGTTGGAATATATGCTAAAATAAAAGATATCTTTTAAATTTTATGTAAATAGGGTATACTTTAATAAAATAGCTGACTGATTAGACTAATGATTTTATAAGTAATATATAAGGAGAGATAATAGAAATTGCTTTATTCAACTGTGTTATCATCAATGGATATTACTAAGTTAGTTAATTCAAAAAGCAAAGATAAGGGCATAGAGATAACCCATATAGAAATAAATGATGGAATAAGTTTCTCAGGAAATATATTTAATAAAATAAATAGTAAATTTAGTGGAAATCTCTATATAAAAAAAATTTATGATAATAAAATATTTATTGGTACTAAAGACATAAATATAGATAAATTAGGCATGCTAAAGGGAATCAGCAATATAGTTTTAAAATCAGTAGTTAAAATCATTGGCGAAGAACAACTTAGTATAAAGGGAAAAGATATTGTGATTGACTTAGATAAGTATGAAGCAATAATAGAGGATGTATATATAAAGGACAAGTTCCTTTATATAATAGGATCTGATTTAAAGTTTTATATAAATGCATAATTAACTTATTAATGGGAGGTAAGTATGAATATTTCAAGTGTTAAAGTGGCCTTAACAGGCGAAGATTTATTAAGTATTATAAATGAATTTGTAAGTGTAGAGGGTTTAAATCTACAAAAAATAGAAGTTGAAGATGAAATAAGATTATATGGGAGCTTTACAAAAGGTATAACTATTAATTTCGTAGCTGGTGTTAAGCTTAGCAGAGTAGAAGATAGTATAATTCATGGAGAACTTTCATTCTTTAAGGTAGCTAAATTAAAGGTATTCTCAATATTAAGAAAGGCTGCATTAAAGTTTGCATTAAAATCTTTAGAAGAAAAGGGTATCAGCTATAATGAAGGAAAAATAGTAATAAATGTTAAATATTTATTAAAGGATGTTCCATATGTTGATTTAGACATATCAGATATATACTTTACTCAAGACCTTCTAAATGTTGATGTAGCTAATATTAACCTTTCAATAAAGGGTACACTAATAAAAGAGGTTCCTGTAATAGAAGAAGATGAAATAGAAGATTTTGAGATAATTGAAGAAAATATAGTAAAGGTAAAGGATCAATATAGTGTAGGAAGGAATTTTGCGGTAGAAAAACTTCCTGAAAAAATAAAAACTTATAGTGATTATTTATTTATAGTTCCAGATATGGCAGCTTTGCTATATAGATTATTAAGAGATAAAAGAGTTTCTGTAAAAACAAAAGTTATTATTTCAGCAGCTATAGCATATATCGCTTTCCCAACGGATATAATACCAGATAAAATACCTTTTATAGGAAAGGTAGATGAAATAGCAGTTGCATTTTTTGCCTTAGAAAGAATTATATCTGATGTACCAGTTCAGGTAGTATTAGAAAATTGGGAAGGTAAAAATGATATTGTTTTTGTACTAAGAAATGCTATTGAGTATGTGGTAAACTTCACAGGTGCTAGAAATGTAGAGAAGATTTACAACTTTATTGAGGAAATTGTGTCATTATAAAAGAAGCGAAGGAGTACTATAAATGGCAAAGAAAGTTTATGCAATTAAGGAAGGCTTTAATTTTAATACAAATGAAAAAGTTGAAAATTTAATAGTAGATACATGGGCAGAATGTCAAAGTTATATAAAAGGGGTCAAAGGTGCTAAATACAAAAGCTTTGAAGATATTAATGAAGCTAAGGCTTTTTTATCTAAAGGGGATGGAATGTTAAAAAAAGGTGTAGATAGTTATCCCATGGATTCCTTACATATATATGTAGACGGAAGTTATAATATATCAACAGAAAGATATGCTTATGCTTTAGTAGCTGTTAAAGATAATGTAATAGAGTATGTTGAAAATGGTAAAAGTGAAGATAATTCTAATAAAGCTATAAGACAAATTGCTGGAGAATTAGAAGCTACAGTTAAAGGTGTAGAATATGCCTTAAAGCAAAAGGAAAGAAAAGTAGTTATTTTCCATGACTATGCTGGAATAGCTCATCATGCTACTGGCTTTTGGGAAAGAAAAGATAAGTCATCAGTAGATTATTATAATAAGATGAGGAGCTTAATTGATAGAGGAATTGAAGTGATTTTCGTTAAAGTAGATAGCCATACAGGAGATTTATATAATGAAATTGCAGATGAAAAATGTAAAGAAGCTTTAAACATTGAATCTAATAATGAGTTTTATAAGTATCTTGGAAGTAATAAAATATATGTTTCTAATGCTTTAGTTAAAGAAAAATTAAAAAATATAGCTAAAGATAGAGAATACAATATTATACCTAAGGATAATTCTATTATAATGGAAGAAAAAGATGATTCTCTAATTTTAGTAACTGAAGCTAACGAAGAGGATACTTTAGATAATAATTATTATGAAGATAAAGAAATAATAGAGAAGCTAAGAGATATTCTAAAGAAACTACCTAAAGAAAAACAAAATGACGTATTAAGTTATTCAGAATATTTATATAATAAGGAATTGAAAAAAAATTAATATGATCCTTTATTTTGAAAAACTATTTATCTCCTTTTTTCATGAATATAAGATTAAAAAATACAAATAATAAAGTTAGAATAATATTTATGAGGTGATATTATGTTAAGGATGCTTAAAGGAATGGCAGCAGGAGCTGTAATAGGAGTTGCAGTAACTGCTGTTATGTTACCACAATTAGATAGAAAAACACAAAGAAACTTAAAAAGAGTTGGCAGAAGGGCTATGAATATGGCTGAAGATGCTTGTGATATGATGATAGGATATATGAGATAAGATATACTATCATATAAATTAAATAATTTAGAATATAAGAGATAAAATTTAGTGTTAGTATGACTTAAAAAAAATATAAGTGATTCTAGCACTATATTTTTATCTCGTTTTTTTATAACTAAATTAACTTTATTGGAAAAAATGTATAAATTATTAGTGTTTTTACTTACTTTAATGATATAATATTTAAAAGGAAAAAATAAGAAAATATTATTATTTATATTATAATTTGACGAAAAAAGCAAATTAATAGACTTATTATATGGAGAATTACTATTAAAATTGGTTAAATTATGATATAATTTAAAATAATAGGAAAAGTTAATAATATTAATATATTGGTATGAAAAGGAAGAGTAATGATGGAGATTCTTGCATTAGGAGAAAAAATTAAAAGAAGACGTAAAGAGTTAGATATGACTCTAAAGGATTTAGCTGGAGATAGAATTACTCCAGGACAAATCAGCTTGGTTGAATCAGGACGATCTAATCCTTCTATGGATCTACTTGAATATTTAGCAGGAGCTTTACAAACTTCAGTTGAGTACTTAATGGAATCAGAGGAAACACAGGCTGAAAAGATAAGTGTTTATTATGAGCAAATTGCCGAATCATATATTTTATCAGGGGATTATATTACTGGAGAAAAATATATAGAAAATGCTTTATATTATGTTGAAAAATATAATTTAGAGTATAGAAAGGCAAAAATCATATATTTAAGGGCTCAAATATATAAATCTAAAGGCGAATATACTTTAGCACAACAATTTTTCTTATCATCAAATGTTATATTTATTAAAAACAACAATTATGAAGAAATAATAAATACATTTTTAAACCTAGGAAAAATTACTCTAAAACAAAAAGCATTCCATTCTTCAAGTAGTTATTTAAGACAAGCTGAAAAGGTCTACTTAGATAATAATTTAGGAGATGACTTTTTATTAGGGGAAATATATTATTATATGGCACAAGCTTATTTTAATATAGAAGATATTTCCAAAGCTATGAATTACTCATTTTTAGCAAAGAGTAAGTTTGAGCAAGTTAGAAATAGGGAAGAATATGCTAAAACATTATTATTACTATCAGAAGAATATAATAAGCAAGGTGATTTAGCAAATGCTATAAAATATTCCCAAAAAACTTTAGAAGTGTATAAAGAGCTTGATGAGTTAAATAATATATCTGAAATAGAAAATAATTTGGGGAAATTATTCTATGAATTTGAAAACATTGAAGAATCCTTCAAGCATTATGAAATATCTAAGGATATTAGAATAAGAAGAAAAGATTCTAAGATAGTTAATACTTTAATGAATATTTGTGAAAACTATATTAAATTAAAGGATATCTCAAAATGTGAAGAAATACTTATAGAAATAACTTCTTACCTAGAAGAAGGAGATATAGAAAATCTTATAAAGTTAAACTTACTATGGTATAGAATTTATATACTTAAGGAATTATTTAAGGAAGCAGAATATGTTTTACTTGATACTTATGATTTAGCTAAAAAGAATAATTTACAAAAAGAAGCAGGGCAATTAGCAATAATGATAGGAAAGTTCTATATAGATAATAAGAAAGAGGTAGAGGCAGCTAAGTATTTAGACGAGGGAGTTAACATTTTTAGAAAGTTAGGAATACTTAAAAACTGATTCAGGCGGGGGATTTAAATGGAAATATTATCAACTGGCGAAAAAATTAAAAGGGCAAGGGTGTATCAAGGAATAACTTTAAAAGAATTATGTGGAAATAAAGTTTCTATATCTAAAATGAGTTGTATAGAAAATGGAAAGATTAAAGCCGACAAGGATATTCTAGAATATATATCAGAAAAGCTTGGACTTGATTATGATTATTTGGTAAGGGATGTAGAAGAACAAATAACCAGCAATTTAAAACTAATCAATAGAGGATTAGTTCCAGATGAAGAAATGGATAATGTTATAAAGCATAATTTAAATTATGCTTTAGAGTATTCCTATAATGATTTGGCCTTTGAATTAATTCATAAATTATTTAATTATTATGTTAGGAAAAACAAAGTTGAAAATATACAATTAATCATATCTCAATATTATGATTTGTATCAAAAGAATAATACTCCCGATAATACAATCACTTATTATGTAGATATGGCAACCTTCTTCTATAGTATAGAGGATTATAATGAAGCTATAAATTACTTTAGTAGAACAAGATCAATTATTAGAAATAAGAAGAATTTTAATAAAGCAAATTATGCTTATATTTGCTATAGAGAAGGAAAATCCTTTGAAAAATTGGGGAAATTAGAAGATGCTTATGATATTTTAAAAGAAGCTTTAAAATATGTAGATAATGTTGAAAAGGACCTAGATAAGGGAGATATATATCATAGCTTTGCAATTGTTTGTATAAGATTAAATAAGGATGAATATGAAGAATATATAAAATTAGCTTATAAATATAAAAAAGAAAAGCCAGCAGTGTTAGCAATAGCTAAAGGTAAAACAGGAGAAAGCTATTTTTATGTAAACAATAGGCAAAAGGCTATTGAAGAAATCATGGAAGGAATAGATTTATTTCCAACAATTGATGAGAAGAAATATGTGAGATTCTTAAACAAATGTGTTAAAACTCTTTATGAAAATAAGGAATATGATATTGCCTATGAAATTACAGACAAAGCCTTAAATTCCGCAATTGATACTAATGATATAGTATTAATTGAAGAAGCATATTATTTAAAGGGTATGATACTTCAGAAGAAAGAACTATATGTTCAAGCAGAAATGTACATGAACCTTTCACTAGATTCTTTGTTTAAATTTGCTAACAAGGAAAAAAGGCATGAAAGATATCTTGATATGGGAGAAATGTATTATAAGATAGGGGATGTAAAAGATTCTTTAAAATATTTTACATTAGCTATGAAGCTAGATAAGTAATATATAATAAATAAAAATAAAAGCTCATAAAGAAGTTAAATATTGTGTTAACTTCTTTATGAGCTTTCAATTCTTAAATACTCATAAATAGTATAATGTTTTTAAACTATAATTACTTTTTATTTGGATGGAAAAATGAAGATATTATATTTGCTAATGAATATTTTGATAATACGCTAGGTACGAAAAATAACCCTCTCATTAAAAATCAACCCTTTCTAATCTTTTTTATAACTTATGTTTAAATTATACTTATTAATTCATTAGAATGCATTGACTTAAATGTTTAGTTTTAAGTACATTTAAGTTATTAACAAAATTTCCAATATATTAAAAAAGTACAAAGAAACCATAACTTTTGGTTTCTTTGTACTTTTGAGTATAATATTTATCTATTTAATATTTTTTATTACTATAAGTTTAGCATCATATCCCTTTAATTCAGTAATAATATTTAAAATTGTATTTTTCTTGGAATAACTAAATTCTATTTTAGGGAAAGATGCTTTGTGTAATATTTCTTTTTCTTCTTTATTTAATCTATCTGGAGATCCCATAGACAACCAGTAATTATAAGAAGAGCCAATTCTTTCACTTATTTCATAAGTTATTATTCTAGAAGATTTTTTTATATTTTCAATATTTAAAGATGTTTTCTTTTTATAAATCTTTCTCTTACCACGTTTAGTAAATATCTTTTCGAAGCTTTGTAATTCTTCAAGTTCATCTGTATAAGAGTACAATAATATGCAATACTCATCATCCTTTTTAGTAACTATTAATCCATTGTCTATAGTTACAATTTCATCACCTAACTTACTTAATAAGTAATAGGCATAATAAGAAGGTTTTCTAATTCCCATATCATTTACTAAACCTGGAGCACCTATAAAGACTTCATTTGTTAAGCTTATTTCCTTTTCTAAAACATCAAAAGCTCTTAAAAAGTTTAATGAATTTTTATTGAAGATTGTGTTGTGGATAATAAATGGCAGCATAAATGCTGTATCATAAATTTTATTTAAATTTTTATCACAAACAAAATCCTCTTCAATAACATCTATATCATATTCATTAGATATAAATTCTAATAAGGATGTTTTTAAATTTCTATCTATTATAGGAGTGAATTGAAATTTAAATTCAGTTATATCAATATAATCTATTTCAGAAAAATACTCAAAGAAGCTATTTAGGATATGTTTATATTTTTCTAGAGAAAAATTAGGATTATCTATTAAAATAAGAGGTTTTAAATCAATATAATCCAAAAATTCAATAACGCTCTTAGCTTTATTCCAGTTGTAGAAATCAGCTTTAGGGAAAACCCCCATATCATTATTAAACATGTTTTCTAATCTAACATATTTAAAGTGAAGCTCTTCTTGTATTTCTTCTAAGATATCTTTATTATCTTCTAGAAGTAAATCAAAGGCATCATCTAAATTTATTATTTCTCTAAAATCTTTGTTAAGTTCCCCTTGACTCCCATCCATATTTATATGGACTTTCCATAGTTTATTTTCATAATTAAATCTTTCGTAATCATCTAATTCTGATGATAGATATTCTAAGGCATCCTCAAGATTTAAAATTTCGATTTTTTTACTTCTCTCATATTCTTCTTCTGTTAATTTATTCTTTTTTCTATATTGAAGTGGAGTACATCCATAGTAGTTTTTAAAATTTTTATTTAAGTATCTAACATGGGAGAAACCAACCTCATCTGAAATATCAGAAATACTTAAGTCGCTATCTAATAATAATTTAACAGATTCTTCAACTCTAGTTTGATTAACTAAATCAGTAAAGCTATTTCCTGTTGCATTTTTAATTTCATGAGATAAATAATGAGGGCTTAAAAATTCTTTCTTAGCAATTTCTTGTAATGTAATATTACTATCATAATTATTAAATATATACTTAGAAATTCTATGATACCTTGCTAGTTGTTCAGTATTAGATTTTAATTCTTCTCTTTCATAAGTTAAGTAATGAAAATTATTTATAAGATGATAAAGCAAATCTATTAATAAGGATTCTACTTCTTTATCAAAATCATCTAACTTTTGTACTGATTCACATAAAAGTTTAGCTAGAAAATTTCTAAGTAAATCATACTCTTCTCCTTCTTGAGCACCATCATCAGTAGAATTTGTATAAAAGAAAATATTATTTATATCCTTATAATACTTCTCAAAGAAGGAAGGATCTATATGAAACATTAAGACTCTATTATCTTCATCACTATAAATTCTATGTGCTTCATCAACGTTTATAATCTCCATTTCCTTTTCTAATACTTCAAAGGAATCTGTATCTACATTAACATTTATGCTTCCTCTTAAAACATAAAGTATTTCAATAGAATTATGCCAATGTATTGGATATTCCTTTATGTTAGCATATGTTATTTTTATAGGAGAGTCTGCTGGGTAAACTATATATTCTCTTCTTATAAAAATCACCTCATTTTGTTATAATAATATAATTATATCCTATTTATAGCAAAATAGAAAAGTTTTAAAAGTTTTAAAATATACTTTGACTTTCTTTGACTTTTGTATTAATATATTAAATATAGATTATAATAAATATATTAAGTAGTGTATAAAGGAGTGAAGCGCATGAACATTGAAAAAATGACATTAAGGGTTCAACAAGCACTAAATGATGCTAGTATGATTGCAGTCAAATTTAATCACCAACAAGTAGAACTAATACACTTATTCACAGCATTAGTAGAACAAGAGGATGGGCTAATACCTAATATATTTACTAAAATGGGTGTTAGTGTAAAGTCAATAGATGATGATTTAAATAGGGCCTTAGGAAATATGCCAAAGGTTTTAGGTGAAGGTGCTAACTCATCTGGGGTTTATGCTACTAGGCAAATAGAAGAAGTATTAGTTAAAGCTGAAAATATAGCTAAGAAATTTGAAGATTCATATATTAGTGTTGAACATGTTATGCTTGCAATCATTGAAGTAGATAAAAATGGAGAAGTTAAGAGAATACTAGACAAGTATAATATTAATAAAAAAACATTTATGAATGTTTTAAAAGAAGTAAGAGGAAATCAAAGAGTAGAAACTCAAGATCCTGAAGGAACCTATGATGCTTTAGGTAAATATGGTACTAACTTAACAGACCTTGCTAAAAAGCATAAGTTAGATCCTGTAATAGGTAGAGATGAAGAAATAAGAAGGACTATTAGAATTCTATCAAGAAGGACAAAAAATAATCCTGTATTAATTGGTGAACCTGGTGTTGGTAAAACTGCTATAGTAGAAGGATTAGCAGAAAGAATTATTAGAGGAGATGTTCCTGAAGGATTAAAGAATAAGGTTATATTCTCTCTAGATATGGGTTCATTAATAGCTGGAGCTAAATATAGAGGTGAATTTGAAGAAAGATTAAAGGCTGTATTAAAGGAAGTTCAAAGTAGTGAAGGTAGAATAATATTATTTATAGATGAAATTCACACAATAGTTGGTGCTGGTAAAACTGACGGTGCTATGGATGCAGGTAACTTAATTAAGCCTTTACTTGCAAGAGGAGAATTGCATTGTATAGGTGCTACAACCTTTGATGAATATAGACAATACATTGAAAAAGATAAGGCTTTAGAAAGAAGATTCCAACCTGTAATAGTAGATGAACCAACAGTTGATGATACTATATCAATTCTTAGAGGATTAAAGGAAAGATTTGAAATACATCATGGAATAAGAATTCATGATTCAGCATTAGTTGCAGCAGCAAAATTATCACATAGATATATTCAAGATAGATTTTTACCAGATAAGGCAATAGATTTAATTGATGAAGCTGGTGCTATGATAAGAACTGAAATAGATTCTCTTCCAACAGAACTTGATAACATTAGAAGAAAATTATTCCAATTAGAAATTGAAAAAGAAGCTCTTACAAAGGAAAAGGATGAAGGATCTAAAAAGAAATTAGAGGCTTTAGAGAAAGATATTGCAGAACTTAAAGCAGAAAATGATGCTATGACAGCTAAATTTGAAAAGGAAAAGGATGCAATAGTCAACTTAAAAGACTTAAAAACTAAGTTAGATGAAGCAAGAGGAGATTTAGAAGCTGCTCAAAGAAACTATAACTATAATAAAGCAGCGGAAATTCAATATAGTGTAATTCCAGCTTTAGAAGAAGAAATAAAGCAAAAAGAAGTTGAAGTAAAGGAAAATTATGAAGGAGCTCTTTTAAAAGAAGAGGTAACAGAAGAAGAGGTATCTAAGGTACTTTCTAAGTGGACTGGAATTCCAGTATCTAATCTTTTAGAAGGGGAAAGAGAAAAGCTTCTAAGATTAGAAAGTGAAATTCAAAAGAGAGTTATTGGCCAAGAAGAAGCTATAACTGCAGTATCTAATGCTATTCTTAGAGCAAGAGCAGGCTTAAAGGATGTTAATAAACCAATAGGTTCATTTATATTCTTAGGACCAACTGGTGTTGGTAAGACAGAACTTGCTAAGACATTAGCTAGAAACTTATTTGATTCAGAAGAAAATATTATAAGAATAGATATGTCTGAATATATGGAAAAACATTCAGTTTCTAGATTAGTTGGAGCGCCTCCAGGATATGTTGGATATGATGAAGGTGGTCAACTTACAGAGGCAGTAAGAAGAAATCCATACAGTGTAATACTATTTGATGAAATTGAAAAGGCTCATGAAGATGTATTTAATATCTTCTTACAAATCTTAGATGATGGTAGATTAACTGATAATAAAGGAAAAACTGTAGATTTTAAAAATACTATTATAATTATGACTTCTAATATAGGTAGTAGCTATCTTTTAGATAATAAGAGTGAAGATACTATAGATCCAGAAATTAGAAGCGAAGTTATGAATGAAATGAAGCTAAGATTTAAGCCTGAATTCCTAAATAGAGTAGACGATATAATTATGTTTAAGCCTTTATCTGAAAGTGGTATTAAGAAGATAATAGAAATTTTCTTAGAAGAAATATCAGGAAGGTTAAAGGAAAGAAATATAACTATTGATGTAACTGATGAAGCTAAGACAATTATGGCAAGAGAAGGTTATGACCCAGTATATGGTGCTAGACCATTAAAGAGATATATTCAAAATACCTTAGAAAATAATTTAGCTAGATTAATTATTAAAGGAGATATTGGATATGGCTCACATGTTGTAGTAGATGCAGAAGGAGAAGAAATAGTTATAAAATAGGGAAAAGTTAAGAGAGAATAGTGAATAAGTAAGAAGTAAGAGGTAAGAGTGAAGAACTAGGTTGTAGGTGATTTATTCTTACCTTTTACTTATTTACTGATAAATTTTTGTGTAAAAAAAATATAAAAAATGTTGACAAGATGCGACAAAATAGGTTATTATATTTCTCGTGGAAAAGATGCGTGTTTAGCTCAGCTGGATAGAGCAACGCCCTTCTAAGGCGTGGGCCAGGAGTTCGAATCTCTTAACACGCACCATATGTGGTTTACTAGCTCATTCGGTAGAGCACTTGACTTTTAATCAAGGTGTACCGGGTTCGATTCCCGGGTAAGCCACCACATTTTTTTTGGAATTTAAAATAAATACTTAAAAAAGAGTATTGACCATTTAGATATGATATTGTATCATATAACAGTAAATAACATGCGGAAGTGGCTCAATGGTAGAGCGTCACCTTGCCAAGGTGAATGTTGCGGGTTCGAGTCCCGTCTTTCGCTCCAAATAATAAATAGGATTTAAAATAATGACTTTCCATTTTGGAGAGTCATTATTTTTTTAATTACTAAGACTATTGAATGTTTAAATTAAATATTTATGTAAAAAAGTGTATTATGAAATATTGACTTAAAAATATGACGGGGGTATAATTTAAGTATGATTTTGATATAAATATAAGAAAATATAGTTGTAATTAAGTATTAATAATGATGTTTAATTGCTAGATGATAGTTATTAATTAATGTATAACTGATAATATTTATGATAATTTCAAAAAAATTTTTAAATACTGCAGATATATCGTCTAATATAATTTCTTATATGGGAGGATATATCTGTATATTTTTTTTACAAAATAAGATTCAGAAAATTCAAACAAAATATTAGGTGTAGTTAATAATTGTACAAAAAAGGTAATAAATAAAATGAAATATTGACTTAAAAATGTAAAAGGGTTATAATTTAGGTATAATTTAGTATTAATTACAATAAAATATTGTTTAAACTAAATTCTGCCTATAATATATAAGATATAAATTGATGCAGAGCTAGTATTTTTTTATCTGATTATATTATATTTATCAATATAATATGTAAGCATCAATTATTAAATAATAAGTCAGGAGGGCGGTATAATTTATGAATACGAGATGTGGTATGAAGAAAAAGAAAAATACTACAAGGTGGTTAGCGATATTAATTATAGTAGCCTTAACCATAAGTAGCATAGTGTTACCTGGAAGTGGAATTTCTGCAAGAGCGGATAATCTAGATGATAAAACTGTTTCTGTAGAAAATCTAGATGAAGAATCTGCTAATAAAGAAAATCTAACTTCTGATACTGATGATAAAGAGAATCTGAATAATAATATAACTGATAATGAAGCCCTGGATTCTAAGATTACTGATGATAAAAATTTAAAAAGTGAAATCATTGAGAATGACAATAAGAATATTAGTGCTGTTGAGAATGAAGGTATAAATAATAATACTTCTGATAAGAGCAATTTAGAATCTAAGACTGATGATAACAAAAAGCTAAATAACAATACTTCTGATAATAACAATTCAGAATCAAAAACTGTTGATGAGAATCAGAATATTAATACAATCAATAATGAAAAATTAGATTCTAATTCTGTTAATAATAATGAGAATATTAATACTATTAATAATGAAAAATTAGATTCTAGTCCTGTTAACAATAGTCAGAATATTAATACTATTAATAATGAAAACCAAGTTACTGAAAGTGTTAATACTTATAATTCTAATAAACAATCAACAGTGAACTCATCTATATCTACCTTGAGTGAAGAAGGAATTCAATTATATGCTAATAACTCAGTAAATGTTGATGCTGAATATTTCTATGAAATTGATATGGTAGCTACTAGTACTAATGAACATTATATCGCAAAAGGAATTTATGTAGATGATAAAGGAAATGCACATATAGTCCTTGGTTTTCAAAAAAATAATAATTGGAAAGAGGTACTTAAAGTAAAGGTTGGTGACAAAGAAGTAATTGGTCCAAATTATAATGTGATTTTAGGAAGTAATTCATCAAAGGCTTCAATAGTTATTACTTTACCAAATGGTGAAATAAAAACATTAGAAAGTAATTTAGGACTTATGGATATTGAGATAGGAGAAATAGAAAAGATTACAGAAATATTTTACTTTGCTATTGATACAACAACTAGTGGAGAGTATTGGACAGGTTGGGATTTGCCTGGGGCAACTATAACAATTACGCTTGATTATTCAATAGTTAAAGATATTGTGAAAGATGGAGTAGTTATAAAGGAACCAAATGTAAAAGTGGGAGATGAAATAACATATAAAGTAACTATTACAAATAATAGTGAAATTCCTCTTAAAGAATTAGAGGTTACAGATGATGTTCCTGAGGGATTAATAGTAACCAAAATAGATGGTGAGGAAACTGAAGAGTCTAACAGAACAGGTAAGATTACTATAGATGAAAATGTTACTTTAGCTAAAGCTGGTGATGAAGGATCATCAAGATCTTACTTAGTTACTGCTATTGTTAGTAATAGTACACTACCTGGAGAAATTCATAACGTAGCTACTATGGGAAGTAAATATATTCTTCCTAAGTCAGATTACGCAGATGCATACTTAACACAAAGCTTAACTATACAAAAAATAGTTGCAGGAAATATGGGAGAAACTACAAGAAAATTTGATTTTACTGCTGAAGTTTATAAGGATTCTGTAAAACAAGAAACTATTAACTTTCAATTACAGCATAAAGAAAGCAAAGCGATAACAGGACTTACAAGGAATTCAAGTATTAAATTATCTGAAATAATTCCAAGTGAAAGTCAATATGTAGTTACTGTTACTGTAAATGGTACAAAACAAGAAGCAGTTGATGGAGTATATACTATTAACCTTAGTGATTATACAGATAGTGATATAAATATAGTTGTAACTAATACTAAAAATATCTTAATAGATACTGGTATTTTATTAGATTCCATGCCTTATATATTGATTTTAGGCGTTGTAATTATTGGTGGCACTATATTCTTTATAAATAGGAGGAAACAACAAAAAAACAATTAAGGAGGGTGTCAAATGAAAAAAGAAAAAAAAAATGATTTATCTGATACTCAAGAGACAAAAGTGTTGAACTTCGAACAGGAAAATATAATGGAATGGATCGAAAATGTACATTTTCGTAAACAAGCCTTTGGAGGAGTAATTGAAGAAGATGTATGGAAAAAGATAGATGAACTGAATGAATTATATAATAAAGCTCTTATTGCAGAACGTGAGAGATATGATGTGCTTCTAGAGCAACAAGAGGAAAGGTATAAGAAAGGTAGTATATCTAATGAAAATACATCTATAAAGGAAGGCTAGTTATGTTTAAGACTGAAAATGAGACAATCATTGAAAAAGCTATTATAAACAGAAAAAATGCTGCAAATACAAATCGTGGCTACAAAATACTAGTAAATAAGATAATTATAATATTAATCGTAGGATATATATTATTTACACAGTTTTTTCTCATTACACAGGTTACTGGAAATGGAATGTTTCCAGCAATAAAAGATGGAGATTTAACAATTGTATTTAAGCTAGAACAGAAGTATAGAAAAAATGATGTTATATCTTATAAAAACAATAAGAAAAATTACATTGGACGAGTTGTAGCCTGTGAAAATGATGTAGTAACAATAAATGAAAATGGAAATTTAATTGTAAATGGAACAATACAGGATGAAGAAATTATGTATCCAACCTATGAAAAGGAAGAATCACAGATAACTTATCCCTATAGAGTTCCAGAAGGATGTGTTTTTGTACTAGGTGATTATAGAACACAAACTGAAGATAGCCGTGATTTTGGCCCAATTTCTAAAAAAGATTTAGAAGGTAAAGTAATTACTATTCTTCGTAGAAGGGGATTGTAATTCAATAAAAAGTCTTAATTTTCTATCCTTTATTAAAAAGAAGGTAGAATAAATATAATAAAATAATTTCTTAGGAGGGAAAAATTATGAAAAAGTTTTTATCTTTAATTCTATCATTAGTAATGGTTTTAGGTGTGAGCACTGTAACCTTTGCTGATGTTGTTGCAGACAATGGGGATGTAAGTAGTGTAGATCTTGCTAAGATTTATAAATTAGCAAATAATGGTGTTAAGAACCCTGCTGAAACCTTTAATTTCACAGTTACAAATGAAAGTGTATCAGATTCTCAATATACATTTGATGGAGCAAATGGCTCAGAGATTATGCCTAGCATTAGTCCTAATACCTATGAAATAAGCTTTACAGAGGGTGAAGCTGCTTTAGCAGGTGATAAAAATACTACTGCTATTGCATTACCAACTTATAATCACGTAGGTATCTTTACATATAAGATAACTGAAACAGCTAGCAATACTGCAGGTGTTGAATATGATGCAAAACCAATTTACTTAAAGGTTACTGTTACTGAAGAAAATGGTCAAAAAGTTAGACATGTTGTTTTCCACTATGGTACAGTAAATGGAAGTAAGACAGAAGGTATTACTAATATATACTCTGCTTCTAGTTTAGATATTAAGAAAGAAGTTACTGGTAATATGGGTGAAAAAGATCGTTACTTTAAAGTAGATGTTACATTAAATGCTCCAACTGAAATAACTGATACAGCTACAGTGGTTAAACCTGTAAAGAGTACAATTTCTATTACTGGTGGTTCTAATTCTAATAATCCTACAACTGTTAAATTTGCTGATGGCGAAAATACTAAAACAATTACTTTATTATTAAAAGATGATGAAACTATTACATTAGGAAATCTTCCAGTTGGTGTTACTTACACAGTAAAAGAAGCAGATTATACTACTGACGCAAATGGAAAGTATGATAAACCTAAATATAATGATGTTGAAGATACACAAAAACAGGGTATAACTGGTACAGTTGACAAAGATAATAAAGAAGTTAAAATTACAAATAATAGGGGAAGAGATGTTGATACAGGAATTTTCGTGGACAACCTACCTTACATTATGATACTAGCAGTTGTTGTAGTTGGTGGTGGAGCTTTCATTATTAAGAGACGTATGGCTAGCAACAATAATTAAGTTAAGTATATGAAATTATAACAGGTTAGAAGGGCTTTTAGCCCTTCCAATACCTGATTTTAACAATAGGTTTTAAGGAGTGTGTGACGCATGAGGCTTTCTAGATTTTTTCTCAGGGCGTCAAATGCCCTTGTAAGTTTTATAGTAATATTATTACTTTGCATAGCGGGTACTTATTCTGTTTATGCACTTTGGGATAATAACCATATATATGCTAAAGCAAAGAATGTACAATCAGATATGTTAAGCCTTAAGCCAGATATAAATAATTCAGAGAAGGCTAAAGCCTCCTTTGAAGAATTACTGGCAATAAACAAAGATGTTTGCGGATGGATTACTATGGATGGTACAAAGATAGACTATCCTGTAGTTCAAGGTGAAACTAATCTAACATATATAAATACTGATGTTTATGGTGATTTTTCATTAGCTGGAAGTATATATTTAGATTCTAGATGTGATAAGAATTTTCAGGACAATTATTCTTTGCTATATGGGCACCATATGGATAATAGTAATATGTTTGGAGACTTAGATCTTTATAAGAAAGAAGATTTCTTTAAGGAAAATAAAACAGGAACTTTGATTTTACCTGATAGAAGCTATGATTTAAAAGTTTATGCTTGCCTATTAGTAGCTGCATCAGAAGGTAATATATTTGATACAGCACAAGTACAAGGGAATATAAATAATCTACATACTTATGTAGAAAAAAATGCAATGTATATTAATAAAGATACATTTATTAAAGCAAAAGAACAGGCGGATAAACAAATTATAGCATTATCCACTTGCTCAAGTGAATTTACTGATGCAAGAACCATTATTCTGGCTGTGATGGAACCTCACACGCCAGCGGAATAGGAGGATATTGAGAATGAAGAAAAAGGTTAAGAATATCGCAATAATGTTAACTGTATTGGTTATCTTTCTAGTGATACAAACTCCACCTGTGCTGGCGGCGGAAGTACCGAAAACAAAGGTACAATTTAATGTTTCGCTAGAGGGTACACTACCTACTAAGGCAGAAGAATTTACTATTAATCTAAAAGCAGATAATATAGCTTATCCTATGCCAGAGGGCAGTACAGATGGTGTTTATACAATGATTGCAACTGGTGAAGAAACTAATTCTTTTCCAATAATAACTTTTTCAAGAGTTGGTATATATAGTTATTCTATATGGCAAGAAGAGGGAAACAATGTAGATTGTACTTATGATAATAGTATTTATAATCTTACAGTTTATGTAACTAATAAAGAAAATGGTGAGGGCTTAGAAGCCACTTCAGTTCTTTATAAGGGTAATAAAGCAGAAAAGTTAGATGAAGCAAGTTTTCATAATATATATAAAACAATTACTCCTATAAAGGAAGAGGTTATGTCTATAACAGATATAGTTGAAGAAAAACCTGTTAATACTGGAGATCAATCTAATATAGTTTTTTGGACTATATTAAGCTCTATTGGGGCCATTGGAATACTTTATTTAGCATTATTTGCAAATAAAAAAAGAGAGAAGAATTAAATTGATGGTAAGTAAAAGACAGTAGTTGTGAGATTTCATAACTACTGCCTTTTTTTATTTAGCTTTATTTAATTTTTGATTCGTATTGTTCTACCATTCTCTTAACCATTTCTCCACCAACGCTACCGCATTGTTTTGAAGAAAGATCTCCGTTGTAGTCTGTGAATGGAACTCCCATTTCATTAGCTACTTCATTTTTAAATTTAGATAATCCTTGTTTTGCTTCTGGAACTAATTTTGTACTACTTGCCATAATAAATTCCTCCTTAAAAGTTAATACAAAGCTTTTTAATGACTTTGTACTATTATGTTATGTAATAATTAGTTCTATAAACTATTAAATTAATTACAATAAAGGAAGGCTATTCTTGTTAAGCATAAAAATAGTACAAACTACCTAGATAATGAATAATGGATAATGCATAATGCGTAATTAAGGTAAAAACTACTGAAGTAGTTTTTTCATTAAAAAGAGCTGTACACTTATTTTAGTGATACAGCTCTGTGAAATTTAATTTTTATGTTAATATTTTTTAAAAACTTTTCTTTTGCATTTTAAAGATTGCTATTACTATTGGAGTTACAAGTAAAGCTGATAAAATAGCTTCAGCAATTCCGTTAGTTCCTATTACAGTTAATAGAGCAGTTGTAACTGCACTTACTGAATCTGATAATATAGTTCCTTTATTCATAAGTATTTCAGCATAATCTTTAAAGTAAATGAAGTAAATAGTGCCAAGTACACCAATTGTGTTTACTAAAGAGCCACAAATTGCAGCAACAGTAATAGATACTTTAATATTTTTAAGCTTAGTTTTTATAAACTTAAAAATGTAATAAGATATAACACCTATTAGAACTCTAGGAACTACAGATACTAATGGATTATAAAAAAATGGTGACATTGGTGTTGGAGCTGTTATATTTTGATAGATTGAGAATAACCCAAAAATCAAACCTATAGACCCACCTACTATTGGTCCTTCAATTATAGCTCCTATTATTACTGGTAAATGTAAAATTGTTAATTTAAAAAGTGGTAAAGGTATAAAACCAAGACCTGTTAATCCTAGAAACAAACAAATGCCGGATAACATCGCTATTATTACCATCTTTCTAATGTTTTCATGGGATTTCCCCACCCCTCTAGTGTTTAACATATTAACTCCTCCGTTCTTATTCCTTATAAAAGGATATAATTCGGCAAAAAATAAATTTTTGCAAAGTTCGGTTTCAAAGAATACCGACTCTTATAATTTTACCATATATAAGTAAGGTGTAAAGTATAAAATATTAAGAAAATATTGATTTTTTATTATATCTGTTATATAATATATATAACAGATATAATGATGAGAGGTGTTAATATGTTAGAAATAAAAAATTATTCAAAAGCATATAAAAATGGGAAAAAAGCTGTAAATAATATTTCTCTTAAGGTAAATGATGGGGAGATATTTGCTTTTATTGGTCATAATGGCGCTGGTAAGACTACCACTATAAAATCTATAGTTGGAATATTAGAATTTGAAGAAGGAGATATATTAATTGATGGAGTATCTATCAAAGAAGATCCTATGAAGTGTAAAAGTAATATAGCTTATATACCAGATAATCCAGATATTTATGAATCATTAACTGGAATTCAATATTTAAATTTTATAGCAGATATTTTTAATGTTTCAAAAAGTGATAGAGAAAATTTAATTAAGTATTATGCAGATAAATTTGAGATAACAAACTTCTTGGGTGATCTAATATCCTCATATTCTCACGGAATGAAGCAAAAGCTAGCTATTATTTCAGCTTTAATTCATAAGCCAAAGTTATTAATATTAGATGAGCCCTTTGTTGGATTAGATCCAAAGGCATCACATACTTTAAAGGAAGAAATGAAATCTTTATGTAGCAATGGAGTGTCAATATTCTTTTCTACTCATGTTCTAGAAGTTGCAGAAAAGATTTGTAATAAGGTAGCTATAATTAAGGATGGAGTTATAGTTTCCCAAGGTAAAATGGAAGAAGTAAAGGGAAATAGTTCATTAGAAGATATATTTATGGAGTTGATTGATAATGAGTAAATTAGCAAGTCTTTTAAAAATAAATTTTATATCATCTTTGGGTATAAATAAATTTACTAAAGAAAAATCAAAAGTAGAAAGAAATAAATCAATTTTATTAGCTGCAACAATTGCATTTACTATGATTATGCTTTTATTTATGGCAGTGTTATATTTTAAACTTTTAGCTGATGGATTACAACAATTTGGATTATTAGATATTCTTTTAGTTATGGGATTTATAATAACTACAATAATGATATTATTCACATCAATATATAAGGCTCAAGGAATATTATTTTCTTTTAAAGATTACGATTTATTAATGAGTTTACCAATTAAGAAAAGTGATATTTTAATATCAAAAATGGTAGAATTACTTGTAGTTAATTATTTCTTTGCTTTGTTTGTTTTATTACCATCTGCAATTATATACTTTAAATATAGCAGCATATCATCTTTATTCTTTTTAAATTTATTACTAGTATATTTGACTCTACCCCTTATTCCTATAGTTGTTGCTTCAATAATTGCCTTTGGAATAAGCTATATATCATCACGAATGAGACATAAAAATCTAGTAGTTATCTTAGGAACATTGGCCATTGTATTTATATTTTTAATAGCATCCTTCAAATCAAATGACCTTATAAATTCCTTTATAGCTAATAGTAAGTCTATTAGTGAAGGAATTCTAAAAATATATCCTCCAGCAATTTTAGCTGTAAGAGGTCTAGCAAATAATAATTTTATAGATATATTATTATTTGTTTTATTATCAGTAGCAGTATTTGCTGCATTCATATTAATATTTAGCAAAAGTTTTAAGAGTATAAGTTCAAGGCTTCAAGAAAGTTATAAAAAATCTAATTATAAAATAAGAGAAATGAAGAGTTCTACACAGTTAATGGCCTTACTAAAAAAAGAGATAAAGAGATACTTTGCTTCACCTATATATGTAATAAATACAATTATTGGACCTATATTATTACTAGGAATGTCAATAGCTACTATTTTTATGGGGGAAGAAGTACTTGCTACTATCCTTGAAGTAGATATTGCAAAAGAAATTATACCAGTATTTCTTATAGTTATGGTATGTGGGACTTTAGTATTATCTTGTACAACAAATTCATCAATATCATTAGAAGGAAAGAACTTATGGATATTAAAATCAAGTCCAATAAAGCCAATAGTAATATTTAAAGCTAAAATAGCATTAAATTTAATTTTAATTCTACCAGCTTTATTAATTTCAGATATAATTTTTGTCTTTTCATTAAAACTATCAGTTATTCAGTTTATTTGGCTTATAGTTATAACAACTATTTTTTCTTTAATTGTGCCAATAGTAGGAATAATAACGAATTTATTATTCCCTAAATTCAATTGGATTTCAGAGACAGCTGTAGTTAAACAAGGAGCAAGTGTACTTATCCAAATGTTAATTTCAGCAATTATAGTAGCAATTCCAGTACTAACATTTATTTATGTTAAGATACAAAACATTAATTTACTATTATTAGGAGCCTTAATTTATGAATTAATAGTATTAGCAGCTTCTGTAATTATTTTAAATACTACTGCTGTAAAACTATTCAACAAACTATAGTGGGCTGTAAACAGCCCAAATGAAAAATGAAAAATGTAGAATGTAGAATTATGGAAGTAATTTGTGCCAAATTACAAAATATAAAATTTAGAAACTCCGAAAGGAGTTTCATCATCAATTTTACATTCTACATTCTACATTCAGAAAAGAGGTGTTTTAATGATTTTAAGAATAAACTTCGATTCGGAGGTTCCAATTTATATTCAAATTAAAAATCAGGTTATTGAGGGTATAGCTAGGGGAGAAATTGATATAGAAGAGGAGTTGCCATCTGTAAGAGCTTTAGCAGAGGATATAGGAGTTAACATGCATACTGTTAATAAGGCATATAATATACTAAAAGATGAAGGTTATATAAAAATTGATAGAAGAAAGGGCGCTATTGTTTCCTTAAATTTAAATTCATCTAGGGATAAATTTGAAGAGGATTTAAAGGATAACTTATACTATTATATGGCTCAATGTTTTAACAGAGGAATTAGGAAAGATGAAATTAAAGATTACATAGAAAAAGTATTCTTAGAATTTGATGAAAAGTAGGTGAAGATTATGGAAAAGATAATAATTGTAAGTTGTACCATTATAATAAGCCTAATTCTGTTTTTTTCAACTTTTCTTGTAAATAAGTTTTCTAATAATGGAATAATATTTGGGGTTAGAGTTCCAAAGGAATATGAAAAAGATGAAGATATATTAAAGTTAGAGAAAGAATATAAGAAAAATTATTTGATTTTCATTTTACCTTTAATTCTTATAATTAATATAATAGTTATTTTTAATTGGAGAATATCTATATTTATATTACTAACTTTTCTTTTATTAATAGTTTGTAATATTCCAGTATTTATATATTGGAAGAAAACAATGAAATTAAAAGAAGAAAAGGGATGGCATAAACTTGGAAAAAATATAGTTTTTGTTGACACTTCTATTAGAAAGCCAAAGCTTAGAGAAGATAATGTTGTAATAAAAACTAAGGCCTTTATGATATTATTAATATTCCCTTTAATTACATTTATAGTAACTCTTATAGTATATCAAAATGTTCCGAGTCCTTTTCCAATTCATTATAATGCAGAAGGAATAGCAGATAACTTCATATATAAAGAAGGGTTTAAAGGCTTTTTCTATTTAGCTCTATTTCCAGTATTAACTCAAATAGGAATGATAGTTTTTTTATCATTAATAAATAAATTTGCTATAAATGGGAAGGTTGAAATTAATAGTGGAACCTTAGAAGAAATTAAGGAACAAAGAAAAACCTTTAAAAGAATTAATTCTATATTACTATTTATTATAACTATAGAAATTTCTATTATGTTTACCTTTATTCAATTTTGCACTCTATTTTCCTGGAACGCAAATATTATAAATATAATATTTTTACCTATAATTTTATTAACTACAATTATATTTTCAGTTATTAGTTATAAAATAGGGCAAGGTGGAAAAAACATTAAAATTAAAAAAGAAGATGAAGAAATATATAGAGACGATGATAAAAATTGGCTTTTAGGTAATTTTTATTATAACAAAAAAGATCCAAGTATCTTTGTAGAAAAAAGAGTAGGCATTGGTTGGGATGTTAATTTGGGCAATCCAATAGGATTAACAATAATGATTTTACCTTTTATTTTTATAATAGTTTTGCTTATATACTTGATAATAATGGGAGTATAAAAGAACAATTTTATATTCCTTCTTAATACTTATAATTCTTTAAAATATAGTTTCATTTATAAATATATATGGTAGTGAAGAAGAAATATCCATTATAATTATGTTATTATTAATGTATTATTAATGTATTATTTATTATTTTATTATGTAAAAGGGGGAGTTTCGTATGGTTAATAATTTATCAATTGTTTTTATGGGAATTAGTTTAGTTTTATCCTTAGGTATACCTATGGGAGGAATTATCTATTTAAAGGTGAAACATAAGGTAAGCTTAAAAGCTTTCTTTATAGGAATGGCAACTTTTTTTATTGCTGTTCAAATTCTAGAGGCACCTATACACAATTACTTTTTAAATATTAATAAAAATACTTCAGAATTTTTACTAGGTAACCCAGTGATATATATGCTTTATGGTGGCTTAATGGCAGGAATTTTTGAAGAAACAGCAAGATTAATATCCTTTAAGTATTTAATTAAAGATAGAAATGATATAACAGCAGTAACCTATGGTTTAGGACATGGTGGAATAGAAGCTATATTAATTGGAGGTGTTAGTAGTTTAAATGCCATTTTATACTCAAATCTTATTAATAATGGTGGATTTCAATCAACAATGGAAAAGGCTTTAGTTTCTAAGGATCTAATAAGTACAACCTATGATCACTTTGTAAATAGTAGTTCAATTTTATGGCTAATGCCAGGGGTTGAGAGAGTAATAGCTATAGTTATTCAAATTTCTTTATCTATAATAGTTTTTTATGCTGTAAAAGAAAGAAAGTATATTTTCTTTTTAGTAGCAATATTAATTCATGCAGTTATAGACTTTCCAGCAGCTCTATATCAAGTGGGAGTTATAAGTAATGTTTATGTAATAGAATTAATAACACTTATAGCTGCAATAGTATTAGCAGTTATAACTTTTAAAAAATTAATAAAAAAAATCCCTATTAATGATGAAATTATTTAGAAAAACCCTTATAATGGTATTAATATAATAATAGTAATAAGGAGTTTATGTAAAAGTTAAAATTTAGAATATAGATTTTCAGAGATAATTTAAACTAATGAAATATATTTATTTTAGAAACTCCATTAGGAGTTTCTTCTTTAATTTTACATTTTACATTCTTCATTTTACGTTAAAATAAGGGGGCTAAACATGAAAAAATTAATTATTAGAAAGGCAAGATCCGGAGATGAATTAGGAATTTTAAATTTAGTAAAGGAAGCTTTGGAGCCTTATGGATTAGAGTTAAATCCATCAGCAGAAGACTTAGATGTTACTGATATACCTAAATACTATACTGAGAATAATGGGGATTTCGAAGTGATAGAATTTAATGGTAACATAATAGGAAGCTATGGAATTTATAAAATTGATTCAGAAACCTGCGAACTTAGAAAAATGTATTTAAAGCAGGAGTTTCAAGGAATGGGCCTTGGAAATATAATGATAGAAAATTCCTTTAGAATTGCTAAATCCTTAGGTTATAAGAGAATGATTTTACAAACAAATTCTCTTTTATATAAAGCAACAAAACTATATAAGAAATATGGATTTGAAGAGCTAAAGGAAGAAGTATGTGAAAGATGTGATTTAGCAATGTTTAGAGATATTGCTTAATGCATTTATTTCTATTAATTAAGAGAGGTTATTTATGAAATATTATGATACTAATATAGAAAATTTAAAAATTAGAGAAACAAGTGAAGATGATTGTAGTCTTATATTATCTCTAATTAAAGAAATTGCAGATTATGAAAAGATGTCAGATCAAGTAATAGCTACTGAAGAAAGCTTAAAAGAATCTATATTTAAAAATAAGAGGGCAGAAGTAGTAATTTTAGAACTAGATGAAAAAACTATAGGATATGCTTTGTATTTTTATAATTATTCTACTTTTATTGGTAAAAGTGGATTATACTTAGAAGATATTTTTATTAAAAAGGAATTTAGAGGAAAAGGCATAGGTAAGGAAGTTTTCAAATTCCTTGTTAAGAAGGCAAAGGAAGAAGGATGTAAAAGAATGGAATGGTCATGCCTTAATTGGAATGAACCATCAATTAAATTTTACAAATCTCTAGGGGCTACTCCTATGGATGAGTGGACTATATATAGATTAACTGAAAAAGAAATAAATAGATTAAGCACAATGGAATAATGTAAAGCTAGTTATTTTAGTAATTAGTAATTTTATATTATAAATTTTTAAAAGAGATTACATAAGTAGTCTCTTTTTTTATTAAAAATATTAATTTGTTAAATTTTCTCATAAAGAATTGACAGGTAAAAAATGAGAGTGTATTATAGTTATAATACTTTAAAGTGATAAAGTGATAAAGGAGGAGCTATGCATAAAAATATTATTCCTGATGGAACAAGAGATTTAACTAATGAAGATTGTATTAAAAGAAGTAAGATTATAACTGCAATCAATAGCATTTTCATTTCTTGGGGATATAAAGAAGTTATTACACCAAGTATAGAATTTTATGACAGCTTTAGATATGAGTATTCAGGGTTAAGAGAAGAAAAAATTTATAAGTTTTTTGATTCAAAGGGAAGGATATTAGCATTAAGACCTGATATGACAATTCCAATAGTAAGGCTAGTTTCTACAAGGTTTAAGGATATAAATGAAAGTATAAAATTAAGATATACTTCAAATATATTTAGGGTATTTGAAGACTTTAGTGGAAAAAGAAATGAATATACTGAATGTGGAATTGAGCTAATTACAAAGGAAAAAAACTTTTCAGATTTAGAAGCATTAATAATTGCTATTGAAGCATTGAAGAAAGCAGGGGTTGAAGATTTTAAGCTAGAAATTGGGGAAGCTAATTTCTTTAAAGCTGCTATAGAAGATTTAAATATATCTAGTGAAGAAAAGATTTTGCTATCAGAATTAATTGAAAATAAAAATCTCCAAGAATTAAAAGTACTTTTAGAAGGATTAAATTTAGATAATAAGATAAAAGACACCTTTTATAAATTACCTTTAATATTTGGTGAAGGAATAGAAGTTCTTAATGCTTACAAGGAAATATCCTTTAGTGACAATATGTTAAAAAGTATAAAGACTTTAGAAAATTTAGCTTATAGATTAGAAACCTTAGGCTACAAAGAATATATAACCTTTGATTTAGGCATAACAGCAAGGGTAAATTACTATACTGGGATAATTTTTAGAGGCTTTATTAATGGAGCGGGCAGTGTTATTTTAAGTGGTGGAAGATATGATAATTTAATAAAATCTGCCAAAAAGGATTTTAATGCCATAGGTTTTTCTATTAATGTAGATGAGCTAGTAAATATACTACCAATAAATTTAGATAAAAAAACTAAGTTTAAAATAATTTTTAATAAAGAAAAAGAAATAGAAGCAGTTAAAGAAAGTATTAGACTTAGAAATGAAGGCTTTGTAGTTGAATTAATAGCTTCATATGAAGAAAAGGAAATAAAGGTATTAAGGGAGGAGTATTATGGGGGTTAGCATTGCATTAACAAAGGGGAGGTTAGAAAAGGAAGCTGTTAGGATATTTGAAACGGCAGGATTTGGTGTTGATAATCTAAAGAATAAGGGACGCAAATTAGTTTTTGAAGATACTAAATATGATATTAATTATTTTTTAGTGAAATCTAATGATTGTATAACCTATGTAGAACATGGAGTAGCAGATATAGGGATAGTAGGGCTAGATTCATTACTAGAAAAAAATAATAACTGCTATGAGCTTATGGATTTAGGCGTAGGAAAATGCAAATTTATAGTAGCAGCTTTACCAGAAAAGGACTTGTTTAAAATGAAGGGCCATATAAAAATTGGAACAAAGTATCCTAAAGTAGCTAAAGAGTATTTTAAAGAAAATAATATAGATGTAGAAATTATTAAAATAGATGGTTCAGTAGAGCTAGCACCAATTCTTAAGCTGTGTGATGGCATTGTAGATATTATGGAAACTGGAACTACACTAAAGGAAAATGGACTAGTAGTATTAAGAGAAATAAAAGATATAAGTGCTAGATTAATAGTAAATAAAGCTAGCTTTAAGCTTAAGAAAAAAGAAATTGATTTTATTTTAGAAAGTGTAAGACAATCAATAAGCAATAAATAAAGAGGTGGGGCTATGTTGAAAATATTTGATTTATCTAAGGATAAAGAAAGTGATATTTTAAAAATAATACAAAATAGAGATGATGAAGGTACAGATGTTTTAAATGTAGTTAATAATATTTTAAAAGATATAAGAAAAAATGGGGACAAGTCTTTAAATTATTATACAAAGCAATTTGACAAGGTTGATATAGGTAACTTAAGAGTTTCTAATGAAGAAATAGAAGAATCCTTTAATAAGGTAGAAGAAGATTTTATTAATGCTATGAAATTAGCAATTAAAAATATTGAGGAATATCACAAAAAGCAAGTTAGAAGTGGATATTCAATTGAAAAAGAAAATGGAATATTTATGGGGCAAATAATATTACCATTACAAAGAATAGGAGTATATGTACCAGGGGGAACTGCTGCTTATCCATCATCAGTTGCAATGAATGTAATACCAGCAAAGGTAGCAGGAGTTGAAGAAATTGTAATGATTACACCACCTTCAGCAGATGGAGGAATTAATCCATATATATTAGTAACTGCAAAGCTAGCAGGAGTTAGTGAAATATATAAGGCTGGTGGAGCTCAAGGTATAGCTGCTTTAGCTTATGGAACAGAAAGTATAAAAAAGGTAGATAAGATAGTAGGTCCAGGAAATATATATGTAGCTACAGCTAAGAAATTAGTTTTTGGGGATGTTGATATAGATATGATTGCAGGACCTAGTGAAATATTAATTGTTGCAGATGAAAATGCTAATGCTAAGTATATTGCAGCAGATTTAATGTCACAAGCTGAACATGATAGGTTAGCATCATCTATTTTAGTGACTACTTCTTATAAAAAATATGAAGAGGTAATAGAAGAGGTTAATAAACAAATAAGGACACTAACAAGGAAAGAAATAATAGAGGAATCCTTAAATAACTATGGGCTATGTATTATCTGCAAGGATGTTAAGGAAGGTATAAAAATATCAAATAAAATTGCTCCAGAGCATTTAGAGTTAATGGTTGAAGATGCTCCTGATTATCTTCCACAAGTTAAGAATGCAGGATCAATATTTTTAGGATATTATTCTCCAGAACCTTTAGGAGATTATTATGCAGGACCAAACCATGTATTGCCAACTAATGGTACAGCTAGATTTTCTTCCCCCTTAGGTGTAGATAGCTTTATTAAGAAAAGCTCATATTTACATTATTCAAAAGAGGTATTAAATAAGGTGGGAGATAAAATAATAATCTTGGCTGAAAAGGAAGGTCTAACAGCTCATGGAAATTCTATAAAGGTGAGGTTAGAAGATGATTAAAGATATAGGTGTTTATTCAGATAATAATAACAATAAAATAAGATTAAATAGTAATGAAAGTCCAGTTGAATTAAAAAAGGATAAGTTTAATTACTTGAAATATACTTTAGAAAATATTGAATTAAATAGGTATCCAGATAGTAACAGTGATGCTTTAAGAGAAGCTTATAGCAAATATGCAGAAGTTAAAAAAGAAAATATCATTGCTGGAAATGGTTCAGATGAAATGCTGAACTTAGTTATAAGCAAAAATATTTCTAAAGGAGATAAAATATTAACCTTAAGTACTGATTTTGTAATGTATGACTTTTATACAAATATAAATGAAGGAGAGGTTATTAAGTATAATTTGGATTTAGATAAGGGCTTCAATATAGATGATTTTATAAATTTGGCACTTGTAAATGATGTTAAGATTATATTATTTTCTAATCCTAATAATCCAACAGGTTATGGATTTACTATTAAGGATATAAGGAAAATTCTTAATACTTTTAAAGACAAAGTAGTTTTAGTAGATGAAGCTTATTATGAGTTCTATGGAGAATCTGTTATTTCACTTATAAATGAATATAAGAATTTACTTGTAACAAGAACTTTATCAAAGGCATGGGGATTAGCAGCCTTAAGAATTGGATTTTTAATAGGAAATGAAGAACTAATAGAAGAGCTTTCAAAATATAAGACACCTTACAATATCAGTTCATTATCTCAAGAAATAGCAAAAATTTATTTGGAAGATAGTAAAGAATTGTTGAATAATATAAAAATTATTATTTCTGAAAGAGAAAGGTTATATAAGGTATTGAAAGAAGTTGAAGAAGAAGTTTTTAACAAATATAAAGAATATAAAATTAAAGTGTATAATTCCAAAGGAAATTTTATATATGGAAAAACTACTATTAAGGATAAGCTAATTAAAAGCTTAGAAGAGGAAGATATAAAAATTAGATATTTTCAGGATAATAGCTTTAGAATCACTATTGGGTTGGAAGAAGAAAACACAAAGGTTTCAAAAGCTATAAAGAAAGTTTTTTTATTTTCATAATTCCGAATGTATATGAGGAATTATTACAATTAGTGTAAAGATAGATAAAATATTATATGAGCACGACTTGGAGCTTGCGAGGTCGTAACGAATATAATATTTATCTATAATTTATAAGGAGGTTTCTATGGATAGAATAGCTAGTATAAATAGAATAACAAAAGAAACTAATATTTCCTTAAAAATAAACCTAGATGGTAATGGGACAAGCAATATAAAAACTCCTATAGGCTTTTTAAATCATATGCTTACATTGTTTTCTTTTCATAGCTATATAGATATTGATTTATTAGCAGAAGGAGATATTGATGTTTGTGATCATCATTTAGTTGAAGATATAGGAATTTCTTTAGGAAAGGCAATAGATGAAGCTTTAAGTGATAAAAAAGGAATAAAAAGATATGGGAATTCTTTTCTTCCTATGGATGAAACCTTATGTCATGGAATTATAGATTTAAGCGGTCGTAGCTTTTTACATTTTGAAGGTAATTTTAAAAGAGAGCAAATAGGTAATTTTTCAACAGAAATGACTAAGGAATTTTTCAGAGCTGTTGCTATGAATTCTAAAGCTACATTGCATCTTAGGATTTTATATGGGGAAAATGATCATCACAAAATTGAGGCTATGTTTAAGTCTTATGGAAGGGCTTTAAAAGAGGCAATTTCCTATAATGAAGATAGAGAAACTGTACTTTCTACCAAGGGGTCACTAAATATTTAGCAAGGATGGGATGTTATGATTGCTATTATTGATTATGGAATGGGAAATTTAAAAAGTGTGAAAAATGCTTTAGATTTTTTAGGTATTCCATCTATTATAACTAAGGATAAAGGGGTAATAAAAGCTTCAAGAGCCATTATATTACCAGGAGTTGGTGCCTTTAAACAAGCTATGGATAATTTAAAAAATGATAATTTAGATATATTTATAAAAGACTTAGCTAATGATGGAAAACTAATTCTTGGAATATGCTTAGGGATGCAAATATTGTTTGAAGAAGGCTTTGAAGGAGACAGATGTAAGGGACTAGGGCTAATTAAAGGTAATATAAGAAAAATTCAACCAAAGGAAAAGGTGAAAATTCCACACATGGGTTGGAATAAAATAGTTATTAACAACAATGATGATGTTATAAGTGGATTATCTGGGGATAATTTCCTATATTATGTGCATAGTTTTATGGCTTGTGAATATATGGATGAAAATCTTATTGCTTATTCTAATTATGGTGGAGTAAAAGTTCCTGGAATAGTTAGAAAAGCTAATGTAATAGGAATGCAGTTCCATCCAGAAAAGAGCGGAGAAACAGGACTTAATTTATTAAAAAAATTTGGGGAGATGATAAAGTGAAAATAATTCCAGCTATTGATATTATTGGTGGTAAAGCGGTTAGATTATTTCAAGGTGATTATAATAAAACAGATTTTATTGGAGAAGATGTTCGTGAGTTAGCAAAGTCTTTTGCAGATAGTGGTGCGGATTTAATTCACTTAGTTGATTTAGATGGAGCTAAAGCAGGAAAGTTAGTTAACAAAGAAACTATATTAGAAGTAGTAAAAACTTTAAAGGTAGATGTTGAAGTTGGTGGAGGCATAAGAAATTATGATGATATTAAAGCTTTAATAGATGGGGGAGTAGCAAGGGTTATATTAGGTACTGTTGCTATAGAAAATAGAGATTTATTAGTAAAAGTAGTAAGGGATTTTTGTGATAAAATTGCTGTTGCTGTAGACTTTAAGGACGGGTATATTTGTACAAAGGGTTGGATAGATAAAAGTGATGTTTATTATATGGACTTGATTAAAGATATGGAATCAATAGGTGTAAAAAATATTATTGTTACAGATATAAGTAAAGATGGAACTTTAGAAGGAAGTAATGTAGGCATAATAAAGGATGTAAGTAAAGCTACTAAAATTGATGTAACAGCTTCTGGTGGAGTTAAAGATATTAATGATATTATTGCTTTAAAAGCTCTAGATGTTTATGGATGTATAGTTGGTAAAGCTATTTATTCCAAAACTATAGATTTAAAAGAAGCTATAAATCTATGTAAGTAGGTGATTAAATGCATACTAAAAGAATTATCCCTTGTCTTGATGTTAAAGAGGGAAAGGTAGTTAAGGGAATTAATTTTGTAGGGTTAAAAGAAGTTGGTGATCCAGTAGATTTAGCAGAAGAGTACTATAATCAAGGAGCTGATGAATTAGTATTTTTAGATATAACTGCAACTCATGAAAAAAGAAAGACAATAATAGATGTAGTTGAAAAAGTATCAGAAAAAATATTTATTCCGTTTACTGTAGGAGGAGGAATAAATACTATTGAAGAAATTAGAGAAATATTAAGGGCTGGAGCAGATAAGATAAGTTTAAATTCGGCAGCTATTAGAAATCCTAAATTAATTGAAGAAGGGGCTTACTACTTTGGAAATCAATGTATGGTTTTAGCTGTTGATGCTAAGAGAAAATATAAAGACAACTGGACTGTTTATATAAATGGTGGAAGAGTAGATACAGGAATAGATTTATTTAAATGGATAGAAGAAGCATATAAATTAGGTGCAGGAGAAATATTATTAACTTCAATGGATGCAGATGGAACTAAAAAAGGTTTTGATATTGAAATTACTAGTAGAGTTAATAATATAGTAGATATTCCAGTAATAGCTTCAGGTGGTTGTGGTAAGATAGAAGACTTTAAAGATGTATTTCTAGAAGGGAAGGCTGATGCAGCACTAGCAGCTTCTTTATTTCATTATGGAAATTTAAAAGTAAGGGAAGTTAAAGAGTATCTTAGAGAAAATAATATAGAGGTAAGGTTATAAATATGGATTTTAATATTGATTTAATAGATTTTAATAAAGGTAATGGGCTACTTCCTGCTATTGTTCAAGATTATAAAAGTAAGGAAGTATTGATGCTTGCATATATGTCAAAGGAAAGCTTAAAGAAGACTTTAGAAGATAAAACTACTTGGTTTTATAGTAGAAGTAGACAAGAACTTTGGAATAAAGGAGCTACTTCTGGACATTTTCAAATTGTTAAAGAACTATATTTAGACTGTGATTTAGATACTATTTTAGTTTTAGTTGAACAAAAGGGAGTAGCTTGTCATACTGGGGAAAGAAGCTGCTTTCATAAAAAGTTATTATAAGGGGCGATAAAATGGAAAAGGTTATAGCAGAACTTTATGAGGTAATAAAGGGTAGAAAAGAAGGTGGAGATGAAAAATCTTACACAAGCTATTTATTTACTAAGGGAATAGATAAAATACTTAAAAAGCTTGGAGAAGAATGTACAGAAGTTATTATTAGTGCAAAAAATAATAATAAAGAAGAACAAGTAGGAGAAATTGGGGACTTAATTTATCATATCTTAGTTGCTATGGTTGAAATGGGAATATCCTTAGAAGATGTAGAAGAAGAATTAAATAAAAGAAGAAGTAAAGTAAATAATCTAAAGGGTGAGAGAAGAGAAATAGAGAACCTTTAGGGAATGTAGAATGAAGAATGCAAAATGTAGAATTGAGGAAATAACTCATCATAGCTGAGTTATGTAAATGATGAAAGAATGAAAAATGAAAAAATGAAGGACTCATTTGGAATTGTTATTAAGAAAGTAATATTGATATGTGATATAAAAAGTGGACAATAAATAATTGTCCATTTTTTCTTGGAAATAGTAATAGTTTATATTAATTTATATATTAAAATAATAAAAAATATTATTCTTTTGTTTTATAATTATCATCTTTAGTTTCTATGTTTTCTTCTTTTGATTTTATGGCAGAGACTATAGCGCCTGTACATCCACAAATTATAACTGATTGAATTATAATTTGGTTATATATGATATCGTTAGAAGAGTTATTTAGTAATTCTGATAAAATTAATGTTACGAAAATCCCAATTAATCCGTAAAAAAAAGCTCTCATAATAAATTCCCCTTTCTTTTCATAATATGTAACTATTTTCAAAATATATTTATATTATACCTTTTAATGCTGAGTCATTCTATAAAAAAGTAATATTTATATAAATTTAATGAAAAAGGGGCTGTCGCACTAAAAATTAGTGCACAGCCTTTTTTTGCATAAAAAATAAATCCCAAACTCAAAGAGTTTAGGATTTATGGTAAAATATTTTTTATGCTAACAAAAAAAATCTTACGAAAAAA
>JAEXLD010000016.1 GCA_023445445.1 Bacillota bacterium
TAGAGAGTTCTTAATGGGAGAAGTTAGATATTCATCATTAGCAAAAGCTTTCCCAGAAATAGCAGATGAGCTATTTGAAAAGACAGAAGAAAATGCTAAGGAAAGATATGAAAGATATAAGAGTTTAGCAGAAAATAAAATATTATAATTTAATATATTAGTTACATGATTTTATCTTAAAAAATATTTATAAATTTTAAAAGATAAATCACTTGGAGATATAAAGATTAGCCTTTTTAGCTTTAATTTATTCATTAGCTTTTAGCATGAAATATTAAAACTATTAAGGCTATATTTTTTGTTGTAATAGTAAAAATAGTAAATACATAAATTAACTATAGGCAATTATATAGACATTTAGGTATAATTAAATTACATTAATGAAAAATAATTGTATTTATTATGTATCATAAGAGATATAAAACTGTATTTATAGTAAATAGAACTATATAAGGAGTGATTTATATGAAAATATTTGAAGCATGTGTTAGAAATTATAATGAAGCAGTTAGAGCAGAAGCATTAGGAGCTAATAGAGTAGAATTATGCGATAATCTTTCAGAAGATGGGACAACCCCTAGTTTTGGAAATATAAAAAAGGTAGTTAATAGTCTTAAGATTCCAGTGATGGTTATTATAAGACCAAGAGGTGGAAACTTTGAATATTCTGAAGATGAAGTAGAAATTATGATAGAAGATATTAAAACTTGTAAAGAATTAGGTGCTTACGGAGTAGTAATTGGAGCCTTAAAAGGAGATAAAATAGATTTAAATACAACTAAGAAGTTAGTAGAAGCAGCCAAGCCTATGAGTATTACCTTCCATATGGCCTTTGATGAAATAGATAATAAAAAGGGAGCTATTGATGAATTAGTAACACTTGGAGTAGATAGGATACTAACAAAAGGTGGAACAGGTGGAAATGCACTAATTGGAAGAGAAGCAATTAAAGATCTAATTAAGTATTCTAATGATAGAATAATAATTATGCCAGGTAAAGGTGTAAATAAAGAAAATAGAGATTACATTATGGAATACACTAGAGCTAAGGAGATTCATGGAACAAGGGTAGTTTAAAATATAATCTTAAGTTAATTTAACTCTAATATAGATATATTATTTTAAATAAGCTTATTACAAAATTGTTATAATTTAATTAAGTGTAATGTTCTAATATTGAATTTATGTTAAAATATTACTGTATTAATATCAATTTAAACTATGTAGAGGATGGGTATATGTTAAAAAGACTTAGTAAGAAATTTTTTAGAGAAAAAATAATAAGTGATGAATTTATAGATGGCATACATAAAAATATGATGCCAATGAACGAGTTAATGGCTTATTATCGTTGTGCAATTATGGAAGTAGAAACAAAGTTTAAAGTATTAGATGAACAATTTTCATTAGAGTATGATAGAAATCCAATAGAAAGTATAAAATCTAGATTGAAGTCTTATGAAAGTATTATAAAAAAGCTTAAAGATAGAGATTTGCCTTTTTCCTTGGAGGCAATTCAAGAAAATATTAGAGATGTAGCGGGGGTAAGGGTAATTTGTTCATTTCCAGAAGACATTTATATGTTAGCAGAATGCCTATTAAGTCAAGATGATGTTAAGTTAATTGAAAAAAAAGATTATATAAAGAATCCTAAAAAAAGTGGATATAGGAGCTTACATTTAATTATTGAAGTACCAATTTTCTTACGAAATGAAAAGAAATCTATGAAAGTAGAAGTCCAATTGAGAACCATAGCTATGGATTTTTGGGCAAGCCTTGAACATAAGTTAAGATATAAGAAAAATATTGATCCAAAAGAAAATGAGATCCTTGAAAAAGAGTTATTGCAATGCTCAGAAATTAGTGCTGCTTTAGACAAGCGTATGGAAGAAATAAGAGATAGGATAGAAAAAAAGTTATAAAACAAATATTAATGAAGATGAAAAATGCACTTGAAAGTATTATATAATATTTTCAGGTGCATTTTAGAATATAAACATTATAAAAGAGAAAGAATTAATTAGATACTTTAAAATTCTTTAAGGAGTAAATTAATAATGAAAAAAAGGAAGCTGGGGAAAATAGCATTGAGAATACTAGAAGTGATATTAATAGTAACTATAGTAATTACGTTATTTGTATATATTAACCCTGTATTTGGGGGGAGAATATCAAAAGAAGATAAAAGTAATTATGAAAAACGTTCAGAAAACTATGTAAATGGAAGGTTTATATATCCATCAGAATATGAAATAAAAAATGAGTTTACTGATAATCCTGTATCAAAGAAAGAAAAAGTTCCAAAAGGAGTATTACCATCAGAAAATCCATCAATTAGTAAGACTTCAAAAGAGAAATTTGCAGTAACATGGTTTGGACATTCCAGTTTATTAATTCAAATGAATGGAATGAATATTCTCATTGATCCTATGTTTTCTGAACGCTCATCGCCTATTTCTTTTATGGGTCCAAAACGGTTTAGTAAACCACCAATAAAAATAGAAGAATTACCTGAAATTGATATAGTAATTATTTCTCATGACCATTTAGATATGAAATCAATTAAAGAACTTGATAGTAAAGTAAGCAAATATATAGTACCACTAGGAGTAAATAAACATTTAGAAGGCTGGAATATTGATAAAAGTAAGATTAAAGATATGGCATGGTGGGAAGAAATTGAAGTAAATGGATTAACAATAGCCTGTACTCCTGCTAGACATTTTTCTAATAGAAAGGGCTTCAATATTAATAGAACACTTTATGCTTCTTGGGTATTAAAGAATGAAAACTACCAAGTATATGAAAGTGGCGATGGTGGCTTTGGAGGACATTTTAAAGAAATACATGAAAAGTATGGTGATTTTGATTTAGCTATTATGGAGAACGGACAGTATAATATGAAGTGGCATAACAGTCACATGTTTCCGGAAGAAGCAGCTGAAGCTGCAAGAATACTAGGAGCAAAAAAGACTATGCCCATTCATTGGGGAGCCTTTGTATTATCAGACCATGGATGGGATGATCCAATAGAAAGATTTGTAACTGCTTCTGAAAAACTTGGGATTGATGAAGTTACTCCTAAAATTGGAGAAACAGTATATTTAGATAAATATATGAATTATCAAGAGAAATGGTGGAAGGATATAGAGTAGAAATTAAAATAAAATATATTTAATAGAAAAAATCATATTAAGGTCATATTAATAGTTTATATTTATTGAAAATTATATACAATATAAAAAAATATGATATAATAAATACTTGATATTATATAATATTAATTATTAAATAAGTGTTTAAAAAAAGAAGGTGAAAGAATGAACTTAGTATGCATATGTAAAGGGGTTACTGATGATGTTATAATTGAATCAATAAAAGAAGGTAATGATACTTTTGAAAAGATTCAAGAAGATACAGAAGCTGGAACAGGAAGATGTGGAGCTGGAAGATGCAGAGCAAGAATCGAAGGACTTATACTAGAACATAGAAAATAGATTTTTATATAAAGAAAGAGAGAATTAAATTTATCAAGAGTAATTTTAATTCTCCCTTTCTTATTTTTATCATTAATTTTATAAATTATTAACTGCTTCTCCTAAAACTTTGCCAATAGAATCATGAATAACTAAATCAGCTTTATTATCAGCAGAAGTTGTGCTCTTATTTATAAGAATAAGATTTTTACCTCTAAAGTAATTTATAAGTCCAGCAGCTGGATAAACTACAAGAGAAGTTCCACCAATTATTAAGGTATCAGCCTTAGATATTGCATCAACAGCACCTCTAATAGTGGCATCATCTAAGCCTTCTTCATATAAAACCACATCTGGTTTAACTCTTCCACCACATTTACTGCAAGTAGGCACTCCCTTTGACTCTAAAATAAACTTTTCATCATAAAAGGCATTACATTTAACACAATAATTTCTAAGTACAGATCCATGTAATTCAAAAACATTTTTACTTCCAGCAGCTTGATGTAATCCATCTATATTTTGAGTTATAACAGCCTTTAATTTTCCAATTTCTTCAAGTTTAGCTAAAGCGATATGTGCTTCATTAGGCTTTGCCTCAGGATATATTAGTTTAGCCTTGTAAAAGTTGAAAAACTCTTCAGGATATCTTATATAAAAGCTATGAGATACCAATTGTTCAGGGGTAAAGGTAATATTAAGTTTTTCATTAAATAAACCATTGGAACTTCTGAAATCTGGAATACCTGATTCAGTAGAAACTCCTGCACCTCCAAAGAATACAATATTATTGCTTTCTCTTAATATTTGAGATAACTTTTCTATTTCATTACTCATAACATCACTCACCTATCATTTTTTATATTTTTATTATGGCACAAATAAAAGTAAAAATAAAATATATAAATATTATAGTGATATAATAAAGTTAATTAGAGGAAATTGGTAATTATTATATATAAATATAAGTTTAATTGAAGGGAGAAAAAATGGCAAAATCATGGTCTGCTACTAGAAAACAATTAGAAGAATTACTTTGTAATAAGTTAAAAGGTAGAGTAAGATATTTTATTACCAAATACAATAATGCCCATGATGAATCAGGAAGATTTGCAATTTTAATAGATGGAAAAGAAGTAATAAAAGGTAATGAATTTTTATATTATCAAAAGTATTTAGAAATTGAGAATGATTTAAAAAAGGAAGCTGCCATTCCCAAACGTAGATGGAATGGTAAGGGTATGGAAAATGAGGATATAAATGAAATTTATGAAAGAAAAATAGAAAGACTAATGGAGGAGAATGGAGAAATATCTGTAGGTCAATTTACAAGTGCAATAGAAGAATATTTAAATCAATCTATAGAAAAAAGTATTACTTCTGAAAATCCATTTGTAAGAATGTTTGCCATATTAGATAGAAGAGTAGGGAAAAGAACTTTAGATAATTTAAAAGATAAAATACATAAAGAACCTGTATGGTTACAACAGTTTTATTTGTTAAGAATAGATTCAGCATCAGATAATAGAAGAATAAAATAAGGAATAAATAACAAAAAATATACAATAAAATTGTAATATAAGAGTTTTATAGGGTAATTGAGAAATGAAGGAGATAATTGATTCTTACTGTGGATTAAGTTGCCAAAAGTGCAATTGAAGATTGGATAAATTATTCTAAGGCCTTTGATTAATTAGGAAGTTTTGATAATTCATTAAGTTTATTAGAAAAATATATTTCAATAGATTAATGGACAAAATTGAGCAAGATAAGCTAGGAATTAAAATTTGAAAAACCTTACAATAAATATATGAGGTGAAGAAAAAGATGGATTGTATTCAAAGTATACAAAAGGCAATTAACTATATGGAGAAAAATATTTTAGAGGATATTAATTATGAAGATGTTGCAAGTGAAGTTTATATGTCAAACTATCATTTTCATAGGTTATTTAGTATGGTTACAGGAATAACAGCCAATGATTATATTAGAAAAAGAAGGTTATCTATGGCAGGACAAGAACTATCTATGTCTAATTCTAAAGTTATAGATGTTGCAATGAAGTATGGATATGATTCTCCAGAAAGTTTTTCTAAAGCCTTTTCAAGATTTCATAGAGTTACTCCTAAAGAAGCAAAGGGCTCTGGAATACAATTAAAATCTTTTAATCCCCTTGTAATAAAAATAATATTGGAAGGTGGAACAATAATGGATTACAAGATTGTTGAGAAAGAAAAGTTTAGGCTATTAGGTAAAGTTAGATCCTTTAGAAACGAAAGTATTTCAGAAGAGGGGAATACAGAAATACCTGATTTCTGGAAAGAATGTAGTGATACAGGAGTTTTTGATGAATTAAGCAAATATTCTAAGGAGTACGATTCATATGGTGTTTGCACACCTATTTCAAAAGAAAGTAATAGTTTTGATTATGCTATAGCAATGAAATATGATGGTGGTGAGATTCCAGAAGGGTATACTGTTTTAGAAGTTAAACCTACTCTTTGGGCAGTGTTTAAATGCATTGGAACTGACGGGAAATGTATTAGTGATACATGGGATAAAATATTTAAAGAGTTTTTACCTAGCTCTGATTATAATATGTTAGATGAGGTAGATTTTGAGCTTTATCCAGACAATAATGAGGCAGATTATTTTTGTGAAATATGGATACCTGTAGAAAAGAAATTAAATTAGATTAAAAATTTGAGTGCCTTAATTGGCACTCTTTTTGAATTTGTTAATTAATACATATTATAATATTTATTAAGATAAAATTATTTAAAGAAGGTAAGTTAAATGTTAATAAAAAAATTATTAAAAAATTTGCAGGATAAGTATATATTAAGTGAAGGTGAAGATATTAAGCTTCCTGAATTTAAAAGAAGTGATGTTGTTAGAAGAAATATAATCTTTTCTGGAAGGGTACAAAAAGTAGGCTTTAGATATGAGCTTTATCTTATTGCCACAAAACTTAAATTAACAGGATGGGTTAAAAATAGAGATGATGGAAAAGTCGAAGCAGAAATACAAGGGGAAAGAGATAAAATAGAATTTTTAAAAACTTATATGTGTTCATTAAAGAGAATAAAGGTTACTGATATTAAGGAATTAGATATTACAGTTAAAGATGAAGAAAAAGAATTTATTGCAGTTTATTAAAGAAAAATATATTATATATAATTCTAATATAAAGAATTGATAATGGATAAAAATGTATATAGCTGTGATATAATTATTATAATAAAGATTTCTATGGAAGGGTGAGATTATATATGAAATGTAAAGAAAAAATACTTTTTGGAGCAGCTTGTTTCTTAGGGGGAGTTGTTGTAGGATTTTTAATTGCTCCAATAAAGAAGGGTATATACTGTGGAAATAACAATGGAAATTATCTGGGAAAAGATGAAGAAAAATATAATGTAGAAGAAAATAAGGAGTTATAGCAATTATAATGCTATAGATTTATGCTATGGAAGAAAAAATGAAAAGAGTCATAGTGATAGGTTGTAGTGGAAGTGGAAAATCAACTCTATCAAGAATTATAGCAGAGAAAACTAATTTACCATTAGTACATTTAGATAAGATATTTTGGCGAGAAGGCTGGGTTAATATCCCTAGAGAAGAATTCAATATATTACTTAGAGAAGAACTGAAAAAGGACAAGTGGATAATTGACGGGAACTATGATAGGACATTAAAAGAAAGATTAAATAGATGCGATACGGTAATTTATTTAGATTATCCGAGAAGGACATGCCTCTTAGGAGTATTCAAAAGAGTAATGCAACATCGTGGTAAAGTTAGAGAAGATATGGCAGAAGGATGCCCAGAAAAAATTGATTTAGAATTTTTACAATGGATATGGAACTTCAATAAAGAGCATAGAGATAAATTTTATAAAATACTTAAAGAAGAAAAAGACAAAGAAATATACATATTTAAAAATAGAAAAGATTGCAATGAATTTTTAAGAAATCTATAATCATTACAATTATTTAAATATTGGTGGTGAAGTAATATGGTAAATACTTTAGGAGTAATAGGTGGTATAATTTTCTTTATTATTTTATACTATGTTATAAAAGAGGCAGTAGAAAATGGAGTTTTCAATGCGCTAAAAAGATACGATAAATTGAAGGAAAAGGATACTTATAATGAATAATAAAAACTCAGCTCTATGCTGAGTTTTTTCCTTAATTCTACATTTTACATTTTTTAATTCTTCATTTCTCTTAGCATATATTCTTTCCAATCGCCATTTTCAATATATATGGCTTCTTCATGGAACTTTGGATCTATATCCTTATTGTATAAATAAGAATAACAATCTTCATAGCTTTCATCATCAGTTAATTTAACTTTTACAATTTTTCTTGAGTATTCATTGTTTGGATTGCCTTCACCTAAGAAGCCTTCCATTTTATCCATAGGCTCTATTGTTGCATCATAATCAGTAAGTTCAACAACTTCACCTACTATGGTAGTATTTCCAGGCAATACTGCTGGATAACCCTTATAAGGCATATGATATAATTCAAAACCACTTATTTCAGCTGGTCTTATAGAATTAATTTTTCCTTTTAGATAAAGGTCATAATTAAAAAAGCCTTCTCTTAAACTACCATAGACAAAAATATTTAACTTTTTATTCATTAGCAAATAGTTCCACCTATAGCTTTTATATCTGATAAATTTTCTATAATTGCTTTTATGCTAAGTTCTAGGCCTTTAGTTATATCATCTATTGACATAGATGGCATATTAGGCTTTGTAGCTGCTTGAGCTGGAATACATGGAACATGTATAAATCCACCTCTCATATTTGGGTACTTTTTATCTATTAAGTATAAAATTCCGTACATAACATGGTTGCATACAAAGGTTCCAGCTGTATTTGATACAGAAGCAGGAATTCCATTATCTATCATTTCTTTTACCATAGCCTTTATAGGTAGGTTAGTAAAGTATGCATTTTCACCATCTTCATATATAGAAATATCAATTGGTTGATTACCTTCATTATCTTGAATTCTTGCATCATCAATATTTATAGCAACTCTTTCTGGTGTAATCCCAAATCTTCCAGCAGCTTGTCCGATAGATATTACTACATCTGGATTATGATTTTCTATATTTTCTTCTATTTTTTCTAGAGCTTTTCTAAATACAGTAGGTATTTCAATTTTTATAATGTCTTGTCCTAAAATAGTATCTGGTAATTTCTTTACAGCTTCTAATGCTGGATTTACACTTTCTCCACCAAAAGGATCAAAACCTGTAATTAATATTTTCATTTGTTATCCTCCTTATTTATTAAAATGCTAAGAAGTACATTAATGCTATGTGTATTGCAAGTAAAATTATTGCAAATGGAGCTTGATATTTTATAACAGCATTCTTATCTTTAGTTTCTAATAATGCTACTGGTAATATGTTAAAGTTAGCAGCCATTGGAGTCATTAAAGTTCCACAGAAACCAGCTGTCATAGCTAAAGCTGAAGCTATTATAGGATCTCCTCCTTGAGCAAAGACAAAAGGTACTCCAATACCAACTGTTATTACTGAAAATGCAGCGAAAGCATTTCCCATTATAGCAGTAAATAAAGCCATTCCCACACAGTAAGCAGTTACTCCTACAAGTATATTCCCTTGTGGAATTACTCCAGAAATTATGTTTGATATAATGTCACCAACACCAGCAGCTGTGAATAAAGCACCAAGTGCAGCTAATAATTGAGGTAATATTGCAGTGGCGCCAACAGCTTGGAACATTCTGTTACTATCCTCTAAGAACTCAATAGGTGTAGCTTTAGTTAATATAAATGTAGTTATTAAAGCTACTATAGCTGCAATACCAACAGCAGCAACACCAGAGATTTCTGTGAATTGAGCAATAACTAATGCAACTAAAGCTATTATTAATGATGGAATAAATATTTTTATTCCAATTTCTTTTGATTTTAAGCTTGCAAAAGTTGTATCTAAATCTTTTAAAGTTCCAATATTAATTTGATTAAAGGCAGCTAAAGCACCTATTACTACAATTAATGAACCAGTGATAACTGATGGAATAACTTCTCCTAGGATAAATATAACACCAAGAATTCCCCAGAATAAAGATGTACCATATCTAGTTTTATGATTTTTATCTTTTAAAGTAAACATCATAGTTAGTATAAAGAATAAACCAACCAGAATATAGAATATTTGTAATAGTATATTTGAAATTGCTTTAATATCCATATATCTTCCTACCTATTTTTTATATTTTTTTGAAAGTTTTTTGTCTAATAAATAGTTTTGAATAACTCCTAAAATAAATGCTATTATAGCCACAGGAATTGAAGCCTTAGCAATTTGTAAGGTATCAACGTTATAGCCAAGAGTTTCTAAAGTACCAGCAATTAGTAAAACACCTGAATTAGCTAAAAATACATTTTGTCCAAAGAAGTTACCATAGTTATCATTAGCAGCAGATGCAGCTTTAATTAAATCCTCATCCTTCTCATCAAGTTCACCGTATTTTGAAATAGCAGCACCTTGAGCCATAGGGTTAATAAGTGGTCTTACAAATTGAGGATGTCCACCAAGTTTAACTGCCATAGTTGAAGCAGCTTCTCTAATAAATAGATATCCTGATATAAGTTTACCAGTAGATAAACCTTTTACTTTTTTAATTAATTCTATTGCTTTTTCTTTTAGCCCATATCTTTCACATAAACCTATTACAGGTAATGTTAAAAGAAATAAACTCATTTCTCTTTTTTGTACGAATGTTTGTCCTAAGGTTGTTAATATTTCAGAAATGCTCATGTCTGCAATTAATCCAGTTACTATACCAGAAACAATTACAACTGCAATTGTATTAAATTTTAGAGCAAATCCTACTATGATTATCAGTATTCCTATTAATGCCATTTTTATCGAATCCTTTCGAAATTTGTTATATAAAGTATAGATAATATTATATATACATTTTTACAAAAAATCTATAGAAATATTTGATAATTTATACAAAAATAACACTAAAAAATGACAAATAGATAATTGGATTACAAGTAATTTCAGCTAAATATATGTAATAAAATAAATAATATAGTTTATATACAATAAAAATAATTAAATTAATCTGTATTAAGATAAAAATACCAATAAAAAAATTTAAAAAAAACATTTACATCTGAATTCTTTTATGATAATATGGGTACATAATCAAATAAGTAGTGTGTTACTGGTAAAGCAGGCAAGGACTAAAATTATTATAGATATACTATAGCTATATCTATAAGGTTTGGTCCTTTTTTATTTTCAAAATTTTATAATAAAATTAAAAAATTATGCAAATAATATCTGTAAATAAGAAACATTCTATTTTAGCAATTATCAAATAATAGTTTATTTATAAAAAATTACTTTAAGGAGGAATTATTAATGTTACAACAATTACAAAGAATCGGTAAAGCTATAATGCTTCCAATAGCAGCATTACCAATCGCAGGTATATTACTAGGTGTTGGTGGAGCTTTATTAGGAATTTCAGGATTATCAAATCCACCAGCAGTTTATCAACCATTAATAGCTTTTGTTAATATTCCAGTAGTTACAGCAATATTAACAATAATGAAAAATGTAGGAGATATTATATTTGGAAATCTTCCTCTACTATTTGCAGTAGGTGTTGCAGTTGGACTTGCTAAAAAGGATAAGGGAACTGCAGGTTTAGCTTCAATCTTTGGATTTATAGTTATGAACCAAGTTATATCTTCAATGTTAGCATTAGGATTAACTCAATTAGGAGTTATTACTCCAGATGCAGTTGGTGAATATGGTACTTATGTTACTACTAACTTAGGTATATTTACATTAAATATGTCAGTTTTCGGTGGAATTATTACAGGTATAGTTACAGCAATATTACACAATAAATATCATACAATACAATTACCACAAGTTTTAGGATTTTTCTCAGGATCAAGATTTGTTCCAATAGTAACTTCTTTAGCTATGGCAGTAGTTGGTGCTATACTAGCATTCCTATGGCCAGTAGTTCAAAATGGAATAGGTGTACTTTCAGAATTAGTTAGAAATGCAGGTCCTATAGGAACATTCTTCTATGGAGTTATTGAAAGAGCATTAATTCCATTTGGATTACACCACGTATTCTATACACCATTCTGGTATGGATCATTTGTTGATGGAAAAATATTAGTTGATGGTGCATGGCAAACAGTTGCAGGAGCTAACACAGCTTACTTTGCTCAATTATCAAGCATGAGTAGCTTAGTTGGAGCTTCATCAGCAGATATGTCAACAATAGTTGCAGGTACTACAAGATTTATGGCTGGTAAATTCCCATTCATGATGTTTGGTCTTCCAGCAGCAGCATTAGCTATGTATAGAACAGCAGCACCAGCTAAGAAAAAGGTTGTTGGATCATTATTAGCATCAGCTGCAATTACAGCATTACTTACTGGTATTACAGAACCAATTGAATTTACATTCTTATTCGTTGCACCAGTATTATATGGAGTTCACTGTTTATTAGCAGGTTTATCATTCATGTTAATGGATGTACTTAACGTATTCATAGGTATGACATTCTCAGGTGGATTAATAGACTTTACATTATTCGGTTTATTACCAGCAGGAGCAGGCGTTCCTACTCACTGGTTAAGATTAATCTTAGTTGGTATAGTTTATGCAGTAGTTTACTACTTCTTATTCTTATTCTTAATTAAGAAGTTCAACTTAAAGACTCCAGGTAGAGATGAAAGCGAAGAAGAAGTTAAACTTTACTCAAAAGCTGACTACCAAGAAAAGGCAGGTATCCCTCAAGCTGATATCAATGAAAAGTCTTCAAACAAAAAGAACGGAAAGAACAATGAAATAGTTGAAAAAGCACCAGCAGTTTTAGCAGCTTTAGGTGGAGAAGAAAATATAGTTAGCGTTGATGCTTGTATTACAAGATTAAGAGTAGAAGTTAAAGATAAAGCAAATGTTAACAAAGATGAATTAAAAGCATTAGGAGCAGCAGGAGTAGTTGAAGTTGGTAATGGAATCCAAGCTATCTTCGGTGCAAAAGCAGATGCTTACAAGAATGAAATTAAAAATATCTTAGATATAGATTAATTTAAACAAAAGCTCAGGAAATTAAGTTTCCTGAGTTTTTTTTATTTTATATAGGAAAATTTTTGCTAAATTAATATATTTTTATTAAAATATTACTAAATAAGTGGTAAATTATAATATATACATAAAAAGTATAACTTATATAAAAAATAAACACTTATAACATTTAGAAAGGAGTATGTAATGAAAAAAACAAAAATAATTATTTTAATTACAATTTTTATTCTAATAGTAGGTTCAATAATATATATAAATAGGTCTAAACTTTTTCCTAAGAAGGAAGAAGAAGTAATAGAGATTACTAATCCAGATCTTTCTTTTGCTGTTTTTGGTGACGTTCATGAGAATGTAAATCATTTTCAAGAAGCCATAGATGATTTTTATAGAATAAATCCAAATATGGATGCATTAATTCTCAATGGTGATAATGTGGATCAAGGGATAGATGAACAATATGATTCCATGAATAAAGTGTTAGGAAAAAATAGCAAATTATTACCTGAAATAATAATAAAGAATATAGGTAATCATGAGTTTTTTGATTATAATATCGAAACTAACTCCAAGGAGGAAGTTCAAGGCTTTATTAGAAATTACTTAGATTTTGCAGGAGAAGAAAAGGTATATCATGATAAGTGGATAAAAGATTATCATTTTATTTCTTTAGGATCTGAAGATGGTAACTCTGAAACTATGAATTCAGTAACAGCTTTTTTGTCTAAGGAACAATTAGATTGGCTTAAAGAAAAGTTAGCTGAGAATTATGAAAAGGGAAAACCTATTTTTGTATTTTTACATCAGCAATTAGAATATCCAAATAGCAAGTGGATTGGAGTTCAACAAGCAGAAGAATTAAGAAATATATTATCAGAGTATCCAGAGGTAATATTATTTTCATCTCATACTCATAGAGATTTATCTGATAATAGCATATCTTTAGACAGACCCTTTACTATAGTGAATACAGGAGCAATTCATTATACATTAGTAATTGATGAGTATGAAGAAAGAGGAGTTAGAAGAGAAGATGACTATATTAATGGGATTTATGTTGAGGTAAATGGAAATACTGTTAGAATTAAAGCAAGAGATATAAAAGAAAAGCAGTGGAGATATAATATAGAAGTTTCAAAATAAATAATAGTTTATTGATATAGGGGGAAGAGTTGTGGACATAGGGCTTATAGGTTTTGGGGGAGTTGGAAAGGCCTTTATAAGGCTATTAGTAGAAAAGGAAGATTCTCTTAAGGCAAGGGGGATAAATTTAAAAGTTAAATATATTATTAAGAGTAATGGTGGGATATATAAAAAGGATGGGATAAATCTTAAAAGTATAGTTAAGGAAAATTACAACTTAAAATCTTTAGACTTTAAAGAAGAAGTAAATATAAATACTATTATTAAGAATAATGATATAAATACATTAGTGGAGCTTACAAGTACAAATATAGAATCAGGAGAACCAGGTTTAACCCATATTAAATTAGCACTAGAAAAGGGAATTAATGTAGTAACAGGAAATAAGGGCCCTATTATTTTAGAATATAAAGCTTTGAAAGACATAGCAGATAAAAATAATGTGAAATTAGGAATAGGATGTACTACTGGAGGGGCTCTGCCTTCAATTAATGTAGGTAGCTTTGATATAGCAGGAGCAGATATATTATCCATGGAAGCTGTACTAAATGGCACCAGCAATTTTATTTTATCTAAAATGTATGAGGAAGAAATAGATTATGAGACCTCCCTTAAGGAGGCTATTCTCCTAGGAATAGCTGAAGCAAATTATAAACTGGATGTAGAAGGCTTTGATACTGCTAGTAAAATATTAATTTTAGCAACGGTTTTAATGAATTCTAATTTAACCTTAAAGGATATAGAAATAGAGGGAATAAATAATTTAAAGATAGCTAAAGTATTAGAAGAAAAGCATAAAGGAAACAAGATAAAATTAATAGGAAAAGTTTATAAAGAAAATAATGAAATTAAGGCTTATGTTAAGCCAGAAGTATTAAATAGTCAGCATCCATTATATTTTGTGGACAACAAAAATAAAGGGGTATGCTATAAGACCGATACCTTAGGAGATATTAGCATTATTGGAGGGGCATCAGGAACAATAAATGCAGCGGCTTCTATATTAAGAGACATAATTAATATAAGTGTAGTATAAGGAGATGTTATGAAAAGCCAAGAAAAAAAGCTTCTAAGAAATGAGATTTTACTTATAAGAGACTCTTTAGAAAAAGAAGTTAAAGGTAATATGGATTATGAAATTTATAATAGACTAATAAATTCAGATTTATATATAAAGGCTGAGAATATATTTATTTACATAAGTTTTGGTGAGGAAATTGAAACTAAAAGTATAATAAATAAAGCTTTGAAAGATGGAAAGAAGGTATATATACCTAAGATATACAAGGAAGATAAATCTATGAAGGCAGTAAGGTTAAAATCCATTAATGAGCTAAAGGAAAATTCCATGGGAATATTAGAGCCTATTGATGATAGTGATTATATAAATAAAGAAAAAATAGATATAATTATAGTTCCAGGAGTAGTTTTTGATTTACAGGGAAATAGAATAGGTTATGGTGGAGGCTATTACGATAGATATTTAGAAGATATAAAGGAAATAAAAAATAAAGTAGTATTAGCTTATGACTTACAAATTGTAGACTTTATTGATGCAGAAACCCATGATATTAAATTTGATTATATAATAACAAATACAAGATTTAGTAAAATTTATAAATAATAGTTGAAATTGAAAAACATTAGTGTATAATAGAATATAATTAAATAAAAGAGACTTTATTAAGAATGGTGGAGGGACTGGCCCTGTGAAACCTAGCAACCTACTAAATAAGATATTTATCTTATAAATAGTGTGGTGCTAAATCCTGCAAGCTTTGTCTTGGCAAATAAGGTGATTTATTATAATGTATATTGTAATATTGAATTTAGAGGTTGCTTCTTATTTGAAGTAACCTTTTTTTTAGTAATAAGCAAAGAGGGGGCATTAATATGACAAAAAGTTGGGAAAAGGGAACAATATGCATTCAAGGAGGCTATACACCAAAGGCTGGAGAACCTAGAGTGTTACCAATATTTCAAAGCGTAACATATAAGTATGATGATCCAGATCATTTAGCAGATCTTTTTAATTTAGAAGCAGTGGGGCATTTATATAGCAGGATATCAAATCCTACTGTAGCTGCTTTAGAAGAAAAGTTCACTAAATTACAAGGTGGAGTGGGGGCTGTGGCAACTTCATCTGGTCAGGCAGCTTTATTATATGCAATATTAAATGTTTGCAAAGTTGGTGATCATATAATATCTGCAGCTACTCTATATGGAGGTACTGTTAATTTATTTACTGTTAATTTAAAGAAGATGGGCATAGAAGTAACTTTTGTAGACCCAGAATCAAGTAAAGAAGAAATATTAGCTGCGGCAAAAGAAAATACTAAGGTTGTTTATGGAGAAACCATAGGAAATCCAGGATTAAATATTTTAGATTTTGATAAATTTGCAGAAGTAGCTAAGGAGTTAAAGGTTCCATTTATAGTAGATAATACTGTGGGAACACCTTATTTATGCAATCCCTTTGAACATGGAGTAAATGTAGTTATACATTCCACTACAAAATATGCTGATGGACATGCTCAAAGTATTGGGGGAATAGTGGTAGATGGAGGGAATTTTGATTGGAGTAATGGAAAATTTAAAGATTTTACAGAACCAGATACAAGTTACCATGGACTAAAGTATGTAGAAGCCTTTGGCAATGCAGCATATATAACTAAATTAAGAGTTACCTTAGGAAGAGATTTAGGAGCTTGCCAAAGCCCCTTTAATGCATATTTAACTAACTTAGGACTTGAAACTCTACATTTAAGAATGGAAAGACATTCACAAAATGCTTTAGAGTTAGCTAAGTGGTTAGAAAAACATCCTAAAATTAAGTGGGTTAATTATCCATACTTGGAATCAAGTCCAGAATATAATAGAGCGAAAAAATATCTTAAGGGTGGTGGAAGTGGAATACTAACCTTTGGAATAGATGGAGATATTGAAGCAGCCAAGAAATTTACCAAGGCACTTAATCTAATTGCTTTAGTAGTAACCTTAGGAGATGTAAGAAGTTCCTTATTACATCCAGCGACAACAACTCATAGCCAATTATCAGAGGAAGAACAAATTGCAAGTGGTGTTACTCCAGACTTAATAAGAGTATCTATAGGTATAGAAGATATTAAGGATATAATTGCAGATTTTGAACAGGCTCTAAATGTAATTTAATAAAAGAAGGGATTTTATAATATTTAAATTTGAAAAACATACCTTTATAAACTATAATATAAAATGATAAATTTCACTTGGTAATTTATTTTACCTTTTAAAAAGGAGTGTTTTTATGTTTAATAAAGAAGAACTTCAAATTATTAATGAAGCTGTGAAAATGTTTGAAGAGAAGACAACTAAACTTTTAGAATCTAGCACTAATAATAAGGATAGAATGGTTGCTTATAATAGAAAGCAAAAGAAGGTTTGGTTACTTCAAAATAAGCTTAAGAAACTAATAGAAGAGAATAAATAATATATGTTTAAAAGGGAAGTTATATTTTATGACTTTCCTTTTTTTACAGTTTAATGGTAAAATTAGGTTAGAAAATAATATGTGTATTTAAAATAAATTTTAATTTTTAAATAATACTAAATTGGAGGTGAAGGTTTTTTGCAAAAAAATAATTCAATTATTTATTATATTATTCAATATTTTATTATTGGAATAAGTTTTCTTGCATTTACTTCCACTATGGAAATTATGCCTTGGTATGAGCCTTTAACCATGGGAGCTTTTTTAATTCTTATAATTATAACACCTATACAACTTTTACTTTTTATAATAACTTTTTTACTAAAAGAAAGAATATTAATAAGCAAAAAAGCTGTTATGGTTTCAAATATCCATTCTATTATTCTAGTATCTGTTTTCATAGTTACAACCTTAAACGAACCATTATTCTATACACTATCTGTAGTCTTTTCCATTGTAGAAGTTTTATTAGCATTATATTTACTTATATCAATAATTCGTTAGAAAAGGATTTTAATTAATTCTATTTTTCAATCCCCAGTTGCATAATTCCTCTAAAATGGGTAGTAAAGTTTCTGCTCTTTTTGTAAGGCTATATTCTACTTTAGGCGGAATTTGAGGATACTCTTTACGTGTAACCAATCCATCTGCTTCTAATTCCTTTAATTGAGAACTTAATATTTTATAAGTAATGCTTCCGATTTGTCTTTTTAATTCATTAAATCGAACTGGTTGATTTTCTGCTAAAAGGTAAATAATAACCATTTTCCACTTACCACCAATAACAGACATAGTATAACCAAAAGGAGTATCTTTAATATTTTCAACTTTACCATTAAAATCAGACATACCCATATTAACACTATCCTTTCTAATAGTACCTATCAATAAAGTGCGTACTGTTTATTTATTTTAGCTTAGTATATACTAAGGTTACATTAAAGTAAAGGAGTGGTAATAATGGATAATATTAAAACTTATAATCACGGTCTTCCTTGGGAAGATGAACATGGAATTTCGCAAGGATACTGCGTTAATGGTACTATATATATTTCAGGTCAATTTTCTCATGATAAAAATGGTAAATTTGTTGGAGAAGGTGACATTGAGGCACAGACAAGACAAACATTAAAGAACCTTGATAGTGTGTTAGAAAACTTTGGGGTTACAAAATCAAATATTGCTGATATAGAAATTTTTCTAACAGACCCACAAAGAGATTTTGAAAAATGCATCAAAATTTTCAAGGAGTATGTAGGAAATCATAAGCCAGCTGGTACTCTTGTAGGTGTTTCTAGTATGGCTTTTCCGGACCAATTAATTGAGATTAGAGCAGTAGCATACATTAATTAACGCCTCAACATTAGTTAGTGATAGGAAAAAATAATTATAAAATTATTGGCACCCTAAGATTAATTAATAAAAAAGAAACTCAGCCTAAGCTGAATTTCATCATTAATTCTACATTTTAAATTTTTCATTTTACATTAAAAAGGTGCATAGCACCTTTTTTATTATCTTTCTTTATTAGCGATTTCTAATATTAATCTATTCTTTAATTCAGAAACAGGAATTGCACCTTCTTCGCCATTCTTTCTGCTTCTTACTGAAGCTGCATTGCTTTCAGCTTCCTTTTCACCAACAACTAGGATATAAGGAATTCTTTCAAGTCTAGCTTCTCTTATCTTATAACCTATCTTTTCAGCTCTGTAATCTCCATTTATTCTGATTCCTGCATTTTTGAAGTCTTTAACTATTGACTCAGCATAGTCATTATATTTGTCAGAAATAGGTAATACTATTGCTTGAGTTGGTGATAACCAAGTTGGGAATGCACCAGCATATTTTTCAATAAGCATAGCTAAAGTTCTTTCATAACATCCAATTGAAGATCTGTGAACTATATATGGACGTTTCTTATTTCCATCTTTATCTATATAAGTCATATCAAATCTTTCTGCAAGAGCAAAGTCAATTTGGATAGTTATTATTGTATCTTCTTTTCCGTGAACATTCTTGAATTGGATATCAAGCTTTGGTCCATAGAATGCAGCTTCTCCTTCAGCTTCAACATAATCAATTTCAAGGTGATCTAAGATACCCTTCATTAATATTTGAGTTTCTTCCCAAGCTTCTGGATTGTTTATATATTTTTCAGTATTGTTTGGATCCCATTTAGAGAATCTATATGAAATATCTCCATCAATACCTAAAGTACTCATGATGTGTTTTATTAACTCAAGAGAACCCTTGAATTCTTCTTCAACTTGGTCTGGTCTACAAACTATATGTCCATCAGCTAAAGTAAATTGTCTAACTCTTATTAAACCATGCATTTCTCCTGAAGACTCATTTCTAAATAAAGTAGAAGTTTCAGAATATCTTATTGGTAATTCTCTATAAGAATGTTGTTCAGCATTATAGATAGTATATTGGAATGGGCAAGTCATTGGTCTTAAAGCCATAACTTCAGCATCCTTTTCTTCATCTCCTAAAACAAACATACCATCTTTGTAGTGATCCCAGTGTCCAGAAACCTTATATAAATCACTCTTAGCCATATATGGAGTCTTTGTAAATACGTAGCCTCTCTTTTCTTCTTCATCTTCAACCCATCTTTGTAGAAGCTGAACTATTTTAGCACCCTTAGGCATTAATAGAGGTAAACCTTGACCTACTTTTTCATCAGTAGTGAATAGTTTAAGTTCTCTTCCTAATTTATTGTGATCTCTCTTCTTAGCTTCTTCTAAAGCTTCTAAATGAGCATCTAAGTCAGATTTCTTTAAGAATGCAGTTCCATATATTCTTGAAAGCATCTTATTCTTTTCGTCACCCTTCCAATAAGCACCAGCACTTCTAAGAAGTTTAACAGCCTTAACAGATTTTAATGACATTAAGTGAGGGCCTGCACATAGGTCAACAAAGTCTCCCATTTTGTAGAAGGAAATAACTTCGTCTTCTCCTAAATCATTTATTAATTCAACCTTATATGGTTCATTAGCCTCTTCCATTAGCTTTATAGCTTCTGCTCTTGGTAATACAAATCTTTCGATTGAAGGATTTTCCTTTATTATTTTTCTCATTTCATCTTCGATTTTAACTAAATCTTCAGCAGAAAAAGAATTTTCTACATCGAAGTCATAGTAGAAACCATCATTAATTGCTGGTCCAATAGCTAATTTTGCTTCTGGATATAATCTCTTAACAGCGTAAGCTAATACGTGAGATATACTGTGTCTTACAGCATCTTTACCTTCTTGAGAATCAAATGTGCAGATTGCAAGATCTGAGTCCTCATTTACAGTATGACGTAAATCTACAACCTTCCCATTAACTATTCCGCAGCAAGCATTTCTAGCTAAACCTTCACTTATGGCTTTAGCTATATCAAGTACTGAAATACCAGCTTCAAATTCTTTTACAGATCCATCTTTTAAAGTTATTTTAATCATTTCTTATATTCTCCCTTCGTATTTTAAAAATAAAAAAACTCCCATCCCTTCAATAATAGAAGGGACGAGAGTAACAAATTCTATATTTCCCGCGGTTCCACCCTTAATTGCCTAAATTATATAACTAGGCCTCTTAAGATATCGTAACGTGATATAAAACGGGCTTTATTAGAGCCGCTCAGAGGTGGTCTTCAACTAAATTCAAATAAGATAATTTCACCAAACTTATCTCTCTCTGGAAATGAAAAGTAGTTTACTCTTCTCTTCAACGCATTAAATATTTATTACCTATTATAATTATTTAATGTATTAATGTCAACATAAAGAAATATTATTTTAGAAAAATATGATATTTCTTTTAATAAATTGAATATAAAATAATATTTTAGCTAATATTAATATTATGGTAAAGACGTTCTAATTCTATTTCTTGAAGTATATTATAGGAGTATAGTTTACCACCCATTAAGTTTGTAATTATATCCTCTTTAGAATAACCTTCTTTATAAATCTTTAAATTTTTCACTAGTTTTTTTAATGAAGAATTTGTTATTTCTAAAAGGCTATAAAGCTCCTTGGCTGTATAGTAATCCTTTGGTAAAAGCTTAAAAAGCTTTTTTTGCATTTCAAGCTTATATTTAATGTCCGTTTCTATGCAGTTATGGGGTCCATTTTTACCTCTATGATGGTAGTTGCAAAGATACTTATAATTTACATTAATATCATAACCACCTTCGTGCTTATGAACTATGTGATGTATATCTGCTTTAGCCCCACAAATTTCACAGTGGTACAAAGTCATGCCTCCTTTATATAACTTTATATCTCTTTACATATATTATATAATTATTTTGAATAATAATCTAGATTATTAAGAATCTTATAAAAATTAACATATTATGAATAAGATGAATTTTTTTAGTTCAAAGTGTTTAATGTTACTTTTTTATAAACTGAAAAATTACTTGAAAATGAGTTAAAATATACTATATAATATATCTATAGTATATTTTATTTCGAAATTGAAAGAAAGGTGATACTGTGAGGCATAATTATGATTCTTTTGATTATTGGGAAGAATTAATTAATGAAAATAAAACTATAAGAGGCCATATGTTCATGGATAGACTTCCAGATAATAAGAGTATATATATTCATAGTTTAATATTTTCGAAAAATAATGGTCTTAGTAATATTTGGTCATACTTTCCTAATGAGAGGGTGTTATTAGGATATATTCAATACTCATTTTTACAAGAAGCTTTTTATAAATGGATTTATGGAAAAGAAAGATTAATAATAAATATACCAAATGTTTCAGTAGAAAGAATAATTACTGACGGTGAAAAAAATAATAAAATATCAAAAGAAGAAGCGAATAATATGCGAAGACACCTAGATATGATTAAAAGCTATTGGAGTTTACCAAGCGATAAAATAATTAAATCCTTAAAAAGATTTTGTAGAGACTTTAATAGAACTTGGTATGGCGATAACAAAGAATTTTTATACTTAAAAATATTTGATAGGCCAGAAGACTTAGGAGAATTCGTTATTAACTCAAGTTATATAACTACAACTGAAGAAGATTTTATTGAAAGAACTGGACTAAATTTGGTAGAGTGGAAGAATATTTGTAAAAGTGCAGATGTAAATAAGAGAAATGGTGAGAAATTTAGAGATACTTTACTGAAATCTTTAACTGAAATTATATAATGGGATAAATTTTTTATTGACAGTAATATTATTGGAATATATAATTGTTATTGTCAATAAGATATGCGGGTGTAGCTCAATGGTAGAGCCCTTGCCTTCCAAGCAAGTTACGTGAGTTCGATTCTCATCACCCGCTCCATATATGCGTTATTAGCTCAGTTGGTAGAGCACCTGACTCTTAATCAGGGTGTCCCGGGTTCGATCCCCTGATAACGCACCAGTAATGAGGGATTAATTTATTAATCTCTCTTATTTTTTTGCTTAAATATATACAAAGGAGGAATAAATATTGAATAACAAGGGTAATGGTTTAGCTTTAATTCCCTTAGCAGTATTTTTAATAGTTTATTTAGGAACTTCCATATTAGCAAAAGATTTTTATGCAATTTCAACCATAGTACCATTTTTAGCAGCAGCCTTAACCTCTTTACTAATGAATAGAAAAGAGAGTTTTCAAAGTAAGGTAGAGATTTTTTGCAAGGGTGCAGGAAATTCTAATATAATTTTAATGGTAATAATATTTATATTAGCAGGAGCCTTTGCAGAAGTAGCTAAAAATATGGGAGCTGTAGATTCAACAGTAAATTTAGGGCTTTCTTTACTTCCTAGTAGTTTATTAATACCAGGAATGTTTATTATAAGTTGCTTTATAGCTGTATCTATAGGAACTTCAATGGGAACAATAGTAGCTTTAGTTCCAATAGCAGTTGGAATTGCCTCAAAGACAGGTATAGAAACTGCCTTAGCAGTAGGAGCAATTGTAAGTGGAGCTATGTTTGGAGATAATCTTTCAATAATATCAGACACTACAATAGCTGCAACTAGAACACAGGGCTGCGAAATGAAAGATAAGTTTAGAATGAACTTTATTATAGTTTTGCCAGCAGCAATAATTACTGCATTAATATTTATGATTTTAACAAGAAATTCAGATACAATTATACTAGAGTCTTTAAGTTATAGCTTAATAAAAATAATTCCTTATATAATGGTAATAATTACAGCCTTATTAGGAGTAGATGTTATAATAGTATTATTACTTGGAATATTATCTTCAGGTATAATAGGTTTCATCTATGGAAGCTTTGATATTTTAGGATTTTTCAACTCTATCTCAGCAGGAATAAGCAGTATGAGTGAACTAATAATAATATCATTACTTATAGCAGGAACTATAGAAATAATTAAAAATAATGGAGGAATAGACTTCATATTAAATAAAGGACTTAAGAATTTTAAAAGCAAAAGAGGAGCAGAATATGGAATTGCAACTTTAGTAAGTTTAGTTGATATTTGTACAGCTAACAACACCGTTGCAATAGTAACTGTTGGACCTATTGCTAAAGATATCTCCAATAAATATGATTTAGAACCAAAAAGAGTTGCAGGAATTTTGGACATGTTTTCTTGTGCATTCCAAGGTATTATTCCCTATGGAGCACAATTGATTTCAGCAGCAGCTCTAGCTACAATTTCACCAATTCCAATAATGAAATTTTTATTTTATCCATATCTTATGGGAATTTGTGCTATAATATCAATATACATTCATTGGAGAAATAAATAAGGCTATTGTAAAATTAAAATATAACCCAAAAGGGTGCTATCGCACAATGTAAAATTAAAAATGAAGAATGAAGAATTAATGAATAAACTCCTTTCGGAGTTTCAAAAATAATTATAAATTTTATTTTCTACATTTTTAATTTTGATTTGTTTCGATAGCTTCTTTTTTTATGCATAATTAATGACTCTTTTAAACACCTTAACTTGTAAAAAAGGTTTTTCTTTCTTCACTAAATATTCTTAGGAATTTTATACAATATAATAATACCTATATATGGTAAAATGATGTAAAATGTATTTGGGAGGGGAGTATTATGGGAAAAGTAAAAAGTAGAGAGAATCCTATTTTAGATAATTATATTAGAATTAGAGAAGAACTTATAAATGAGGGCTATAGAGAAGAAAATTCATTTATATCAATTTTAAAAGCTAATTTATTGGCTTTTTTAACAGCAGGTCCTTTTGCAGTATTGTTTATATTTATATATGGGTTCATATGGAAGGGCTTTTATGTTGAGATAACATCACCTTATGGCCTTATAGTAGTATGGGTATTTTTATTATTATCAATTCCAGTTCATGAGTTTTTACATGGATTTACTTGGCAGTTTTTCTGCAAAGAAGGATGGAAAAGTATAAAATTTGGAATTTTATGGAGTAAACTTACTCCATATTGTCATTGTAAAGAACCGTTAATTGTTAAGAAATATTTAATTGCCTTATTAATGCCATTTTTAGTTCTTGGAATAATCCCTGGAATACTATCAATAATATTAGAAAGTCCATTTATGTTATTGTTTTCTATCTTTAACATTTTAGGGGCTGGAGGAGATACAACTATTGCCCTTAAACTCTTTAAGTACAGAAAAGATAAAAATACATTGATTTTAGATCATCCAACAGAATGTGGTTTTGTTGCTTTTAAAAAATAATATCTACTTTAATTAGATGATAATTATATATAGGTTAGTTATGGATAAATTATATATAATGCAATAATGATTTATTAATGAACTATATACTATAAAAAGAAACTTATATGGATAAAATAATAAGGGGCTGTCGCACTAAAAATTAGTGCACAGCCTTTTTTTGCATAAAAAATAAATCCCAAACTCAAAGAGTTTAGGATTTATGGTAAAATATTTTTTATGCTAACAAAAAAAATCTTACGAAAAAA